>NZ_JBASCU010000049.1:0-15690 GCF_049651805.1 Pseudolysinimonas sp.
CGCACCCCGAAATAGGGTGAGACACGTCGGGGTCTTTCTCGAAGGAGGAGTAGGAACTTCCATCCTGGAAGACCCCGGCCCCTCACCCCGCAACGACCCGCTCACCCCGCTTCATGATGAAGAGCCATGAAACTCGCTCTTAGTGGAGTCCCGTCTTCTTGGGCTTCCGAATTGAAAGTACCTCGGTCGTGCGGGCGGCCGCGCAGCCATAGATATTGTGCGGCTGGCGCCAACTCGCGGCGGTGTCAAGTCGTCTAGGCAACGGCTTGGTCGGTGAGTAGGCGTTCGAAGACTTCTTTCGGGGTGAGGAATCCGAGGGTCTGGCGGGGGCGGTTGTTGAGCTCGTCGGCGATCATGTCGAGGTAGGGCTGGCGGGAAGTGATCTCGATACCCTTCGGCAGGTACTCGCGGATCAGCCCGTTGGTGTTCTCGTTGCTGGGTCGTTCCCATGGCGACCGGGGGTGGGCGAAGTAGACCGGCAGCGATGTCGCCAACGTGAGTTGCGCATGCCTGGCCATCTCGGTGCCCTGGTCCCAGGTCAGCGAGCCACGCAGATGCGCCGGCAGATCGTTCACCCGATCGATGAGGACGTCCGCGACCCCGTCGGCGTTCTTCCCTTCGGGCAGCCCCAGGATGATCACGTAGCGGGAGCGGCGTTCTACCAGGGTGGCCGCGGCGGACTTCCCGCCTGCGCCGATGATCAGGTCTCCCTCCCACGCTCCGGGAACCCGCCGATCCGACGCCTCCTGAGGCCGGTCGTCGATGGAGATCATGCCCACGATCCGTCCACCGGTGCGTTCCCCGACCGGTCGGCGGCGTTTCCGGGTGGTCTGCTTGGAACGCAGCAGAATCCCCTCCCTCGCCAGCCACCCCTTCGGGTGCGCGTAGATCCACCGGTAGATCGCTTCATGAGAGACCGTGCGGCCATCCGCCTCGGGTGAGTGCTCCATCACGCCAACGCTGGCGTCATCGGCTTCCCGCCGCAACCGACCCGCGATCTGCCTGGGCGTCCTGGACCGCTTCAGATCAGCGCGGACACGAGCCTGAAGCACCGGATCGGCGTCGACCGCCCGCTCCTGCGGACGGGAGCGACGCCTCAGCGCCTTCGCGTCCGCGGCGACCGGCTGGTAGCCGCGGGTCTTCCACGAGTTCCGGGATCGCTCCCGCCAGACGACCGTGCGATCCCGACCGATCAACTCACCAATCTCACGATCACCCAGCCCTTGCTTGATCCCGACCGCGATCTGAACCCGATCCTCAAACGACAACCTCCGCCGCTGCGCCACCCGCAACCCCCTTCGTTGCTACGACGCTATGACACCGCCCGCTACGAGGGCCGGGACCTCCTCAATGTCGCCACCGTTGTAGAAGACGTGCATCGGAATACTTCCAACCGCCGTTGCGTGGGCGATAAGCCGCTCGTACTGATAGTCGCCCGTCTTCTCATCCCGCTCGTTGAGCTGACGGTAGTTCTTGGTCTTCGTACCGCTGAAGAGACGCTTGGCTTGGATGCTGTAGCCGAGGGCATGGCCGGTTCTCGTCTCGACCCACAGTTCGAGGTGGGCGCCGTTCGCCCTCTCCTCAAGCTGAGTGAACTGGTGGACCCGTAGCGAGTATCCCCGAACAGCGTTGGCAGCTCTCAGACGAAGGGCGCTGATCTCGGTGATCGTAGGCTCGCTGGTGTGATCGCCGAGTGCCCGGGAGAGCTCAAGCAGATCCCACGTCGTGACAGCGATCTCGTCCATCAAGACCACCAACCAGTCGAGCTTCATCCGGCCATGATGGCATCCGACACGACGCCCGGAGCAGCCTTCGTGGTGTCGTGCGTCTCTGAAAGACTTCCAGCGTGGCCTTTCTGAAGCAGCTCCGAGCGACGCACACGGAAAACGCCAGGTCTGCTGATGTTGAACTCTGGAGTCCACGCGGACATGGGGTAGATCCAGCGTACGAAGGTCAACGCCAGCACATGCGAGATGAGGCGAAGGCGGAGCTGGAGCAATACGGCGAAGCGGTCGACGTCGTCGCGTACGGACTGCCCCTTGTTCGCGAGAAGTGGCACGACCGCCGGGACAACCCTGAGCGCAAGCACGAGTGGCGAATTGAGCAGAAGGATTGGTTGGAGACGAGCACGCTGCCGCTCCGCCTCCCGATCGAAGACTCGGGTCTCGATGAAAGCAGGCATGCGGTATGGGTATTCGAGGGCAAGGTGTTTCTCGCCGAAGACCCTGACCTGACGCCCGAGGACGTGCGTGCGCTGCTGAATCAAGATCGCAACAGGAGGAGGCTCGCGCTAGAGAAGGCCCACGCGCTGCAAGCGATGTCCCAACAGCTTGACAAGCCTCGCCAGCGGGAGCGAGTGCCGCAGGAGGTCAGAGTCGAGGTGTGGCAGCGTGATGGCGGCAGATGCGTCGAGTGCGCAAGCCAGGCGAACCTGGAATTCGATCACATCATCCCGTTCGCGATGGGTGGATCAAACACCGCCCGCAATCTCCAATTGCTCTGTGGGGATTGCAACCGACGCAAGGGCATGACCCTCGGCTAGGTCGACGAGCGGCTACGCCGCCGCCTTTAGATCTTCCGGTCGCTATTCCGATCGGTGCCCCTGGAGGGACTCGAACCCCCAACCCTTTCCTTAGGACGGAACTGCTCTTCCATTGAGCTACAGAGGCTGACCGCCCGATTCTACGGCGACACCTCCCCGGTGAGACCCGTCGCAGCTCACCGGCGCGATGATCCACCGCCTCGCGGCCAGCTTCTTTGCCGTGAACTTCGCTGCGTCGATCGTCATCGACGCCCGTCACGGCGACGGTCCGGATCGGTCGCGACACGACGCGAGGGGCGCAGCCGGGACACGAGGCGAGTCGCTCGCTCGCCGCGGATAGCTGTCCTTCTCGTCGTCGTCACTCAGGGATGGGCGTTCGGCATCCTGCCGGTTCAATTCTGATCGGAATCGAACTCACCGATTCGAACACACCGCTCAGGCGGGCGGGGCGTAGAGGTAGTAGAAGGCACTTGCCGGGGCGATGCGCTGACCGTAGCCCTTGTCGACCGCGTAGTTGTACTCCTCGATGACGACGCTCCCGTCGGAAAGGATGCCCGACACGTAGCCGACGTGGTTGCCGCCCGGCACCCATGCGACAGCACCGACGACAGGGGTGGGGCCGGTGGGCCAGCCTTTGCTTTCCCACTCGCGCTTCCACGCGTACGCGCTGCCTTGCGCGAGGTTCGACCAGACCCACCGGAACGGTGCCGACGTCGAGCCGGCGTCGCGGTTGAGGCGCCAGGCGACGAAGTCGACGCACTCACGGTAGTAGTAGTTGAGCGGGGAGAGGCCGCCACCTTGCGGCCGGCTGAGCTGGTCGGGCCAGGGGTAGTCGTCGCCGAGTTCGCGGGCGCCGGAGTTCATGTACGCGGCGAGGTTCTGTTGGCGGATGGCGTCGGCGTACATCCTGCGCAGGTCGGCGGCGTTCGTCACGCCGTAGGAGTCGCGGATGTTCGCGGACAGGTCGGTGGTCGCGGCCGTCACCTCGACGGTCTGAGAGTCAGCGGGTTCCGCGAACTCGGCGAGATCGTTCTGATCGGCGAAAGCTGGCAGGGTCAGCGACGCGAAGAGCCCGAAGACGAGCGCCATCACGCCCGCGCTTTGGAGTTTTCGCCGCCACGCGTTCGCCGACGGCTTCGCGAGGTCACGACGCACGCCATCCCGAACGCGGGGGGCCGTGGCCTTCTTCGCGAGGCGGGTGCGGGCCACGGACGAGGCGGCGACCTCGGTCGATCGGTAGCCGCCGGCCTGTCGCATCTCGCGACGTGAGGAGAATCCGGGGACGGTCGATGACAGGGCGAGCATGGACGGGGAATCCGCATCCTGCTCACCGAGGAGTCCCGAAGAATCAGGGAACTCGCTATCCGTCACGTTGTTGGCCTCCGGGTCAGCGACCTTTCGACCTTACGCGACCAACCCTGGGAAGTCACGGTGAGATAACGACGTCACGCGGCGGGGGCGAGGAATTCCTCCCACTGCGGCTGCGCGCGCTCGACGCCCCGCACGAGCCAAGCCGTGCCGTGCGGCGCCCGCGGGATGGTGCGCAGCGACCAGCCCATCTCTTGCGGCGTGCGATCGCCCTTCGTGTTGTTGCAGCGCAGACAGCACGCGACGAGGTTCTCCCAGCTGTCGGCTCCGCCGCGGGAACGGGGGATGACGTGGTCGATCGTCGAGGCGCCGGCGGCGCAGTAGGCGCAGCGCTGCCCGTCGCGACGTAGCACTCCGCGGCGCGACACCGGCACGTTGCGCCCCGACGGCACTTTCACGTAGCGGCGCAGGATGATGACCGACGGGCGATCCCACTCCCCCGAGATGCCGATCACCGGGTGATCTTCGTCGCTGGCGACGATGGCGGCTTTGCCGCCGAGCACGAGCACGAGCGCTCGCTTGAACGACACGACAGCGAGCGGCTCAAAGCCGGCGTTGAGTACCAGGGTGCGCAAGACGGTGTCTCCTCTCGAAGGCGCCTGCACGGCTTGCAGGCATTCGACTCCCCGAACGAACGAAGATCTCAGAGGAACAAAAAGGCGCCGTCGCGAACGACAGCGCCTCTATACGACCGGAACGTGACAGTGCACGACCGGCCGGATGCTGCGCCGTATACGGAACAGCGCGCGCGCATCCTTGGTGGGGATGCTGCCCATGTTGCGCATACGTCTCTCCTAGACCCTCGAATGATCGAGGGTTCCAGGGTAGCCGCAGAAAACCCTCGCGTCGGTTACGGCACGGTGAAGATTCCTTCGTTGTGTCGACCGCTCACCCGTCGAGCCGGACGGAACGGATCAGGTGGCGACGTAGACGTGGACGGCGACCTCGGGCGGCAGCTCGAGCCCGTCACCGAAACCGTCGACCTGCACGAGCACATACCCGCCGGCCGACGAGATCATGGCCTCCGCCCCGGGCACGACGCCTGCGGAACGCAGCTGCTCGAGCAGTTCGGGTTCGAATTGCACGGGTTCGCCCAGGCGACGGATCTGCGCCGACACGGGCGACTCCTCGCCCCGCACCCGCTCGACGATGTTCACGACACCCTCGAGGAACGGCCGGGATGCCTGCCCGCCGATCTCTTCGAGCGCGGGGATCGGATTGCCGTAGGGCGACTCAGTCGGGTTGCCGAGCACCTCGAGCAGGCGACGCTCCACCTGCTCGCTCATGACGTGTTCCCACCGGCACGCCTCGTCGTGAACGAGACTCCAGTCGAGGCCGATCACGTCGTGCAGCAGGCGCTCGGCGAGTCGGTGTTTGCGCATGACATGCAGGGCGCGGCTGCGGCCCTCGGGGGTGAACTCGAGATGCCGGTCGCCTTCGACGCGCACCAAACCGTCGCGTTCCATCCGCCCGATCGTCTGCGACACCGTGGGGCCGGAGTGCCCGAGACGCTCGGAAATGCGCGCACGCAGCGGCACGATTCCCTCTTCTTCGAGGTCGTAGATGGTGCGGAGATACATCTCCGTCGTGTCGACGAGATCGGTCATCGGTGGCGGCCTCCCAGGGTGATCAGCCTAGTTCGGGCCGCCGATAGAATCCGACCATGCCGACGCTTGAGATTCCGCGTGACCTGCTGCCCGCCGACGGTCGGTTCGGCTGCGGACCCTCGAAGGTGCGGGCCGAGCAACTCGAGCACCTGCGCGCCAACGCCGATCTGCTGGGCACCTCGCACCGTCAGGCCCCGGTGAAGAACCTGGTCGGTCGCGTGCGCTCCGGCCTCGCCGACCTCTTCAGCATCCCCGACGGCTATGAGGTGCTGCTCGGCAACGGCGGGTCGACGGCGTTCTGGGACATGGCAGCCTTCTCGCTGATCGACAAGCGCAGCGAGAACCTCGCGTTCGGCGAGTTCGGCGCGAAGTTCGCCGCCGCCGCCGCCGCGCCGTTCCTCGAGAAGCCCCACGTCATCCAGGTGCCCGGCGGTCAGCGCGCCGACGTCGAGGTGCTCGCCGGCGTCGACCTCTATGCCTGGACCCACAACGAGACCTCGACGGGCGTCATGGCGCCGGTGAAGCGGGTGCACGGCGACCCCGGCGCGCTCACCGTGATCGATGCGACGAGTGCGGCCGGCGGCGTGCTGTTCGACGCCGCCGAGACGGATGTCTACTACTTCGCACCGCAGAAGAACCTCGCAAGCGACGGCGGCCTGTGGTTCGCCCTCGTGTCGGCCGCGGCGATCGAACGCATCGAGCGCATCGCGGCGAGCGACCGGTGGATTCCCGAGATTCTCAGCCTCAAGAACGCGCTCGACAACAGCCGCCTCGACCAGACGCTCAACACCCCCGCGATCGCCACCCTGGTGCTGCTGGAGAGCCAGCTGGAGTGGATCAACGGCAACGGCGGCCTCGCCTGGGCCGACGCCCGCACCAAGGAGTCGTCGGGGCTGCTCTACGACTGGGCGGATGCGGCATCCTTCGCGACGCCGTTCGTGACCGACCCGGCCGACCGCTCGCAGGTGGTGGCGACGATCGACTTCGACGAATCCATCGACGCCGCAGCGGTCGCGAAGACGTTGCGGGCGAACGGAATCGTCGACACCGAGCCCTATCGGAAGCTGGGGCGCAACCAGCTGCGGGTCGCGACGTTCACCGCGATCGAGCCGGATGACGTGCGCGCCTTGATCGCGTCGATCGACTGGGTGCTCGAGCATTCGCCCGTGTCCCTCAGCTCGGGCGCGGTGGGCTAGTGCGGCTCTTCATCAAGGACTCCGAGCGCCGGCCCGACCCGGCGCCGGTGAAGACCGACGACCGCAAGGTCGTGCTGGTCGGGCTCGTGCTGTGGATCATCGCCCTCGGCGTGATGCTCGCGCTGCTGCCCCAGGTCGAGGAGTCAGGCCTGCTCTGGTTGCTCTGGACCGTCGTCGTCGGATTCGGCCTCGGCCTCGTCCTGCTCGTCTACACCGCCAAGCGGCACTCCGACTGACTCGTCGAACTCGAAGTCGATGCCGTCATCGGGGTCGTCGCCGAGATCGTCGTCATCGTCGCGCTCGTCGACGAGGTCATCCTCGTCGTCGTCGTCGTCATCGACCGCGGCGGTCTCCGCAGCGATGAGGGCCTGCGCAGCCCGGTAATCTTCGAGCCGTTCGGCCCACGGCACCCAATCGGGGGCGAGCAGCGCACCCTCACCCGGCATGAGCTCGGCCTCCATCACCGTCGGGGATTCGCCGGGGATCTCGGCGACGCTCACCGACCAGTGCCAGCCGGGATAGCCCGAGAGCGTCGAAGCGAACCGGAGCGTGGCGGTGCCGTCGTCGTGCACGGTGGAGTCGAGCAGGTCACCGACGGTACCGGCGGGGCTGATCTCGGCCAGCGCCGCGCGGGCGACCTCTTCCTGGCCGCTCACGCGGACACCATCAGAGCCGCCGCTCACGCGGCTGCCACCTTCAAGGCCGCCGCTCACGCGTCGAGATCGTCGGCGACGCGGCGCAGCACAGCGGCGATCTTCGTGCCGTGGCTGCGGTCGGGGTAGCGCCCTCGGCGCAGGCCCGCGCCGATCCCGTCGAGAAGTTTCACCAGGTCTTCGACCACGATCGCCATGTCGTCGGCGCTGCGTCGGTTGCGCTGACTCAGCGTCGGCGGCGTCTCGAGCACCCGCACCGAGAGGGCCTGCGCCCCCTTCTTGCCGTCCGCGATGCCGAACTCCAGGCGCGACCCGGGCTTGACACTCGTGCCCGCGGGCAGCGCCGAGGCGTGCAGAAAGACTTCGGTGCCATCGTCGGAGGCGATGAACCCGAATCCCTTGTCTTCGTCGTAGAACTTGACCCGACCGGTGGGCATGGCGACTGACCTCTATCCTTGACCCGTGGCGAATGACACCCCGGTGCCCCTCAATCGTATCGAACGCATCCTGCGCAACATGATCGCGTCCGCAGCGGGGCTGTCGATCCTCGCGATCCTCGCGGTCATCCTCGCCAATCTCACCGGTGTGAACACACGCGAAAGCGTCTGGCTCATGGTCGCGGTTCTGCCATTCATCGGCCTGACACTCGCGTTGGTGCTCATCATCGTCTTCATGATCGTCAGCGTCGTGCGCCGCCGTCGGCTCGCCCGGGACAGCAGTTAGCGCAAGGCTCATGGCCGCCAGCGGCTCAGCTCTCGCACTCGCCGCGCGCCTGCGCGCGCTCGACGACGACACGCTCGCCCGCCTGGTGACGCAGCGCGCGGTGCGCGAGGGCGGCATCCGCGACTTCTTCGACCTCGCGGAGGCGCTGCTCGACCGCACCTCGGTGCAGTCGGCCCTCGAACGCCTCGACCGCGGCACCCTGGCCCTGCTCGCCGTCACCGGCGAGCTCGCCGAGACCTCCGGCGCCCCGACCGCGGAGCAGCTCAGCGCGCGGCTCGAGTTGCCGATCGCCGCCGTGCGCGAGCGCATCGGGATCGCGCTCGACGCCGGCCTGCTGGGCACCGAGTCGGGCCGATACGCACCATGGGATGCCGTCGTCGAGCAGTTGCGCGCGTGGCCGGCGTTCGGGCTGCCGGCGGGCCGCGACCTCGAGTCGTCGTCGCCGCCCGCGATGCTCGAACTGGTGAGCGAAGCCGACGTGCGGTTCATCGACCGCGGCGCCGGCGACCGCGCGTTCGGCACCCTGGGCGCCGTCACCGAGACGCTACTGGCGCTGCGGGATGCCCCCGCCCGCCGACTGACCCGGGGCGGGCTCGCCCTGCCCGACGCCCGGCGCCTCGCCGCCATTGCCGGAGTCGATGCGTCGGAGGTCGAGTTGCTGCTCGACATCGCCGCGCGCGCCGGCCTCGCCGTGCTGGCGGGCACCGAGTGGGTGCCGACGGCGAACCTCGGCGCGTGGCTCGCCGGATCCCGCGTCGACCGCTGGGCGGAACTCGCGAACGGCTGGCTCGGTCGCCTGCCCGATGACCTTCGCGAACTGCTGCGCACCCGGGCGCACGCGGTGTGGGGCGACGGCCTGCTCGACTACCTCGACTGGCTCTACCCCGCCGGCGGTGCCTGGATCCGCGAACGCGCGGTGGCTGCGGCACGAGAAGCCGAACTGCTCGGCATCACCGGGGCGGGCGCCCCGAGCACCGCGGGTGCCCGGCTGCTGCTTGACGGCACGGCGGCGGCGGCGGAAGCGATGGCGGAGTCGTTCCCGCCCGAGGTCGACAAGGTGTATCTGCAACACGATCTCACGGTCATCGCGCCGGGCCCGCTGCGGGTCGACCTCGAGACCCGGCTGCGCGGGATGGCCGAGGCCGAGGCCCGCGGCGTGGCGTCCTCGTTCCGCATCACGGCCGTATCGCTCACCCGGGCCCTCGTCGCCGGCGAAACGGCCGATGGTCTGCGCGCGTTCCTCGGCACGCTGTCGCTCACCGGCATCCCACAGCCGCTCGAGTACCTCATCAGCGACACCGCCGCCCGGTTCGGCACGCTGAGGGTGGGACGGCTGGAAGAGGCGACGGGATCATACGTACGCTCCGACGACGGCGAGCTCTTGCGGCAGCTCGCCGTCGATCAGGCGCTGACACCGCTCGGCCTCGTGGTCACCGGCGTTCACCGCCTCACCACCCGGTTCGATGTCGGCCTGCTGTACACGGCGCTGCTCGACGCGCGGTATCCCGTCGTGGCCGAAGACGCGGAGGGCGAGATCATCGCCATGCGGGCCGAACGTCGCGCCTCGTCGGGTGGGGCGCCAGTAGGCGACGACACCGCCGCACTGCTCATCTCGCGGGTGCGTGAGAGCGCCGCCGACGCTCCCGAGGAGGCCGACCGGGCGTGGCTGGCCCGCCAACTCGAACTCGCGATCAAGGGAAAGGTCACGGTCGCCGTCACGGTGCGGCTGCCCGACGACTCTCTCGCCGAATACGTGCTCGAGCCGGCCGCTCTCGCCGGCGGCCGCCTCCGGGCGCGCGACCGCCGCGCCGACATCGAGCGCACCCTCCCTCTCGCGTCGATCGTCTCCGTCTCCGACGCATAGCCGTTCGGTGGTCGAGTAGCCGCCAGGGGCGGCGTGTCGAGACCCGTCGCGCCCGGTCTTGACACGCGCACTGCGGGCGCTACTCGACCAGCGAGAACTAGACTCGGAAGTTATGTCCGGACCCCTCATCGTGCAGAGCGATCGCACCGTCTTGCTCGAAGTCGCGCATCCGGATGCCGAGGACGCCCGACACGAACTCGCGGTCTTCGCCGAGCTGGAGCGGGCGCCCGAGCACGTGCACACGTACCGGATCACCCGTCTCGGACTGTGGAATGCGCGGGCCGCGGGGCACACCGCAGAGCAGATGCTCGACACCCTCGAACGCTTCGCGAAGTTCCCGGTGCCGCAGACGGTGACGGTCGACATCACCGAGACGGTGTCGCGGTACGGGCGGCTCGTCATCGAGCGGGATGCCGAGGGCGCGCTCATCCTGACCACCACCGATCCGGCCGTGCTGGCCGAGATCACCCGGTCGAGCAAGGTCGGGCCGCTGCTCGGGGTGCGGCTCACTAGTACCGTCTGGACCCTCCAGCCGTGGGCGCGCGGCCAGGTGAAGCAGGAGCTGCTGAAACTCGGCTGGCCGGCTGAGGACCACGCCGGCTACACCCCGGGCACCCCGCACGTCATCGACCTCGTCGAAGACGGCTGGGCGCTGCGCGGGTATCAGCAGAAGGCGATCGACAACTTCTTCGAAGGCGGAAGCGGCGTCGTTGTGCTGCCCTGTGGGGCAGGCAAGACGATCGTCGGCTGCGGAGCGATGGCAGAGGCGGATTCGACGACCCTCATCCTCGTGACCAACACCGTGTCGGCGCGCCAGTGGCGCACCGAACTGCTGAAGCGCACCACGCTCACCGAGGATGAGATCGGCGAGTACTCCGGCGAGCGCAAGGAGATCAAGCCGGTCACGATCGCGACCTACCAGATCCTCACGGCGAAGCGGAAAGGCGAGTTCGCCCACCTCGCCCTGCTCGACGCCCTCGACTGGGGCCTCATCATCTACGACGAGGTGCACCTGCTGCCCGCTCCGGTGTTCAAGCTGACGGCCGAGCTTCAGGCGCGTCGCCGCCTCGGGTTGACCGCGACTCTCGTGCGCGAAGACGGGCGGGAATCGGATGTCTTCAGCCTCATCGGCCCGAAACGCTTCGACGCCCCGTGGAAAGAGATCGAGGCGCAGGGCTACATCTCCCCCGCCGCCTGCTACGAGGTGCGCATCGACCTGCCGGCATCCGACCGCCTCGAATACGCCGCGAGTGCCGACGACGAGCGCTACCGCCTGGCCGCGACGGCTCCGGCCAAGTTGCGGGTCGTGCAGGATCTCGTCGCGAAGCACGCGGGCGAGCGCATCCTCGTGATCGGGCAGTACCTCGACCAGATCGACATCCTCGCCGAAGTGCTCGACGCCCCCGCCCTCACCGGCGCGACGCCGATCGCCGAGCGCGAAAGACTGTACGAGGAGTTCCGCGAGGGCCGCCTGAAGGTGCTCGTCGTGAGCAAGGTCGCCAACTTCTCGATCGACCTGCCGGAAGCGACCGTCGCCATCCAGGTGTCCGGATCCTTCGGGTCGCGCCAGGAGGAGGCGCAGCGCCTCGGCCGGCTGTTGCGACCCAAGGAGAGCGGCATCCCGGCGTCGTTCTACACCCTCGTCGCGCGCGACACCGTCGACCAGGACTTCGCGCAGAACCGCCAGCGGTTCCTCGCCGAGCAGGGCTACTCGTACACCATCCTCGACGCCCACACCCTCACCGCCGCCTAAAGGTCGCGCACCCCGAATTCCCCGAACTCGCTGGGCTTTCCGTTTTCAGGAAGATCGGGCACACAAACGCCCCATCCACATGACATCCGCCCCAGCAGTCGACACCAGCACCACGTCTTCCTGAAAACGGGAAGCGACGCCGCCCCGAATCGCTGATCGGCGCGGCCGACGACGGGCGTCGAGCGATACTCGGATCGTGGAACCCTTCATGATCGACATCCCGCAGGCCGAGCTCGACGACCTGCGGCTGCGCCTCGCCCGCACCCGTCGTCCGCCGCGGATCGAGCACGGCTGGGAACGCGGCACGTCGACCGACGCCCTCGACACCGTGCTCGCCCACTGGGCGGGGCCGTTCGACTGGCGGGCTCAGGAGGCCCGGCTCAATCGGCTCGACCAGGTGCGCGTGGATGTCGACGGCCTGAGCATCCACGCCGTGCGGGCGGGCACCCCCGGGGCGACCCCGCTGCTGCTGATCCACGGCTGGCCCGACGGGTTCTTCCGCTTTGAGAAGGCCATCCCGCTGCTCGCCGAGCGTTTCGAGCTCGTCATCCCCAGCATCCCCGGCTTCGGGTTCAGCGACCGGCCGGCCGACCCGACCGGGCCGACGCGCACCGGCGACCTGCTCGTGAGGCTGATGACGGCGCTCGGCCACGAACGCTTCGGCGTTCACGGCGGCGACATCGGCTCGACGATCGGCGAGCAGCTGGCGCTGCGGCATCCGGATCGGGTGATCGGGCTGCACATCGGTGACATCCCGTTCCACCGTCCCCGCGCCCTGCCGCCGGCCGAGGCGACCGAGGACGACCGCGAGTGGATGGCGCGGCTGCTCGCCTGGGAGCAGACCGAGGGCGCCTACGCGCGGCTGCAGCGCACCAAGCCGCAGACCCTCGCGGTGGCGCTCGAGGACTCCCCGGCCGGCCTCGCCGCCTGGCTGCTGGAGAAGTATCAGGCCTGGAGCGACGGCGACGCGCTCGACGTCTACTCGCTCGACGAGCTGTGCACCGTGCTGACGATCTACTGGGCGACGCACACCGCCGGCTCGAGCGTGCACTACTACTTCGACAACGCGCACTCGGAGCTCGAGACGGCCCGCGTCGAAGGGCCGACGGCGGTCGCCCAGTTCCCGCACGATCTGCTGCCCGCACCCCGCTCATCGGCGGAACGCTGGTTCCCTGTGGTGCGCTGGACGGAGTTCTCGCGCGGAGGTCACTTCGGTCCCTGGGAGCGGCCGGAGCTGTGGGCCGCCGATGTCAACGCATTTTTCGACCAGTTACCTCGTGCCTAATGTGGCTCATTGACGGCCCCGCCCGCACCCTCGCAGCCGCCTGACAGGTCGACCGCTGCTCGCACACCACGACCGCGTGCTCGGGGTGCGGCGCGGCGACATCTCGGGCGAGCCGGGGATCGTGACCGGGCCGGAGGGCGCGGGCTGGCGCCGTCTCCGAGACCTACCTGATGTCGGAGTACCCGGACGATCTACTCGGGACTGACCAAAATGTCATAGCCTCGTGCTTGCCAGGCCTCCATGCCACCGGATAAATCGTAAACATTCGTGTAGCCCAGTTCCGTCAACTTCTGAAAAGCTATGGCGCTCATCCGGCCCGTGCGGCAATAAACCAATATTTCGGCCGATTTATCTTGGGGTAGTTGGGGACTGCTCTCTGAGATCGTGTCGTAGGCGATGAATGCATCCGTACCTCTGATCTCCCCCTCGTAGGGCGTGTGCACGTTCAACACGAACAGGCTTTCGTCGCTGAGGCGCTCGTCTACTTGTTGAGGCGACAACATCCGACTACTGGTTTCGCCTGTTTTCTGATTCGTTGAAAACAAGACAGCGTATATGGAGAAGGACGCGACAACAATGGCAAGAGAAACTGCCACGATAAGCAGGATCTTCCTTTGGTTCATGCAACCCATTATGGGTTCTTCTCCTCGAAGCGGGGTGATCGCTGCGTGGCTCGGGCGAGTTCATTCGCCACGATTCCCAGGATTCACCCAGCGAACGCGCAGAAACTAGGGGGATGAGTGACGGCCCCCGCATCCTGATCGTCGACGACGAGCCGAACATCCGTGATCTGCTCACCACGAGCCTGCGCTTCGCGGGCTTCGCGGTACGAGCCGTCGGCAACGGCGCCCAGGCGATTTCGGCGGTGCTCGAGGAGGAACCCGATCTCATCATCCTCGACGTCATGCTGCCCGACATGAACGGGTTCGGTGTCACGAAGCGCCTGCGGGCGTCGGGCTACACCGCCCCGATCCTGTTCCTCACCGCGAAAGACGACACCGAAGACAAGATCACGGGCCTCACCGTCGGCGGCGACGACTACGTCACCAAGCCGTTCAGCCTCGACGAGATCGTCGCGCGGCTCAAGGCGATCCTGCGCCGCACGATGCACGACGAAGAGGACGCGATCATCCGCGCCGGCGAGCTGACCATGGACCAGGACACCCACGAGGTGGCCGTCGGCGACGAACAGATCGAACTCTCCCCCACCGAGTTCAAACTGCTGCGCTACCTGATGCTCAACCCCAACCGCGTGCTGAGCAAGGCGCAGATCCTCGACCACGTGTGGGAGTACGACTTCAACGGCGACGCGGGCATCGTCGAGAGCTACATCTCGTATCTGCGACGTAAGCTCGACCAGCACTCGAGCGAGCCGATGATCCAGACCAAGCGCGGCTTCGGGTACATGCTCAAGACCGCCAAGGCCTAGGCCCCCGAAAGGCCGTAGCCGCAGCATCCCGGAAGGGCCCCACGTGGCGAATCCCGTCTCGGCCTCGTTCGACCGGTGGTGGAACGGAATCTCGCTGCGAGCGAAAGTCACCGGCGTCACGGTCTTTCTGCTCACCCTCGGCCTCACCGTCGCCGGTGCGGGCACGATGACCGTGCTGCGCAGCTACCTGGTGGAGCGAGTCGACGGCGTCATCCTGACGCAAGGGCAGGAGACGCACGCCGGACTCGGACTCGACGATGTGCGGAATTACCCCCCCGTCTTCTATGCCGCAGCGGTATCCGCCTCGGGGGAGCTGCTCGCGCAGAACCTGGAGTCCGATGTTGCCGAGAGCGGGCCCGTTCTCGACTCGCTGACGCTCACCCATGTCGTACAGCTCGAGGGCAATCCCGTCACCTTGCTCGACGAGAGCAAGACCATCGAATGGCGGGTCGTCGCCTACCCCAACGCGGTGGGTCTGGGATCCGACCAGGCGACTCTCGTGATCGGACGCAACCTGAGCGACACCAACGCGCTGCTCGGCCGGTACGCCGCCATCTTCCTGTTGTTCGCGATGGCCGTGGTGGTGCTCGGAGCGATGGGCACGCACCTTCTGGTCACCGGGGCGTTCATGCCGCTCCGTGACGTCGAACGCACCGCGGCGCGGTTCGCCGCGGGCGACTACAGTCAACGCCTCGGCGGGGCGACCCCGAACACCGAGGTCGGCCGGCTCTCCCGATCGCTCAACACCATGCTCGCCCGCATCGACCGGGCCTTCGCCGATCGGGCGCGCACCGTCGACCAGATGCGCCGATTCGTCGGCGACGCCTCCCACGAGTTGCGCACCCCGCTCGTCTCGCTACGCGGGTACGCCGAGTTGTACCGGATGGGCGCGCTGCAAACGTCCGACGACGTCGCGCAGGCGATGGATCGCATCGAACGCGAAGCGATCCGCATGGGCGCGCTCGTCGAAGACCTGTTGGAACTGGCCCGCCTCGACGAAGCACGCCCACTGGAACGGGTCGCCGTCGACTTGCTGTCGATCGCCCAGGATGCCGCTCTGGATGCCGCCGCCTCAGCTCCGGAACGGCGCATCACCGTTGTCGTCCCCGAGGAGCCCGACTCCGAGCCGACCGACGCCGACGCGGTCACCGGTATCCACCCCGCGGCGGAGGCGGATGCCGCGGTCGCCGGGGTTGCGCCGGCCGCCCGACGCGCCGGGGTCTCCGCCGGGGCATTCGCCTTCGCGGGCGCGACGCTCGCGCGGTTGAGG
>NZ_JBASCU010000050.1:0-67606 GCF_049651805.1 Pseudolysinimonas sp.
CGATCCAAACCCGCCTGATCCACCTCGCCGCTGCCAAGACCACCGCGCTCAGCGCCGGAATCTCGCGAGCAAAACCCGGTGAGGCACGCACCCACCTTTCGCGAGCATCTTGACGTGAGGCACTACGTGTGACGGCCGGTTACGGCGTCGGCGTGGGTGTCGGGGTGGGTGTCGGAGCCGGGGTCGGCTCGCTGTCCGAACCCCAGCGGGCGATCACGCCACGGGTGTACTGATCGAGCGACGGGTCGTGATCGTCCGCGCTCGACCCCGGGGTCTCGTCGCGCTCGGCCATGACGAACATGTAGGCGGTGATGGTGCCCGCCGCTCCGTCGCTGCTTGCCGGGCGCGTGATCGCGGTCACCAGGAAGATGCGGGGGCCGTTCTGCATCGCGCCCGCGAACGCGACGATTTCATCCACGACCGTCCCGCGGGGGAAGGTGATCGTGATGGGCACGGTGTAGAGCCCATCGAACTGCGCGACGCCGGCGGTTGCCTCGGCTTCACCGGGTGCAGCCTCGACAGCGTCGAGCGACTGACCGTACGGCGCGGCCTCTCCCGTCACGATCGTCTCAACCATTGTCGGGACGCCGGCCTGGATCCTGGCGAGGTAGGCGTAGATGACGTCGGAGTCAACTTCGCTGGGAACCGCGACGCGGAGCGCTTCGAGATCGAGAGCGATCTCATCGAGACGTTCGAAGTCGGCCTTCATGCTCGCGAGGGTGGCCTGTTGCGCCTGATTGGTCTGCTCGACCAAGAGACGTTCTTGATCCGCTTGAGATGCTGCCGCGAGGAGCGGCGACAGGCCGACCAACCACCCGAGCCCGAGCACTCCAGCGATGACGATGACCGTCGCGAGCGCAAAGATGCGGTTGGCGTTCATTCGTCGTCACCTCCGTCGGTCGCCTCGTCTGTGGTCTGGTCGGTGGGCTCGTCGGTCAGATAGCGACCGCTCAACGCATCGGGGTCGAAGGTGACTTTCAAGGTGGTGGTGTACTCGCCATCTTTGAACTCGGTCTTGTCGATCTTCACGTCCGAGAATCCGAAGATCGACGGGATCTTTGCGACGAAGTGGGCGGCGCCGTCGTAACTCACGCCCGCGAGCTCGAACGTCGCGACAGCGACACGCGGTTCGCGCAGCGGACCTTCCGGCGGGAATGTGGTCTCCCACGGAGCGGGCGCTTGGAATGCGATTCCGGCGACCCGCGTGCCTTCAGGCAGGTACTCGCTCGCCCTGGCAAACAGTGAAGCCCACTGGATCTCGGTCGCCGTGACGACCTGCTGGGCCTCCTCCCCCTGGGTGACCAACATGGCCATCCGGGCGGCGTCGGCGTACTCGGCCTGCTGCTCAAGGATCTGGGCCGTGAGTTGCTGGGTCGCGAGAAGCGACAGGTGGGCTTGCGCGGCACGCAGGAATCCCCACCCGACCCCGGCCCCGGTGATCACCACCGAGAAGATGACGAGCAGCACCATCATCCGGCGCGCCGCTCGGTTCTTCTCGCGCTGCTTGACGCTCGGCGGCAGCAGCTGCGCGCGCGGTTCAGCCGAGAGCACGAGACCGGGGATGGATGCGGCGCTCATGCGTGGCTCCCGAGCGCGAGCCCGAAGGCGGTCGTGTAGGCGTCTTGGTCGGCGCGACTGGCCTGCTTGTAGCGCTTCGGCATCGGCACCGCGGCAAGCGGTTCCGCAAGTTGTACCGGAAGCCCGGCGAGCTCTTGCAGCGCGTTCGGCAGCCCGATCATCTGAGCGCCACCGCCGCTGAGCAGAATGCGCTGCGGCGGCTCAGCGGGGTGCGCCGTGGCGTAGTAGCTGATGGTGCTGCGGATGCCGGCCAGCAGTTCCCCGACGACCTCGTAGATGATCTCGAGCACCGGACGGTCTTCTGCCCGCATCATCGCCCCGCCCATCCCGACGGCGCGCTTGGCGGCCTCGGCCTGGTCGGGCGACCACTGCAGGCGCGTCGCGATCGCGCGCGTGACATCGTCGCTGCCGTTGGTGAGGATGCGCACGAACTGCGGCACCCCGTTGTCAGAAACGACGACGTTGGTGGAGTTCGCCCCGATCGACACCAGCACGTCGCGTCCGCGAGCGGTGCGCAACGGAGCCAAGGCGCGGGTCATCGCGAACGGGATGAGGTCGACCTGAACGGGACGCAAGCCCGCGCCGGCGACGGCCGCGACGTTGGCGTTGACGGCGTCCTTGAGCGCCGCGACGAGCAACCCCGACACCTGCGGGCCGCTGTCGCCGTCTTCCTCGGCGATCGGATAGAAGTCGAGCAGGGCATCGGCGACCGGTACCGGCAGCAGTTCTTGCACGATGAACGGCAGCGACTCCCTGATCTGCACGATCGAGGCGCGCGGAACCGAGAGGTCACGCGCGAAAACCCGCGACCCGCCCATCCCGAGCACGACGTCTTTGGTCTTGAAACCCCCCGTCGACCACAGGCGCCTCAGCGCCGTGCCGACCGTGCTCGTCTCGACGACCTCGCCCCGACGCGTCGAGTTCATCGGCAACGCGACCTCCGCGTAGCGGACGATCTGCGGCCGTGGCCCGTCGAATCCGTTGACCTCGACCGCGCGTATCGACGCGCTTCCGATATCCACTCCGACAACCGTGCCCCCCATGACCGGTTCTCCCTTTCCTTCGTTGCTTACGTGATTCCGAATAGAGACAGATAGGCGCTCGCGAGCGGCGCCCCGATGAGAATGGCGACCCAGGCGCCGGCCAGCAGCCAGGGCCCGAAGGCGATGGCAGCTCGGCGGCCGCGGCCGGCGAGCAGCATGCCGACCCCGACGATGCCGCCCAGCAGCGCGGCGGCGATCGTGGCGACGAGCAGCTCGGGAATGCCGAGCCACCCGGTGAAGAGGCCGATGACACCCGCCAGTTTGACGTCGCCCATACCCATGCCCCCGGGGCGCACCAAGGCGAGCACGAGGTAGAAGCCGCCGAGCGCGAGGGCGCCCAAGGCCCCGACGACGAGCGGCTGCCAGGAACCTGTGAGCGCCGCGGTCGCGCCGAGCAGCGCCAGACCCACGAGGTAGGCGGGCAACACGATGACGTTCGGCAGGCGGTGCACATCGAGGTCGATGAGGGCCAGCGCGATGCTGATGGCCGCGAAGTAGAGGTAGGCGACGAGCTGCAGGATGCCGGCGACCAGCGCCACGGCACCCGTTGCCGCGAGCACGTCGGGCAGGAACCGCCAGGCGACGACGCCGAAAGCCACGGCGCCGGCGAGTTCGACGAGCGGGTAGCGCACCGAGATCGGGGCCGCACAGTCACGGCACTTGCCGCGCAGCACGAGCCATGAGATCAGCGGGATGTTGTCGTACGGCCGCACCTCGTGCCCACAGGTGCCGCACGCGCTCGGAGGCGCCACGATCGACTTTCCGCGCGGCACGCGGTAGATCACGACGTTGAGGAACGATCCGATGAATGTTCCGAACGCTCCGACGAGTACGGCGATCATCAGTTGCCGTCCTCGAGGTTGCGGAACGACACGATCGTGCGGTCGGCCTCCGAGGTCGCGACGGTCGTCGTGAGTCCGGTATCCAGGTTGTAGCCGGGCAGCCCGACGGCAGTGTAGGTCAGCACAGCTCCCCCGTCGATGCCGGCTTTGCCCGAGAACACCTGGCCGGTGAACTTCGTGCTGGAGCTCAGCACCACCTTGCACGGCGTGTACATCATCACGCGCAGGTTGCTCGAGAAGGTGAAGCCGCCGCTGACCGAGAACGAGCTTTCTCCGGTGATGCAGGTGGGAGTCGTCGGCGTCTCGGCGACGGTGTCCGGGGTGATGAGCCACAGCTTGCGCGTCTGGCTCGCCGTGAAGCCGCCGCCGCCGCTGAAGTTGTATTTCGGCGAGAAGATGGCGACATCCTGATTGAGCGTCACGATGTCCGACCCGCCGATCGAGATACCGCCGACGCAGCCGAGCCCGTTGACGATGCCGTTCTGCCCGGCGAACGAAGCCACGGCGTTCTTCACCTGGGTGAAGCTGCACGATCCGCTCGAGCTGATCGTCGCCACGGCGAATCCCGACCAGTCTGCGGGGTCGTAGTCGAAGTTGATCCAGTCGGGAACGATCGGCCAGGCCGGCCGTGCCGGGTTCGTGGCGTACGGGCTCGCCGTCGGGCCGCCCGGCACGAGAGTGAGCGTGCCCTTGACGAAGTCCTTGTTGCTACCGCCGGGCTTGCTGAATGTCTTTGTCGTCAGGTTGCCCTTGATCACCGCGCCCCAGTTGACGCTGGTCGCGCCGTAGATCCAGGCATTCTTCTCGACGGTGCCACCGTTTCCGGTGGTGAAACTCGCTGCCGTGAGGTTGCCCTTGATCAGCGGCCCACCGCCGCCGTTGAAGGTCACGGCGCCGGTGGTCTGCACGTTGCCGCCGATCTCACCGCCGCTCGAGAACGACATCGTCGCCGCGGTGACGTTGCCGCCGATCTTGACGCCACCGCTGAGGGTCACGTCTTGATTGACCCAGACGCTGCCACCGACCTCGCTGCCGCCGTTCATGGTCAGCGCGTTGGCGATCGCGTTGCCGCCGATGTCGGGCCCACCCGGAAGAGTGATGCGTCCGCTCGCGTAGGCGTTGCCGGTGATGACGCAGCCGCCTGACACGGTGAGGTTGCCGTTGTTCACCACGATGTCGGCGTCGCCCGACGCGCCACCCGTGCAGTTGACGTCGCCCTCACGGATCAAAATGCTGGCGTCGCTGCCGCCGATGGTGACGAGCTTGCCACCGCCGCCGAAGCCCTGCGAGTTGTAGGCGTAGATGGCCGGGCCGGTCGCCTCGATCGTCGACGGAACACTGATCGACGAGAGGATTACCTCGAGGTGCGACTCGTCGCGCCCGTCGGAGCCGAGCGCGCCCTCTCGCTCGGCGTAGCCGGTAGAGAGGATGCGCACCTGCGTCGCGGTGCCCGTGGGGCAGCCGCGCACCCACGCCGAGCCCGACGGAATCCAGATCGTCGCGACGTACTCGGGCACGGTGTTCGCTGCGCTCGCGTAGCTATTGCTGTTCGAGACGCAGGTTCCGTTCAGAAGGCCGGCGCGTGCGACGGCGATACCGGCCTCGGCAGCCGCCTGAGACTCGACGCCGGCCCGGGTCACCGTCGTGTATTCGGTGGCGGTGACGACCGAGGTCGCCACGACCGAGGTGGTCAGCAGCGACACGGCCATGAGGCCGACGACGGCCGCCATGCCGGCACCGCGCTCCTCGGAGCGGAGTCGACGGAAGGTTGACGCGAGGCTGGTCAGTAGCATGTCGTGTTCTCCGTCACTCCGGCCAGCGGCGCCGAACTCAGTTCGATCGCCACCGGTTTGTTGTCATCGTCGGTCTCGGCCCGGAACGACACCGTGAGGAGGTCGCCCGAAGCGCTGAAAATGGTGGTGCCGCTCGTCGGCGTGACACCGTCGGCGAGCAGGGTCCAGGTCTCGAGTTGGCTGGAGGTCGGCGCCGCGACCGGCGTGCCCGGGGTCGTCGAGGTCATGCGGATGGTGTCGTCCGCCGCCGAGTAGTACCAGGCACGGCAGACCCACTGCAGCGTGGCCCCGCCGCCCGCGACCCGTGCGACCAGCAACTGGTCGGCGCTGACGGCCGTGAGTTCGAAGCCCGACGAGTTGCGGATGCCGGTGTCGATCGTGGTGCCGGCGAGCTGGGCATCCGTCGTCGCGGTCGTGATCGCGCTCACCTGCTGCTGCGCCGAGAACTGACCGAGGAAGATGCTGACGGCGGTGAGCGTCACGAGCGAGAAGAGCACCGACGAGGCGATGAGTTCGGTGAGCGTGAAGCCGTCGTCGTTACGGAGGCGACGCAGAAGGGCGATCATGAGACCAACACCAGGGACGAGGCGGTCGTCAACGTGTCGGAGGTGTCGACGCGCGTGGCCGTGACGGTGATCGAGACGGTGCCGTCACCGACCGGGCAGGTGCCGACGGTCGTGACGAGGCGGATGACGACGCCGCGCGGGTCGGTGAAGTCGCTCGTGCCGGTGAGCGCCGAGACGTCGGAGCAGACCGGGCTAGCGGCCTGAGCGGCGCGCAGCTGCTCGTTGACGAGCTGCGTGCCGGTCGCGAGCGTGGTGTTCGCGGCCGACTGCTTGAGCCCCTGGATCAGCAGCGGCAGAAAGAGCATCGCGAGGATCGCGAGCAGGAACATCGAGATGACGATCTCGATGAGGCCGAAGCCGGTGTCCGAGCGGAGCCGCTCGAGGATGCGTTGGTTTCTCATGACGATCGAGCCCCCCTCTCGTATCGTGCGGGTGAAGCGGGTAGGTGGGGCGCCGCCGAAGCGACGCCCCACCGGGTGTTCAGCGAAGCCGCTTAGCAGCCACCTGCGGCGACAGCGGTCGACTCGGTGATGTTGAACGGGTTGCCGGCCTCCGACGTGACCTCGATGCAGAAGGTCGAGACGGTGCTCGCAATATCGATCGCGAAGCCGGTGGTTCCGGGGCTTGCGGAGTAGCCGAACTCCTGAAGGTCGGCGACGGTCGGAACGGCGTCGTTGGCCGTGACGGCCGAGACGTAGGCGACCTTGGCAACGCCGAGGTCGGACTTGGCGGCCGCGTCGCGGGCCTGGTCCTGCTGACCGAGGAACACCGGAACGGCGATCGCGGTCAGGATGCCGATGATGAGAACGACGACGAGCAGCTCGATGAGCGTGAAGCCCTTCTCGTCCTTGGCGAGCATCTCGCGCTTAGCGGCGAGCGACTTGTGAATTGCAGTGATCAAGATTCCTATCCTTTTCGTTTGACACGAGTGTGTGGACAGGCGGCCCCCCATTGTGAAACTGGCCCCCTGGTGCAATGTTGTTCTGTTGGTGCCCGGCGCGTAATCCCGCAAAAGGGGGGAATGACGCCGAATCGCGGCCCCAGTCCGGGGGCGGTCACCCGCCGGAGATCTGCCCGTAGATCGAGAACATCGGCAGGTAGAGCGACACGATGATGCCACCGATGAGTACACCGATGACGGCGATCATGAGCGGCTCGATGAGCGACGTGAGCGCTTCCGTCGTGGTCTGCACCTCGTCGTCGTAGAACTCGGCGATCTTGTTGAGCATCTGCTCGAGCGAGCCGGAGTCTTCACCGACGGCAATCATCTGCACCACCATCGACGGAAAGACCGGATGTTCGCCGAGCGGCCCGGAGATCGAGCGCCCGGAACGCACGGAGTCCTGCACTTCTTGCAGTGCTTTCTCGACCACGAAGTTGTTCGAGGTGTTCGCGACGATCGCGAGGGCTTGCAGAATCGGCACACCCGATTTGGTCATCGTCGAGAGATTCCGAGTGACGCGGGCGATGGCGACCTTCTGAAAGAGCTGCCCGAACACTGGCAGTTTGAGTTTCAACGGGTCGACGAACGCGCGCACCTTCTCGGTGTGCTTGTTCTTGCCCCACCAGACCGCGAATACGACGCCCGCAACGATTAACAGCGGAACTCCCCAGATCGCGTTCTCCGACATCACCACCAGGATCTGCGTCGGGATCGGCAGCTCGCCCCCGAGATCGGCGAACATGTTCTTGAACACCGGCACGATGAACACGATCATGCCGACGACGGCGACCAGCGCCATGACCAGCACGACGACCGGGTAGGTCAGCGCCGACTTGATCGTCGCCATCAGCTTGACGTCTTTCTCGAACGTCGTAGCCACCGACTCCAGCGACAGGTCCAGGAACCCGCCGGTCTCGCCGGCCCGCACCAGGTGGATCATCAGCGGCGGAAAGATCAGCCCGTGTTTGGCGAGCGCCTCCGACAGTGACGAACCGGTCTCGACCTGCGTTCGCACGATCGCGAGGGTGCGGGCGAGCTTCTTGTTCTCGGTCTGCTCAGAGAGGATCGACAGCGCTTTGAGCAGCGAGAGTCCCGCGGCCACCATCGTCGCGAGCTGCCGCGACATGACGGCGAGGTCTTTGAGCTTGACGCCCTTCTCGAGGCCGCCGAGGGAGAGCTCCATCTGCAGGCCGGTGCCGGCCGCGGAGTGGTTGATCTCGATCGGGGTGACGCCCATCGTGCGCAGCCGCGTGACGACCGCAGCTTCGCTCGGCGCCTCGACCTTGCCCTTGACGACCTTGCCGCCGACATCCCGGCCCTTGTAGGCATAGGTCAGCAGATTGCTCATCGTTGCGCTCCGAAGTCTGAGGCGAACGCGGCGCCCGCCGGGTCGGTGTCGCCCGTGCGGTGCACGAGCCGGGTGAAGTCTTCGTTGTCGTGAACCTTCTCGAGCGCTGCTCCGTACGTGACGGCACCGCTGTTGACGAGGTCGGCGAGATGCTGATCCATCGTGTGCATGCCCGCCGCGCGGCCGGCCTGGAGAGCCGACCGGATCTGGTACGTCTTGCCCTCGCGGATCAGGTTCGCGATCGCGGGCGTCATGACGAGCAGCTCGGTGGCAACCGCACGGCCTGACCCGGAGGAGCGCTTCACCAGGGTCTGGCAGACGACTCCCTGCAGCGTCGCGGCGAGCTGCGTGCGCACCTGACCCTGCTGGTGCGGCGGGAAGACGTCGATGACGCGGTCGATCGTCTGGCTCGCATCCTGCGTGTGCAGGGTCGCGAAGACCAGGTGCCCGGTCTCGGCCGCGGTGAGGGCGACCGAGATGGTCTCGAGGTCACGGAGCTCGCCGATGAGAATGACGTCGGGGTCTTGCCGCAGCACGTGCTTGAGCGCGTTGCCGAAGCTCTGCGTGTCTGACCCGACTTCGCGCTGGTTAACGAGCGAGCGCTTGTTCGGGTGCATGAACTCGATCGGGTCTTCGACGGTGACGATGTGGTCGGCGCGAGTCGTGTTGACCAGGTCGATGAGGGCGGCGAGCGTCGTCGACTTGCCCGAACCGGTCGGGCCGGTGACGAGCACGAGACCACGCGGCAGCTTGGCGAACTCACCGACGACTTCTGGGATGCCGAGAGCGGTCAGCGGCTTGATCTCGGTCGGGATGAGACGGAACGCCCCACCGATCGCGCCGCGCTGGAGGTAGAAGTTGACGCGGAATCGGGACTCCTCCGAGAGCGTGAACGCGAAGTCGAGTTCCAGCACCTCGTCGAACTGCGCTTGCTGCTCGTCGGTGAGGAGGCTGTAGAGCGCGGCAGCGACGCGCTCGCGGTCCCAGGGCTCCATCCCGACGATCGGACGCAGGCTCCCGTCGATGCGGATCATCGGCGGCGCGCCGATTGAGATGTGCAGGTCGGACGCGCCCTCGGTGACGACCGTCTCGAGCGCGGTCAACAGCTCGGCATCAACGCGGGCCCGTGCTGCCAGCGTGAAGTCGTCGGGAACGAACGCCGGGCGCGCGGGCTTGTCGAGCCGCTGGCTGAGCGGCGGGATGATCGTGAACTCGGGGATCGGCAGCACCGGCGCGGCCGGGGCCGGGGTGAAGCCCGGGATCGCCTCACTCGGGGCGGGGGTGAACCCGGGGATGTCTCCCGAGGGCGCCGGGGTGAACCCCGGGATCCCTTCCGCGACAGGGGGAGCCGGGGTCGACGCCGCAGCGTCGTCAGTCGCGACCGCGGGGGGCGGCAATTGCGAAAGGTCGACAGTCGTCGACCCCGGCGGCAGGGGTGGCTGCACTCCACGCGGGGGCGGCATCGCCCCGGCAGCCCCGGGTACCCCGAGCGGCGGATTCGCCGGATCGGTCACCGGAATCTCATACAAAGGCTTGTTCACGCGCGGTATCCCTTCCCTCGTGAACCACCACGGATGCCGGCGCTCACGCGACGACTCGCATAATCTCTTCGACACTGGTCAGGCCGAGCAGCGCTTTCGCCCAGCCGTCCTGACGCAGGGTTGTCATCCCCTGCTGCACAGCGAGGCGACCGATCTCTGCACTCGAGGCGCGCGCGACGGCGAGCCGCTCGATGTCTTCGGTGACCGGCATGACCTCGTGCAACGCGATACGGCCGCGGTAGCCGGTGTTCGAACACGACGTGCAACCGGTCGCCTTGAACAGCGTGGGCTGCGGGTCGCCGGGCTCCGCGAACCGCATCGCCTGAAGATCTTCGAAGCTCGGCTGATACGGCGCCTTGCACTTGTCGCAGAGCTTGCGGGCAAGTCGCTGGGCGACGATGCAGTCGAGCGCCGATCCGACGAGGAACGGCTCGATCTCCATCTCGATGAGCCGGGTCACGGCGCTCGGCGCGTCGTTCGTGTGCAGAGTCGAGAGCACGAGGTGGCCGGTGAGCGAGGCCTCGATCGCGATCTGCGCCGTCTCGTGGTCGCGGATCTCACCGATCAGCACGACATCCGGGTCGGACCGCAGGATGCTGCGCAGTGCACTCGCGAACGTCAGGCCCGCCTTCGGGTTGACCTGCACCTGGTTGATGCCCGGGATGCGGTACTCGACCGGGTCTTCGACGGTGATGACGTTGATCTCGGGCCGCGCGACCTCATGCAGGGTCGTGTAGAGCGTCGTCGACTTTCCGGAACCGGTCGGCCCGGTGACGAGGATCATGCCGTACGGCTTCGTGTACGACGCCTTGTAGACGGCGGCGTTGCGCTCGAGCAGCCGCAGCTGGTCCATGCCCAGCCCGGTCATCGAGTTGTCGAGAATACGCATGACGACCTTCTCGCCGAACACCGTCGGCAGGGTCGCGACGCGCAGGTCGATCTGCTTGCCCCCGTGGATGACCGACATGCGGCCGTCCTGCGGCTTGCGGCGTTCGGCGATATCGATGTCGCTCATGATCTTGAGTCGCGAGATGACGCCGTTCTGGATGTTCTTCGGAGCCCGCTGCATCTCGTGCAGCACGCCGTCGATGCGGTAGCGAACGTGCATGTCGCGCTCGGCGGGTTCGATGTGGATGTCGGACGCCTGATCCGAGATCGCCTGGCTGATGAGCAGGTTGACGAACCGCACGATCGGGGCGTCGTCTTCGCTCGCCTCCGACGCCGCCGGGACCAGATCGGTACCCGTCGAGCCGTTCTCTTCGACGATCGCGGTGGTGAGCTCGCTGAGCTCGCCGTCCGAGCGCACGAGGCGTGCGATCGCCGCGAGCAAGTCGTTGCGCTCGGCGACGACCGGACGCACCTGCATCCGCACCGCGGCGCGCACATCGTCGATCGCGAGCACGTCGCGCGGATCGGCCATCGCCAGCATCAGCCGGTCGCCGTCGCGCCCGATCGGCAGCACCTCGTACCGCTTCAGCACCTGCACGGGTACGAGGGCCACGGCCGAACCGTCGACCGGGTACTCGGTGAGGTCGACGAACGGCAACCCGAGCTGCGCGGCACGCGCCGACGCGACCTGGCTCTCGGTGACGACACCGCCCTCGAGCAGCTCGCGCACGTGCGCCTCATCCGCCTGCGGGTCGCCGGTGGCGACGTCGAGGCTCGTGATCGGCATCAAGCCGCGGATGATGAGAATCTCTGACAGGGAGGTCATCGTCACCCCCTGACGACCATCACGCCCACCGTTCCCCCCGAAGCGGTGCGCGCCGAGGGCTGCGGATATGCCCCTCGTTGGTCTGAGGTTACGGCCGGGTCGTCCCGCTCGACAGTCCCACGTTGGGGGGTCGGCGCAGCGCGATCCAGGTTCCGACGACTGCCACGGCAGCAAGCGCGGCCGCCACGACGACGAAGGGGCTGGTCGCCTGTTCCGCGAACAGGCGGAACGACCCGAGCAACGCGGTGGTGACGACCGCCAGGTAGACCGCTGCGGCAGCGGCGATCGCGCCCACCCAGGGCGACGTCGCGCGCACCGTCAACCCGACGGCGAGCCACACCACTACGCCGGCGACCGCGAGCCCGATCAGACCGACGTACGGCGGCGCCGGGGTCTGCACCGGATCCCGGTCGAGCACGACGGCGAGGATGCCGGCGAGCGCGAAGGTGCTCGCCGCCCAGGTGATCGCGACGAACAGCGCGACGAAGAGGCTACGCCCCTGCGTTGGCCGAGGAGGTGGCAGTCGCTCCATCGGATGCCTTCGTCTCGCCCTGCTCGGCGTCGAACGCCTCGCGCTCGGCGCGGTTGCGCTGCGTCAGCCTGGCGCCGCGGCGGGAGATCAGCAGACCGACCCAGATCGACACCTCGCGAGCGACGATGGTCGCGGCGATGACGAACGGACTGAATGCCGTCGCCACGAAACCCACACTCGAGCCGGCGATCTGGTGCACCAGCAGCAGCATCCCGATCGATCCGAAGTAGGTGATGAACGCCACGAGCAGGCTGGCCAGCACATGAACCCACCAGGCGGCGCGATTGACGAGCACCGCGATGAGCACGAACCCGATCGTGAAGAACAGCACCGGGATCCAGAAGATCGCGTCGGTGATGAAGTCGCCGAAACCGAGGGTCGAACTGGTGACCGCGATGTACGCGGCCCCGACGAGACCGTAGACGAGAGCGAAGACGACAGTTCCGACGAGAGCGAGCAGCGACCCGACGACGCGGTTGCTCGCCGCTTTCGGCGGGGTCGGGGTACTCACGTAAACGACGCGCTCGCCCGCGAGCGGGGATTCGACCTTCTCATCGGTGAGCGTCGCGGTCGCGGTCGCCGACTCGCTGGTCGGGGCCTCCTCAACGACGATCTCGTCGCTCTCGTCGGCCTCGACGACGATCTCCTCCGGGTCCTGCGTCGGATCCGTGGACTCGTTCTTCGCCTGGGCCATCCCGGCTCCTCTCGTCTTCGGTTCAGCCTAGTCAGCGAAGTTCCGCGCGTCGTCGGCGCGTCGGGTCACACCGTGATGGTGTCGGCCAGGTCGTCGATCGACACGATCGTGGAACCACCGACCGCGATGACGTCGAGCACGATGATCGAAATGTTGTCCCGACCCCCCTGCTCGATCGCCAGCGCCAGCAGGTCTGTCGCCGCCGCTTCGGGGTCGCCGCGCGTCATCAGCACAGTTCGGATGCCCTCATCCCCGATCTCCGAATGCAACCCGTCAGAGCACACCAGAAACCGCTCGCCGTCCACGACGGGCAGCAGCCAACTGTCGGCCAGGCTCTCGGGCGCTCCGATCGCCCGAGTGATCACGTTGCGGTCCGTGAACGTCGCGAGATCCTCCGGTCGCAGCTCCCCGCTCTGGATGAGCTCCTGCGCGAGCGAATGGTCGACGGTGAGTTGTTCCAGCACTCCATCGACGTGCCGGTAGACCCGCGAGTCGCCGACGTTGAAGACCAGCCAGTGCGGCGCGCCCGCGTACTGCACCAGCACCATCCCGGCCGCGGTGCTGCCGGCGCCCCGCGATGTGCGTGAGGCGACCGCCGCGACCTCGTCGTCGGCGGCCAGCAGTGCATCGCGCACGTCGTCGACGGCGGCGAACTCACGGCCCTGCAACCGGCCGCGAAAAGCCGCGACGACGGCCGCGCTCGCCCGGTCGCCGGCCTCGTAGCCGCCCATCCCGTCGGCGACGAGGAACACCGGCGGCTCGGCGAGGTAGGAGTCTTCGTTGACCTCGCGCTTGAGACCCGCGTCGGTGACGGCCGCCACGGCGAGCTGGATGCCGCTCGAGCCGCCCCAGAGGTCCGATCGCGCACTCACAGCGTCTGCTCGCCGGTATCGGAGATGACCCGCATCACGACCTTGCCCAGCACCAGCCGCTCGACGATGGGGGCCGACTCCCCTGGGTCGAGCAGATTCTCGGAACCGTCGGCGCCGATCACGATGACACCGTTGGTCGCGTTGAGATCGGTCACCGTCCACACCCCGTCGGCCAGGTCGAGACGCGCGTGCACCTTCGACAGCGTGCGGCTGGGATCGGGGATGGCGAGCTCCTGAGCGCCGCCGCCGGCCCCGGCGGGTCGGCGCCCGAGCACGACGCGCGACCCGGCCAGGCGCAAGGTCGGCCCTCCCTCGATCACGAGCTGCCACGGGGCCACCGGCCGGCGATCGACGACGACCGTGCGATCCAGGTCGTCGGCGGCATCGTTGGAGGCATCGTCGGGCGCGGCGATCAGCGGGGTCGGCACGGGGCGCGGCGCGGGTGGCGGAGCGGCGGGTCGATCGAGGGAGATCCAGGGTGGCGCGGGTGGTGCCGCGCGGGGAATCGACGGCGGCTCGATCAACGCCGGCGGGGGTGGAGGGGGCGCGATGTGAGCCGGGGGCGGAGTGGGAAGCGGCACGGCACCCAGGGGCGGAGGTGGCGGGATGGTCGGCGCAGCGGGCACGGCTTCGTCGGGGTCACGGCCCGGCGGCTGAGGAGTGCTCACCGCGACAGCGTAGCGCGAGGGCCAACCAACACCGAAGCCCCCGATCACGAGGAACGGGGGCTTCGGGTTGCGGTTGCGACTCAGTTAGTTATACGTACCCGGCGAGAAGTCGTCGGACGAGAACGAGTCGAAGTCGACGAACGAGAGGTCACCTTCGGTGAACACCGAGTCGTCGGTGAAGATGCGGTTCGGGTAACGCTCCGCCTTCGCCTCCTCGGTGGCCTCGACCGTCACGTTGCGGTACCGCTGAAGACCCGTACCTGCCGGGATCAGCTGACCGATGATGACGTTCTCCTTCAGGCCCATCAGCGGGTCGGACTTGCCCTCCATCGCCGCCTGCGTAAGAACGCGGGTCGTCTCCTGGAAGGACGCGGCCGACAGCCACGACTCGGTCGCGAGCGAGGCCTTGGTGATACCCATGACCTCTTCACGGCCCGACGCGGTCTTCTTGCCGTCGAGCAGCGCAGCGCGGTTGATGTCGTTGTACTTCGAACGGTCGACCAGCTCACCGGGCAGCAGGTCGGTGTCGGCGTGGTCGACGACGGTGACCTTGCGCAGCATCTGCCGCACGATGACCTCGATGTGCTTGTCGTGAATCGGCACACCCTGCGAGCGGTAGACGCCCTGCACGCCGTCGACGAGGTGCTTCTGCACCGCGCGACTGCCCTGCACCCGAAGAACTTCCTTCGGGTCGAGGTTGCCGACCACGAACTGCTGGCCGAGCTCGACGTGCTGACCGTCTTCGACGAGCAGCGTCGAACGCTTGAGCACCGGGTAGGCCTTCACCTCGTCGCCGTTGTCGGGCGTGAGGATGATGCGGCGCTGCTTCTCGGTGTCTTCGATCTCGATGCGACCCGCCGACTCCGCGATGGGCGAAGCGCCCTTCGGGGTGCGCGCCTCGAACAGCTCGGTGACACGCGGCAGACCCTGCGTGATGTCATCCGCACCGGCCGAACCACCCTGGTGGAAGGTACGCATCGTGAGCTGAGTGCCGGGCTCACCGATCGACTGCGCGGCGATGATGCCCACCGCTTCGCCGATGTCGACGAGCTTGCCGGTCGCGAGCGAACGGCCGTAGCAGGCCGCGCACACGCCGACGGCGCTCTCACAGGTGAGAACCGAACGCACCTTGATGGTCTCGACGCCGGCACCGATGAGCTTCTCGATCAGCACGTCACCGACATCCGAGCCGGCTTCCGCGACAACCTTGCCCTTGGCATCCAGCGCGTCTTCGGCGAGCGAGCGCGCGTACACCGCGTTCTCGACGTTCGCGTCACGCACCAGTTCACCGTCGAGCATTGCGGCGATCGTCAGGTCGAGACCCTTGGCCGTGCCGCAGTCGTCTTCACGGATGATGACATCCTGTGCGACGTCGACGAGTCGACGCGTCAGGTAGCCCGAGTCGGCGGTACGCAGAGCGGTGTCGGCGAGACCCTTACGCGCACCGTGGGTGGCGATGAAGTACTCGGCCACACTCAGCCCCTCGCGGTACGAGGAGATGATCGGACGCGGGATGGTCTCACCCTTCGGGTTCGCCACGAGTCCACGGATACCCGAGATGTTACGAACCTGCAGCCAGTTACCACGAGCACCCGACGACACCATCCGGAAGATGTTGTTGCCCTCGGTGTACGCGGCCTGCATGGATGCGGCGACCTCGTTGGTGGCTTCGGTCCAGATCTCGATGAGCTCGCGACGGCGCGAACCGTCGTCGATCAGACCCTTGTCGTACTCGCCCTGCACCTTCGAGGCACGCTTCTCGTGCTTCGCGATGATCTCGGGCTTGTCCTTCGGGGTGACGATATCGCTGAGCGCGACGGTGACACCCGAGCGGGTCGCCCAGTGGAAACCGGCGTCCTTGATGCGGTCGAGCGCCGCAGCGACCTCGACCTTGGGGTAGCGCTCGGCGAGGTCGTTGACGATCGCCGAGATCTTGCCCTTGTCAGCGACGGCCTCGACGTACGGGTAGTCCACCGGCAGCGTCTCGTTGAAGAGTGCGCGACCGAGGGTCGTGGTGAGCAGAACCTGCGAGCCCTGCTCGAAGCCCTCGGGCACTTCACCCTCGGCGTAGTACACGCCCTCGACCCGGATGCGCACGCGCGCGTTCAGGTCGAGAGAGTGCTGGTCGAAGGCGAGGATCGCCTCGGCGACGCTCGAGAACGCGCGGCCCTCACCGGTCGCCCCCTCCTTGACCGTGGTCAGGTGGTGCAGGCCGATGATCATGTCCTGCGAGGGCAGCGTCACCGGGCGGCCGTCGGACGGCTTCAGGATGTTGTTGCTCGCGAGCATGAGGATGCGGGCCTCGGCCTGAGCCTCGACCGACAACGGCAGGTGCACGGCCATCTGGTCACCGTCGAAGTCGGCGTTGAACGCCGCGCAGACGAGCGGGTGCAGCTGGATGGCCTTGCCCTCCACGAGTTGCGGCTCGAAGGCCTGGATGCCGAGACGGTGCAGCGTGGGCGCGCGGTTCAGCAGAACGGGGCGCTCGCGGATGATCTCCTCGAGCACATCCCACACCTGCGGGCGCGACCGCTCGACCATGCGCTTGGCGCTCTTGATGTTCTGCGCGTGCGACAGGTCGATGAGGCGCTTGATCACGAACGGCTTGAACAGCTCCAGCGCCATCTGCTTGGGCAGACCGCACTGGTGCAGCTTCAGCTGCGGGCCGACGATGATGACCGAGCGGCCCGAGTAGTCGACGCGCTTGCCGAGCAGGTTCTGGCGGAACCGGCCCTGCTTGCCCTTGAGCATGTCGCTCAGGGACTTGAGCGCGCGGTTGCCGGTGCCCGTGACGGGGCGACCGCGGCGGCCGTTGTCGAACAGTGCGTCGACGGCCTCCTGCAGCATGCGCTTCTCGTTGTTGACGATGATCTCCGGCGCGCCCAGGTCGAGAAGACGACGCAGACGGTTGTTGCGGTTGATCACGCGACGGTAGAGGTCGTTCAGGTCACTGGTCGCGAAGCGGCCACCGTCGAGCTGCACCATCGGGCGCAGCTCCGGCGGGATGACGGGAACGACATCGAGCACCATCGCGGCCGGCGAGTTGCCGGTCTGCAGGAACGAGTTGACGACGCGGAGGCGCTTGATCGCACGGATCTTCTTCTGACCACCGCGACCGTTCGCGATCTCGTCGTGCAGGGCATCCGACTCGGCCTGCAGGTCGAACGCCTGCAGCCGCTTCTGGATCGCCTCGGCGCCCATGTGGGCCTCGAAGTACAGGCCGAAGCGGTCCTGCAGCTCGTGGAACACGGAGTCTTCGGGCTTGAGGTCGCCGACCTTCAGCGAACGGAAGTCATCCCAGACGCGCTCGAGCTGGGCGATCTGCTCGTCGTACGACTTGCGGATCTGGCCCATCTCCTTCTCGCCGGCGTCGCGGACCTTGCGCTTCTGGTCGCTCTTCGCGCCCTCTTCTTCCAGCGCAGCCATCTCGGTCTCGAGCGTGCCGAGGCGGACGGCGATCTGGGAGTCGCGCTGCTGCTCGAGCGTCTTGATCTCGAGCCGGATCTCGTTCTCAAGCCCGGGCAGGTCGTTGTGGCGACCCTCCTCGTCGACCGAGATCACCATGTAGGCGGCGAAGTAGATGACCTTCTCGAGGTCCTTCGGCGCCATGTCGAGCAGGTACCCGAGACGCGACGGCACACCCTTGAAGTACCAGATGTGCGTCACGGGAGCGGCGAGCTCGATGTGGCCCATGCGCTCCCGGCGCACCGACGACTTCGTCACCTCGACGCCGCACCGCTCACAGACGATGCCCTTGAATCGCACCCGCTTGTACTTGCCGCACGAGCACTCCCAGTCGCGGGAAGGGCCGAAGATCTGCTCGCCGAACAGACCGTCCTTCTCGGGCTTGAGGGTGCGGTAGTTGATGGTCTCGGGCTTCTTGACCTCGCCGTACGACCACGCCCGGATGTCGGTGCTGGTCGCAAGACCGATCTTCAACTGATCGAAACTCGTCGCGTTGATCACGTATGTCTCTCTCTTACCTAATGTCTTCTAAACCTGTTGACGAGCCGGATCAGATTTCGTCGATCGACGACGACTCGAACCGGGAGGAGATGTTGATACCGAGCTCTTCAGCGGCACGGAAGATCTCGTCATCCGTGTCCTTGAGGCTCAGCACGCTGCCGTCGGCGCCGAGCACTTCGACGTTCAGGCACAGCGACTGCATCTCCTTGATGAGCACCTTGAAGCTCTCGGGGATGCCGGGCTCCTGGATGTTCTCGCCCTTGACGATCGCCTCGTACACCTTGACGCGACCGAGGATGTCGTCACTCTTGATCGTCAGCAGCTCCTGCAGCGCGTAGGCGGCACCGTAGGCCTCGAGGGCCCACACCTCCATCTCGCCGAAGCGCTGGCCACCGAACTGCGCCTTACCGCCGAGCGGCTGCTGCGTGATCATCGAGTACGGACCCGTGCTGCGCGCGTGGATCTTGTCGTCCACGAGGTGGTGCAGCTTCAGGATGTACATGTACCCGACCGACACCGGCTCCGGGAACGGCTCGCCGGAGCGGCCGTCGAAGAGGCGGGTCTTGCCCGAGCTGCCGATGAGTCGCTGGCCGTCGCGGTTGAGCAGGGTGCTGTCGAGCAGACCCTCGATCTCGTCCTCGAGCGCGCCGTCGAACACCGGGGTCGCGAGCTTCGTGCCGGGGGCCGCCGCGTGGGCTTCCTTCGGCAGGTTCGCGGCCCACTTCGGGCTGCCCTGAACTTCCCAGCCCTGCTTGGCGACCCACCCGAGGTGGGTTTCGAGCACCTGGCCGAAGTTCATGCGACCGGGGATGCCGAGCGGGTTGAGCACGACGTCGACGGGGGTGCCGTCTTCCATGAAGGGCATGTCTTCGACCGGCAGGATCTTCGCGATGACGCCCTTGTTGCCGTGACGACCGGCGAGCTTGTCGCCCTCGGTGATCTTGCGCTTCTGGGCGATGAACACGACGACCCGCATGTTGACGCCCGAGCCGAGCTCGTCGTCGCCTTCGGCGGCGTCGAACACCTTGACGCCGATGATCGTGCCCTCTTCACCGTGAGGAACCTTGAGCGAGGTGTCGCGCACCTCGCGGCTCTTCTCGTTGAAGATCGCGCGCAGCAGGCGCTCCTCGGCACTCAGCTCGGTCTCACCCTTCGGCGTGACCTTGCCGACGAGGATGTCGCCGGGGCGAACCTCGGCACCGATGCGGATGATGCCGCGCTCGTCGAGGTCGGCGAGCAGGTCGGGGCTCACGTTCGGCAGGTCGCGCGTGATCTCTTCCTTGCCGAGCTTCGTGTCGCGGGCATCCACCTCGTACTCCTCGATGTGGATGCTCGAGAGCACGTCGTCCTTCACCAGGTTCTGGCTGAGGATGATGGCGTCTTCGAAGTTGTGACCCTCCCACGGCATGAACGCCACGAGGAGGTTCTTGCCGAGCGCGAGCTCGCCGTTCTCGGTGGCGGGGCCGTCGGCGAGAACCTGGCCGACCTCGACCCGGTCGCCGGTGTCGACGACCACACGGTGGTTGTACGAGGTGCCCTGGTTGCTGCGGTCGAACTTGCGCAGGTAGTACTCCTGCGTGCCGCCCTCATCGAGCTGCACCACGACGACGTCGGCCGAGACCTCGGAGACGACACCGGCCTGAAGCGCGGTGATCACGTCTCCGGCGTCGATGGCGGCGTAGCCCTCCATACCGGTGCCGATGACGGGCGACTCGGAACGCAGCAGCGGCACGGCCTGACGCTGCATGTTCGCACCCATGAGGGCGCGGTTCGCATCGTCGTGCTCGAGGAACGGGATGAGCGACGTCGCGACCGACACCATCTGGCGCGGCGAGACATCCATGTAGTCGACCTGGTTGGCGTCGACGAGCTCGACCTCGCCGCCCTTCTTACGAACCAGAACCTTGGGCTCGGTGTACTTGCCGTCGGTACCGATCGGCGCGTTGGCCTGGGCGACGACGAACTCGTCTTCCTCCGACGCGGTCAGGTAGTCGATGGTCGTCGAGACCTTGCCGTTGCTGACGCGACGGTACGGGGTCTCGATGAAGCCGAACGAGTTGATGCGGGCGAACGACGCGAGCGAACCGATGAGGCCGATGTTCGGGCCTTCCGGGGTCTCGATCGGGCACATGCGGCCGTAGTGCGACGGGTGAACGTCACGCACCTCGACGCCGGCACGCTCACGGGAGAGACCACCCGGGCCGAGCGCGCTCAGGCGACGCTTGTGGGTGAGACCCGCGAGCGGGTTGTTCTGGTCCATGAACTGGCTGAGCTGCGAGGTTCCGAAGAACTCCTTGATCGCGGCGACGACGGGGCGCACGTTGATCAGGGTCTGCGGGGTGATCGCCTCGATGTCCTGCGTGGTCATGCGCTCACGAACGACGCGCTCCATGCGGGACAGGCCGGTGCGCACCTGGTTCTGGATGAGCTCGCCGACCGCGCGGATGCGGCGGTTGCCGAAGTGGTCGATGTCGTCGACGTCGAGGCGGATGTCGACCTTCTTGCCGTCGCGCACACCCGGCAGGGTGGTCTGCTCGGCGTGGAGGGCGACCAGGTACTTGATCGTCGCCAGAATGTCTTCGAGCGTCAGCACCGAATCCTTCAGCCCCGCGTCGATGCCGAGCTTGCGGTTGATCTTGTAACGACCCACCTTCGCCAGGTCGTAGCGCTTCGGGTTGAAGTAGAAGTTGTCGAGCAGCGCACGCGCGGCCTCGGCGGCGACCTGCTCGCCCGGACGGAGCTTGCGGTAGATGTCCTTGAGCGCCTCTTCCTTGGTGAGGATCGCATCCTTCTCGAGGGTGCCGGCGATCGACTCGTATCCGGGGAAGGCGGCGAGGATCTCTTCGCTCGTCATGCCGAGCGCCTTGAGGAAGACGGTCACCGACTGCTTGCGCTTGCGGTCGATGCGCACGCCCACCTGGTCGCGCTTGTCGATCTCGAACTCGAGCCAGGCACCGCGGCTCGGGATGATGCGGGCGGAGTAGATGTCCTTGTCGGAGGTCTTGTCGTTGACCCGCTCGAAGTACACGCCGGGGCTGCGCACGAGCTGCGACACGACGACACGCTCGGTGCCGTTGATGATGAAGGTGCCCTTCTCGGTCATCAGCGGGAAGTCGCCCATGAAGACCGTCTGGGTCTTGATCTCGCCGGTCATGTGGTTCATGAACTCGGCGTTGACGTAGAGCGGCGCGGCGAACGTCTTGCCGCGCTCCTTGCACTCGTCGATCGTGTACTTCGGCTCTTCGAGTTCGGGAGCGGTGAACGACAGCTGCATCGTCTCGCCGAGATCTTCGATCGGCGAGATCTCTTCGAAGATCTCGTCGAGACCGGTGGTCTCGGGAACGCCGGCGTCACCGGCGGCCTTCGCGGCGGTCACCCGCGCCTTCCAGGCGTCGTTACCGACCAGCCAGTCGAAACTCTCGGTCTGCAGCGCCAGCAGATCGGGCACCGTCAAGGTGTCGGCGATCTTGGCGAACGAGAGCCGCGATGCGGTGCGGCCGGTGGTGAGGGACTTCTTGGGGGTGCGCGCAGCAGCCAAGGGATACAACCTCCGTGAAAGCTCAGGCTTTCAGTTCAGGGTCGGTCGGTGGGATTTTTGCGCCAGAACCCTCTTCAAGCCGACCGCAATATGACGGCGAGAGTGGTAGTGGGCGCAAGGATCAACTATAGGTCCCAACTCGCTGACACGTCCAGCTATTCCTTGACTTGCCTTCCGATTGGGTCTATAAGCCCGAACCTGGGTCCCTCCATCCGCGACTTTTCGCGCGAGTTCGCGGTCCATCCGCGCGAAAAGTCGCGGATGAGAAGGCGGTGCGAGACTGGATGTCGTGGCTGACATCGGGGAGACGACGCTCGAGAGCGGGCTGCACGCGGTCATCCGCGACGACCCGTTCACGCCGGGCAGCTACCTGCTCGTGGTCGACGGCACGCCGCAGTCGCACGTGAACCCCGACCGGCCGCAAGAGCTGTTCTTCGAGTACGTGAATCGCATGGGTCACGTCATCGACCAGTTGCCCGACGGGCCGCTCACCGCGCTGCACCTCGGAGCCGGCGCGCTCACCCTTCCGCGCTACATCGAGGCGACGCGACCGGGGTCGCGGCAGCAGGTCCTCGAGCTGGAGCGCGGCCTCGTCGACCTCGTGCGCGAGCACCTGCCGTGGTCGAAGAACGCGAGCATCCGCATCCGTTACGGCGACGCCCGGGATGCTCTCGGCAAGCTGCCCCCGGCCCTGCGCGGCAGCGTCGACCTGGCGGTGGCGGATGTCTTCGGCGGCGCGCGTATCCCGGCGCATGTCACGAGCGTCGAGTTCTATACCGAGGTCGCCGCCTTCCTCGCACCCGACGGCGTCGTGCTGGTGAACGTCGCCGACGGCGGCGCGCTCGCCTTCGCCCGCGGCCAGGCGGCGACCCTCGGCTACGTGTTCGCCGACACCGCGCTGCTCGCCGAGTCGGCCGTGCTCAAGGGGCGGCGGTACGGCAACTTCGTGTTCGTCGCCTCACCCGCCGAGCTGCCGCTGGAATGGATGCCGCGGCTGCTGGCATCCGGACCGCACCCGGCTTCGGTGGTGCGCGGGCGGGAGCTGCGCGACTGGATCGCCGGCGCCGCGATCGTGACCGACGCCTCCTCCACACCCTCACCGCCGCCGGCCCGCAGCATCTTCCAGGTGCGCCCCGGTCGCGGTGAAGCCGGCTCGACGTAGGGTCGTCGCATGCGCCGCCCCCTGTCGCTCGTCGCGATCACCGCGACCGCCGCTCTTGCACTCGCCGGATGCGGGCTCGCCAGTCCGGTGACGTCCCCGGGCCCCAGCGCTCCCAGTCCGTCAGGGGCCGTCGGGCAGGTGCAGCCCGCCGGTGACCCGGTCGACATCGCCACCGGGCTGGCGGCGCCCTGGTCGGTGGTGCGGGTCGGCGACGACACTCTCGTCTCGCAGCGCGACGACGCTCGCATCCTGCTGCTCTCCCCTGATGGGTCGACGGTCGAGATCGGCGTCGTGCCGGGTGTCGCCCACGGCGGCGAGGGTGGGCTCCTCGGGCTCGCTTACCTCGACACCGACGACGAGGCCTGGCTGTACGCCTACTTCACGGCGGCCGATGACAACCGCATCGTGCGCATGGCCTACGACGACGGCGAGCTCGGTGAGCCCGAGGTCGTGCTGGCGGGAATCGCGAAGGCCGGCAACCACAACGGCGGCCGCATCGCGTTCGGCCCCGACGGCATGCTGTACGCCACCACCGGCGACGCCGCGCAGCCCGACCGGGCGCAAGACCCGGCGTCGCTCAACGGCAAGATCCTGCGGATGACGCCCGAAGGTGACGTGCCCGACGACAACCCGATACCCGGGTCGCTCGTCTACTCCCTCGGGCACCGCAACCCGCAGGGCATTGCGTGGGACGCCGACGGGCAGCTCTGGGCGGCCGAGTTCGGGCAGAACACCTGGGACGAGTTCAACCGCATCGACGCCGGCGCCAACTACGGCTGGCCGATCGTCGAAGGCCAGACCGGCGACCCCCTCTTCGTCGACCCCGTGCTGCAGTGGGCCACCTCTGAGGCCAGCCCGAGCGGTCTGGCCCGCGTGGGCGACACCTTCTTCTTGGCGTCACTCCGGGGCGAACGGGTGTGGGCGATCTATGTCGCCGACGACGGCACCGCGGGGGCGACCGCGTGGTTCACGGGTGAGTTCGGCCGCATCCGGGATGTCGCGGCCGGCCCCGACGACAGCCTGTGGTTCCTCACCAACAACACCGACGGGCGCGGCGACGTGCGGGAGGGCGACGACCGCCTCATGCAGGTACGGCTCGTTCCGCTGGTGGCCCTTCGACACGCGGGCTCCGCCCGCTACTCAGGAACCGGGCTCTAATGGCCGACCTCGACCGCGTGCGGCGCTGGGCGGATGCCCTCATCGCGCTCCATCTCGACCCCGCGTGGACCTTCGGGTTCGACCACGCCCGAACCCGTGCCGGGCTGTGCAACTACCGCGAGAAGCGCATCACCGTGTCGCGGCATCTCGCCGGCCGCTATGAGGACGACGAGATCCACCAGGTGTTGTTGCACGAGGTGGCGCACGCCCTCGCCGGGCCCGGCGCCGGCCACGGGCCGCGCTGGAAGAGGGTCGGGAAAGAGCTCGGCTACGAGGGCAAGCGGCTGCATGGCGGCGCGATCGCCGACGACCTCGCGACCTGGATCGGCACCTGCCCGAACGGCCATGTGCACTACCGGTACCGCAAGCCGGCGCGGGCCCTCTCGTGTGCGAAATGCTCGCGCCGGTTCGACACGAGATTCCAGATCGCCTGGCTGCACCGCGACGAAGCGAGTAACCGGCAAACTGAGTTACATGAATCCGAGCTGTAAGGCAGCTGTATGAGTACGGGGCAATGGCTGATCGCCCCGGAAGGCGTGAGCTGGTTCTTCGACGCCGGCGCCGACGCCCTCGACTTCGCCGCAGCACCCGAGCCGGTGCACGCCCGCGACCTGGGCGAGTGGCTCGCCCATCGCTACGAACGGCTGGATGCCGGCGAGGCATCCGACCGTGACCTCGCCGACGCGCTCGCCCTGCGCGCCGCGATCGATCGGCTCGCGACCGCCGCTGCCGACCGGCAGCCGCTCGCCCCCGACGACATCGACACGATCAACCTGTTCGGCGCGACCCCCGACATCCCTCCCGCCCTCGACGGTGGGCGACGCCAGGCCGGAGCCGGTCGGCTCAGGATCGGGCAGGCGCTCTCGACCCTCGCCCGCGACGCGATCGCGATGCTCTCGGTCGAACCCGAACGCATCCGGCGCTGCGACGCCGACGACTGCCGCCGGGTGTTCCGCGACGAGTCGCGCACCGCAAACCGTCGATGGTGCTCGATGCAGCGCTGTGGCAACCGCGCCAAGGTGCGGGCGCACAGGGCAAGGCAGGCCTCCGCCGTCTAACGCGACATGTGGCTACACTGAGGTGTTGCGAAGTGTACACAGGAGGATGCTATGGAAGTCGGCGTGCGTGCGTTGCGTGACGAGCTGAGTCGCCATCTCGACGAGGTGAAAGACGGTCACACCGTCACCGTGACCGAGCGCGGCCGCCCGATCGCCCGCATCGTTCCGGTTACCGAGCAGACGACGCTGGAGCGTCTCCGCGCCGAGGGCCGAGTCACTCCCGCGCGCAGCAAGCGGAAGCCATTGCCTCCCGCGGTCGCGGCCGACGGCTCGGTCAGTGAGCTGGTGCCCGAGCAGCGACGGTGATCGTCTACCTCGACACCTCAGCGATTGTTCCGCTCCTCGTCGTCGAGCCCGCGTCGGAGAACTGTCGGCAACTCTGGGAAAGCGCTGACGCTGTAGTGACCTGTCGCCTGAGCTACGTCGAAACCGCCGCGGCGCTCGCGCACGCCCTGCGACTCGGCAGGATCACGGCGACAGCGCACACGCAAGCACTGCAAGCACTCGAGCAGCTGTGGGCAGAACTGGTGATCGTCGAGTTCGACACCGAACTCATGCACACCGCGGCCGACCGGGCCACGCGCTTCGCCCTCCGCGGCTACGACGCGGTGCATTGCGCCGTTGCCGAGCTCGTCACTGACGGGCAGACCGTCGCCGCGAGCGGTGACCGAGCGCTGTTGGCCGCGTGGGACGCGCTCGGCATCTCAACCGCCGACACCCACGCCGGTCGGGCTTAGGCGACGGCGTGGAACTCGATACGCAGTCCGAGAGCGTGAGCAACCTTTGAGATCGTGGCGAAACTGGGATTGCCCTCAGCGGTCAGCGCCTTGTAGAGACCTTCACGGCTCATCCCGGTCTTCCTGGCCAGCTCGCTGAGGTTGCCCGACCGCGCAATCGTGCCGAGCGCGCGCGCAACTGCAGCTGGGTTGTCGCCGGACTCTTCGAGCGCCGCCTCCAGATACGCTGCCGCGTCTGCGGGAGTACTCAGATAGTCGGCCGCGTCGAAGCGTCTGAACTCTTCGGTGCTCTTAGTCATCGTTCCTCCATTCGGTCGCGATCCTCTGCGCGCTGCTGATGTCGTCGCTCTGAGTCGACTTGTCTCCCCCGCAGAGCAGGAGCACGACCGTCTGCCCCTTTTGGGCGAAGTAGACCCGATAGCCCGGGCCATGGTCGATCTTCAGTTCTGAGACGCCTCCGCCGACCGACCGGACGTCGCCCGGATTGCCGAGCACGAGTCGGTCAATCCGCACGAGTATCCGAGCGACGGCATGCCTGTCTTTGAATTTTCGAAGCCAGCGATCGAAGGTCGCGCTCCGCAGGACCTCGACCACATTGTCAACTGTAGTTCACACTTTCGGGCGCGGCAAGGATGGGAATGACCACTTCGAGTTGGACTCGGCTGCAGCGCTTCGGAATGCCACCGCGAAAGGATTTCTTCCGATCACCCCGACCTCGACGTCAACGAGATCCAACAGCGCCGTCTGCGGTTCGATCGCGAGACAGTTTTCGAACCACAAGCGTTGAAGCGACGGGAGCATAAGGAGCCGCTCGGCGTCCTCGATTGCCCGGCAGCCGGTGAGGTCGAGGCGGGTCAACGCGCTGCATGACTCGATACCCGCCAGCGAAAGCGTCGACGCACCGTCGATCGCCATCGTCCGCAGTCGCGTCGAGTCGTCGAAGGTCGGCAACCCGACGGTCTTGTTCGAGTAGCCGACCGAGAGCGATTCAAGCCCTGCCGAGATGTGCGGCGGTGTCGCGCTCGACCACTCGAAGGCAAGGCTCACAATTGTCGGGTGGTCGAGGACGCCGTCGAACGACTCGATGGGTCCGCCGAAACTCTCGAGGTTGCGCAGCAGGCGAAGATCGGCGCCGACATCGACGAGCCCACCGACCGCAAGCGAACGAAGCTCGCTCATCAGCGCGACGTCGCTCAGGTCCCGGCAGGACGCCGAGTTCACGGTCAGGTGACGGATGCGGCTCGCAAAGGGGCGGAGCCCTCCGAGGTCGACAGCAGCTCCCGGCATTTGCAGGACGTTGACGCCGAGGTCATCGCGAACGATCCGTTTCCACTCCCGCCGCGAGGGCAGCGTCCCCTGTATGAGAGCCAAGCCTCTGGGTAACCCCTCGAATGTAACGAAGTCGACCACGCCGCACTCAACCCGCGGAGAGTGCGGCGGACTCGCGAGCGCTGACCGAGGCTTTGACGAGGTGGCGGGTCGCGTTGCGCAGACCCGTGTAGGCGGCGGCCGCCGCGGCGGCTTCGGGTGACTGGTGGTCGATGCCGAGTTCGGCGATCGCGTCGATGACCGCGCCGGCGGCAAGGAGGTCTTCGACGGCGAAACGCAGCGACCCGTCGGGTTGGGTCGCTCCGGCGGCGACGACGGCGATGCGGAAGCGCCCGCCCAGCTCTTCCTGCCGCGCGAGGCACCACTGCGCGAACTCCGCCGCATCGGCGAGCGCCACGACGCGGGCGCCCGCCGGCACGGGCTCAGAACCGATCTCGTCGACCCATGCCACGACATCCGCCTCGACCCCCACCGCAGCAGCACCGGCGGCACCCCACTCGAAGCGCACCTGGTAGCTCGACTGATTGCGGGGGGCTGCCTCTTTCACGATGCGAGGTTAGCGCCGCAGACTGGACCTCATGCGCGTCACCCTGCAGCTCGACCTCGATGCTCACCCCGACGACGTGTGGGCGATACTGCAGGACCCGCGAGCGCTCGGTGAGGTCGTGGCGCCGCTCATCGAGATCGAACCGATCGGGCACCGGCGCTTCCCACCCACCTGGAGCAGCGGTGACCATCTCGTGCGGCTGCGGCTATTCGGCCTCCTGCCGGTCGGCGACCAGCTCATCCGGTTGTCGACGTCGCGACGCGGCGACGTGCGCATTCTCGAAGATTCCGGCGGGCCGATCTCGGGCCCGCTCGGGCTCGTCACGGGTTGGCGGCATCGGATGGCGGTGTCACCGCTGCCGGGCGGGCGCACCTTCTACCGCGACCGGCTCGACATCTCGGCCGGGGCGCTGACCCCGATCGTCTGGATCGGCACGTGGCTGCTCTGGCAATACCGGGCGCTCGGCATCCGCCGCGTGGTCGCGGCCCGAGCCCAGCGCGGCTGAGGAGTGCCGGCGCGCCGCACCGCCCCGCGACCTGGGACAGAGGTCACGGGGCGGGCTCACCCTAGACAGAACGCCTAGGGGTTCTGGCGACCGGCGATGGTGGGCCGGCGCCGCACGGTGACGAGCGCGCCACCGAGGCTGAGGAGAGTGAGAGCGAGCACCCAACCGAGCGTCGACGAGGTGCCGGTGAGGGCGAGGGTCGTCAGCACGACGGCGCTGTCCTCGAGGGCGAGCGTCGTGAGGCTGCCCCGGCCACCCACCGGGATGCCGCCGAGCGTCGGCAGCTCCCACGCGGTGACGCGGGCGGTGTTCACGACCGGGCCGCCGGGCGCCGACGGGCTCAACTGCACATCGAGCAGAACGTCGGGCGCGCGTTCGCCCGAGCCGAGGTCGCGGTCGAGTTCACAGGTGATGGTGCCGCCGTAGCCGTTGGGCAGCCGGTCCGACACCACGCAGTCGACCCATCCCGGGCCGCCCGCGTCCGCAGGGTCGGCAGCGGTCACCGAGATCACGCGCAGCACTTCGGGAATGTCGTCGATCAGGATGAGACCCGTCACGCCGCCCCGGCCCGAGTTGCCGATCTCCATCGTGTAGCTGAAGGCGCCGCCTGCCGCGAGGTTGTTGACCGAGGCGGTCTTCGTCATCCACAACTCGGACTCCTGCTCCTCGGGCGTCTCGGTGCAGTCTGCGGTAGCCGGCGGGTAGGCGATCGCGACCGTGGTGGTCGGGTTGATCACGAACTCCACCGAGGCCCCGGACCGCAGACCGTAGCTGGGCAGCGCCGGGTCGAGGATGAGGTTCTCCCAGTCCGGGGTCTCCCCGGCGAGCGCGGGACGCCAGCCGGGCCAGGCGATGCCATCGCCGTCGGCGTCGACCGCGGCCCCCGGGAAGAGCAGGCGACCGGCGACGGTGCCATCGGCAAGGATGTCGATCTCGTCGGTCTGCACGATGTCACCGTCGGCATCCAGCCAGTTCACCTGCATCGTGCGACCCGACACATCGAGATTGTGGGCGTCGACGCTGTAGTCGAGCCACGGGGCATCCTGCACGCACTCGGTGAAGGCGTCGACGTCCAGCCACTTCACCGGGGTCGAGACGGTGTCGTCGTCGCCCGCCACCACGAAGGTCGTCGAGGTGACGACTGCGGTGTTGGCGATCGCGTCCTGCGCAACCTCGGGGTGCAGGGTCGCGGTGAACGCGATCAGCGGAGCGGTCGCGCCGACCGGCAGCGTCGTGTCGAGCACGCACTCAAGGGTGCCGCCGTAGCCGTCGCCGTCGCGTCCGGTCACATCACAGGTCCAGCCGGTGGCGACGATGCTGCTCGCGTCGAGGTTGAGGTCGGCGTCGAGGTCGTCGGTGACAGTCACGCCGCCCGCTTCGACATCGCCGACGTTCTCGACCGAGATCTCGTAGTGCAACAGTTCGCCGCCCTGCACGAGGGTCTCGTCGACCGTCTTCTCGACGTCGAGTTCGCCGGTGAGGAAGTGGTTGGTCACCGTGACGACGGCGGGCCCGTCGGCCGCGGCCGGAATGACCACGGCACCGCTGTCGGTGGAGACTTCGCTGGTGATCGCGAGGCCGGCATCCGTCTCGGTCACCGTGCACGAGGCGCCTTGCAGCATGTCGTCGACCGTCACCGTGTAATCCGGCGCCGACAGGGTCTGCGTCGCGTCGTCACCGAGGTCGAGTTCGTACCAGGTGCCGTCGCGGTCGATGCCGCACTCGATGAGCACCTCGAAGGGCCCGACGGCGAACGCCTCGGCGCCCTCGGCGATGTCGCGTACCTTGTCGATGCGCAACGACCCGGTGGCGAAGTCGTTCTCGATCCGGACGACACTCTGGCCGTCGGCGGGGATCGTGCCGGGCGACGGGGCCGAGACCGCTTGGCGCGTCGCCGCGCCGTCCTTGGTCTCGGTGACCGTGCAGTCGGCGCCGGCGATGAGTCCGGTGACGGTGGCCGTGTAGCCGTTGCCGGCGGTCAGCGCGACGACCCCTGCGTCGGGCAGCGGGATGACGAGGTCGCTCTCACCCGGGCGGTCCCACGTGCACTCGACCTGCGCCTCGAATGGCCCGGCACCGTAGCGCTCCCAGGCTCCGGTGCGCTCTTTGTCGATACGCAACGACCCGACGTCGAAGCGGTTGGTGAGCACGGTGTTCGTCGTGCCGGCGCTTATCGTCACCGAACGGTCCCCGGCGGCGGCGGTGGCGCCCCCGGCCTGCGTCTCGACGACGTCGCACACGGTTCCGACGGGGAAATACGAGGCCAGTAGTTCGGTGTCGCCATCCTCCAGGGTGAAGGTGCCGTCGAACAGCGTCTGCCCGTCGTAGGTGCACTCCACCGCCACGTCGAAGACGCCGTCGCCGTACTGGCTGGCTCCGGTGACATCCTTCGTGACCGAGAGTCGGCCGCTCGCGTACGTGTTGGCCGCGGTGACGACGTACTCGGCGGCGGTGCCGAGGGTCACCCGGTACGGCTGGTTCTCGGCGACAGTGGTCGTCGAGCCCGCGCCGACCCGCATCCCGATCGTCGTGGCGCCGTCGGAGTCGGCTTCGCGCAGATCGCAGCGCGCCGTGACCGGGATGCCGCTGACGGTGCGCGATGCCCCGCCCGCGAGCGTGAAGGATGCGTCGGCCGCGTCGAGCGGCACGGTGAGCGTGGCCGTGCCGGTGTCGACGGTGCAGGCGAGGGTGAAGTCGAACGGGCCGAACTCGCCGACCGTCGCCGTGGTGGAAACGGCCTTGGTGACGGTGAGCGACGTCTCACCGTAGGAGTTCGTGATCGTCGCGACCTGCGCCGTCGGCACGGCGGTCGCCGAGGAGGCAGCCTGCGCGACCGAGAGCGACGCCCCCGAGGCGCCGGCCGGCGAGTAGCTGGTGCTGCTCGCCCCCGTCGTGGTCTCCGCGATCTCGCACACCGATCCCACCGGGATGCCGTCGATGCGAGCCGTGTACGGAGTCGCCGCGCTCGCCGACAGCGTGAGAGCGCCCGACGACGGCAGCACCACGGCGACGCCCTCGATCTCGCACGAAGCGGTCGCTGCGAACGACGTCGGGGCGTAATCGGCGGAGGTGCCGGTGATCTGCTTGACGACCTGGATCGGGCCGCTCGCGAGTTGCACGCCCGCGCGCACCGGCTCGACGCGGCGGTCTTCGTAGCCGGCGCCGAACTCGGCGAACACGCCGAAGCTGTTCCAGGCCCGCGGGGTGCCGAGCGGAGCCGTCACCGGGGCGCGGCCGTCGCCCGCCGAGGTGGTGGGCAGGTTGACCGTCTCGTAGGTGAGGGCGAGGGTCGTCGCGGGCTCCATGCCGCCGACCGGGAAGTCGAAGTTCACCCGAACGGCGGTGACCGCCGGGTAGGAACCCGTCGGGAACGACGGGCCCGACTGCCAGGTGGCGGCGCTGCAGGTCGAATCGGTGAGGTAGTTCGGGCACGGGTTGGCGGTCGTGGTAACCTCCCAAGTGAACGTGCTGCCACCCGTGGTGTCGGTGAGCGGACTCACCTCGCCGGCGAACGCCGGGCGGTAGGTGGAGCCGCGCGACGAGCCGGTGCCGAGGTAGGTGTCGCCGGTGCGCGGCAGCACGTCGACGATCGTCGCGTCGGTCGCCACGACGTTGCCGCCGTTGGTGAACTGCAGCTTCCACCGGTCGGTGCCGCCGATGACGCTGTTGGCGGCGCACGGGTTGCGGTAGTAGCCCTGGCTGTCGGCGACGCACGCCGTCGCGGCGTTGCTCACGTTGACGGCGCCGCTCGTCGAGACGCCGAGGTCGTCGACATCCCCCTTGACGCCCTTGAACGAGCTGATCGCGGATGCCGCGATGGTGCGCAGGTCGTTGCTCGTGCGGCAGCCGTCGGTGCCGACCGAGGTGACGCCCTCGCCGTTGCCGGAGGTGTTGGTGCAGGCCGACAGCACGCGGTCGCTGCTGAACGTCATGCGGTTGGTCACGTCGCCGTAGGCCGCAGCCAGACCCGGCGCCACCTGCAGCGGCACGGTGATCGTGTACTCCTCGTTCGGGGCGAGGCGCGAGCCGTCGGGCCAGCTGAACGCCAACGTGCGAGCGACGCTGTCGTACACCATGGTCACGCCGGTGGTGGGCAGGATGCCGCCCGTGCTGGTCGCGTAGGTGATCTCGCTGGTGGGGTCGAAGAGCAGCGGTCCGCCGCTCGGCAGGCCGGCATCGACCGGCAACTGGTCGATGACCGTCGGGTTGTCGAGGTAGCCGGTGCCGGTGTTGGTGACGACGAGCTGCCAGTCGAGGGTGATGCCCGCCGGGGTCTCCTTCTCGGGCGTGCGCTTCTCGACGTCCACCCGGAACGTGCCGGGGTCGAGGGTGATCGAGCGGTCGAAGCTGTCGGTGCGGTCGCCGAGCCACGGGTGCGTGGCGGATGCGGTGGCGGTGTTCGTCACCGTGCTCGGGAACGCCAGCGGGGTCGAGTCGTCGAGATGCGCGGCGCGCAGCCTCGCGACGAAACGGATGGTCGCGCTCCAGCCGGCCGCCGGAGCGGTGGTCGAGAACAGCGACCCGTCAGCCTTCGTGAACACCGCGCGCAGCGCTGTCACCTGGGAGTTGGTGATGCCGGCTGGCAGGGCTGGACTGCTCGCGACCGCGGTGCCGAGAGTCCACGTGCTCGAGCCGTTCAGCTGCACGTCGACGCGCACCCGGTTGGCGCCGGACGGCAGGGTCGCACTCGTGAAAGAGCGCAGCTCGAAGGTGTTCCAGAAGTCGGCGTCGAGGTCTTCGACGACGACCTCGGTGGTCGACGCGGTCGAGGTGGACTGGTTGGCGGTGAGGGTCACCGTGACGTCGCTCGCGCGATCCTTCTCGAGGATGCTCGACTGCGAGAAGGACTTGCTGACATCGACCGCGAGGCTCGCGTCGACGAGGGTGACGGATGCGCTGCGCGAGTCGTAGGCGGCGGATCCCGAATCGTCGAGCACCCCGTCCCACACCTGCGAGAACGCCGAGTTGACGACCGTCGCCGGGGCGACGAGGGTGCTGGGGGCGGAACGCAGGTACTGGCGCAGCCGGGTGTCGAGCCGCAGGGTCGCGGTGGCGCCGCTCACGATCGAGCCGCCATCGTCCACCGAGGTGCCCGAGTACAGGGCGCTGACGCCGACCACATCGGCGAGCGCGGTCGCGTTCAGGCCGAGCGCCGCGGTCAGCGACATCGACTGGGTCGTGCCGTCGGCCATCAGCAGGGTGACGACGGACACGGCGGGGTCGATGCCGGAGTTGGCGCTCAGCACGACATCGATGTCACGGATCGTGAAGTATTCGAAGGGATTCGTCAGCGCGTACTGGGCCATGTCGATCCCCGCGTACGGGTTGACGGTCCACCCGCCGCTCGGCTCCACGCAGTCCGTCTCGACGGTCGCGGTGGTGCAGGGCATCTGGTCGGTGACCCGCAGGTGCCAGGCCCGCGCCACGGAATCGTTGCTCGCCACCATCTCGAACCGCACGTTCGGGTAGCCGGAGGCGGCGACATCTCCCGGATAGGGGATCGCGATCGGAGTGGAGATGACCGACCCGCTCGTGGTCTTCACCGTCTTGCTGAGTCCGAGGTCGGGGGTCGGGTCCAGCAACAGCATGGTGTCACTGCTCGAGCCGCTCACGGCATCCAGGCTCAACGTCGCCGTGTTGGCGACCTCACCGAGTTCGACCGTGTTGTAGCTGCGGTCGGCCGTCACCCACGGGTCGGTCGGGTCGGTCATCGCCGAGGCGTCCCGCACGCGGTTGCGCACCTCGAAGACCAGGTCGAAGCGTCGCGTGTCGGGACCACTCGCGACCCCCGAGCCGACCGGCGGGGCGAGCGGGTCGCCCGAACGTGCGGCGGCGTACTCCTCGAAAGTGACCCGGATACCGAGGGCATCCTCACGCTGTTGGGTGGTGAGGGTGTAGCCGAGGAAACCGCCCTCACACCGCGAGACAGGCGAGCACGCGGAGGAGTAGATCGACACCCAGCCGTCGGCGGCGGTGGAGATCTCGATCCCGGTGATGCGGTCGTAGGCGATGAGCGGGTCGATCGAGGAGCTGATCGCCGGGATGCGCACCAGGTCGAATGCCTGGAACACGGTCGAGCCGACCGGCTGGGTCGGGTCACTGGGGTCGACGAGCACCGCCTCGGTGTAGCCGCTCACCTCGGTGCCCCACTCCAGGCGCACCGTGCGCTGCAGACGGGACTGGGTCGGAACGGTCGTGCTGCCCGCGACCGGCACCCAGGTCTTGTCGAACATGAGGCCCGTGCCGCCGGCGAGATCCTTGATGCTGCCGGTGGCCGTCGCCGAGGCGCTGGCGGTCACCGGGTCGGTCGTGCCCGGGAGAACGACGTCGCCCGTCGCCACGACGGTCGCGGTGTTGAGGTAGTCGGACGGAGTCGCGCCGGCCGCCGTCGGGTCGCTCGTGCCGCGCAGGACTGCCCGCGCGACGAAGGCGATGTTGCCCTGCACGGTCGTTCCTTGCGAGAACCCGCCATCGGCGTCGGTGAACACGAAGCGGATGCCGACGATCGTCGGGTCGGTGAGCGCCACCTGGTAGTACTGCGCCGAGCCGCTCGTCGTGACCGTGCCGACGAGGGTCCACGCGGTGCCGTCCGTGGTCGAGTAGACGTCGAGGGTGGCGCCCGCCGGTACCTGAGTCGGAGCGATCGCGGCCGCGTCGAAGGCGCTCCAGTAGTCGGTGCTGCCGCCGACGAGGGTGTCGGTGAGCACGATCTGCGACGGGCTGACATACCCGGAGTCGCTCGACGTGGTGCCGCGCAACTGCACGACCGAACGGCCGCCCGCCGGGACCGCCGCCGTCGGAGTGATGGTCTTGGTGAGGGCGACGCCGACCTGCGGGTAGAGCACCGTGAGAGTTGCTGTTGGCGTGACCGGCGTCGCCGCGCCGGCATCGTTGGTGCCGTCGATGCGGGCCGCGTTGACGAAGTCGGCCGAACCGGGCGACGCGGCCACGGCATCCTCGGCGACGTCGATCGTGAAGGCCGCGCCCGCCGTCGCCGCAGTGGGGATCGACCCGGTGAATTCGATCGAGAACCCGGTGAGCCGTTGGCCCGTCGCGAGAGTCGGGTTGGGGAACGCCGACCCCGGGGTCGAGAGCGTCGTCGGCGCCGGGACCGGGTCGCCGTCATCGTCCACCGCGTACCAGGTGATGACCGCGCCGGTGGCGCCGGTCGGCCATGCCGAGCCGCTCGTGCGGAAGCCGGCGAACGTGATGTCCGCGCTGAGGAAGCCCTCCGGCTGGGTGACCGTGAAGCTCTGCAAGGGGCCGTTGGAGTCGTTGCGACCGGTGATGGCGACCCCGGTCGAGGTGCCCGCGGCGATGCGCGAACTGGTGAACGAGAGCGTGCCGGAGACGATCGAGTCGAGTCCGGCGATCGTGTACGTCGCCGACCCCGTCGCGGTGCTCGTGCCCTGGCCGGGAACGGAGACCGTTCCGCTCAGTGTCGCCGTGACGGTCGCCCCCGAGACGAGCGAGGCCCCGCCGTCGCGCACCGTCGCGCGCTGGGCGAGGTTGAGGACGATCGTGCCCTGCGTGCCGCCCGCGACGAGCTGGGCTCCGGCCAGTGCGGAGCGGAACGTGATGCGCAGCCCGCGCACGTCGGCGGCCGCGATGCCGCCCGGCAACGCCGGGGTCGCCGCGAACGCGCCGCCGATCCACGCGGTGCCATTGAACGCATCGACCTGCACCTCGTCGGCGCCCTGCGGGAACACCACGGTGCCGAAACTCGCGAAGTCGACGCGCTGGAAGAGGTTGGCTGCCGCCGTCGGGTCGGTCGGCAGGGTGAGCGTGAGCGTGTCGGCGAGCGCGTTCGAGGTGTTGCGCGTGCGGAGGGTGAGCGTCGAAGCCTCACCGACCTTGAACTGCGTCGACGGCGGCGACCAGGTCGCACCGGTCGTCGTCGAGACCTGATACGGGATCGTCACGGTCGCCGAATCCGATGCCGAAACGCTCACCGCATTGGATGCCGACACCGTCGCGGTGTTCTCGACCGCGAGCGCGTTGAAGGCCCAGTCCGGCGACAGCGAGGTCGGCACGGTGAGGCGCACCTGCACCGAGTAGCCGTCGCCCGCGGCGATCCCGGGGCCGCCCGCGTGGGCGAAGTCGACGGTCAGGGTGCGTCCGGCCCACGCGTAGCTCGAGGTTCCTCCGGGAGGGGCCGTGACGATGACCGTCGGGTTGAGGGTCAGGTCGTCGAACTCGGTCGGCAGCGCGTCGACGAGTTGTGCGTCGGCGCAGTCGAAGCTCAGGCAGTTGACGGTGATCGTGTAGACGAGCGTGTCGCCGGGGCCGAGCGTGTCATCCGCGATGGTCTTGGTGATGAGCAGTTCGCCGTTGTCCTCCGCCGCGAGCGCGGGAGCAGCGGCGAATACCCCGCCGAACAACCCCGCGAGGGCGGCGACGAGAGCGACCCGCGACACGACGCGCCGCGCCGTACCACCCCAAGACGACATCCGAATTCCCCCGAATTCCGTGCGGGAACCCGGGCGGACGCGTCCCTACGTCCGCGGCTTCGGGTGCCGCGTGACCACGCTAGGGCGACCGGGTCGGGGTGTCATCGGCCCAGTTGGGGCGCGACCCGGAAGGGGGTGGTGGGTGTCCCCCGCTTTCGCGACGACGGGAGTCGAAACCCGCTCAGGCGTACCCCGCGCGGGTGTGCGGCGTCAGCCCAGCACGCCGACCGAGGCGAGAGCGGCGCGCAATAGAGTGCCGCGGCCGCCTTCCATTTCGGCGTGGATCTGCGACGAGGATGCCTCGGCCGGCGTCATCCACGACAGCTCCAGGGCATCCTGCCGCGGTTCGCACGTGCCGGTGACCGGCACCACATACGCGAGCGACACGGCATGCTGCCGCTCGTCGGTGAAGGGGCTGAGGCCCGGGATCGGAAAGTACTCGGCGACCTGGAACGGCAGCGGGCTCGCCGGCAATTGGGGAAACGCGATCGGCCCGAGATCCTTCTCGAGGTGGCGGAAGAGGGCATCCCGAATCGTCTCGCCGAACATCACGCGCCCCGACACGACCGTGCGGGTGATCGCCCCCTGCGGGTTGGCGCGCAGCAGCAACCCGACGCTCGTCACGACCCCCATGCCGTCGACCCGCACCGGCACCGCCTCGACGTACAGCAGCGGGATGCGCCGACGCGCCTCGGCCAGCTCCTCGTCGGAGAGCCACGACGAGTTGGGATCGGGGGTGCCGACGGAGCTCATGCTCCCCATTGTTGCTGCTCTCTCGCTGTTTGCCCCAAATGGCCCCTTGCCCGGCACCGGAAGGGGCCATCTCGGGCAGATAGCGTTGAGGGATGCCGATCGACCCGGAACACGTGATGTGGAGCACCCCGGAACGCGAGCGCGCGGGGCGGCCGCACCTCATCCTGTTGCACGGGTACGGCAGCAACGAGGGTGACCTGTTCCAGCTCTCGCCGTACCTGCCGCTGGGTTTCGTGATCGCCTCACCCCGGGCGCCGCTGCCGCATCCGATGGGCATCGGCTTCTCATGGTTCCCGCTCGAAGTGGAGACCGTCGACCGCGCCGAGGTCGATCGGGCCGCCGACGATCTCGCCGACTGGATCGAGCAGATCGCGGGTAAGGCATCGCGGGTCGGCATCCTCGGCTTCTCCCAAGGTGGATGCGTCGGACTTCAGGTGCTGCGCCGTCGGCCCGGGGTCGCCGACGCTCTCGTGATGCTCGGCAGCGCCCGGCATCCCGAACCCGACCCGGGCGACGAGGCGATGGCGGCCCGCCGCCCGCCGGTGTTCTCGGGCCGGGGCACCGCCGACGACGTGATCCCCGCGTGGCGGTTCGCCGACACCGCCGACTGGCTGCCCGACCACTCGCGGCTCACCGAGCGCATCTACGAGGGCCTCGGGCATTCGGTGTCGGAGGCGATGCTTCAGGATGTCGTCGCCTTTCTCGACGTCGAGTTCGGCTGAGCGTCTCGAAGCCCGCGGGCGACCCGGGCGGCTGACAGCGGTTCGGGCGAAGATGTGAGGATGCACGCCGCGCTCAAGCGCTTCACCCCCGCCACGCGGGAGTGGTTCGCAGGCGCGTTCCCCGAGCCGACGCCGGCGCAGGAGGGGGCGTGGGAAGCGATCGCGTCGGGGCGGCACGCGCTCGTCGTCGCGCCCACGGGATCGGGTAAGACCCTCTCCGCCTTCCTCTTCTCCCTTGACCGGCTCGCGTCGACCCCGAAGCCCGCCGACCCGAAACACCGAACCCGGGTGCTCTACATCTCGCCGCTCAAAGCCCTTGGGGTCGACGTCGAGCGCAACCTGCGCAGCCCGCTCGTCGGTATCTCGGCGACCGGGCGACGGCTGGGGCAGGAGGTTCCGCCGATCAGCGTCGGGGTGCGCTCGGGTGACACCACGAGCGCCGACCGGCGGATGCTGCAGCGCGAGCCCCCCGACATCCTCATCACCACCCCCGAGTCGCTCTACCTGATGCTCACCTCGGCGGCCCGCGAAACCTTGACCGGCGTCGAGACGGTGATCGTCGATGAGATCCACGCGGTGGCGGCGTCGAAGCGCGGCGCGCACCTCGCGGTGACGTTGGAACGACTGGATGCCCTGCTCGAGAAGCCCGCGCAGCGCATCGGGTTGAGCGCCACGGTGCGACCGATCCAGGAGGTGGCGCGGTTCCTCGGCGGCCAGGCGCCGGTCACGATCGTGCAACCGCCCGCGGCGAAGACGTTCGACCTGCGGGTCGTCGTGCCGGTGGAAGACATGACCGAGCTCGGCGTCAGAACCACGGATGCCGTGACCCCCGGTGCGGGCGAACCCGAAGAGACCGGGTTGCAGTCGGCGGGGTCGATCTGGCCGCACGTCGACCAGGCCGTCGTCGAACAGGTGCTCGCGCATCGCTCGACGATCGTGTTCGTCAACTCGCGGCGGCTTGCGGAACGCATCACGGCATCCATGAACGACGTCTATACGGAGATGCTGGTGCCTGCGCGGGCTACTCAACCAGCGAAGGGGGTGCCCGCGCAGGTCATGGGGCAGTCGGGCGCGACCTCCGGCGCGGAGCCGGTGCTGGCGCGGGCGCACCACGGGTCGGTGAGTAAGGAGCAGCGCGCCGAGATCGAGGATGCGCTCAAGTCGGGCCGCCTGCGCTGCGTCGTCGCCACCAGTTCCCTCGAACTCGGCATCGACATGGGCGCGGTCGACCTGGTCATCCAGGTGGAGACCCCGCCCAGCGTCGCGAGCGGGCTGCAGCGGGTCGGTCGCGCCGGCCACCAGGTGGGCGAGATCAGCAAGGGCGTGCTGTTCCCGAAGCATCGCGCCGACCTGCTGGGCACGGCGGTGGTGAGCGAGCGGATGCGAACCGGGCTGATCGAGGCGATCAACGTGCCGCAGAACCCGCTCGACATCCTGGCGCAACAGACCGTGGCGGCGGTCGCCCTCGACACGATCGAGGTCGAGGAGTGGTTCGAGACGGTGCGCCGGTCGGCTCCCTTCGCGACCCTCCCCCGCAGCGCCTACGAGGCGACGCTCGACCTGCTCGCCGGACGCTACCCGTCCGACGAGTTCGCCGAGCTGCGCCCGCGCATCGTGTGGGACCGGGTCGCCGGCACGATCGCCGGACGCCCTGGCGCGCAGCGACTCGCGGTCACGAGCGGCGGCACCATCCCCGACCGCGGCATGTTCGGTGTCTTCATCGTCGGCACCGACCCTTCGACAGGCTCAGGGACCGGGGGGCCAAGAAGAGTCGGTGAGCTCGACGAGGAAATGGTCTACGAGTCGCGGGTGGCGGATGTCATCGCCCTCGGCGCGACGAGCTGGCGCATCGAAGAGATCACCTCCGACCGGGTGCTCGTCACCCCGGCATTCGGGCAACCCGGACGCGTGCCGTTCTGGAAGGGCGACGGACTCGGGCGCCCCGCCGAACTCGGCAAGGCGATCGGGGCGTTCACGAAAGACCTCGCCGCGAAGCCCGCCGGCATCGAAGCGAGGCTGCGCGCGAGTGGCCTCGACGAGTGGGCCGTGCAGAACCTCCTCCGCTTCGTCGAGGAACAGAAGCAGGCGACCGGAGCGGTGCCCACCGACACGACGCTGCTCGTCGAACGGTTCCGCGACGAGCTCGGCGACTGGCGCATCGTCTTACACTCCCCGTACGGCATGCCGGTGCACGCGCCGTGGGCCCTCGCGGTGTCGGCCCGCATCCGCGAACGCCTCGGCGTCGAGGGCTCGGCGATGGCGGGCGACGACGGCATCGTGGTGCGTCTGCCCGAAACGGATGCCGACCCACCCGGGGCAGAGCTGTTCCTGTTCGAGAAAGAGGAGCTCGAAGAACTCGTCACCCTCGAGGTCGGCGGATCGGCGCTGTTCGCGTCGCGCTTCCGCGAGAACGCGGCGCGCGCCTTGCTGTTGCCCCGGTACAACCCCGGCCGGCGCAACCCGCTGTGGCAACAACGCCAACGCAGTGCCCAGTTGCTGGATGTCGCCCGCAAGTACCCGTCGTTCCCGATCATCCTCGAGACGGTGCGCGAGGTGCTGCAAGACGTCTACGACCTGCCTGCGCTCGGCGAGTTGACCGCCGACATCGCGGCGCGGGCGGTGCGCCTGGTCGAGGTGGAGACGACATCCCCATCGCCGTTCGCCCGCACCCTGCTGTTCGGCTACGTCGCCGCGTTCATGTACGAGGGCGACTCGCCGCTCGCCGAGCGCCGTGCCGCCGCGCTGTCGCTCGACCCGACCCTGCTCGCCGAACTGCTCGGCCGCGCCGAGCTGCGGGAACTACTCGACCCGAAGGTGATCGAGCAGACCGAGCTGGAGCTGCAACGCCTCGCCCCCGACCGTCATGCGAAAGACGCCGAGGGCCTTGTCGACCTCCTCCGCATCCTCGGCCCGTTGTCGGCCGACGAACTCGCTCTTCGGTGGTCGAGTAGCGATCCGGAGGATCGCGTGTCGAGACCAGGTGACCCGGACGTCGGTCTCGACACGCCCCCTGCGGGGGCTACTCGACCAGCGCGATTGGCGGGGCTCCTCGAAGACCTCGCACGCAGCAATCGGGTGATTCGGGCGACGATCGCGGGGCAGCGGCGGTGGGCGGTCGTCGAGGATGCCAGCCGGTTGCGGGATGCACTCGGGGTGCCGCTGCCGATCGGGGTGCCGACGGCGTTCCTCGATCCCGTCGACGATCCCGTGGGCGACCTGGTGTCGCGGTACGTGCGCACTCATGGGCCGTTCACGGCCCAGGATGCCGCCGACCGGCTCGGGCTCGGCGTCGCCGTCGTCACCGACGTGTTGCGCCGGTTCGCCGCCGACCGCCGGGTGGTCGAGGGCGAGTTCCGGCCCGGCGCGACCGGGGTGGAATGGGTGGATGCCGAGATCCTGCGTCGCCTGCGCCGCCGGAGCCTCGCGGCCCTCCGTTCCGAGGTCGAGCCGGTGCCGCAACGCGCGCTCGGGCGGTTCCTGCCGACCTGGCACCGCTTCGGCGACCTCCGCGGAATCGACGGGCTGGTCAGCGCGATCGACCAGCTCTCCGGCGTCGCCCTTCCGGCGAGCACGTGGGAGAGCATGGTGCTGCCGAGCCGGGTGAAGGACTACACCCCGGCGATGCTCGACGAGTTGACGACATCCGGTGAGGTGCTGTGGTCGGGTCGCGGCGAGCTTCCCGGCGGCGACGGCTGGATCGCGCTGCACCTCGCGGATGCCGCGCCGCTCACCCTGTTCGAGCCGAACCTGGCCGATGCGGGTGACCTGCACGGGCGCATCATCGACGCCCTCGCCGGCGGGGGTGCCTTCTTCTTCCGGCAACTTTCGACGGCGGTCGGCCTGACGGAGCCCGTCGACGACAAAGACCTCGCCGCCGCCCTCTGGGATCTCGTGTGGGCCGGACTCGTCGGCAACGACACCCTCGCCCCGCTGCGGGCGCGACTCGGCGCGACCCCCACGCGCTCGCGCGCCACCCCTCGGGCCCGCGGTCGCCGCGCCCCCGCCCGCGTGTTGAACGCCCTCGCCATGTCAGCGCCGCCGACGGTCGCCGGGCGGTGGTCACTGCTGCCCGCGCCCGAACCGAACACCACCATCCGCTCTGCCGCTCTCGCCGAGGCGCTGCTCGAACGGCACGGCGTCGTCACCCGTGGCGCCGTCGTCTCCGAGGGGGTCGCGGGCGGCTTCGCGCTCGCCTATAAGGTGCTCGCCGGACTCGAAGAGACCGGCCGCACCCGCCGCGGCTACTTCATCGAGGGCCTCGGCGCCGCCCAGTTTGCGACCCCGGCGACGGTCGACCGGCTACGCACCTTCGCGGCCGACCCCGAGGAGGGTGCCGCCCCCGTCGCCGTCACCCTGGGCGCGACCGATCCCGCGAACCCCTACGGTGCGGCGCTCGGCTGGCCGGATGCCGACGGCCACCGCCCCGGCAGAAAGGCCGGAGCGCTCGTCGTACTGGTGGATGGCGCCCTCGAGATCTACGTGGAACGCGGCGGCAAGACCGTGCTCACGTTCACCGCCGACGAGCAGCGACTCGCTGCCGCCGCCGAGTCGCTCACCGCGGCCGTTCGCCGCGCGGGAGGCCGGCTGCGCGTCGAGAAGATCGACGGGGAGTTTTCGCTCGGCACCCCGTTCGGCAACGCCCTCGTCGCCGCCGGTTTCGCGCCGACCCCGCAGGGCTTGAGGCTCCGAGGGTAGACGTCTACCCCTCCACGGTAGAATGGTAGACATGAGTCTCAACATCAAGAACGAGCGCACCCACGCGCTCGTGCGCGAGCTGGCTACCCTCCGAGGTGTGAACCAGACGGATGCCGTCACCGAGGCGGTCGAACGCCGCATCGCCGAACTGCGCCAAGTCGAGCGCAAGAAGGAAACCATCCTGCGACTCGCCCGCGAATTCCGTCAGTATGCAGGCGACGTGGATCTCAGCACGGACGACCTTTACGACGAGGAGACAGGGCTTCCCAGGTGATCGTCGACTCGTCGGCCATCATCGCCATTCTCGCGGGTGAACCCGAAGCCTCGGACTTCTCGGGCGCACTCGAGGCCGCGTCTCACGTGGCGATCGCCGCGCCGACCCTCGTCGAGCTCCACGTCGTCGCCGATCGCGCCCGGGACCCACGAGCTAGATCCGCCCTCGACGACCTTCTCCGCGCCGTCGACCCTGAGATCGTGGCGTTCACTGTGGAGCACGCCACGATCGCCCGACAGGCTCACCGCAACTTCGGCAGGGGCAGCGGACATCCCGCCCGCCTCAACTTCGGTGACTGCTTCGCTTACGCCCTCGCGAAGGCCACCGGCGAACCGCTGCTCTACAAGGGCGACGACTTCGGGCACACCGACATCCGAAGCGCCCTCGAATGAAGCGCCTGCTCGCGGTTCTCGTGGTGCTCGCCATCACGGCCTTCGCGGTGTGGATCGTCGCCACCCAGCAGCAGCCCGCCGCCACGCCGGATGCCGGCCCCGGCATCCCGGCGGTCGACGGCGGTATCCCGGCACCGGCCGACGCGCAGCAGATGACGGTCGTCGACATCACCGACGGCGACACCCTCCGGCTGCGGGACGGCAGCGGCGCGGTCGAGAACGTGCGACTGGTCGGCATCGACACCCCCGAGGTCTATCCGGTGTACGAGTGCTTCGGCGACGAGGCCGAAGCCGAACTGCTGCGCCTCGCCCCGATCGGCGGCACCCTGCTCGTCGATCCCGACGAAGACCCGTTCGACGACTACGACCGCCTGCTGCTCTACCTGTGGAACGACGACGGCACCTTCATCAACCTCGCGCTCGTCGAGGGCGGATTCGCCGAAGCCATCCGGGTGGCGCCGAACGACCTCTACTTCGACGAGCTGTTCGCCGCCGAAGACGCCGCAGCTCGCGGCGCCCTCGGCATGTGGGGCTCCTGCTGACTCAGGCCGTCGCGACCGGGGAGGTTCCCGCCCGCGCCATCACGAGACGACGGGCGAGCAACCCGAGCCCGATCACGATGACCGCGGCGACGACCTCGAAGGCGATCAGCTCGACGAGGTCGGCCCGTTCTCGCGCGGCCTGGCCTGCGGTCTCATAGAGGCCCGACCCCTCGTAGAACAGCGCCGCGAACCCGGTCGCGAGCAACAGCACCGGGGCGACCGCGAACAGCAGCACCGACACGATTCCGCGCACCAGCGGCACGTGAGCCCCCCGCGCCAGGGTCACGGCGAGGCAGATCGCCAGCGCCGGCGCCCAGACCATGACCATCCAGGGCAACAGGGCGAACACCGTGGCCACGCCGCCGGCGACGGCACTGATCGCGCCCAGCCGTCCGAACCCGTCGCCCAGGCCGATCGCGAGCAGGATCATCGTGGTGGAGGTGAGGCCGACCGCGAGGGCGAGCAGGATGCCGCCGGTGATGCCGACGGCATCCGTGACGGTCACGATGGTCTCGGAAAAGCCGTACGGATAGAGGAACATCACGGCGATCCAGCTCAGGGTCGCGACGATCGCGAACACGCCGGTGGCCCTGTCGAGTACTGCGTTCATGTCGAAGCCCTTCGTGGGAACGGATGCGAGGAGTGTTGCGGTGAGACGGGGGTCGCCGAAGCGGTCGAGCGCGCTGCGTTCGGCGGCGACGCGGGCCATGCCACCGGCTTCGGCCCGCTCGACGGATTCGTATAGGTGATCGGCCATCTCGTCGAGCAATTCGCGCAGGTCGCGCCGGTGGGCGAGGCGGGCCTCGACGATGCCGAGGTAGTCGTCGATCAAGCCGGACTCGGCCATGACCGACCTCCCAGCACGCGGGTGACGGCGGTCGCGAACTGCTGCCAGCTCGCCTGCTCCCGCGCGAGGCGGGCGGTACCGGATGTCGTGATGCGGTACTGCCGGCGGCGACGACCGTTCGCTTCGATCCACTCGCTGGCGAGCGCCCCGTCGCGCTCAAGGCGGTGCAGCACTGGATACACGGTGCCTTCGGCGAGGTCGAACACCTCGTCGCTGTCGTCGCGAAGCCCTTCGATGATGGCGTAGCCGTGCCGGGGTCCGCGGGCGAGCACGGCGAGCACGAGCAGGTCGAGGTGCCCCTTCAGCGCTTGGGTCGTCATACCTCGGAATGCTATGCCTCGGATCGGTAGGCGTCAAGCGATCGGGTCGCCCGGTCGGCGTACCCTCACACCAGAAGGAGGCCGGATGCCTGAGGGCGACACCGTCTGGAAGACGGCGCAGGCGCAGCATGCGGCCCTCGCCGGCCTCGTGCTCGACCGCACCGACTTCCGGGTGCCGAGATTCGCGACTGTCGACCTCGCGGGTGAGACGGTGCGAGAGGTCGTCGCCCGCGGCAAGCACCTGTTCCATCGCGTCGGTGAGTTCAGCATCCACTCGCACCTGAAGATGGAGGGTGCGTGGCGGGTCTACGCGCCCGGGGAGAAGTGGGGCCGACCGGCGCATCTCGCGCGCGCGGTGCTCGACGCCCCTGGCGTGCAGGCGGTGGGTTTCGAGCTCGGCCTGCTCGAGGTCATTCCGACGGCAGAAGAAGAGGATGTCGTCGGCCACCTCGGCCCCGATCTGCTCGGCCCCGACTGGGATGCCGGCGAGGCGGTGCAGCGGCTGGCCGAGCGCCCGGAGGTGCCGGTCTATGTCGCGCTGCTCGACCAGCGCAACCTCGCGGGCGTCGGCAACGTGTACGCGAACGAGATCTGCTTTCTGCGCGGCGTGCTGCCGACCCGAACCGTCGGCGAGACCCGCGACCTACCGGCGGTGGTCGACCTGGCCGAGCGGATGCTGCAGGCCAACAAGGATCGCTGGAACCGATCGACGACGGGCAACCTGCGCCCGGGCAGCACGACCTGGGTCTATGGGCGGCGCGGGCGCCCGTGCCGGCGGTGCGGCACCCGCCTGCTCGGCGGCGAACTCGGCCGCCTCGAAGGTCAGGAACGCGTCGTCACCTGGTGCCCGCGCTGCCAGACCTAGAGCGACGCCAGCACGGCGCGCGCCAGTTCGATCGCCCGGTCGCGTTCGTCGGCACTCGTCTCATCGTTGATGAGTCGTCCCACGCGGCCGGGCCTCCGGGAAGGTCGCCGAAGGTGGCGCTCAGCGCACTCGCCGACCCGAGGTCGTTGCGCCAGTAGCAGTGCGTGCCGCCGGCGACCAGGAACCCGGCGTGATACGCGACGGGTTGCACCGGAGTCTCGAGTTCGACCGCTGTTCCGAGGGTCGACGAGACGAGGTCGGTCGGCGCGAGGTCGGCGCACGTTCCGGCCGCAGGTCCCCGGGCCGGGAGGTCGCGATCGCCGCCGACTGGGTGGCCCAGGCATCCGTTGCCGCGGGCAGCACCGACATCGTGAGGTACCGCTCGGGACTGCCGCCGTCGCTCCACTCGCAACGCAACGCTCCCGCCTGCGCCAGCCCGATTTGCGCGAGCTCGTAGTAGCCGGCACCGCTGAAGGTCAGCGGGATCGGCGCGATCTCGGGGGCGAACGCCGCACCCAGCACGTCGAGGTCGAGGTCCGAGACCTCATGGTCATCCGTTCAGTCGATGAGCCGTGCGCGCAGGGTGACCGTCGCGCTGTACAGCTCGGGAACCCGAACCACGACACCCTCGGGGGTGAACAGCTGTTGCAGATCGACGTCGGCCGTGGCGGTGCGCACGGTGTCGTCCGACGCGACGCTCAGGCAGTCGGCACCCCACGCTTCGGCGTCGCCCCACCGCGAAGCCTCGCCGATGAGGATCGACAGGGTCACGCTGTTGGTGTTGTAGAGGTCGCGCTCGAGGCTTCCCCCGCTGGAGACCAACCCGTCTTCGAGGCACCGGCCGCTGCGCGTCTCTTCGGCGCCGACCGACGAGCCGTTGAAATCGAGTTCGAAGACTCGCAGGTAGCTCCGGCTGACGTGCTGGGCGCGGATCTCGTAGAAGACTTCGGCACGCAACGCCGGCGCGATGACGAGGGCGGTACCGCCCCACCAGGATTCCGCGTCGTGCAGGCCCCACGTGGTGCGGTTGCCGTCGGCGTCGACGAGTTCGAGTTCGGCGAGGTACTGCGCGCCGAGGCAGACGCCAGCCATGCGCAGACCGATCGTGTGGGACCCCGAGGCCGTCACGCTCGAGCCGCTCACCTCGAGGGGCAGGTCGGTGCCGTCACACCGGGTGCCTGCCACCGGGCCGCCGAGGAACCGCAGCGTGTAGTCGACGGGGCGATCGACCTCGACGGTCAGCGATGCCGCCGACCACGGTTGGGTCAGTGTCGGTTCGGTGAACGTCCAGTCGGCGTCGTTGTCGACTTGGGGCACGTCGGGAATGACGTAGTCGACGGGGCGGTCGACGGTCGGGGTGATGTTCCAGTCGGAGCGACCGTTGCTGAGACCCTGCTGCCAGTCGACGTAGAAGGTGGCGGTGCCGGCAGCGACGTCGCGGCTCGGCGGGGTGCAGTCCGATCCGAAGAACGACCCGCACAGGCCGGTGCCTTGCGTCACATCCTCCAGCGCCACCCGGTACCACTGGCGCTCCGGCGGTTCGCAGACGCCGCGGCATCCGCCCTCGCCGGCCGGAATGAGATAGCTCGTCTCGGATGTCTCGCCCGTGTTCAGGGCGGTGGTCACGGTGATCACCAGGTCGCCGCGGAAGCCGTGGGTCCAGAGGCGTTCGCCGTCGGATGCCGTGCCGCCGCTCGCGAACGCCGACGCGTCGCAGAGCTGCACCGGCAGGTCGCCGTCGCGGTCGCGAGTCCAGGTCCAACTCGGGCGCCAGCAGCCGATGCCTTCGGCCGAGGCCACCCGCACATCCATGCGCTCGACGGCGTCGTCGAACCGCGCCACGTCGAACAGTGAGATGCTCGGCAGCACCCGGTCGGCTGCTTGCACGACGGCGGAGGATTCGAAGTTCGGCTGGCTCGTCTCCCACACCGGCGCGCCGCCGGCGGGGAACCACCGCCCGCAGACGATCGCGGTCGCGCCTTCCGGGATCACGAACGTGCGCACGGCCTTGCGCTGGAAGTCGGGCAGCGCGTTGAGGGCGTTCACCTCGTCGCGGTCGGCATCGACGTCGACCGTGGTGAGCGGGGTGAGCTGCCTTGCTCCGACCGGCGCGGTGCACGTCGGGGCGGCATCCGGCTCGACGAGGTAGGCGCGGATGTCGAGGGTCTCGTCGCGCGGGTACAGGCCCGACGCGAAGAGCAGGTTGTCGCCGACGGTGCTGATCTGCAGCCCCGGGTGCACGGGAGCACCGCCCGAGTGGAAGCGCACCGTGTGCGGTGGCGAGACGCGCAGGAAGGTGTCGATGCCGGTCACGACCGCGGTGTAGGCGGTGTTCGGTTCGATGCCGTCGATCACGAAGCAGTGCTGGGCGATCGGCCAGCCATCGGGCAGGGCGACCTGTTCCTCCCAGAGGGCGAGTTGTTCGGCGGTGGTGGTGACGATCGTCTCGCGCTCGGCCGCCGGGTCGCCGGTCGGCCAGTAGCGCAGGGTGAAGGTTCCGGGGGCGGTCGCCAGGATGCCGAAGGGCACCTCACCCAAGCCGGCTTCGAGCCCGTCGCACCAGAGCGACCCGCCGTAGGGGTTGCCGTTCTCGAGGTACTCGGCGTAGGTCGGCGGGAAGGCCTGGCCGCCGGCCGCGAAGTCGCGCAAGGCGGTGTCGCTGAGGATCGTGCTGCGCAGGCCGCCGGGGCAGCCGACGGCCGGCTCGCCCTCGCGGGGTGCGCACGGGTCGTCGCCGTCGGCCCGACCCTCGTCGCCGAAACTGATGAGGCCCAGCAGCGCGTCGGGCCACGCCATCAGCTCGTCGAAGAAGAACAGCAGCGAGGGGTCGATCGGCGCGTCACCCGTCGGCGCCGCCGGCACGGTGACCTCCCGCTCGGCGGCGGCCTCGCTCACCACGACCGGCGCCTCGGGTGCGGCTTCGTCGTCGGGTTCGACGGGCGGCTCCTCACCTTCGGCGATGGGAGCCAGCACGGGAACGATCTCGGTCGTCGGCTGCGTCGTCACCGTCTCGACCGGCGCGAGGCGCATCCCGATCAGGGTCGCGGCCACGCCGACCGCCACCGCCGCGATCACGGCGAGCACGGGAATCAACCACTTGGGAACGGTCATCGTCGTCTCAGATCAGGCAGTACTCGACGGTCACGGCCACCGCAGTGGATTCAGCGTTTCCCGACGCGTCGGTCGCCGTGAGGGTGATCGTGTAGTTGGTGTCGGTGAAGCCGATGGTGTCTTCCGAGAACGAGAACGACCAAGTGTTGCCCGACCGATTCAGAACGGCATTGCCCCCCGTCCAACTCGCCGTCACCGATTGCACGCCACCGGGATCAGTCACATTGATGGAGATGAGCGAAACGGTAGGCCCACACTCCGGAAATCCCTGCATCGAGATCGTCTTGGGATTCGCGTTCGCGTTCGCAAGTGAGGGCGGAGTGGTGTCGCCCGGGGCAGGCTGCGGCGCAGGCCCCGGCACCGGGACCGGCTCGATCGTCGGCTCGGGGGTGGGCTCGGGGGTGGGCTCGATGACCTCCACGGTCGCGACGGGGCACGCCTCGACCGGGAGGCTGTCGACATCCGCCTGCCCCTCATCCACGACGACCACCGCGCGATCGAACCACAGGGTGCGGGTGAAGTCGTTGGGGTCACGCACGCCGAGGTAGCCCGAATCCTCCGAGCGGGCCACGGCGAGCACCCGGTCGCCGGCGAAGAGTTCGCCGATGACGGGCCCGCCGGGGCACGACGAGGCGGGAGCCGAGTCATCCAGCACCGCGGTATAGCCCGCGAGAATCTCCCGGGGTTCGCTGGCAAACACCCCGGAGGCGCCGAGGGCCGTGCCCCCGACCCCGGCGAGCACGATGAGCCCGAGCCACGGCAGCCACGAGAACGCGCCGCCGCCCCAGCCCGGAGCGGTCGAGGAGGCAACCGAGGTACCGGGATCACCGGCGGCGACCCGCGAACGGATGGCGTCGGCGACCCCGGCGGAGTCACCCGGTTGTGCGGCACGCTGCAGCGCGTCGCGCAGCACACCGTCGAGTTCAGTGAACTCAGCCATGGTGATCCTCCCTCCTCAGTCGCGCCGCGAGCGCCTTGCGGGCGCGGTGCAGCTGGGTCTTGATCGTGCCGGTGCTCACTCCGAGGCCTTCGGCGACCTGTTCCACCGATTGGTCGAGCAGGTAGTGCAGCACGCACACTTCTTTCTGTTGCCGGGGCAGCTCGTCGAGCGCCTTCAGCACGTCGATGTCGAGCCCGGCCAAGGCCGAGTCGTAGCTCTCGTCGTCGGTGCCGATCTTCGCGTAGGCGCGCGACTCGGCTCCGCGCGACCGCTGCAGGTCGCGCGCCCGGTTGCTGGCGACGACCGTGATCCAGGCGGCGACGTTGGTGATCTCGCGGGCCGGGGGCTTCGCGAGAAAGCCGACGATCGCATCCTGCACCGCGTCGGCGGCGTCCTGCCGGTTGCCGGTGATCAGTCCGACCGCCGCGACGACCTTCGGATACTCGTGCGCAACGAAAGCATCCAGGTCGACCTGGGTCCTCTCGGCCACGGCTGCGCTCACAGTCCTTCGACGCGGTGAGGAGCCCGTCAGGTTGACAAACCCCCAAAGGAAACTGCGCTCAGCATCCCGCACCGACGGGGCTCGGCGCTAGACGTAGCGATCTAGGCCAGGCCGGCGAATCAGCCGCCCACCCGAGCTCCTGGGTCGCTTTCGCCTCGGCGACGGCCGCGAACTCCCGGCGCCGGTGTCGTTGAACCCGGTGCGGTTCCATCGGCACGTCGAGAATCGACCCTGACTGCTGGATGCCGGCACTCAGCACCAGCACGTCGATGCGGCGGTCGGCGGCAAGCTCCAGGTCGAGCGGTTCGAGGTCTGCGTCGCATCATGCTCCGACGCGAGGCACCGGTGCTACGGGGGCTCGGCCCCTTGCACTCGAACGCGAAACCCGCAAGACCTCGCAGCGGTACTGCGCCCCGACCTACCGTCGAAAGCACACCTCACGAAGGAGAAGCCGATGCCCACCATGACCCTCGAATCCCCGACCGAGCTGCTGCACTACCAACTGCGTACGGCGCTCACGATGGAAGACCACTCGCTCGCCGCGCTCGGCGAATTGGCGAAGGCGGCGAAGTCGGCCGACATCAAGAAGATGTTCACCCATCACGCCGAGGAGACCCGCGAACAGATCGCGAACCTGCACGAGGTCTTCACGATCCTCGATCTGCGCGACACCACGGCGCCGTCACCGAGCACCACCGGCATCGCCCGCCAGGCCGAGTCGCTCATCGCGAAGGCGGGCCCGAAACTGCGCGACCAGGTCGTGCTGACCTGCGCACTCGGCAATGAGCACTACGAAATCTCAGCCTACGAGGGGCTCATCATTCCGCTTGAGACGATGGGGGTTCCGGATGCCGTGAAGCTGTTGCGCGCCAACCTCGACCAGGAGACGCACACCAGCGAGGAGCTGCGCACCATGCTCGAGAAGGTCGTCGGCTGAACGCGCTGCGCGGGGAACGCGCCGAGCACCGCTGGCCGGCGGTCGGCGCGATCCTCGTCGCTCTCACCCTCTACGCGCTGCTACCGAGCAGCTTCTTCCCGGCGCTGCGCGTCGCCGTCATCGCGATCTGCGTGCTACTGCTCATCCCGGTCGTCGCGATCAACCCGGTGCGCTTCAACACGCAGACGAAGTGGTCGCGTTGGGCGTCGGTGGGGGGCACGATCGTGCTCGCCATCGCCAACCACGTCGCGCTCGTGCAACTGGTCATCCAGCTCTTGCAGGCGAAGTCGGATGCCGACGGCACCCTGCTGCTCGCCGCCACCCAGGTGTGGATCACGCACGTGATCGTGTACGCCCTCATCTACTGGGAGATGGACCGGGGCGGGCCGGTCGTGCGCTCCACCGCGAAACGCGCCGACCTGCCGCTCGCCGACATCCGCTTCCCGCAAGACGAAGACCACGACACCGTCGCCGAGGTCAAGGCCGGTTCGTCGGCCTCCGTCAACTGGACGGCGTCGTTCGTCGACTACGCATACTTCTCGTTGTCGAACACGATGGCGTTCAGCCCGCCCGACGCGATGCCGCTGCTGGCACGCACGAAGGTTCTCGTCGGACTGCAGGCCTTCGCCGGGTTCGTGATTCTGGTGCTCGTGATCGCGCGCGCCGTCTCATTGCTCGGCTGATCTGGCGCCCAGCGTCAGAGCGCGACGAGCATCGACAGAGCGTGCGTGATCGTCTGCGCCACGACATCCTCGGGGTCGCCGTCGAAGGCTTGTGCCGATTCGCGCACCTCGCTTGCCGACACCGCGCAGAAGAAGACGGTGCCCGACGGCCGACCCTCCTCGGGCCCCGGCCCGCCGACCCCGGTCACCGCGACGGCGAGGTCGGCTCCGGTGAGGTCGAGCACCCCGAGCGCCATGGCTCGCGCGGCATCCGCCGTGACCACGGGGCCTTCGGGCACCTCGAATACCCGGTACTTCGTCGCGTTGCGATAGGCCACGACACCCCCGGCGAACCATGCGCCGGCGTCGCCTGCCTTCGCGAGCGCGGCGCTGAGCGCCCCACCGGTGAGCGACTCCGCCACCGCGACGGTGACGCCCTCTCGCTGCGCACGCCTGCGGACCTCGTCGGCCAGCCGCTCGATCGCCCGATCGTCCGAGATGGTCAGCCCCCCATGCGGAAGATCGTGATGACGAGCACCAGCGCGACGGCGGTCGCGCCACCGATGACCCCCCAGAGCAACGCGGTGACGACGCGCACGCCGGGCGCGCCCCGCGGTCGCCGTTGCGCCCTCCGGTCGATCGCAGCGCGGGCCGAATCAAGGTCGTCGAACACGCCGAGCTCACGACCGCGTGCGCTCGTCACGCGGTACGACCCGTCGATGCGTTCCACGGTGCCGAGCGATTCGCCGCGCCGCGAGGCGGCCCAGCGGCCCGACGACGGGCTCATCCACCGCACCTCCGACGTCCATCGATCCGCCGAACGCTCCGTGGCGGTCGGGTCGGCAGTCAGGCGGCCGACGCTAGGCACGCGCCGCGCGCAGCCGGTCGAGCGCCACCGTGAGGTCGAGGCACTGGGCGATTTCGACCGAGGTGTTGTACACCGAGCCGAGCAGGGCGACGTAGACCGGACCGGCGAGCTGCACGTAGCCGACGACCTCGTCGCCCTCGGTCGCGCGATACACGTCGGGCAGCACCAACGTCGCCACGAGTGACCGCTCGACCGGCGCGGTCCGCGGGCGCGCCGCGGGCTGCGCGACGCGCGCACGCGGAGCTGCTGAGCGGCTCGGGCGGTCGGTGGTGAGAGTCATGGTTCACTCATTGTCGGCAGCGGCACGGCACCCCTTCCAGGGCTTGTCAGCCGCGAAACCTCGTGCTACTCGATGGTGCGCGACACCAGGGCGGAGTCCGGCGGAAGCATCAGCGGGTTGCCCGACACGTCGTCGGAGGTCGCGAACAGCGCCTCTTCCTCACCCTCCGGGCGCCATGTCGCGTCGCCGAGATTGAGCCGGATGCGGATGCGCCCCCGCACGAACGTCACGTGACGTTCGTGCTCGTCGATTTCGGCGCTCAGGTCGCCCAGACGCGGGCTGCGCAGGTCGGGTTCGCGGCTCCGGAGGGCGATGAGGTCGCGGTACTGCGCAAGAAGCCTGCGGTGCGGCTCATGCGCCAGTTCGTCCCACGCCAGCTTCGACCGCTGGAACGTCGCCGGATCCTGCGGGTCGGGCACGACATCCCGGTTCCAGCCCATCTTCTCGAACTCGGCGAAGCGCCCCTCCGCCGTCGCGCGGCCGAGGTCGGGCTCGGGATGCGAGGTGAAGAACTGCCACGGGGTCGACGCGCCCCACTCCTCGCCCATGAACAGCATCGGCGTCGACGGGGTGAGCACCGCGAGCACCGCGCCGATCGCCTGTCGCCGAGGGGAGAGGGACGCCGAGAGCCGGTCACCCGCCGCCCGGTTGCCGATCTGGTCGTGGTTCTGCAGGCACGTCACCAGTCGCCACGCCTCGACATCGTCGTCGAGCGGCACGCCGTGCGTTCGCTCGCGGAACGTCGACCAGGTGCCGGCATGGAAGAAGCCGCGCGTCGCGACCCTGCCCAGCGCGGTGAGCGGCTCGAAGTCGGCGTAGTAGCCGGCAGTCTCGCCCGTGAGGGCGACGTGCGCGGCGTGGTGGTAGTCGTCGCTCCACTGCGCCGTGAGCCCATGCCCGCCCTCGTGACGGGGGCGGAACATCACCGGGTCGTTGAGGTCGGACTCGGCGATCAGGGTGAGCGGGCGCTCGAGCCGGCGGCTGAGGTCGTCGGTCTCGCGGGAGAGGGTACGCAGGATGTGCTCGTCGGACGTGTCGCGCAAGGCGTGGACGGCGTCGAGTCGCAACCCGTCGACCCCGTACTCCTCGAACCACATGCGGGCGTTGTCGAGGATGTACCGACGCACCTCGGCGTGCGAGAGTTCCACCTCCTGGCCCCACGTGTTGGCGGCTTGGTCGCGCAGGTAGGGACCGTACAGCGGCAGGTAGTTGCCGCTTGGGCCGAGGTGGTTGTAGACGACATCCTGGATGACACCCAGCCCCCGCGCGTGACAGGCGGCGACGAAACCGGCGTAGGCGTCGGGTCCGCCGTAGGCCTCGTGCACCGCGAACCACGCCACCCCGTCGTAGCCCCAGTTGTGCGTGCCGTTGAACGCGTTGACGGGCAGCAGCTCGACGAAGTCGATGCCGAGATCGACGAGGTGCCCCAGTCGCGCGACGGCGGCATCGAGGGTTCCCTCCGGGGTGAAGGTGCCGACGTGCAGCTCGTAGATGACCCCGTCGCGCAACTCGCGGCCGGGCCAGTCGAGGGGAGCGAGCCGGGGCAGCGCAGCCTGGCTGAGCCCGTGCACGCCGTCGGGCAGCCGGCGACCGCGCGGATCGGGCCGTGGCGTGGGGTCGTCGTCGAGCAGGAACCCGTAGCGCGCGCCCGGCGGGAGGTCGGGGCCCTCCCACCATCCGCCTTCGCCGGGGGTCATCGGATGCCGCACGCCGTCGATCTGAACGGCGACGGTTGCCGGGCGCGGGGCCCACACCCGCGCGGTGCTCATACCACCTCCCGCAGCAACAGCGCGACCGGGTAGCGCTCCAGCAGGGACGCGAGGGGAACCTCGGCGCCGTCGACCGTGGCACCGGTGAAGGCGTCGCGATAGCGGCCGGCAGCCACCGGCAGCACGGTGTCACCCCAGCCGCCGCCCCGCTCCAGCCCCATCGGCAGGCGGGTCGCGATCGGGATGGCGCCGCCGCGATCGACAGCCACCAGGTGCGCGGCCGCCAGCCCGAAGGCGGGAAGCGGCAGGTAGCGATCGAACGACTCCGGGTGGTCGCGCCGGGCGCGCAACGACCGGGACGTGACAAGCAGCTTCGCAGCGCCGGAGGCGTCGACGGGCGGCAGCTCACCGGCATCCAGTCGGGCCAGCAGCTCCCGCCGCTCCGCGAAGTCGACCGGGCGCCGATTGTCGGGGTCGACAAGCGACCGCTCCCAGAGTTCGCTGCCCTGATACACGTCGGGCACCCCCGGGCCGGTGAGCTGCAGCACCTTCGCGGCGAGCCCGTTCGACCATCCGGCGGGCTGCAGACGGGCGGCCATCGCCTCGACGTCGGCGCGGGTGTGCGGATCGTCGAAGACGCTGTCGACAAGCTCATGCAGGTCGCGTTCGAATCCCTCATCCGGGCGCGCCCAGGTCGTCGCAGTGCCCGCCTCGCGCGCGGCCTTCTCGGCGTAGTCGTGCAACGCCCCGCGCTCACGCGGCCACGATCCGACGATCGACTCCCACATCAGGTTCTCGAACGGCCCGTCATCGAGCGCGAAATCGGCCCGACGACGGCCGACGAAGGCCTCCCACTCCTGCGGGACCTCAGCGATCGCCGAGATGCGAGCGCGGGTGTCCTCGCCGCGCTTGGTGTCGTGCGTCGAAAGCGTCGTCATCGATCCGGGCAGCGCCGCGAGGCGCGCCTGCTGCCGAGCATGGAAGGCGTCGACGTCGAGCGAGAACTGGTCGGGGTCGCCGCCGACCTCGGTCAGCGAGGCCAGTCGGGAGACGCGATAGAACGCGGTGTCCTCGACGCCCTTCGCCATCACCATGCCGGAGGTCTGCTGGAACCGCACGGCCACGCGTCGCGCCGGGTCGCGCAGCGCCGCCCCGACCACGTCGAGGCTCGGCGCGAGCTCCGGTCGCCGCCGTGCTGCGACATCCAGCGCCTCGTCGAGGTACTCCGCGCCGTAGGGCAGATAGCTGCGGTACACCGGGAAGCAGGCGAGCACCTCGGCGAGGGCATCGGCGATCGCCTCCGCCGAACCGGCTCCGGGGTGTTCGGCGAGCAGGTCGCGGGTGAGGCGCAGCACCTCCGAGCGCAGGATGCCGTCGGCGATCGTCCGCTTCGTCGCGTGGATGAGGTCGGCCCAGTCGTGCCGGCCGCCCCGCAGCCGCGCGTCGAGCCGGTCGAGCGTCGCGCGGCCCGACGGGTCGATGAGCACGCGGTCGATCTCGGCGAGCGCGTCGTAGCCGGTCGTGCCGGCGGTCGCCCAGAACGGCGGCAGCGGTTCACCACGCTCAAGGATCTTCTCGACCAGCGTGTAGCAGCCGCCCGTCGCGTCGGCGAGCCGGTCGAGGTAGCCACCGGGATCGGCGAGGCCGTCGGGGTGGTCGACCCGCAGGCCGTCGATCAGCCCGGCCTGCACCCAGCGCACGATCTCGCGGTGCGTGTCGTCGAAGACGTCGGGGATCTCCACCCGCACCGCCGCGAGCTCGTTCACGGCGAAGAAGCGGCGGTAGTTCAGCTCGGCGTCGGCGCGGGTCCAGTGCACGAGCTCGTAGTGCTGACGGGCGTGCACGTCGAGCACATCGCTGGCGCGCGACCCCGGCGACAGCGGGTAGCGATGCTCGTGGTAGCGCAGTTCGTCGTGCTCGATCCGGAGGGCGCCGGTCGCCGCGGCCTCCTCCGGGGTCTGCCCGAGCACGGGGATGCGCAGACGGCCACCACCGGCATCCCAGTCGATGTCGAAATGCTCTGCCCACGGTGACTCGCGGCCGAGCCGCAGCACGTCCCACCACCATGGGTTCTCGACAGGCACGCCGACGCCCATATGGTTCGGCACGATGTCGACGACCACGCCGAGACCGAGGCCGCGCACGGTGGCCGAGAAGCGTTCGAGGGCGTCGACGCCGCCGCGCGCGGGATCCACGCGCGTCGGGTCGACAACGTCGTAGCCGTGGGTCGAGCCGGAGGTCGCCACCAGAAGTGGCGAGAGGTACACCCAGTCGGCGCCGAGGTCGTGAAGGTAGTCGGCGACGTGCGTCGCCGCGTCGAGTGGAAAGTCGGCAGAGATCTGCAACCGGTAAGTGGAGATCGGCGCGCGCGTCATGCGAGATCCGTTCCGGTGGCGGCCAGAGTGACGCTGACGGCGGAATCTCCAGTGTCGGGCTCGACGTGCTCGCGCAACACCACGAGCGAGTGTGGCGACAGCGTGATCCGGTCGCCCGCGCCGAGCGGAGCCCGGTCGACATCCTCGGCGCTGGTGTCGACGATGACATCCCAGGTCAGCGGCGACAACGCGGGGAGCATCACCTCGACATCGTTCTCGTCGGCCGAGAAGTAGACGAGGAACGAGCGGTCGACGACCCTCTCCCCGCGCGGCCCGCGACCGGCGATGCCCTGGCCGTTGAGGAACATGCCGATCGCCCGCCCGAAGTCGGCCTCCCAATCCTCCGGCTCCATCGACTCCCCCGACGGGCGCAGCCACTCCAGATCGGGCCACGGCTCGCCGGCGCCCCGGCGCACCGGATGGCCGTCGAAGAACCGCGCGCGACGGAAGGTCGGATGCTCGCGACGCAGCCGCACCAGAGCCGTCGTGAAGTCGACGAGACCCTTGTCGGCGGTATCCCAGTCGACCCAGGCCAGCTCGGAGTCCTGCGCGTAGACGTTGTTGTTGCCGCGTTGCGTTCGCCCCAACTCGTCGCCGTGCAGCAGCATCGGAACACCCTGCGAGAGCAACAGCGTCGCCAGGAAGTTGCGCTGCCGTCTCGCCCGCAGCTCGAGGATCGCGGGATCGTCGGTCTCGCCTTCGATGCCCGAATTCCACGACCGGTTGTGACTCTCACCATCGGCACCGTCTTCGCCGTTCGCCTCGTTGTGCTTCTCGTCGTACGACACGAGGTCACGCAACGTGAACCCGTCGTGAGCGGTGACGAAGTTGATCGATGCCACCGGTCGTCGCCCCGTCTGTTCGTACAGATCGGCCGAACCGGTGACTCGCGACGCGAACTCGCCGAGGGTGGCGGGTTCGCCCCGCCAGAAGTCGCGCACGGTGTCTCGATACTTGCCGTTCCACTCCGTCCACTGCGGCGGGAAGTTGCCCACCTGGTAGCCACCGGGCCCGACATCCCAGGGCTCGGCGATGAGCTTCACCTGGGATACCACCGGATCCTGTTGCACCAGTTCGAAGAAGGTGGAGAGCCGATCGACGTCGTAGAACTCGCGGGCGAGGGTCGACGCGAGGTCGAACCGGAAGCCGTCGACGTGCATTTCGAGAACCCAGTAGCGCAGGGAATCCATGATCAGCTGCAAGGAGTGCGGGTGGCCGACGTTGAGTGAATTGCCGGTGCCCGTGTAGTCCATGTAGAAGCGGGGATCGTCCTCGACGAGTCGGTAGTACGAGGTGTTGTCGATGCCGCGCATCGACAACGTCGGCCCCAGGTGATTGCCCTCGGCCGTGTGGTTGTAGACGACATCCAGAATCACCTCGATGCCCGCCGCGTGCAGAGCCCGCACCATCCCCTTGAACTCCTGCACCTGCTGGCCGGGCCCGGTGCTCGACGCGTAGTCGGCGTGCGGCGCGAAGAAGCCGATCGTGTTGTAGCCCCAGTAGTTGCGCAGCCCCTTCTGTTCGAGCGTCGAATCGTGCACGAACTGATGCACCGGCATGAGTTCGATGGCCGTCACCCCGAGCTTCTGAAGGTGCGCGATGACCGCCGGATGGGCGAGACCGCCGTACGTGCCGCGCAGCTCGTCGGGCACATCGGGATGCCGCATCGTGAGTCCCTTCACGTGCGCCTCGTAGATCACCGAGTCCTTGTACGGGATGCCGGGGGCGGCGTCACCCGACCAGTCGAAGAACGGGTTGACGACGACGCCGTGCGTCATGTCGGCCGCAGAGTCGTCGTCATTGCGCCCGTCGGGGTCGCCGAAGGGATAGGAGAACAACGACTGCCCCCAGCGGATGTCGCCGACCGTCGCCTTCGCATACGGGTCGAGCAGGAGCTTCGCGGGGTTGAAGCGCAGGCCGGCGGCCGGATCCCACGGTCCGTGCACGCGGTACCCGTACCGCTGACCCGGTTGCACCCCCGGCAAGTAGGCGTGCCAGACGTAGGCATCCACCTCCGTTAGCTCGACCCGGGTCTCGCGGCCGCGATCGTCGATCAGGCACAGCTCGACGCGTTCGGCGTTCTCGCTGAAGAGGGCGAAGTTCGTGCCGTTGCCGTCGAACGTGGCCCCCAGCGGATAGGCGCTGCCCGGCCACGACTGCGGCGCGGCCGATCCGCGCTTCGCCATCAGGATGCGTCCAAGCTGGGCGGCTCGTCGCCGACGTCCGAGAGCACCCACCCTCCGTCGTCGCTCTGCCGCAGCGTGAAGGTGGCGGTCTGCCCGTCCGCGCCCCGAGTCCGCAGCCGCCAGTAGCGCAGACCGTTGATGTCGGCGCACTTGGCGGCCAGCACTCGGAACGGCGCCGATTCGCTCAGCAGCCGCACCGGATCGCCGTCGACGAACCAGACCCTGATCGGCGAGCCCACGTGCGACGGGTGCAATGGCGTCATCGGGCCGGCCTTCTCGAGACGGGGCGAGGTGACATGTCCTCGACGCTAAGCGGGCCCGTCTGCGGCCGGGAGGTCTTGACAGGGCGCCCCCGAATGCCTAACCGGCCGGCGCGTCCTTCTCCGGGGGCTCAGGGGTGAGCACGAGGCCGCCGGGGGAATTGGCCGACTTCGTGAGAATCTGCACCCACTGCGCATTGAGCCGCGGCTGCCGACCCCCGAAGTACTCGAAGGTGAGCGGAATCGACGGCGCGAGCCAGATCGAGGTGCGACCGAAGCCGCTGCGCGAGGGCTCGGTCCACGTGAACGAGAAGTGCTCGCCGCGCCGCAGCTTCGACCAGATCACGACCTGCAGGTGGGCCAGCACCCGGTCGTCGAGCGAAACGGCCAGTTTGGAGTCGTAGGTCAGCGTGCCCATGCCCTGACGATATCCCGACGGAATGCGTGGGTGTCACCCATTCGAGGGGCCTTGTTTGCGTTGCGGCGCGCGTAGTATACGGCGGCAATGAACAGTTGGGCGAGCGTTGACCCCGACTCCTCTGCCGACGAATCTGGACAGGTGAGCACGGGCGACGAGTCGCGCCTTGCGGCCGAGGCCGTCCTGGCGGAACAGCTGCGTCACGCGCTCGTCTCCGGCGAGTTGACCGCCCACTACCAGCCGCAACACGACCTGGCCAGCGGTCGGATCGTCGCCATCGAAGCGCTCTGCCGGTGGTGGCATCCTGAGCTCGGCCTGCTGCTGCCCGAGCGGTTCATCCACGTGGCCGAGCAGCACGGGCTGATCTCGGAGGTCGATCGCTTCATGCTCGACGAGGCGGGGCGACGTGCCGTCGACTGGAACCGCCGGGGCGCACGTCTCGGGATGTCGGTCAACGTCTCGCCGAGCGAACTCACCCGCGACTTCGCCGAGCGGCTGCTGACCCGCCTGCGTTCGCTGGAACTGCCGCACCGCACCCTGACGGTCGAGATCACGGAGTCGCCCGAGATCCCGTTCTCGCACGAAGAAGTGTTCGCGCTCCATACCCTGATCGACGGCGGTGTCGGGGTCTCCGTCGACGACTTCGGCGTGGGCCAGGCGTCCCTCGAACTCGTCAAGCGGCTGCCGCTCACCGAAGTCAAGATCGACAAGTCGCTCGTGCAGAACGACGCCCGGTCGATCGACAACCTGGTGCGTGCCTGCGTCGAGGTCGCCCGGGAGCGCGGCGCCACGATCGTCGCGGAAGGCATCGAAACGCAGGAACACTTCGAGCGGGCGATGCGCTGGACGTGTGAGCGCGGGCAGGGCTACTACTTCTCTCCGCCGCTGCCGCTGCGCGAGATCGAGTCGCTCGTGCTTGCGCCGCTTAGCTGACCCTGGACGGCCGCGAGGCGAGTGCCGCGCCGAAGGTCTGCGGTGCCCTATATGCCGTACTGATCCTGGTCGGCGGTGTCGGCCTCGGCATCCTCTGGCGTCGCCTCCGTGTCGCCTCCCACGTCAATCTGCGACCACGTCACCGGCATGCCCGGTGAGAAGAGGATGTCGATGCCCGGCCCGCCGCGCAGCGGGGGGATGTTGACGTAGCCGCCGCCGGCCCGGATGGCGGCGAGAATCTGCGCCTTCAGCTCGGTCACCGGCTCGGGGAGAAAATAGTCGCGCCCGTCGACGGTGAGCCGGTTCACAATTGCCACTCCGTCAGGGTACACATCTCCCCTAGACCGACACATAGGATCGACCCGATGGGATCACTGCACTACGGTTCGCCTCCGGCGAGTTTCGAGCTCGATGACCGCGCTCTGGCGCACCTCGAGCTAGTCGTGCTCGCCAAGCTGCGGCGCAACGAGAGCTTCGCGCTGAACCTCGACGCCCCGAAGGGCGGGCGCACGACGATCTGGGTCAACTCCGCCTCGACGCTGCGGTTCGACTTCGCCGAGACGACCCACGAGATCAACCGCCAGTGGCTCGACGAGCTGATCGACTCGGCCAACACCACGACGGGTCTGCGGCTGGTTCCCGAGCCCGAGAAGGCTGTTCCAGCGAAGTAGCCGCGCCCCGACGTAGCCTGGCTAGATGCTGCGTCGCGAGGTCGATCTGGTGGTCATCGGTGCGGGAACCGTCGGCGAGAACGTTGCCGATCGGGCGGTGCAAGGCGGCTTGAGCGTCGCCCTGGTCGAAACAGAGCTGGTCGGCGGCGAGTGCTCGTACTGGGCCTGCATGCCGTCGAAGGCGCTGCTGCGGGCCGGTGCCGTGACCCGCGCCGCGCGGTCGGTACGCGGGGCCGCACCGGTCGGCGATGTCGACCCGGCCGCCGCCTTCGCCCGGCGCGATGCGATCGCACACGACTGGGACGACACGTCGCAGGTCGAGTGGGCGACCGGCGCGGGGATCGACGTGGTGCGCGGCCACGGCCGCCTCGCCGGCGAACGTCGCGTGATCGTCACCGCCCCCAACAGCGTCGAGACCGAGTTCGTGGCCCGGCACGCCGTCGCCGTGGCGACCGGCAGCGCCTCTCTCCTGCCCGACATCCCGGGCCTCGTCGACATCGGGCCGTGGACGAGCCGCGACGCGACGAGCGCGAAGGCCGCCCCGAAGAGTCTCGCGATTCTCGGCGGCGGTGTGGTCGGCAGCGAGATGGCGACCGCGTACGCCGACTTCGGAACCCAGGTGACGCTCATCGCGCGCAGCGGGCTGCTCGGGGGGATGGAGCCGTTCGCCGGCGATCGCGTCGCGGCAGCTCTGCGGGCACGCGGGGTCGACGTGCGCACCGGCGTCGAGGCGGTCGCCGCGCGAGGCGAGGGCGCCGACAAGGTGCTCGAACTCTCCGATGGCAGCTCGGTGCGCGCCGCAGAGGTTCTCGTCGCCACCGGTCGGGTCGCTCGCACCGGCGACCTGGGTCTCGAGTCGATCGGCCTGGAGCCCGGCGCGTGGCTCGACGTCGACGACACGATGCGGGTGCGCGGGCACGACTGGCTCTACGCGGTCGGCGACGTCACCCACCGCGCGCTGCTCACCCACCAGGGCAAATACCAGGCCCGGGCGGCGGGCGACGTGATCGCGGCGCGCGCGAACGGTGAGGATGCCGACGACGTTCCGTGGGGCCGTCACGTCGCGACCGCCGACCACGCCGCCGTGCCGCAGGTGACGTTCACCGACCCGGAGGTGGCATCCGTCGGGCTCACCGCCGCCGACGCCGAGAAGGCCGGGTACCGCATCCGGGTTCTGGACTACGACCTCTCCTGGCTCGCCGGGGCGACCGTGCAGGCCGACGACTACGCCGGCACCGCGCGGGCGATCGTCGACGAGGACCGCAAGGTGCTCATCGGGATGACGCTCGTCGGGCCCGGCGTCGGCGAACTGCTGCACGCCGCGACGATCGCGATCGTCGGCGAGGTGCCGCTCGACCGGCTCTGGCATGCGGTGCCCGCCTACCCGACCCTCAGCGAGGTGTGGCTGCGGCTGTTGGAGACCTACGGTCGCTGACCGTTACCGATCCGATACCGATTCGGGCCAGGTGGCGGCGTGTGGCCCTTGATCCCCGTCGCCGTGCCCCGCTAAGTTGGGCGACGCGCGGTTCCGCGCTACGCCGATAGATGAAAGGAGGCCGGCTGATCATGAACGCAATGCTCACGGGGATGATCCCCACTCGTACCGCCGGCTTCGTCGGCATCCTCACCTGTCGTCTCGGCTGACCGGGCGCTCTTCTGAGGGCCGCCGCCGCCGATACACGGTGGCGATGCTGATGAAGCCCTGATCCGCAGTCGCACGCGACTGCTCACGGATCGACGCCCCGTTCACGACTCGTCGGCTGGCACACCATGCCCGATGTGGTCGAACCCCGAGAATCCGCCGTCACGAGCGGCACCCGTCACGTCATGTGAGGAACACCACCTTGTCTACGACACTGTCCACCCATCCGCCGCAACAGACCCTGCACGACGAGGCCCCGCGACTCACGTCGCGTCGGCCGAGCGCGCTCGACAAGCTCGCGCTGCGCGCCGGTCTGCTGCTGATCAGGTACGGCCGCCGCCGCTACGCGCTGTCTCGCGACGACCTCGCGCGGCACGCGGAGAACGCCCGAGCGCGTCACGCACGCGAACTCGACCGGGATCGCGCCCGTCTCACCCTGTTGCCACCGCGATGAGAGTCTTCGCCGCGCACGGCACCAGCACCGGATGTCCCGGGACCCGAGGGTTCCGGGACATTCCCGTTTAACGTCGGTCAATGAGCCGTCTGGTACTCCCGCTGCCGGTCGACGACCTCGGACATGTTCTCGACCGCCCATTCCTCGAGCGCGCGCAGCGGCCCCAGCAGTGAGCGACCGAGGGAGGTGAGCTCGTACTCGACCCGCGGCGGGATCTCGGGGTAGACGGTGCGGGTGACGAATCCGTCGCGTTCGAGCGAGCGCAGGGTCTGCGTGAGCATCTTCTGCGAGATGCCCCCGACGCGGGTGCCCAGCGCCGAGAACCGCAGCGGGCCGGAGTCGAGCGCGACCACGATGAGCACCGTCCAGCGGTCGCCAATGCGGTCGAGCAGTCGACGCGACGGGCAGTTCGCCTCGTACGGGTCCCACGGCATGACACTCACCACGACGTACCTCCGTTACCTGGAAGTGCGTACTTCCGCACCTCCAATACATGACATACGGTAACTCAGTAACTGTCAGAGAGTAAAGGAGCAATACATGGCACGCATCACGATTCTGGGCGGCACCGGCTACGCGGGCGCTGCGGTCGTCGCGGAGGCGGCGAAGCGCGGGCACCAGGTCACGTCGGTCAGCCGATCGGAACCCGAGACGCGCGTCGATGGCGTGGAGTACGTCGTCGGATCCGCCCTCGACGGCGCGACCCTCGACGCCGTGCTGCCGGGCCGGGATGTCGTCATCTCGGCGATCTCGCCGCGGGGCGACATGGCCGACAAGCTCTCCGGCGCGGTCGACGAGCTCGTCGCACGCCTCGCGGGCACCCCGACCCGTTTCGGCTTCGTCGGCGGCGCATCGTCGCTGCAGGTCGAAGAGGGCGGCCCGACCCTGTTCGACGTCTCGAAGGACCACGTCCCGGCCGAGGTGCTGCCCGAGGTCGAGACCGGCATCGCCGCACTCGCCACGCTGAAGGCGTCGCCGGAGTCGCTCGACTGGTTCTACGTGAGCCCGCCGCAGGACTTCGGCTCGTGGCTCGGCACCCCGTCGCAGGGCACCCACCGTCTCGGCGGCGACGTGCTGCTGAAGGATGCCGAGGGCGTCTCCACCATCTCGGCCGACGACCTCGCCCTGGCGATCGTCGACGAGATCGAGAAGGGCGGCCACCGCCGCCGCCGCTTCACCGCCGCGTACTAATCCCCTCGGTGGTCGAGTAGCCCGCGCAGCGGGCGTGTCGAGACCCATATCCGAGTACCCGCGCCGGGTCTCGACACGCCGCTTCGCGGCTACTCGACCACCGAGGTGCGGCCCCGCTCAGCGCCCCCGGTAGGCTCACCGGGGGCGCTGAGCCGGTTGCGCCCGGAAGGATCCCGCGTGACCAAGCCGATCGTGCTCATCGCCGAAGAACTCTCGCCCGCCACGGTCGATGCTCTGGGACCCGACTTCGACATCCGCAACGTCGACGGCACCGACCGGACCGCGTTGCTCGCCGCGCTGGCGACCGCCCACGCGGTGCTCATCCGCTCGGCGACGCAGATCGACGCCGAAGCGATTGCTGTCGCCCCGCTGCTCAAGGTCGTCGCGCGCGCCGGGGTTGGGCTCGACAACGTCGACATCTCCGCCGCCACGACCGCGGGCGTGATGGTCGTCAACGCTCCGACCTCGAACATCATCAGCGCTGCCGAGCTGACGATCGGCCACATCCTCTCGCTCGCGCGCCACATCCCGGCCGCCCACGCCAGCCTTGCCGCCGGCGAGTGGAAACGCTCGAAGTACACCGGCGTCGAACTGTTCGAGAAGCGCGTCGGCATCGTCGGCCTCGGGCGCATCGGCGCGCTCATCGCCGCCCGGCTGCAGGCTTTCGGCGTGGATGTCGTCGCCTACGACCCCTACATCACGGAGGCCCGCGCGCAGCAGCTCGGGGCGACGCTGCTGCCGCTCGATGAGCTGCTCAGCACGAGCGACTTCATCACGATCCACATGCCGAAGACGCCCGAGACGACCGGCATGATCGGCGCCGCCCAGCTCGCGGCGATGAAGAAGACCGCCTTCGTGATCAACGTCGCCCGCGGCGGCCTGATCGACGAGGCCGCCCTCGCTGCGGCCCTGCGCGACGGCGAGATCGCCGGGGCCGGCATCGATGTCTTCACGGCCGAGCCCCCGACGGATGACCTGCTGACCTCCGCCCCGAACATCGTCGTGACCCCGCACCTCGGCGCCTCGACCGACGAGGCGCAGGAGCGCGCCGGCGTCTCGGTCGCGAAATCGGTGCGGCTCGCCCTCGACGGCGAACTGGTGCCGGATGCCGTCAACGTCGCGGGCGGTGTCATCGACCCGACCGTGCGTCCCGGCATCCCGCTCATGGAGCACCTCGGCCAGTTGTTCGCCGGTCTCGCCGACGCCCCCCTGCAGTCGATCGACGTCGAGGTGCGCGGCGAGATCGCCGAATTCGAGGTCGGGGTGCTGCGGCTCGCGGCGCTCAAAGGCGTCTTCTCGCAGGCCGTCACCGAGACCGTCTCGTACGTCAACGCCCCCCTTCTTGCCGAGCAGCGCGGCATCACGGTGCGGCTCACCGTCGACACCGTCGCCGAGGACTACCGCAACGTGCTCAGCATCCGCGGCACCACGACCGACGGCGCCCGCCTCTCGGTGTCGGGCACCCTCGCCGGCACGAAGCAGGCCGAGAAGATCACCGAGATCAACGGCTACGACCTCGAGGTGCCGATGGCCCGCCACCTCGTCGTCATGGAGTACACCGACCGCCCGGGCATCGTCGCGATCTACTCCAAGGCCCTCGGGGATGCCGCGATCAACATCGCCGGCATGCAGATGGCCAGGCGCGGCCGCGGCGCCGACCAGCTCTCGGTGCTCACGCTCGACTCGGCCGTTCCCGAGGAGCTGCTCGCCGGCATCCAGCGCGATGTCGAGGCTTCGGTGCTGCGCCAGGTGGAGATCGTCGACCTGTAGGGGGCGGCCTTACACCCTCGGGGCGAGCTGTCCAGACCTACCGGCATCGGCCGGGACCTGCGACGGTGAGACGATGGGGTTCGAAGAGGATGTCGCTGCTTGGGTGGTGCAGCAGCGCTGGTATGCGGGCAAGAGCCACACGCCGCGCTTCCGCCTCCTCGACGCGCAGCCGACGCACGGCGCGACGCGTTACCTGCTGATGGATGACGCGGCGAGCCCGGCGACGCTGTACCAGGTGCCCCTCGGAGAGGCCGACGGCGAGCTGGTCGACGCGCCGCACGATCACGACTTCGCGGTGGGGCTGCTCGCCGAGATGGGTGTCGACACGAGCCGCGTGACCGGCAGCCGGGTGATGACCGGCGAGCAGTCGAACACGTCGATCGTGTATGACGAAGACGACCGCCCCACGATCATCGTGAAGCTGTTCCGGGCGCTGCACCATGGCGAGAATCCCGACGTCGTCGTGCAACGCACCCTGAGCGCCGTCGGGTCGCCGTTCGTGCCGCGGTTCCTCGGCAGTCTCGACGCCGAGTGGCCCGACTCGGGCCGCCCCTCGGGCGTCGCGCGCGGCACGCTCGCGTTCGCGCAGGAGTTTCTGCCCGGCGCCCGCGACGGCTGGTCGATCGCCGTCGAGGAAGCACGCGAGGGCCGTGGCTTCACCGAGGCCGCGCACGACCTCGGGGTCGCGGTCGCCGGCGTGCAC
>NZ_JBASCU010000051.1:0-35451 GCF_049651805.1 Pseudolysinimonas sp.
CTGCGGGAGCGGGCTTCGGGCCCGGCTTCGGCGCTGCCGGAGCCTTCGCGGCGGCGGGAGCCTTCGCGGGCGCGGCGGGCGCCTTGTGCCCGTCGGCTTCGAGCGCCGACTTCAGCCGCCGGGCGACCGGCGGGGCGATGCTGCTGGATGCGCTCTTGACGAACTCGCCCATGTCTTTGAGCTTGTCGAGCGCGATCTTCGAGTCGATGCCGAGTTCGGCGGCGACTTCGTGAACTCGTGGGTTGGCCACAATTCTCCTGTCTGGGGTCCACCCCAGGCAGGGCGGACGTCAAAGGGTGAGGAAACTCATTTCGAGTCGCTCATTAGTTGTCCATGTGCCGATCAGTCCATTTCTGAAGGTCTGACATGATTTCGGATGATTCCGAGGTGATCGCGGTGCGGAGCGCACGCCCGAAAGCCTTGCGCCGAACCGCGGCGTCGATACATCCAGGGTCTGGATGCACCCACGCCCCCCTGCCCGGAAGTCGAGCCGCGGCATCCACCGTTGCTCGTCCGTCGCGCGCGACGATCCGCAGAAGTGAGGATCGGGGAGCACGCTGCCGGCAACCCAGGCAGGTTCGAACGGCTTCCATCCTACCCCCGTCGGCCGTTGAGCGTGGTCAGGACTCCATCACGGAGTCGGGCTGGATGTCGATGCGGGCTCCCGTGAGCTTCGCGGCGAGGCGGGCGTTCTGCCCTTCCTTGCCGATCGCGAGCGACAGTTGGTAGTCGGGAACGAGGGCGCGCACGGCCTTCAGCGACTCGTCGACGACGAAGGCGCTCGACACCTTCGCGGGCGACAGCGCGTTCGCGACGAAGGTCGCGAGGTCGTCGGACCAGTCGACGATGTCGATCTTCTCGTCGTGGAGTTCGGCAGTGACGGCCCGCACCCGGGAGCCGAGTTCGCCGATGCAAGCGCCCTTCGCGTTGATGCCCGGCTCGGTCGCGCGCACCGCGATCTTGGTGCGATGCCCCGCTTCGCGGGCAAGGCTCGCGATCTCGACGAGTCCCGACGCGATCTCGGGAACCTCCAACGCGAACAGCCGACGCACGAGGCCGGGATGCGTGCGGCTCACCGTGATCGACGGGCCCTTGAGCCCCCTGCTGACGCTCGTGACGTAGACGCGGATGCGGGAGCCGTGCGCGTAGTCCTCGCCCGGCACCTGCTCTTCGGGCGGCAAGATCGCCTCGACCGTGCCCAGGTCGACGTGGATCATCCGCGGGTTGGGCCCCTGCTGGATGACGCCGGCGACGATGTCGCCCTCGCGGTTGCGGAACTCCCCCAGCACCTTGTCGTCGCCGATGTCGCGCAGGCGCTGGTTGATGACCTGCTTCGCCGCGAACGCCGCGATGCGCCCGAAGTCTTCGGGGCTGTCGACGGCTTCGCCGATGACCTCGCCCTCGTCATCCAACTCGGGAACGTAGACGGTGACGTGACCGGTCTTGCGGTCGAGCTCGGCCCGTGCGCCGGAGTCGGGTTCGCGGTCGGTGTGCTTGAGGTAGGCGGTCAGAATCGCCTGTTCGATGATCACGACGAGTTCCTCGAAGGGGATCTCGCGCTCGCGCTCCATCATTCGGAGCACAGTGAGGTCGATGTCCATCGAGTGGCCTCCGCTATTCAGTTCACCGTGGCACCCCCTGGTGCCGGGTGCATCCGTCGAGCTTAGCCGAGTGTGGCGAGCACGTCGGCGACGGGGATGTCGCTGCGGTCACCCGAACGGCGGTCCCAGAACTCGACGATGCCGTCGGCAGCACCGCGGCCGACGATGACGATCTTCGGCACCCCCAGCAACTCCGCGTCGTTGAACTTCACGCCCGGGCCGAGCTTCGGCCGGTCGTCGTAGAGCACGTCCTTACCGGCGGCCTCGAGGTCGTCGACCAGCTTCGACGCGAGGTCGAACGCCGCCTCATCCCGGCCGGCGGCGATGACGTGCACGTCGAACGGTGCGATCTCTGCGGGCCAGAGCAGGCCCTTGTCGTCGGCGGTGGTCTCGGCGATTGCGGCGAGGATGCGGGTGACCCCGATGCCGTAGGAGCCCATCGTGACAGTCACTAGCTTGCCGTTCTCGTCGAGCACCTTGAGGTCGAGCGCTTCGGCGTACTTGCGGCCGAGCTGGAAGACGTGCCCGATCTCCATGCCACGCGCGAGTTCGACCGGGCCTGAGCCGTCGGGCGCGGGGTCACCGGCGCGCACGGCGGCCACCTCGACCCAGCCGTCGCCCGCGAAGTCGCGCCCGGCAACGAGCCCGAATACGTGCTTCTCGTCCTCGTTGGCGCCGGTGATCCAGTCGGTGCCGTCGACCACACGGGGGTCGAGCAGATAGCGGATGCCGGTCGCCGACTCCTCCCCGAGCACGGGGCCGAGCGCCGACCATGGGCCGATGTAACCCTTCACGATGAGCGGATGCTTGACGAAGTCAGCCTCGGTCGCCGCCTCGACCTCGGCGGGTGCGAATGCCACCTCGGCGCGCTTCAAGTCGACATCCCGATCGCCGGGCAGGCCCACGACGACGACCTCGCGGGTGCCGTCGAGGTGGGTGAGCGCGAGGACGACGTTCTTGAGGGTGTCGGCGGCGGTCCAGGCGAAGCCGCCCGGCTTCGGGTACTCGGCGTTGGCCAGGTCGACGAGGGTCTGGATCGTCGGCGTGCCGGGCGAGGGCAGCACCTTCGCGGGCGGCAGTGTCGCGACGTCGACATCCACGATCGGCGGCACCGTCGTGAACGCCTCGACGTTCGCGGCATACCCGCCTGCCGACCGCACGAAGGTGTCTTCACCGATCGGGGTGGGGTGCAGGAACTCCTCGGAGCGCGAGCCGCCCATGGCACCGGCATCCGCCTGCACGATCACGTACTCGAGCCCGAGGCGCGTGAAGATGCGCTCGTAGGCGTCGCGCTGCGCCTGGTACGAGACGTCCAACCCCGCATCCGTGTAGTCGAAGGAATAGGCATCCTTCATCGAGAACTCGCGCCCGCGCAGCAGGCCGGCCCGCGGCCGCGCCTCATCGCGGTACTTGTCCTGGATCTGGTAGATCGACAGCGGCAGGTCTTTGTACGAGTTGTAGAGATCTTTCACGAGCAGCGTGAAGACCTCTTCGTGCGTCGGGGCGAGCAGGTAGTCGGCCCCCTTGCGGTCCTTCAGGCGGAAGATGCCGTCGCCGTACTCCTCCCAGCGGCCCGTCGCCTCGTACGGTTCGCGCGGCAGCAGCGCGGGGAACAACACCTCTTGCGCTCCGGCACGCGCCATCTCGTCGCGGATGACGTTCTCGACCTTGCGGCGCACCTTGAGCCCGAGCGGCAGCCAGGAGAAGATCCCGGGCGCTTGGCGACGGATGTAGCCGGCGCGCACGAGCAACCGGTGGCTCGACACCTCGGCATCGGAGGGGTCTTCGCGCAGCGTGCGGACGAAGAGCTGGGAGAGGCGGGTGGACACGCTCTCCACCCTAGTTTCCCGAGCGACGCCGTCTCGCCCGCGACCTTGGGGGTGGCGGCAGGCAGGATGGCGGGATGATCGAGATCGCCCGCGTCGCCGGCACCTCATCCGCATCGCCCCAGGAATTCTTCGCGCGCTGGTGCGACCCCGACAGCCACACGGAGTGGAGCACCGGTATGGAGTCCCTGCGGCTCACCGAGCCGTTCGCCGTGGGGGCGTGCGGCGAACTCAGACCGAGGTCGTGCCGGCCCGGGTCTACGCCGACACCGCGACCCTCGACGGCCCGCACGCGGACGAGTGGGCGACCCGAATGGGCGACGGCGTGCAGCACGATGTCGCGGGCGACCTCGGGTCGCTGACGGCGTCAGGCGGTGACGACCTCGGGAGACCCGACCGCGTCCGCCGGCATCGCGGCCGCGAGACGCTGCGCCTCGGCGATGAGCGTCGCGACGATCTCCGACTCGGGAACGGTCTTGATGACCTCGCCCTTGACGAAGATCTGGCCTTTGCCGTTACCCGAGGCGACGCCGAGGTCGGCTTCGCGCGCCTCGCCCGGGCCGTTGACGACGCACCCCATGACGGCGACCCGCAACGGCACCGTCATGCCCTGCAAACCCTCGGTGACGGAGTCGGCGAGGCTGTAGACATCCACCTGGGCCCGACCGCACGACGGGCAGGAGACGATCTCGAGCTTGCGCTCGCGCAGATTGAGGGACTGCAGGATCTGCAGGCCGACCTTCACCTCTTCGGCGGGCGGGGCGGAGAGCGAGACGCGGATGGTGTCGCCGATCCCCTCAGAGAGCAGGATGCCGAACGCGGTCGCGCTCTTGATGGTGCCTTGGAAAGCGGGGCCAGCCTCGGTGACGCCGAGGTGGAGCGGCCAGTCGCCCGCCTGCGCGAGCAACCGGTAGGCCTTCACCATGACGACCGGGTCGTTGTGCTTCACCGAGATCTTGAAGTCGTGGAAGTCGTGCTCCTCGAACAGGCTCGCCTCCCACACCGCGCTCTCGACGAGAGCCTCCGGGGTGGCCTTGCCGTACTTCTCGAGCAGTCGCGGGTCGAGCGAGCCGGCGTTGACGCCGATGCGCAGGCTCACGCCGGCATCCTTCGCCGCCTTCGCGATCGCGCCCACCTGGTCGTCGAACTTGCGGATGTTCCCGGGGTTCACCCGCACCGCCGCGCAGCCCGCGTCGATCGCCTGGAACACATACTTCGGCTGGAAGTGGATGTCGGCGATCACCGGGATCTGCGACTTCTTCGCGATGATGTGCAGCACGTCCGCGTCGTCCTGGCTGGGTACCGCGACGCGCACGATGTCGCAACCCGAGGCCGTCAGTTCGGCGATCTGCTGGAGCGTCGCGTTGATGTTCGTCGTGGGCGTCGTCGTCATCGACTGCACGCTCACCTGCGCGTCGCCGCCGACGAGCACCTTGCCGACCTTGATCTGGCGGCTCTTGCGGCGCGGGGCGAGCGTTTCGGGAGCGGGTTTGGGCATCCCAATGTTCACGGCGGGCACGCATTCAGCCTAGGCGCGCGACCCGCGCACGCGCTGTACGCCGAGTCGCATCCCGTTTTCAGGAATCCATGGGGCTGATGTCTACTGATGGGGCTGTTGAGGCGGCGGATGCCGCCATAGGCCCCGACTTTCCTGAAAACGGAAAGTCGTCAGGCGCCGATGTGGCGAGCGAGCTCGGCGTCGAAGGTCGCTGCCTCGTCGAGGTGCGGCGCGTGGCCGGCGTCGGGAAGGGCGACCTCGCGGTAGGGGCCGCCGTTGGCGCGGTAGCGGTCGAGCACGGCGCGGGTCTGCACCTTCATCGGTTGCGGGGGCGCGACATCCGCTCCCGGCCAGCCGGGGATGATGCCGGCCTGGCCGAGCGTGTTGAGGTCGAAGAACGACGCATCGGAGACGATCGCGTCCTTCTCGCCGTGGATCCAGAGGATCGGCGGCTTGACCGCGAGGTCGGCGATTCCTGAGACGTCGAAGTGCTGCGGCGCCATCGTGTTGAGCACGCCGCGCGTGCCGGCGGCGAACCCGGGCCAGCTCTCGGATGCCACCGAGTCGCCCGGGTAGTTGTCGAGGCCGGTCTTCGTGGTGAGCATCGACGCCACCCAGGTGTCTTCGTGCTCGGCCTGGAGCTCCGGTTTGCCGACATACGCCGAGCGGTAGACGGTGCGCGGCGAGGTTTGCTCATCGGCGCTCGTGTCGCCGGACTCCAGGCGGGCGACGAAGTCGGGGTTCGCTCCCCCGCCGCCCGTTCCGGCGCCGTCGGCTGTGGTGCGCGTGCCGTCGGGGCCGTACGTACCCCCGAAGCCGTAGGGGGACACGGGGGCCTCGAGGGTGACCGACAGCACCCGTTCGGGCGCGTCGAGCAGCAGCGACATGACAACCCCGGCGCCCATGCTCCAGCCGACGAGGTGCACCCGGTCGAGTTCGAGGGCGTCGAGCACGCTCAGCACGTCGTCGGAGAAGTCACGCAGGCCGCGAGTGGCGTCGACGGGCAGGGTCTCGCTCTCGCCGAATCCGCGCAGGTCGACCGCGAGCGCCCGCACCCCGGCCGGCAACGCGAGCATCGTCGGCTGGAAGAACAGCGACGACGACACGTTGCCGTGCACGAACACCACGGTCGCGGTCAGCTGGCCCTCGGCGGGGCGTTCGAGCACGTGAGCGGTGAGGCGCGACGTCGTGACGGTGTGGGCCATGATGCCGTCGAACAGGGTGCTGGTCATGGCGGGTTCCTTAGGTGAAGGCGGGGCGAAGGGCGTCGGCGACGACGCCGGCTCCCGGGTCGGTCATGAGGATCGTGTAGTGATTCACGTCGGCGACATCCGTGACCCGCATCGCCGGGGCGAGCGACGGCGATCCCGGCAGCTCCGGATAGAGGCCCCCTGGTTCGTCGAGCAGGCCGCGAGGCGCGCGCAGCATCGGGGCCGGGATGCGCAGGCCCGCGAGCGCCGCGAGGTACCAGTGCGGGCCGAAGAGGTCGAGCGAGTCGGCGGCGATCGCATCAATCGTGCTCGCCGTGCGCAGGTGCGGGGGCTCGCCGACGAGGTCGTAGTCGGCGTATTCCGCGATGTCGGGGGTGAACCGATCGCGAAACGCTGGATGCTCGCTCCAGAATTCGCGGTAGGCCTCGCGGGTCGGGAACTCGCGGGCCAGGCGCGCCGCGATCGGGCCGAGCACGGTCGCGGCGAGATCGTCGTCGGCCACTCCCGCGGGGCGCGGCAGCGGATACCCGCCGTCGACGAGCAGCAGCGAGGCGACGGCATTCGGCGAAGAGTCGGCGAGGGCGACCGCGACGAATGCGCCCATCGAGTGCGCGACCACCGGAACGCTGCCGAGGCCGAGCACCTCGACCAGCCGCGCGAGGTCGCGCGCATGATGCCGCAGGCCCGTCGATGCCGCCAGCTCCCGGCTGCGCCCGCGACCGCGCAGGTCGGGGGCGATCAGGCGCACGTCGGGCAGGTGCCGGGCGAGCGCGAGCCACGCCCGCGAACTCGACGTGACGCCGTGGATCGCCAGCACGGCGGGCGCTTCGGCCGGACCGAACTCGGTGACGGCGAGGGCGCCGCCACCGACATCCACCCGGTGTTCCCGCATCGGGACGCTCATCGGGCCGTCCAGCCGCCGTCCATCACATACGAGGTGCCCGTGACCATGCGCGCCGTGGGCCCACAGAACCACGCCACGAGATCGGCGACCTCCTCAGGTTCGAGCAGGCGTTTGATGGCGTTCTCGGTGAGCATCACCGTCTCGACGACCTCGGACTCCGGGATGCCGTGCACCCGCGCCTGGTCGGCGATCTGCTTCTCGACGAGGGCGGTGCGCACATATCCCGGATTGACGCAGTTGCTCGTCACGCCGTGGGGCGCACCTTCGAGCGCGATGACCTTCGACAGCCCCTCCAGGCCGTGCTTGGCGGTGACGTAGGCCGACTTGAACGCACTCGCCCGCAGCCCGTGCACGCTCGAGACGTTGACCACGCGGCCCCAGCCGGCGCGGTACATCCCCGGAAGCACGGCACGGGCGAGCAGGAAGGGTGCCGTGACCATGAGATCGATCATCATTCGGAATCGCGCCGGATCGAAGTCCTCGATCGGACTCACCGTCTGGATCCCGGCGTTGTTGACGAGGATGTCGGCCTCGACCGGGTGGGCGACGAGCGCATCGAGGTCGGCCAGGTCGACCGTCCAGGGTTCGCCGCCGATCTCGTCGGCGACCCGGGCCGCTCCGTCGCCGTCGAGGTCCGCGACGACCACCGACGCTCCGCGTGCGGCGAGTTCGCGCGCCACCGCTTCGCCGATGCCGCTCGCGGCACCTGTCACGAGTGCCCGCTTGCCGCCCAGTTCACCCACACCACGTTCGGTCACGTCGTCTCCTCGAGTCGGTCACGGGCGTCGTCGGCCGGGCGCCGGCGACGGAGTCGGTCGGCGAGCCCGACGATGCCGCCGGGAAGGAACAGCACGACGAGGATGAACAGGGTTCCCAGGATGAAGAGGGGCTCCGAGAGCGGCACCCGCAGCACCGGGGGCAGGCTCGCGATGGCGTCGGAGCCGGCGAGCGCGGTCAGCCGCTGGTCGAGCAGCGTGTAGACGACCGCGCCGATCACCGCGCCCCACCGCGACCCCACGCCACCGAGCACGACGATGACGAGGATCGTGAGGGTGAAGTCGGCCGACACCGCCCGCGGCGTGACCCCGCTCTGCAGCAGCAGGTACAGCATCCCCGAGACGGCGGCGAGCACCGAGCCGATGACGAAGGCGACGAGTTTCGCCCGGAACGGCGGCAGTCCGAGCACCCGCACGCGCAGCTCGTTCTCGCGCACCGCCGCAGCCACGTGACCGGCGCGCGAGCGCTCGAACCAGCGCACCGCGAGGAAGACCAACACCAGCACCCCAAGAGCGAGCCAGAACAGGTTGCGGGTGTCGACGACTCCGACGAGGAAGTCGGGAACCTGTTCGGTGGTGAGCCCGAGCCCTTCCTCGCCGCCCGTGACGTCGGGGTTGCGACGGATGAGCACCGACCCGGCCTGCGCGAAAGCCAGGGTCACCATCGCGAACGAGATGCCGCTCACCCGCAGGCTCACCGCGCCGAGCAGCGTCGCCACGACGAGCGCGCCGACGAGGGTGAGCCCGATCGCGGGCAGCAGGCCGAGTCCGGTGCGTTCCAGGACGATGCCGAGCCCGTAGGCGCCGACCGCGAAGTAGAGCGCGTGCCCGAACGACAGCAGCCCGGTGATGCCGAACAGCACGTGGTAGCTCAGCGCGAGCGCCGCGAAGATGAGCGCGAGCGCGAGCACCTGCAGGGTGCCGGGCGTGTACGTCGAGCCAGGCAGCACCCCGGGAATCACCAGGTCGATCAGCGGCAGCACTGCGACGAACGCGACGAGAGCACCGCCCAGCAGCCACTTCGCGAGCGGTCGGCCGAGGACTTTGTCCACGGTCGAGCGGATGGCCTTCATGCGCGCCTCCCGAACAGGCCGCTCGGACGTACCAGCAGCACGACGGCGAGCAACAGCACCACCATGAGGTCTCCGGTTCCGGCGAGATAGAAGTTGGCGAACTGCTGGAGCACGGCGACGACGACGGATGCCAGGGCCGACCCGGGCAGGGAGCCGAGCCCACCGATCACGGTCACGATGAACGCGAAGATGAGCAGCGACCCGCCCAACTGCGGCGAGACATAGCCGAAGTAGTGCGAGGCGAGCACCCCGCCGATGCCCGCCGCGGCGCCGCCGATCGCGAACACGACGGTGAACGCGCGGCGCACGTCGATGCCGAGTGCGGTCACCATCGACCGGTTCTCGACTCCCGCGCGGATCACCAGGCCGAACCGGGTGAAGCGCAGGAAGGCCACGATGCCGAGCAGCACGAGAACGGCGACGGCGATGAGCAGAAAGCGGTTGTTGGGGATGCGCGCCCCGAGGATCTCGGTCGTCTCGGCGAGCCACTGCGGCCCGCGGACGAACTGCGGGTCGGTGCCCCAGATGCCGTCGAACAGCGCGACGGTCGCGAGCGCGAGGCCGACCGTCACCAGCACTTGCTCGATGTGTCGTTCGTAGAGCCGGCGGATGAGCAGGAACTCCGTGCCGGCAGCGAACACCGCACCGGTGACCGCACCGACCCCGAGCGCCGCGAACAGCGAGATCCAGCTGTCGGCGCCGAGGGCACGGGCCGTCTCCCAGCCGAGGAAGGCGGCGAGGGTGAGGAAGCTGCCGTGCGCGAAGTTGAGCACGCCCATCAGCCCGTAGATGAGCGAGAGACCCGAGGCAACCAGGAAGTACAGCGCACCGAGACCGAGACCGGTGATCAGCAACAGGATGACGGTGCTCATGCCCTCGCCTCTCCATGCACGCCGAGCAGCCGTTCGACGCGGGCGGTGTCGGCGAAGAACTCGTCGGCGGGGCCGGCGTGCACCGTGCGCCCGCTCTCGATCACGACGACCTGCGACGCGAGCCGCCGGGCCACCTGGAGATTCTGTTCGACGAGCAGGATCGGCACGACTTCGGCCGCCCGCTCGAGCGCCGCGGCGACCTCGGTCACCAGCTTCGGCGCGAGCCCCTTGGTCGGCTCGTCGACGAGCAGGATGCGGTTGTCGTTGAGCAGCGCGCGCGCGAGTGACACCATCTGTTGTTGCCCGCCCGAGAGCGTGCCGGCACGCTGCCCGGCCCGCTCGGCGATGTCGGGGAACAGCTCGGCGACGAGGGCGCGCCGGGGGTTCGCGTCGCGCTCGGCGAGGCGCAGGTTCTCGGCGACGGTGAGCGACGCGAATACCTCGCGGTCCTCGGGCACGTAGCCGACGCCGCGCTGCACGATGCGATGCGTGGGAAACGCGTCGATGCGCTCCCCCGCGAGTTCGACGACGCCGGTGCGCGGGATGAGCCCGAGGATCGCCTTGATCGTGCTCGTCTTGCCTGCCCCATTGCGGCCGAGGATGGCGGTGACCTGACCCGCCGGAACCTCGAGGTCGATCCGCTCGATCACCGGCTGGTGCCCGATGGACGCGGCGAGGCCCTGGACTGTGAGGAGGGGCGCGCTCACACCGGCTCCCCAAGGTAGGCGCTCTGCACGACCGGGTCGGCCATGACCGCCTCCGGGGTGTCGCAGGCGAGCAGTTTGCCGTGGTGCATGACCGCGACCCGGTCGACGAGGCCGAGCACGACATCCATGTGGTGTTCGACCATGAGCACAGTGCGGCCCAGCTCGCGGTGCACGTGGCGGATGAGCTCGACGAGGGCCGGAACGTCGCCCGATCCGACGCCTGCCATGGGCTCGTCGAGCAGGATGACGCGCGGGTCGGCCGCGAGCAGCATCGCGATCTCGAGCTTGCGCTTGTCGCCGTGCGAGAGGCCGCCGGCGAGGGTCGCCGCGTGCCGGCTCATGCCGACCTCGTCGAGGCGTTCGCCCGCGATGATCGACGCCTGGTCGCCGGCGCGCGGCGTCGTGAAGGGCGAGAACGATCCGCCGAGCGCGGCCTGGGCCGCAAGCCGCACGTTCTCGCGAGCGGTGAGGCCGGCGAAGAGGTTCGAGGTCTGGAAGCTGCGGCCGAGTCCGGCCCGGGCGCGGCGGTCGACGGAATCGCCCGAGACGTCCCGCCCGTCCAGGGTGATGCGACCCGCAGTGGGTCGCATCACCCCTGACACCAGGTTGAACAGGGTGGTCTTACCCGCGCCGTTCGGCCCGATCACTCCGAGCATCTCGCCCTGCGGCACCGCGAGCGACACGTCATCGATGATGCGTGCGCCCCCGATCTGCAGGGAGAGGTGCTCGACGGCGAGCACGGTGGTGCTGGTCACGAGTTTCGGCTCCTGTTCGGGCGCGGTCAGCCCGCGACGGGCGGCGTGACGGTCTCGGCGTCCACGACCTCGACGAGCTCCGGCAGGAACGAGTCGCCGTCGGCGACGAGGCTTGCCTGGAACATCGGTTGGATGAGCGCGTGGTCCTCGGCACGGATCGTGTAGCCGCCCTTGACGCCGTCGAACTCCCAGCCCTCGAGCGCCGCGATCATCCCGTCGACCGTGTCGCCGCCCTCGCGGACCGCCTGCACGATCATCTGCGCGGCCGTGAAGCCGTCCGGCGAGAACAGATCGGCCTCGTTGCCGGCCTCCTCGAGAGACGCGATCATCGCGGCCTCTGCGTCGGTGCCCGCGGCCCCGCCGAAGTAGTGCGAGAGGAAGCTGATGTCTTCGCTCGCCGCACCGTACGCGCCGTAGGTCGCGATGTCGCCGAGGCCGGTCACGACCGGCATCTCGTCGAACACGCCCTGCTGGCTGAGCGCCTGCCACATCGCGCCGGAGGTGGCACCCGCCCAGGCCACGAACACCAGGTCGGCCCCGGTGCCGAGTACCTGTTGGGCGAACGGGGTGAACTCGGTTGCGTCCTCCGGAACGAGCACGCTCGTCACCGTCGCGCCTTGTCCGCCGAGCACGGCGTCGACGGCGGCCACGTTGCCCTGGCCGAACGCGGTGTCCTGAGCGAAGACCGTAACGGTCTTGCCGTCGGGGTCACCGATGAACGTGCCGGCGGTCGCGACGTCCTGGTAGGTCTGGCGACCCGACCGGAACGTGTATTCGTTGACCCCGGTGATGGCGTCGGCGGCGGCCGGGCCCGAGATGTAGAGGATCTCGTTCTGCGCCGCCTGCTCGGCGAGCGCGAGGGCGATACCGGATGACGCCGTTCCCGCGATGATCTGCGTTCCCTGGCCGATGACGTCCTTGGCGAGGGTGACCGCCTTGTCGGCGTCGCCCGCGTCGTCGAGGTACGTGATGTCGAGTTCGCGGCCGTCGACGGTGCCGGTGCCGTCGGTCGCGTAGTCGAGTCCAGCTTCGAGGCCGTTGAGGTACGCCTCGCCGTAGGCGGCGAGCGGACCGGTCTGCGACGTGATGATCGCGACGGGAACCGGGGCGCCCACCTCGACGTCGCCGCCGGGGGTGGTCGGGGCGCAGCCCGCGAGGATGACCCCGGTGGCGACGATGATCGCCGCCGGAGTCAGACGGCGTGTGGTGACTCGCATGTGATTGCCTTTCCTGCTACGTCGGAGGAAGACGAGACTGAGCAGAAGTCAGATCTCGAAGGGGTCGACGATCCTCGTCCGGCCCGCGCTCGAACGCTAACGCAGAGAATCTGTTCCCACTACGGATAAAACTGTGCAATTCTGCACATATGAGTGCGCAATTCTCCCCCGCAAGCGTCACCGCCGACGACCTTCTCGTTCTGCTCGCCGTGGCTCGATCGGGCCGGTACACGACCGCCGCCCGCCAGCTCGGCGTGACCCATACCACCGTCGCTCGGCGCGTCGAGGCACTCGAGCTCGCGCTCGGCGCTCGCGCCATCGTCCGGGGTTCCTCCGGTTGGCGTCTCACGCCGCTCGGCGAACGCGCCGCCGCCGCTGCCGAGGGGATAGAAGCGGCCCTCGCCGGGCTCGACGGCGACGATGCCGACGTCAGCGGCGTCATCCGGCTCTCGGCCACCGACGGATTCAGCGCCTTCATCGCGGCCCCCGCGATGGCGGCGCTTCGGCGCCGGCATCCCGGGATCTCGCTGCAGATCGTCGCCCAGACCCGACAGGCATCGCCACACCGCTCCGGCGTCGACCTGGAGGTCGTCGTCGGGCGCCCCGAGGTGCGCCGGGCGCAGGCGTTCCGGCTCGCCGACTATGTGCTGGGGCTGTACGCGTCGCGCGACTACCTCGCCACCGCGGGCGAACCCCGCGAACTCGCCGACCTCAACGGCGCGCCCCTCGTCTACTTCATCGAGTCGATGCTCCAGGTCGATGTGCTCGACGACGCTCGCCACGAAGTGCCCGCGATGGTCGACGCCGTCACGAGCACGAACGTCTTCGTGCACGTCGAGGCGACCCGAGCGGGAGCGGGCTTCGGGCTTCTTCCGGCATTCCTCGCCGACCGGGAGCCCGACTTGGTGCGTGTCCTCCCGGGACTCATCGAGCCGCGGCTTCCGTACTGGCTCGTCGCGCCGACCGACGTGTACCGGCTCCCCCTCGTCACCGCGTACCTCGATGCGCTCCGGGACCGGCTCGAAGAGGTGCGCCCCGCACTCCTCGGTACGAGCCGGGCGCAGGCCGACGTGACATAGGTCACATGCCCAGGTGGGCGAGCAGTTCCGTCTCGCGCCGCTGGAACTCCGCGTTGTCGAGACTCTCGACGACCCGCCCCTGCGCGAGCAGGTAGTGGCGGTCCGCAACCGTCGCGGCGAACTTGACGTTCTGTTCGACGAGGAGCACCGCGATCCCGTGTCGCTTGGCTTCGCGGATGATCTCCGCGATCCGCTGCACGATCACGGGGGCGAGACCCTCGCTCGGCTCGTCGAGCAGCAGCAGACGCGAGCCGCTCCGCAGGACACGGGCGATCGCGAGCATCTGCTGCTCGCCCCCCGAGAGCTGGGTGCCCATCGAGGCGCGTCGATCGCGCAAGGCCGGGAACGCGTCGTAGATCTTCTCCAGCGACCAGCCGTCCGGGCCGACGACGGGGGGCAAGGTCAGGTTCTCGAACACGGTCAGCGTCGCGTAGATGCCCCGGTCGTCGGGCACCCACCCCACGCCGGCCTTCGCCCGCCGGTCGGGTGTGAGTCCGTCGATCCGTCGTCCGTCGAGCGTGATCCCCCCGGTGTATTGGCGATGCAGCCCCATGAGGCAGCGCAGCAGGGTCGTCTTGCCCGCGCCGTTGCGCCCGACGAGGGTCACGACATCGCCGGGCTCGATCGCGAGAGACACGGCGTGAAGCGCGGTGGCCTCCCCGTAGGAGGCGGAGAGCGATGAGACCTCAAACATGCGACTGCCCCAGATATGCCGTGATGACCTTCGGATCGGTACGCACCTGGTCATAGCTTCCTTCGACCAGCACGGCGCCCTGCTGGAGCACCGTCACGTGGTCGGCCAGGCTACCGACGACGTGCATGTTGTGGTCGACGAAGACCACCGTGCGTCCGCGCGCGATGCGTTCGATGAGCGCGATCGTGCGATCGACATCCTCGACACCCATCCCCGCGGTCGGCTCGTCGAGCAGCATGAGGCTGGGATCGAGGGCGAGGGCGAGGGCGAGCTCGACGGCGCGCTTCTGGCCGTACGCGAAGTGCCCGACTTCGCGATCCGCCTGATCCGCCATGCCCACCTCGTCGAGCAGTTCGATCGCCCGTGCCTCGAACCGCGCCAGTTGCTTCTCCGACCGCCAGAACCGGTAGCCGATGCCCGTCGGGCTGCCGAGCGCGAGCTCGAGATGCTGCCGCGCCGTGAGCTTGTCGAACAGGCTCGTGATCTGGAACGACCGCGCGATCCCGAGGTGAGCGATCTCTTCGGGCTGACGTCCGGTGATGTCACGGCCCTCGTGCTCGATCGTTCCTGACGTGGGCTTGAGGAATCCGCTCAGCAGGTTGAAGAGCGTCGTCTTGCCGGCGCCGTTCGGCCCGACCAGCGCGTGCACCGTGCCGCGCCGCACCTCGAGGTCGACGGCGTCCACGGCGGTGAATCCGCGGAACACCTTGGTCAACCCCCGCGTGCGGAGCACGACATCCGTCGCCTGGGCATCCATAGACTGTGCCGCGGTCATCGGCCGCCCTCCTTCCCGGTGCGGCGACCGCGCATCCGTTCGACGAGCCCGGCGACGGTGCCCCACACGCCCTTGCGGAACAGCAGCACGATGACGACGAAGATCGCTCCCGTGATGATGCCGATGCCGTCGAACCCCGCGCTCGCGAGGTAATCCTCGAGGAGCACGATGATCGCGGCGCCGATCGCTCCGCCCCACAGCGTGCCCATGCCGCCGAGCACGGTCATCAGCACGACCTTGCCCGACGTCGTCCAGTCGACCTCCTGGAGCGAGACGAAGCCGTGGCTGATCGCGAAGACGCCGCCGGCCAGGCCCGCGATGCCCGCCGACAGCACGAACGCGATGAGCTTGTAGCGCTCGACGTCGTAGCCGAGGGCCCGGACCCGTGCCGGATTGTCACGGATGCCGGACAGCACGCGCCCGAACGGGGAGTGCACGATTCGCCAGCAGGCGAATGCCCCGAAGATGATGATCGGGATGGCGGCGTAGTAGAAGTAGAACGATTCGGTCTCGATGGCCTCGATCCCGAAGAAGGTCTTCGGCACCCCCTGCAGGCCGTTCTCGCCACCGGTCACGACGCTCGCCTGATTCGCGACGAAGTAGATCATCTGGGCGAACGCGAGGGTGACCATCGCGAAGTAGATCCCGGAGCGGCGCACCGAGAGGAGCCCGATCGGCACGGCGAGCACCATCGCAGCGAGGGCCCCGAGCAGGATCGCGACCGGGAACGGCAGGCCGAGGTGCGACGCGATCCATCCCGTGAAGTAGGCCGAGGACCCCCAGAAGGCGGCGTGCCCGAAGGAGAGCAGCCCGCCGTAGCCGAGCAGGAGGTCCACCGACATGGCAAAGAGTGCCCAGGCGGCGATGTCCATGGCGACCGGCGGATAGACGAACCAGGGAAGCGCGAGCACCGCGACGAGCGCGATGGCCAGCCAGACGATCCGCCGGACCGTCGTCGCCCGCGACGGGGCCGGGAAGGCGTCGAGGCCGCCCCCGGGAGGCGCGATGCGCGAGGTGGCGCTCATACCGACTCCCTCCGCCCGAACAGCCCGGCCGGCCGGACGAGGATCACGACCGCCATGAGGATGAAGATGAGGATCTGCGAGAAGGTGCTCGCATAGCCCTGGCCGTACGCCTCGACGAGGCCGACGAGGAACCCCGCGACGACGGCGCCGAGGATCGAGCCGAGCCCGCCGATGACGACGATCGCGAACAGGATGATGATGAAGTTGGACCCCATCGTCGCCGTGATCGCCCGGAACGGCGCCGCGAGAACCCCCGCGAGGCTCGCGAGGGCGACGCCGAAGCCGAACACCGGGGTCACCCAGCGGCTGACGTTGATGCCGAGCGCTCGCGCCCGGTCCGGCTCCTCGGTGGCCGCGCGCACGATCATGCCGACCCGGGTCTTGGCGAGCAGCAGCCACACCCCCACGCAGACGGCGACGGAGAAGACGAAGACGAACAACTGGTAGACCGGCAGCTGGATCGGCCCGATGCTCAGCAGGCCGCCGAGACCCGCCGGCTGCTCGTACGGCAGACCCGAGACGCCGTAGCGCAGCTTGATGATGTCGACGAGCACGAGCGAGATGCCGAACGTCAACAGGAAGGTGTAGAGGTTGTCGAACCCGAGCAGCCACCGCACGAACAGCCGCTCGACGAGGATGCCGAAGGCGAACAGCACGATGGGCACGATGAGCAGCGACCACCAGAATCCGATCCCGGCGACGTCGAGCAGCACCGCGGTCAGCACGGCGCCGAGCATGTAGAACGCTCCATGCGCGAAGTTGACGACGTTGAGGGCGCCGAAGATGACCGCGAGGCCGAGCGCGGCGAGCGCGTAGAACCCGCCGGCCGCGAGTCCCTGCAGGGTGTATTGGACGAACGCATCCATGAGTCGAGAGTGTCACTTCCTGCTGTCGGGGCGGCCCGGAAAGGGACCGCCCCGACACCGTTGGGGACGAGGTTACATCGAGCAGTTCGGGTTCACGTCCGAGAAGGCATCCTCGGCGGGGATCGTCGCGATGATCTCCTCGTAGTCCCACGGCTCTTCGACGTCATCGGCGGCCTTGACCCGCGCGACGTAGGAATCGTGGATGACGCTGTGGTCACTGCGCACCACGCCGTTGCGCAGGAACAGGTCGTTCAGCTCCGCGCCTTCCAGTTCCGCGATCACGGCCTCGGCGTCGTCGGTGCCGGCCCGTTGGATCGCCTCGAGGTACTGGAGTGCCGCCGAGTAGTTCCCCGCGTGGGCGAACGTCGGCCGGGTGTCGGTGAGCTGCAGGAAGCGGTCGGCGAATTCGCGGTTCTGCTCGTCGTAGTTCCAGTACCACGCGTCCGTGAATGTCGTGCCCGAGAACTGGTCGACCCCGAGCGAGTGGATGTCGGTGATGAACATGAGCCCCACCGCGAGAGTCGTCTCGTTCTGCAGCCCGGCCTGGTTGTACTGCTTGACGAAGTTGATCAGGTCGCCGCCCGCCGCCATGATCGCGATGACGTCGGGATCCTGTGCCGCTGCGCGCGTGATGAACGTGGAGAAGTTGTCGTTCGGGAACGGCGTCGCGATGCTCTCCAGCACCGTGCCACCGGCCGCCTCCACCGCCGCGGTGAAGGAGGCGTTCATCCCCTGACCGAAGGCGTAGTCGGGGTAGACGATCGACCAGCTCTCGCCGCCGTCCTCGACGACCCCGGCCGCGCCCTTCGCGAGCATCTCGGTGTTGTAGGCCCACTGGAACGTGTACGGGTTGCACGAGGCGCCCGTGAGCTCCATCGTGGCGGCCGTGACGTCGATGAACAGGCGCTTCTTCGCTGCCGCGACCTCGGCGACGGCGAGAGCCGCCGACGAGGTCGGCACGTCGAGGATGATGTCGGCGCCGCGGCGGTCGTACATCTGCTGCGCCTGCGTGTTGGCGACGTCGGGCTTGTTCTGGTGGTCGGCGGTGATCACCTCGATCTCGGTGGCGACTGCCTCGTCGCCGTACTTCTCGCGGTAGTCGGCGATCGCCATGTCGACGGCCACCCGGGTGTTCGGGCCGGAGAGGTCGCGGTAGACGCCCGACTGGTCGTTGAGGATGCCGATGGTCACCTTGCCGTCGCTCAGCGCGGACCCGTCTTGAGCGGGCGGTCCTCCCGCACAACCGGTGAGAATGAACGCCGCGGCGGTGATTGCGCCGACGACGAGACTGGATTTCCTGTTCACGGTTACTCCTTCGTAGGTGTGATGCGGAACGTTGTGGTGCTGGTCATGCCTCGGCGCCCCGCACAGCGCGCTCGGCATCGAGCGGCGGGTTCGTCAGGGATCTTTTGAACGCTAACGCAGACCCTGGGGCGAAACTACGGCTCTACCTGTGCAATTCCGCACATGTGGGTGCGCACTCCCGCGTACCGGGCGCGCGTGCTCAGAACAGGCTGATCGGATTCACGATGTCGGAGAACAGCACGAACAGCGTGAGCACCGCCAGCACGCCGGAGACCGCCATCGTGATCGGGATGAGGCGGGCGACATCCACCGGACCCGGGTCGGGGCGCCGGAACAGCTTCGCGAACGCGCGCCGGATGCCCTCCCAGATCGCGCCCGCGACGTGCCCGCCGTCGAGCGGCAACAGGGGGATCAGGTTGAACAGGAACAGCGCCAGATTGAGGCCCCCGAGCAGTCCGAGGATGCTCGCCGCGCGGTCGGCGACCGGGAGGGTCTCGAGGCTGGTGATCTCGCCGGCCAGGCGCCCGATGCCGACGACGCCGATGATGCCCTCCGGGTCGCGTTCCGTTCCGCCGAACGTCGACACCCCGAGGTCGTAGACGCGCACCGGCAGGGTGACGATCGAATAGCCGATGCGCTGCGTGGCATCCCACACGTAGCCCGGAACCGCCGTCACCGGCTGTTGCACACTCTGAACGGCGTAGCCGATGCCGATGAAGCCCACGTCTTGGGTCGCGATCGAACCGTCGGGGTTCTCCACCGGTTGCAGGTCGTCGTCGAAGACCGGTCGCTCAGTCAACAGCGGCGTCACCGCGACGCTGACGTTTTCGCCGTCGCGCAGCACCTCGAAGTCGAGTTCACGCCCGGCCGCCTGGGTGACGATCTCGGAGACATCGGTGTAGACCTCGATGGGTCGGCCGTCGATGGCGAGCAGGCGGTCACCCGGCAGGAGTCCGGCCTCGGCCGCCGGCGCGACGGGATCGGCGTCGGTGCACTCGGTCTGGGTGCTCTCGGCCGGCACGATGCACGCGTAGACGGTGCCGATCGTCGTCGACGGCTGCGGAATGCCGAAGCCGACGAGCACGATGCCGAAGAACACGAACGCCAGAACGAGGTTCATGATCGGCCCGCCGAGCATGATGACGATGCGCTTCAGCACCGGCAGTCGATAGAAGGTGCGGTGCTCCTCCCCCGCTGGGATGCCCTCGTGGGCGGCGCTGCGCGCGTCGTTCACCATCGTGTCGAAGAAGCCGGTGGATGCCGTGCGCGGCTTGCCGCCCGCGCGTTCGGGCGGGAACATGCCCGCCATCGAGATGTACCCGCCGAGGGGAATCATCTTCAGGCCGTATTCGGTCTCGCCCACGCGCTTCGAGAACAGCGTGCGGCCGAAACCGATCATGTACTGCCCGACCCGCACCCCGAAGAGTTTCGCGGGCACGAGGTGCCCGACCTCATGGAGTCCGATGGAGATCACCAGGCCGACGAGAACGATCACCACGCCGAGGAGGTAGAGCAGCGCGGATTCCACGTGGTCAGATTACGTCAGCTTGGATGACCAGGCAGGTCGGCGCTTTGGCTCGCCTCGTCCGGAAAGCGACACTGCCCGCGACCGCCCCGCACGGCGGCGCAGAAGTCCCGCGCGCGCGGTCGCGGCAGGACACGCCTAGCGCGGCTGGGAGTGGACTGCAAGACCCCCGACGACACCGGCCGCGTGGACCACGATGGGTGAGGTGCAGGCACCCGACGTCGGCCAGACCTTTCACGGGCGATACGCGCTCCGGGAACGGCTCGGCGACGGCGGAACCGCGTCGGTGTTCCTGGCCGACGACATCGAGCTCGGACGCCCTGTCGCGATCAAGGTCTACGGAACCGAGAGCGAGGTCAGCGACACCGAGCGGCGGCAACGCGAAGCGCGCGCGCTGGCCGGACTACGGCATCCGGCGATCGTGACCCTCTTCGACGCCCGGCTCGACGCGACTCCGCCCTACCTCGTGCTCGAGCACGTCGACGGCGAGACCCTGGCGAAGCGAATCGGGCGTGGTGCGCTGCCGGCCGTCGAGGCCCGGCTCATCGGGGCCGCAGCCGCGAGCGGTCTGGCCGCGGCTCACGACGCGGGAATCGTGCACCGTGACATCAAGCCGGCCAACATCATGATCCCGGCCGACCCCAGCCCCGACGCGGCACGGCTCCTCGACTTCGGGATCGCGCACTCCGTGGGCGGATCACGCGCGACGGCCGTGGGTTCCGTCGTCGGCTCCGCCGTGTACCTCAGCCCCGAACAGGCGCGGGGCAAGGACGTGACGCCGACCTCTGATGTCTACTCCCTGGGTCTCGTGCTAATCGAGTGCCTGACCGGACGGCCCGCGTTCACCGGCACGGCCGAGGAGGTGATGGCGGCACGACTGCTGCGGCCGCCGGCACTCGACGACCCCGCTCTGGCAGCCGACGCGGGGCTGCTCAGCCGGATGACGGCACTCGATGCCGCCGACCGTCCGACGGCTGCGGAGGTCGCCCAGGAGCTTCAGGCGCCCGTCGCGACGCGCCTGCTGGCGGCCGGCGGCGTCGCAGTCGACGTGCCGACGGAACGGATGACTCAGCCCTCGGACGTTGCACCCCTACGCCGACGCCGGCGGTTACCCCTGGCCGTCGTTCTCGCCGGCCTCGGCGGGCTGCTCGTGACCGCGCTGGTCGTCGGCACGCTGGTCAGCGGGCTGCTTCCGGCGCTGGCCCCCACGCCGACCGACTCGCCGTCGCCGGATGTGGTCGTGGTGACCCCGTCCCCGGACGAGAGCGGTGGACCCCCCGACAACGACGATGACGACCAGGGGGACGACGGTCCGGGCAACAGTGGAAACGCTCCCGGCAACGACGGCAAGGACAAGGGCGACAAGGGGCCGTGAGCGCCGTCAGGAGCGCGTGACGGCGCGCGATAGATCGAGCGGAGACACCAAACTCGTCGGTCGCGACGCGGAAGCGCAGCGGGTCGATCCGCCGTCGAGCGACGCCGTCACCTCGGCGACATCGAGCACGGTGGGGCCTCAGGCCACCTCACTGCGCAAGGATGGCATCCGCAGCGCTCCGTGCCCAGCGTTCGGCCTCGATCACGCCGTCGAGCGTCATCTCCCCCGGTTCGTGCCGGTCGACGACGCGCTCCACGGTCTCGACGATCGACAGGTAGCCGATACGACCGGCGTGGAAGGCGGCGACGGCCTGCTCGTTCGCCGCGTTGAACACCGCGGGGTACGTCGACCCCGCCTCGCCGACCCGCTTCGCAAGCGCGACGGCCGGGAAGGCCGTGTCGTCGAGAGGCTCGAAGGTCCAGGTCTGCGCCGTCGTCCAGTCGAGCGGCACCCCGACATCCGGCACTCGGTCGGGCCAGCCCAGGCCGAGGGAGATCGGCAGCCGCATGTCGGGCGGCGACGCCTGGGCGAGCGTGGAGCCGTCGGTGAACTCGACCATCGAGTGCACGACCGACTGGGGGTGCACCACCACATCGATCGACGCGTAGGGCACGTCGAACAGCAGGTGCGCCTCGATCACCTCGAGCCCCTTGTTCACCAGAGTCGCGGAGTTGGTCGTCACCATGATCCCCATGTCCCACGTCGGATGCGCCAGGGCCTCTGCCGGGGTGACCGTGGCGAGGTCGGCCCGGCTGCGTCCGCGGAACGGTCCGCCGGATGCCGTCAGCACGAGGCGACGCACCTCATGAGGCGTTCCGGAGCGCAACGCCTGCGCGAGCGCCGAGTGCTCCGAGTCGACAGGCACGATCTGCCCGGGCGCCGCCGCGCGTTTCACGAGCTCACCCCCGACGATCAGGCTCTCCTTGTTAGCGAGGGCCAGGGTCGCGCCTGCCTCGAGCGCCGCCAGGGTGGGCCCGAGCCCGACCGAGCCGGTGATGCCGTTGAGCACGACATCCGCCGGGGTGTCGCGCACCAGCTGCACCGCTTCGTCGACGCCGAGCGCCAGACGCGTCACCCCGGTCGCCGCCGCCTGAGCTTCCAGGGTCGGGCGGTCGGAACCGGCGGCCAGCCCGACGAGTTCGAACCGGTCGGGATTCGCGGCGATGACCTCGAGCGCCTGCGTGCCGATCGACCCGGTCGAGCCGAGCACGATGACCCGCCGCGGCGCCATATCAGGCGGCGCCGAGGTCGACGATCTGGATGTAGAACACGAGCGTCGACGTCTGCAGAGCGTGCCCTTCGCTGCCGCCGTAACCGAGCGCGGGGGGCATCGTCACGACGATGGTCGAACCCACGGTCTGGCCGACGAGCGCCTCCCGGAAGCCCGTGACGACGCCGCTGACCTGGAACTCGGCGGGCTCGCCGCGGTCGAAGCTGGAGTCGAAGACCTCACCGGTCTCCCATGCGGTGCCGAGATAGTTGACGACGACCGAGTCGGCGGGGCCGACGACATCCCCATCGCCTTCCTCGAGGACGGCGATCTCCAGCTCGGTCTTCGGGGCCGTTGCCGGCAAGGTCACGGTCGGCGCCTCGGCGCTGCCGCCGATCTCGGGAAGATCGGTCGACCAGACGTTGTCGGTCAGCACGTCGACGACGAAGACCAGCACATCATCCGCGCCGATCCCGACCTGTTCGCCCTGCTCACCGAACGCCTCGGAGCCGGGGATGACTCCGACCACGCGGGAACCCGGGCCGAGGCAGCCGATGGTCTTGGCGAACCCTTCGAAGAGCAGTTCGGTGTCGGCACGGAACGGCGTCGCGGGGTCGGTCGTACCCCAGCCGTAGGTCTCGATCTGCTCCCCCGTCGTGCCGTTGTAGAGACCGTACGCGGCCGACACCAGTTGACCCGGTTCGACCTCGTCGCCCTCGATCACCACCTCGCGCTCGGTCGTCGAGACCTCGAGACCCGCGTCGAACGTCACGGTCGGTGTGCTGCCGAAGTCGCCGGAGACGTCGACGGCCGCGACCCCGTCGCCGCCGGGCGTGGCGCACACGTCGATCGCCGCCGGGTCGGTCTCAGCGGAGTCGGGCGTCGAGGGGTCGTCGCCCGCGCAGCCGGCGAGCACCAGCGCGGAGGCGAAGAGAAACGGCAGGGCGATGAGAGAGCGGCGCAACTTCGGATCCTTCGAAAGCGGTTCACGCCGGAGGCGGCGCCGTGGCGAGGATGTCGACCACGTACACCACCGTATCCGTCCCGGCTATGCCCCAACTGGGAGAGCCCGCCGCACCGAAGCCCTCGTCCGGCGGCACGATGACGACGACTCTCGAGCCGACGGCGCGACCGACGATCGCGGCGTCGACGCCCGGCAGCACCGCGAGCAACGAGCGCGGCACATCCCCCCAGGTCTCGTCGAACACCTCGCCGGTGCGCCAGTTCAGGCCCTGGAACTGGATGAGGAACTCATCCCCCGCCCCGACCAGCGGGCCGGAGCCCTCGAGGACCGGCGCGCTCAGCAGCTCCGTCGGCGGGTCGACGGCGGGAATCGTGACCGTCGGGCGCCCGTCGGCATCGAACTCCAGACCGAGGCCGGGGAATCCGTCGGGTAACGCCACCGGTGCCCCGTCAGCCTGGAGCGGGAGTCGCGCGAGAACGTCGACGACGAGCACCAGGTCATCGTCAGGGCCGATCGCGAGTTCGGGTTGGCCCACCGTTCCGAAGGCGTCTTCGGCGGGAACCACGCCGACGACGCGGCTACCCGGAGTGGAGCACAGGATCGTCGCGAGCAACCCGGGTTGCGCCGCCCCCTCCCGAAGCAGCACGCGGGCGTCTGCCGTCCCGGGCGCCCGGTCTCCGCTCGTGGCGTTGAGCATCGTGATCGTGACGTCGACGAGGTCTCCCGCCAGCACCGGCTGCCCGTCACCCTCGATCAACACGGTGCGTTCGACCCGGTCGACGTCGAAGGGACCCTGCGCCGTGACCACCGGCGACGCGCCCAGCTCGCCCGAGACGGCGACGGCGTCGGATGCCGCACCGGGCTGCGCACACGCCGCGCCGTCGGTCGGGGACGGCGACGGTGATCCGAGCACGAGAGGGCGCGCGGCGCACCCCGCGAGGACGAGGGTCGCGAGCAGGAGCGTCGCGAACGCCGGCCGGATGAGCACCCTCCATCCTCTCGGATGCCACACCGAGGCGGCCGTAGGCTGCCGGTATGGGATTCAGCGTGCCGCAGGAGCGGAAGCTCGTGACCGATCTGCCAGGGCCCAACTCGGTCGCGTTGCAGGAGCGTCGCGTCGCGAGCGTCTCGCGCGGCGCGGGCACCCTGGCGAACATCTACATGGATCACGGATCGGGCGCGATTCTCGTCGATGTCGACGGCAACCAGCTCATCGACCTCGGCTGCGGCATCGGCGTGACCACGATCGGACACGCCCACCCGGAGGTCGCCGAGGCCGCGTACGAGCAGGCGAAGAAGCTCACCCACACGCTGTTCACGGTCACCCCGTACGAGAACTATGTGCGCGTCGCCGAGAAGTTGCAGCAGATCACCCCTGGTGACTTCGAGAAGCACTCGATCCTCGTCAACTCCGGCGCCGAGGCGGTCGAGAACGCGGTCAAGATCGCGCGCAAGTTCACCGGTCGGCGCGCGATCGTCTCCCTCGACCACGCCTTCCACGGCCGCACGAACCTCACCATGGCGATGACCTACCGGCCGTGGCCGGAGCGCGCCGGCATGGGCCCGTTCCCCGGCGAGCTGTATTCGGTGCCGATCTCGTACCCCTACCGTGACGGGCTCTCAGGCGGGGAGGCCGCCGCGAAGACGATCGACTACATCGTCACCCACATCGGCGCGAGCGAGGTCGCGGCGTTCTTCGCAGAGCCCATCCAGGGCGACGGCGGCATCATCATCCCCGCCCCGGGGTACTTCGCGGCGATCAAGGAGTTCTGCGCGGCGGAGGGCATCGTGTTCGTCGCCGACGAGATCCAGGCGGGAATCGCCCGCACCGGCGCCTGGTACTCCATCGAGCATCACGGAGTCGTGCCCGACCTCGTCACGAGCGCGAAGGGCATCGCCGGCGGTTTCCCGCTCGCCGCCGTCACCGGCAAGGCCGAGATCATGGATGCCGTCCAGCCCGGCGGCATCGGCGGCACGTTCGGCGGCAACCCGGTGTCGACGGCCGCCGCGCTGAAGGTGTTCGAGATCATCGAACGCGACGATCTGCTGGGCGAGGCGCGACGGGTCGAGAAGGCGTTGCTGACCCGCATCGGCGGGTGGGCCGAGACGTATCCGATCGTCGGGGAAGTGCGTGGCAAGGGCGCGATGTTCGGTATCGAACTGGTCAAGGCAGGCACGAAGGATCCGAATCCAGCCGCCCTGTATGCCGTGCTGAAACACGCGACCAGCAACGGCGTCATCCCGCTCGACGCCGGGTCGTGGGACTCGGTGCTGCGCATCATGCCGAGTGTCGTCATCAGCGAGGCGCTGATCGACGACGCGGCCGGGGTGATCGAAGAAGCCCTGGCGAGCCTGAGTTGAGCGAGACCAACGGGGGCGGGGACACCCCTCCAACTCGCGCCCGCGTGCGGGCCTGGCCGTTCCTCCTCGCCGCGATGACGATCGCGGTGATCACCACGCTGGCGGTGTTGGCGAGCACCTGGACGCTTCCCCGCATCCAGCAGTTCCATGACGCCTACGTCGCCTGGTCCGAGCCGATCCCCGACCAGGTCGCGGCGATCGCCGCGACGACGGGCATGAGCGAGGAAGGCGAGCTCATCTACCGCGCGTCGACCCCCGTGGTCGAAGACGACGATGACTTCAACGAACACTGCTCGATCGAGGGTGGGGCGGTGCTCGGCTGCTACTACGCGGGCAAGGTCTACGTGTACGCCGTCACCGACGAGCGCCTCGCGGGCACCGTCGAGGTGACGGCCGCGCACGAGATGCTGCACGCCGCCTACGAACGACTCAGCCCCGAGGAGCGGGAGCGCATCGACGCCCTCGTCGACGAGGCGATCGCCGCAATTCCCGAAGATGACCCCGTCTTCACCGATCTCGAGCTCTACGCGACCGCGCAGCTTTCCGATGAGTGGCACTCGAGGCTGGGAACCGAGTTCGCCGAGCTCTCGCCCGAACTGGAGGAGCACTTCGCGCGCTACTTCGACGATCGAAGCAAAGTGGTCGAGTTGCACGTGCAGTCCACCGCGCTGTTCAACGAACTCCGCGCCCAAATCGAGGCGTTCGTGGCCGAGATCGACGCGCTCGACCCGGTGCTCGACGCTCGCATCGCCGCGTACGAGGCGGCAATCGCCGCCTACAACGCCGACGTCGACTCGTTCAACGCCCGCGCCGAGAGCGGCTCGTTCACGTCGCAGCAGCAGTTCGACCGGGAGCGCGCCGCCCTCCTCGCCCGCGGCGCCGCCCTCGACGAGGAAGGGGCTGCCCTCGACGCGGAGATCGATAGGTACAACGGCCTCGTCGAGCAGCTCACCGCCCTCGACGCCGACTATGCCGACCTGTACAGCGCACTCGACTCGAGCGACGGCACCGGCGACGTCAACCCGTAGCCCCCGGTCGCTCGAGCACCGTCGGCTCATGGCGCACCGGGAAGTTGACGCTCGACGCGATGAAGCACAGCCGATTCGCGTCGGCGTGAATCCGTCGCGCGACATCGGGGTCACCTGCCGAGATCGTCACGACCGGCCGTAGCACGACCTCACGAAACCGGCCGCCGCCGTCGGGTGTCGTCACCAGCATCCCCTCCGCGGTGTCGTCGTAGGACTCGACCACAATGTCGTTCGCGACGGCGACATAGAGGTAGCTCAGCAGGTGGCACTGCGCGAGCGCGGCGATGAGCAACTCCTCGGGGTTCCAGCGGTCCAGGTCACCGTGGAACACCCGCGCCGCCGAGCCGAGGATGTCGGGCTTGCCGACCACTCTCACCACATGGTCGCGACCGTACTCGCGATAGCCCGCGGTGCCGACGCCGCGATTGCCCGTCCACGCGAGCGAGGCCACGAAAAGGTGATCGGCATCCATCGCACAGGTCCTCTCTCAGCGGGCCGGTACCGCCGGTTCTAGACTCGGATCCATGACCGACACGCTCGCCCCCACCGTAGCCGCCACGGAATCCGTTCCCACCGAGCGTCGTGTGGTGACCGCGATCCCGGGGCCGAAATCGGTCGCGCTGCAGGAGCGTCGTCGTGCGGTCGTCTCCGACGGGGTCGCCTCGGCGCTGCCGGTCTACATCGAGAGAGCGCACGGCGCCATCGTCGTGGACGTCGACGGCAACGCGTTCCTCGACCTGGGCGCCGGCATCGGCGTGACGACGATCGGGCACACCGACGACTCCGTCGTCGCGGCGGCGCGGCAACAGTTGGGCGAGGTCATCCACACGCTCTTCACGGTCACGCCCTACGAGGAGTACGTGCGCGTCGCCGAGCTGCTCGCGGCGCACACGCCGGGCACCCACGCGAAGAAGACCGTGCTCGTGAACTCCGGGGCGGAAGCCGTCGAGAACGGTGTCAAGATCGCCCGCAAGTTCACCGGTCGCAGCGGAGTCGCGGTACTCGAGCACGCCTACCACGGCCGCACCAACCTCACGATGGCCATGAACTTCAAGGCGATGCCGTACGCGCTCGGCTTCGGGCCGTTCGCCGGCGACGTCTACCGCGCGCCGAACTCCTACCCGCTGCACGACGGGCTGTCGGGCGCCGAGGCGGCCGCCCGCACCATCGGCTACCTCGAGAAGACTGTCGGGGCCGCCGACCTCGCCTGCCTCGTCGTCGAGCCCATCCAGGGTGAGGGCGGCTTCGTCGTCCCCGCCGACGGTTACCTGCCGGCACTCCAGGAATGGTGCACGGCCAACGGCATCGTGTTCATCGCCGACGAGATCCAGTCGGGAATGGCCCGCACCGGCACCTACTTCGCGTCGGAGCACTTCGGCCTCGTTCCCGACCTCGTGCTGACCGCGAAGGGCATCGCCGGCGGCCTTCCGCTCGCTGCCGTGACCGGGCGGGCCGAGATCATGGATGCCGCCCAGCCCGGCGGCCTCGGCGGCACCTTCGGCGGCAACCCGGTTGCCTGTGCGGCAGCGATCGCGGTGTTCGAGCGCATCGAATCCGACGGGCTTCTCGGCGAGGCGGGCCGCATCGAGGGTGTGCTCAAGCCCGCGTTGCTCGCGTTGCAGAAGAAGTACCCGGTCATCGCCGAGGTGCGCGGAATCGGCGCGATGCTCGCCGTCGAACTGAGGGACCCCGCGACCCATGCCCCGCGCGCCGACGCCGTGACGACGATCGCGGCGGAAGCGGCCCAGCACGGCCTGCTGGTGCTGACCGCCGGCACCTACGGCAACGTGCTGCGGTTCCTGCCGAGCCTCGCGATCACCGACGCGCAGCTCGCCGACGCCGTCGACGTGCTCGACGCCTGCTTCGCGGGGCTTCCCGCCTAAGTCACGCCCCGGAACCCTGCCGCTAGGGCTCCAGCACGACCTTGCCACCGGCGTGACCGGTGACGAGGTGGTCGTACGCGGTGCGGGCGTCGTCGAGCGGGTAGGTCTGCGCGACGTCGACGCCGATCGCCCCGTCGGCGAACAGCTTCGCCAGAGTGAGGCGGGCGGCATCCCGGATCGCCGTCCCCGGGTCGGCACCGGCTCCCCCACCGATGGCGTGCCCGCCGGCGTCCACGACAGTGGCGAACTGGGCGTTGGCGATCGTGACGAGGCGGGCCGGATCGCCGAGCAGCGCCAGTGACACCTCGACGGCTTCATCGGTGCCGACCGTGTCGATCGCGGCGTCGATGCCGTCGGGGGCCAGCACGCGCACCCTCTCGGCCAGGCCGTCGCCGTAGGTCACGGGTTCGACCCCGAGCGACCGCAGTTGGTCGTGATTGCGTTCGGATGCCGTGCCGATGACCCGCGCTCCGCGCAGCCGGGCGAGCTGCGAGACGAGCCACCCGACGCCGCCGCTCGCGCTGTGCACGAGCACGATGTCGCCTGCCGCGATCCCCACCGTCTCGAGAGCGTGTACCGCCGTCGTGCCGTTCGAGAGCAGTCCCGACGCCTCGACGAACGACTTCGCGGGCGGCTTGCGCACCACGAGTCCTGCCTTCACCGTGAGCTCGTCCGCCTGGGCCCCCCGGAGTTTGTGACCGTAGACCTCATCGCCCACCGCGAGGGTCTCGCCCTCCAGGCTCACGGCATCCGCACCCGCCGCCGTGACCACTCCGGCCGCTTCGCTGCCCAGCCGCACCGGTAGCTTCGCCGGATCGGTGCCCGCCGCACCTGCCGCCTGCTTGGCGTCCCACCGGTTCAGCGCAGCGGCCCGCACCGCGATCGTGACCTCGTCGGGTTCGGGGGCTCGGGACTCCACGTCGATGAGGTCGATGACTTCGGTTCCGCCGTAAGCGGTCGCCGCGACTGCGCGCACCATGTTCGATGCAACGCGGCCGGCAGTCGTGCGATTCCCGCTCAGGGAGTTCGGGCGAGTCGCTTACGGCGAGCCGCGTTGAAGAGCTGCGACCCGATGACGAGCGCGATCGCCAGCACGAAGACGGCGGTCGCGACGACATTGGCCTCCGCCGGGATGCCGCGTGCGGCCGCGGTATAGACGTACTTCGGGAAGGTCGAGGCGGCCCCCGCATTGAAGTTCGTGATGATGAAGTCATCGAACGAGAGGGCGAATGACAGCAGTGCGGCGGCGATGATGCCGGGGAGCAGCAGCGGGAAGGTGATGCGCCACCACACCTGCCCGGGGCTCGCATAGAGGTCGCGACCGGCCTCTTCAAGGGCCGGATCGAGGCTCGACACCCGGGCCCGCACTGTGACGACGACGAAGCTGATGCTGAACATCGTGTGCGCCAGGATGATCGTGCCGACGCCCTTCGGCACTCCCGCTGTGAGGAACTGGGCGGCGAGACCGGCTCCGAGCACCACCTCGGGAGTGGCCATCGGCAAGAAGATGAGCAGGGTCGCGGCCGAGCGGAATCGCAGGCGATAGCGCACGAGGGCGATCGCGATCGCCGTGCCCATAGCCGTGGCGGCGACGGTGGCGACGACTCCGACCAGGATGCTCGTGCCGAACGCCTCGCACACGGCGCCATTCTCGACGATGCAGACCGTCGTCCAATTGTCGAACGTGAAGCCGCGCCAGACGATGTTGGACTTCAGAGAGTCGTTGAACGAATACGCGATCGTGTAGACGATCGGCGTGAGCAGCAGCACGAACCCGAGGATCGCGTAGACCGCCAGCCCCCACGTGCCGACGCCGAACCGCAGCCCGCGCCTCATACGAGGTCCTTCGTGCCGGCCCGGCGAATGTACAGCGCCACGAGCAGCAGGATCGCGCCCATCAGGATGATCGACAGCGAGGCTGCGACGGGGTAATTCTCGACCCGCAAGAAGTTCGCCTCGATGACATTGCCGATCATCGCCGTGTCGGGGGCGCCGAGGAAGTCGCTCGACGCGTTGATGTAGTCACCCGCAGCCGGGATGAAGGTCAGCAGGGTTCCCGACACCACCCCCGGCATCGACAGCGGCAGGGTGACCTTGAAGAACGTCGTCACGGGGCTCGCGTACAGGTCTCCCCCGGCCTCGACGTAGCGCAGGTCGAGTCGCTCCAGGGAGGTGTAGATCGGCAGCGTCATGAAGGGGATGAAGTTGTAGGCGATGCCGAAGATCACCGCCCCGGCTGTGCCGGTGAGCCGGGCGTCGTCGGGCAGGATCGTGAGCGACTGCAGCACCGCCAGCACGGGGCCCTCGTCGGAGAGGATCTGCTTCCAGGCGAAGGTGCGCAGCAGGAAGCTGATGAAGAACGGCGCGATCACCAGCACCAGCGCGAGTGCCTGCAGCATCGGGAAGCGCCGCAGCTTCACGCCGATGAAGTAGGCGATCGGGTAGCCGATGAGCAGCGCGATAATCGTCGCGGCGACGGCGAAGCCGAACGAGCGCCCGATGTGCGGCCAGTAGGTGGACATCACCTCGAGGTAGTTCTCCCACCGGAACGCGTAGACGTACCGGCCGATCTCGCCGAACGGATCGGGGGCCTTCAGACTGGTGACGATGAGCGACACGAACGGCACGACGAAGAACAGCGCGAGATAGGCGACGCCGGGGAGCAGCAACAGCAGGGCGACCGGACTCTTGCGTGCCGGGCCGGTATCGACCGTCGCGGGAGTGCCGGGGGCGCTGCCGAAGGCTCCGAAGGCCATCAGGCCTCCTCGAGCTCGGCCTCGATGCGGCGGCGCTGCGCGATGGCGATCGCCTGGGTGTCGTCGTCGGGGTCGAACCGCAGCGCTTCGGCCGGCTCATCCGCCACCCCGAAACCGTGATCGACCGACCAGGTGAGCCAGACCTCGGCGCCGTCGCCGACCACCGGGCCCGAGACCAGGTTCTGCGCGAACAGCGTCAGCGTGCCCAGGCCCGGGATGCCGATGAGGTATTGCGTGCTGACCCCGCTGAACGAGACGTCGTGCACACGACCCGGGCCGAGCAGGTTGACGCCCGCCTCGGGCTTCGGCTCCGACGTGTGGAGAACGAGCTTCTCGGGCCGGACCCCGATCGTGACGTCGCCCGCGTGACGCTGCGCCCGCTCCCGCAGAACCGCGATCTTGCGGCCCGCGACATCCACGACGATCGTGTCGCCCTTCGACGACACGACGGGCCCGGCGAACAGGTTCGACTGACCGAGGAAGTTGGCGACGAAGGCCGTGCGCGGCAACTCGTAGAGCTCGGCCGGCGCGCCCATCTGCTCGATCCGACCCTTGTTCATGACGGCGATCGTGTCGGCCATGGTCATGGCCTCCTCCTGATCGTGCGTCACGTGCAGGAAGGTGATTCCGACATCCGTCTGGATGTCTTTGAGCTCGACCTGCATCTGACGCCGCAGCTTCAGGTCGAGCGCGCCGAGCGGCTCATCGAGCAACAGCAGCGCGGGCCGGTTCACGACGGCGCGGGCCAGCGCAACACGCTGCTGTTGGCCGCCCGACAGCTGCGCCGGCCGGCGCTGCGCGACGTGATCGAGCTCGACCATCTGCAGGGCCTCGTGGGCACGCACGTTCGCGTTCTTCGCCCCCCGCCGCTTCAGGCCGAACGCGACGTTCTCGAGCACCGTCATGTGCGGGAAGAGCGCGTAACTCTGGAACACCGTGTTGACCGGCCGCCGATATGAGGGCGTGCGCGTGACGTCGTCGTTGCCGATGAGCACCCGGCCCGAGGTCGGTGTCTCCAGCCCCGCGACGATGCGCAGCGTGGTCGTCTTGCCACAACCCGACGGACCCAGCAGTGCGAAGAACGACCCCGCCGGAACGGTGAGGTTCAGCTCCTCGATGGCCGTGAAGCCCGGGAATCGCTTGCTGACGTCGTCGAGCTGGAGGTCGGCTCCTGACGACGCCGACTCCACGTTCGTGTCAGGCCCCCACGAGAACGGACTGGAATGCCGTGCTGAAGGATTGTTCCTCGGCCCCGGTCAGGGCGCGGAACGTCTTCACCTGCGACAGCGTCTCTTCGTTCGGGAAGATGAGCTGGTTCTCGGCCACCTCCGGGTCGATCGCGATCGCTGCTTCCTTTGCGCCGACGACCGGGGTGATGTAGTTCACCCACAGCGCCACCTCGGCAGCAACCTCGGGCTCGTAGTAGTAGTTGATGAGCGTCTCGGCGTTCTTCCTGCGCGGCGAGCCGATGGGGATCATCAGGTTGTCGTTCCAGAGCGTGCCGCCCGACTCCGGGATCGCGAACTCGAACAGGTCGCTGCCGACCTCGCCGTTGACGAGCGTCACGTCGCCCGACCAGACGATGCCGGCGATCGCGTCGCCGTTGATCAGGTCTTGCGTGTACGAGTTGCCGCGCACCGCACCGATCTGGCCGCTCGTGACCTGCTCGCGGAAGACGTCGAGTGCCGCGTTGAAGTCGTCTTCGCTGAAGTCGGCCGAGATGTCGACGCCCTGGCTGAGCAGGATGAGTCCCATCGTGTCGCGCATCTCGCTGAGCACGACGATCTTGCCCGCGAGCTCCGGGTCCCAGAGGTCGTCGAGCGTGCGCAGCCCGTTCGGCAGCGCCTCCTTGTTCCAGCACAGGCCCGCGAAGCCGCCCTGCCACGGCAGCGAGTGCGTGCGTCCCGGGTCGAAGCCGACGTTGAGGAGGTCGGGGATGAGGTTCGCCTTGTTCGGGATGTTGGCGTCGTTCAGCTCTTGCGTGTAGCCGAGGTTGATCAGGCGTCCGGCCATCCAGTCGGTGAGCGTGATGAGGTCGGCACCGATGTCCTGGCCGAGGGCGAGTTGGTCGCGCACCTTGGCGTAGTACTCGTTGTTGTCGTTGATGTCGACGAGGTAGTCGACCGCGATGCCGGTCGCCTCCGTGAAGGCCATGAGCGTCGGGTAGTTGCCCGCGTCGTCTTCGTCCATGTAGCCGGGCCAGTTCGCCCAGTTGAGGGTCGGGTCGGAGTCCGACTGGTCGGTGGCGGGGCTGGGTGCGCCGGACGAACCGGGGGCACATGCGGCGAGCGCCAGTGCGGTGGCACCGCCGACTCCGCCGGCGAGAACCGCCCGGCGCGAGAGCTGGGAGGCGCGCGCCTGCTGCACGAGCTTGCGGATCAGCGGATCTTCGGGAAGCGACCTGGGCATGTGATGGGACTCCTTTCGGCGTGGATCGATCCTGGCACAGGGAGGGCCGCGACGGAACTATTCGACACTTCCGTAACAGGAATTTCACGCAATCCGCCGTCTGACTCCCCGAACAGTGCGGATTCCACCGCCTCGCCCTACACTGGCGGCCATGAGGGTAGGCGTTCCGGCCGAAGTCAAGAACAACGAGTACCGCGTCGCCATCACGCCGTCGGGGGTGCACGAGCTCGTCGCCAACACCCACGAGGTGCACATCCAGGCGGGTGCCGGTCTCGGTTCCTCCATCAGCGATGACGATTACCGCGCCGCCGGCGCGACGATCGCGACCGATGCCGATGCGGTCTGGGATACCGCCGATCTGCTGCTCAAAGTCAAGGAACCGATCGAGAGCGAGTACCGCCACTTCCGCGAGGGACTCGTGATCTTCACCTACCTGCACCTGGCCGCCGAAGCGCCCCTCACCGCCGCGCTGGTCGAATCGGGCGTGACCGCAATCGCCTACGAAACCGTGCAACTGCCCGGTGGCTCGCTGCCACTGCTCGCTCCGATGAGCGAGGTCGCCGGCCGGCTCGCGCCGATCGTCGGCGCCAACGCGATGCTTCGTCCGCACGGGGGGCCGGGCCTGCTCGTTCCCGGGGTTGCGGGAACACATCCGGCCAACGTCGTCGTGATCGGCGCGGGCGTCGCGGGCACGAACGCCGTCGCCCTGAGCGTCGGGCTGGGCGCCCAGGTGGTCGTGCTCGACACCAACATCCAACGCTTGCGAGAACTTGACGACGACTACGCCGGGCGCATCGTCACGATCGCCTCCAACTCGTTCGAGCTCGAACGGGCTGTGCTGGCGGCCGACCTGGTGATCGGGGCCGTGCTCGTGCCCGGAGCCAAAGCCCCGAAACTGGTGAGCAACGACCTGGTGAGCCGCATGAAGCCCGGCAGCGTGCTCGTCGACATCGCCGTCGACCAGGGCGGCTGTTTCGCTGACACCCGCCCGACAACGCACGCCGACCCGACCTACCCGGTGCACGGCTCGATCTTTTACTGCGTCGCGAACATGCCCGGTGCCGTCGCCCACACCTCCACGTACGCGCTCACCAACGCGACCCTGCCGTACGTGAGGGCGATCGCGAACCGGGGATGGCAGGACGCCCTGCGTGCCGATCCGGCCCTCGCGCTGGGTCTCAACGTTCATGCCGGGCAGGTCGTGAACGCTCCCGTCGCCACCGCGCACGGGCTGGAGTCCACACCGCTGGAGTCGGCGCTGGCCTAGTTGTCGACGTCAAGGACGGCGCGGCGAATCCGACCGCCCTCGACGAGCCAGACCTCACCGGGGGCCAAAGGCGGCGGCACCTCGCGGGTTCGCGCGATCGCCCGTACCTCAGCGACCGCGCAGCCGTGGAACACGATCGGAAGGTCGCGACGGGCGCGCGCGATGCTCGCCCAGTCGCTCTGCCAGCCGTCCGGATCGCCGAGCAGCACCGCGCGACCGGGATCGACGGTCGGCACCCCGGCATCCGGCTCCCCGACCCACCGCACGCGGACGCGCTCGGGATCCCAGCGACCCGCGAGTTCGCGGGGCCGGGCGGCGACGACGGCGAGTTCGCCGCGCTCGGGCACCGCGGCAACGACGGGGGCCGGCGCCACGACCTCGATGCGAGCCCGCGGGTGCGGCAGAGCGACCTGGACGGCGGCGCCGTCCCAGATTCCGGCGCCGGGATGTGCGCGCGGGTCGAAGGTCTCCCCCGCGGCGCCGGCGAGC
>NZ_JBASCU010000052.1:0-28042 GCF_049651805.1 Pseudolysinimonas sp.
CGCACCCCGAAATAGGGTGAGACACGTCGGGGTCTTTCTCGAAGGAGGAGTAGGAACTTCCATCCTGGAAGACCCCGGCCCCTCACCCCGCAACGACCCGCTCACCCCGCTTCATGATGAAGAGCCACTAAACGGACGCAGAATCGCGAATGCGATTCTCGCTGAGTACTGGGTACGCCCATGGGCACGGCCGCCACTCCGCTTCGCGGTGCGTCGGAACCGGCGCCATGGGGCCCGAAGTTACACACGAGCAAAGGGAGTGAGACCGCCCGTCGGCGGTCTCACTCCCTTTGCGTCGGGGTAACAGGATTTGAACCTGCGGCCTCGTCGTCCCGAACGACGCGCGCTACCAAACTGCGCCATACCCCGCTGCTGCGTCTCGCGCGGCAACCTGTCAAGGATAGCCGACGGGAACCAGGGTGAGCACCACGGCTTCGGGGGCGCAAGCGAACCGCACCGGCGCGTAGATCGACGTGCCGAGCCCCGCCGAGACGTTGAGCAGGGCCGAGTGGCGCTGCCCATCCCACACCGACAGCCCCTGTGCCTGGTGGCGCGGGATGTCGCAGTTGGTGACGAGTGCCGGAAGGCCGGGGATGCGTACCTGCCCGCCGTGCGTGTGTCCGGCGAGGATGAGGTCGGCACCCTGGGTGGTCAGGGCTTCGAGCACGCGACGGTAGGGCGCGTGGGTGACCCCAAGCTTGAGCACCGCACCGTCGTCATCCCACTCGACCTCTTCGCGCAGGGCCTCGACGGCACCGGGCAGGGCGTCGAGCCGATCCCAGCCGAGGTGAGCGTCGCCGGTGCCGAAGAGCTCGATGCGATGTCCCCGCGTCTCGAGCGCGCGGGCCGTGTTGTTCAGGTCGAGCCAGCCGAGGTCGTCCGTCAGAAAGCCGTTGAGGGCCGCCACGTCGAGGTCGGGCTTGCGCGTCTTCTTTCCCGAAGGCCCGCCGAAGTAGGAGAACGGGTTCTTCATTACGGGCCCGTGATAGTCGTTCGACCCGTGCGCGAACACGCCGGGGATTCCGTGGAACGGCTCGAAAGCGCGGCGGATGCCGGTGAGCCCGTCGACGTGGCCCAGATTGTCGCCCGTATCGACGATGAGGTCGGGCTCGTATCGTGCCAGCGAACGCACGAAATCCTGCTTCTTGCGCTGCCACGGGGCCATATGCAGATCGCTGAGATGCAGGATCGTCAGCGACCGCGCGCCCGGCTCGAGGATGGGCAGCACCTCGTGGCGCACCGTGAAGCGGGTGCGCTCGACGAAAACGCCCCAGGCGAGCGCGCCGACCGCCGCGGCGGTCGTCGCTCCGAGAACGACGCCCGCCGCGCGCGCGCGGGTCATGGACAGATCGGCCGGTAGAAGCGGATCGTCACCGTGGTGGTGTCCGGGTTGCGCATCGTTCCGCCGGGCGGATCTTGCGATGTCACCTCATCGACCGCGGGCGGTGGCAGCGGATTGCCGAGATCTTCGTCATCCACGCAGACTTCGTCGACGTCGAAGTCCGCGTCCTCAAGCGTATCTCGGGCGGCGTTCCGGTCCATGCCGACGACATTCGGTACCGGTTCCGCCAGGCCATTGCTCGTGTAGACCCGCACCGTCGTCCCGCGCGGCACACCTGAGCCGGCAGCAGGGTCGGTCGAAGCCACCACACCGGCCGGCAGGTCGGAGTCGACGTCGCCGCCGTGCTCGAAGCCGAGCTCGGCGAGTTCGATCGCGTTCTTCGCCTGCTCGAGGCTCGCGCCGACGACGTTCGGCACTTCGACCGGGGATCCGGTCAGCAGGGCGGGGTCGGGACCCGGGAAACCGCCACCGGGGTAGACGGAGTCGATCGCCTGCGCAATGGGCCGGAAGATGCGGTGCCGCAACAGGCCGCCGCTCGTACCGTTGACTCGCACGTTGCGCATGGCCTGCTTGCCGGTGATGTTTCCCACCCAGACGGCGGTCGCGACGCGCGTGGAGGAGCCCACCATCCACGTGTGCACCGACTCATCGGTCGTTCCGGTCTTGCCGATATACGGCGTGCCATCGTTCGGGTTTGACGCCGAACCGGTGCCACCCATGACCGCCGCCATCGCGTAGGCAGCGGTGTTGGCGACTCCTGGCGAGACTTGCGACTGTCCGCAGAGCGTCGGCTGGCCGGGGAGTACTGTACCGGCCGAGTCGATGACCGCGGCGACCATGCGCGGCTCGCAGTAGACGCCCTGGTTGGCGATCGCGGCGTAGGCAGCGGCCTGCGTGAGCGGAGCGATGTTGTTCTCACAACCGCCGATCGAGCACGAGGGACGCGTCATCAGCTCATTGCCGCCGGCATCGTGCACGCCGATAGATTCCGCGAGCTTGCGGATTTCGCACTGGTCGACGGCCTTCGCCATCTGGATGAAGATCGAGTTCACCGAGCCGGCCGTTCCGCGCACGATGTTGTACGAACCCGACTCGTTCGAGTCGTTGCGGAACTTGTAGATGCCGCCCCAGGGCGGGCCGAGCACGGTGCCGTCGTCGGCAATGTACGGCTCGCAGGAGTCTGCGAATTCAGCCTGGTTCACCTCGCGGATGCTGGCGTTGTAGGACTCGTTCACGCCATGGCCGGCCGCCAAGAACGCGAGCAGCACATACGGCTTGTACGTCGACCCGGGCTGGAAGCCCTGCGATCCGCCGTGGGCGACGTCCGACGCGAGGTTCACAGCGTTGGTGGTGAGCGGATCAGCGGGTTCCAACGAGTCGTCGAACGTCTTGTTCTGCGCCATCGTCAGGATGTCCCCGGTGCCGACCCCGACAGACGTCGCGACCGCCCCGAGCGCGAAACGCGTCTCGTTGGACGGGGCCCATTGGTGCACCGTGTTCCAGGCAACGGCCTGCAGATCGGGCTGGATGGTGAGCACGAGTTGGTAGCCACCGCGGTCCCATGCCTGCTCGCGTTCCTCCGGCGTGGTGCCGAGCGCGGTGAGCTCGTCGACGACGTGCAGCGCGTAGTCGCAGACGTAGCCGTAGCCCGTCGACGCGCTGCGGCAGCCGACCGACGACGGCGACGGCAGGACGAAGGTCTCGTCGACCGGGATCGCGAGCGCCTCGTCGCGCTCGGCCTTGGTGATGCAGCCGTAGTCCTCCATCGCGGTGAGCACGACATCGCGGCGCTCCTGGTTGGCCGTGTAGTTCTCGGGGTCGCTCAGATCGCGCAGGTTCGGGTACTGCACGATCGCGATCAGACTTGCGGCCTGCGCGATCGTGACGTCGGCGGCGTCGACGCTGAAGTACTGGTTCGCGGCGGCCTGCACACCATAGGTGTTGCCTCCGAAGCCCGCGATGTTGAGGTACCCCTGGAGGATCTCTTCCTTCGTGTAGTTCTTCTCGAGCCCGATCGCGAGCTTCATTTCCTTGATCTTGCGATCAAGCGAATAGTCGAGGGCGGAGGCGATGGCCTCCTGCTTTTCCTCGTCGGTCTTCGATTCGTCGTTGAGCGCCTGCTGCTGCAGGATGTTGCGCACCGTCTGCATGCTGAGCGTCGACGCTCCGCCCGCGCCGTCGTCGCCGGTGACCGTGCCGAGCGCCGCCCGGATGAGCGACGGCAGGTCGACGCCGCCGTGCTCGTAGAAGCGGCGATCTTCGCCGGCGATCGCGGCGCACTCGAGGTAGTCGCTGATCTCGTCGAGCGACTTCTCTTCGCGGTTCTGCTTGTAGATGGTCGCGACGGTGATGTACGCGTCGGCCGCTTCGGCATCCGGCTGGGCGGGGTTGCGCACGGCGATCGTGTTCTGCTGGCTGCCGGGGTCGAGCTCGATGTACTCGGGCAGGGAGTTGAAGATACCGACCGTGTTGCTGGCGGTCACGCCAGTGACGGCAATGGCGGGGGCGACCATGACGGTGACGAGAACGCCGGCGATGGCGCTGAAACCGAGGGTTCCGAGAATGGCCGTGAACACACTGGTGGCCGTCGATTTCTGGGCGGGCATAGGGTGAGGATACGCGATGGGTCACGCTGCGAACCTGAAGGAAGCCCTGGAATGCCCACTTGGGAATACGTCACCACCCCGCTCCTCATTCACAACACGACGGCCATCCTCAACACCTGGGGGTCGCAGGGCTGGGAGCTCGTGCAGATCGTCACCGGCCCCGAGGGCGGCCTCGTCGCCTACCTCAAGCGCCCCCTCACAGGAGACTCCGAATGAGCGCCATCGCCGCCCGCCTGGCCGAACTCGGCCTCGAACTCCCCGGGGTCGCCAAGCCGGTCGCCGCCTACGTTCCGGCCGTCGTGACGGGCAACCTCGTCTTCACCGCCGGGCAGCTGCCGTTCGTCGACGGCAAGCTGCTCGCGACCGGCAAGGTGGGGGATGCCGTGACCGCCGAGGACGCCGCCGCCCTCGCTCGGCAGTGCGCCCTCAACGCCCTCGCTGCGGCTGCCGAGGCGATCGGATCGCTCGACCGCGTGACCCGCGTCGTGAAGGCCGTCGTCTTCGTCAACTCTGCCCCCGGCTTCACCGGCCAGCCCGGCGTCGCCAACGGTGGCTCCGAACTCCTGGGCGAGGTCTTCGGCGAAGCCGGGCGCCACGCCCGCAGCGCCGTCGGCGTCGCCGAACTCCCCCTCGACGCCCCCGTCGAACTGGAGCTCATCCTCGAGTTCGCCTAGCCCGGTTGCTCGTGGGTGGCGCGACGCCGACCGACCGCTGAGGCAAGAGCGGGGACCCCTACCCCGATTGCCTCATCGATCGGTCGCCGCCGCTCCACGGTCTCCCGTATCTAAAGGGGGGCTTCAGTCGTCGGACTTCGGCGACGCGGCGTACTTGTCGGCGATGATCGACATGACGCTGGTGTCGGCGAGGGTGGTGGTGTCGCCGATGTCGCGGCCTTCGGCGACATCCTGCAGCAGGCGCCGCATGATCTTGCCCGACCGGGTCTTCGGCAGTTCCGCGACGACGTACAGCTCTCGCGGCCGCGCGATCGCGCCGATCGCGGACGCGACGTGCCCCCGCAGCGCGGTGGCGGCATCCTCGAGGTCAACGGATTCGGCACGCAGGATGACGAACGCCACCACCGCCTGCCCCGTCGTGTCGTCGTGTGCACCGACCACCGCGGCTTCGGCCACCGCGGGATGCCCGACCAGCGCCGACTCGATCTCGGCGGTCGAGAGCCGGTGGCCCGAGACGTTCATGACGTCGTCGACCCGGCCCATCAGCCACAGGTCGCCGTCGCGGTCGTATCGGGCGCCGTCGCCGGCGAAGTAGTAGCCCTGCTCTGCGAACTTCGCCCAGTAGGTCTCGCGGAAGCGGTCCATGTCGCCCCAGATGCCGCGCAACATCGACGGCCACGGTTCGGTGACGACGAGCAGGCCACCTTCATCGCGACCGACCGAGACGCCTTCGTCGCTGACGATGTCGATCGAGATGCCCGGCACGGGATCCTGCGCCGACCCCGGCTTGAGCGTCGTGATGCCCGGCAGCGCGGCCACCATGATGCCGCCGGTCTCGGTCTGCCACCAGGTGTCGACGATCGGCGTGTTGCCCCCGCCGATCGCCTCGCGGTACCAGATCCACGCCTCGGGGTTGATCGGCTCCCCGACGCTGCCGAGCACCCGCAGCGATGACAGGTCGAACCGGTCGGGAATCGCGCGACCCAGCTTCATGAACGAGCGGATGGCGGTGGGCGCGGTGTAGAAGATCGACACCTGGTACTTCTCGATCAGCTCCCACCAGCGCCCCGGGTGCGGGGTGTCGGGGGTTCCCTCGTACATCACCGACGTCGCGCCGTTGGCGAGCGGGCCGTAGACCGCATAGCTGTGGCCGGTGACCCAGCCGACGTCGGCGGTGCACCAGAAGACATCCGTCTCGGGGTGCAGGTCGAAAACGTTCTTGTGCGTGAAGGCGACCTGGGTGAGGTAGCCGCCCGAGGTGTGCAGAATGCCCTTGGGCTTTCCGGTGGTGCCGGAGGTGTAGAGGATGAACAGCGGGTTCTCCGACTCGAACGCCTCGGCTTCGTGTTCGTCGCTCGCACCGCCGACGGCGTCGTGCCACCAGACATCCTTCTCGCCCCAGGTGACGTCGTTCTCGCCGCGGCGCACCACAAGTACGTGCTCGACCGGCGAATCGCCGGCGACCGCGGCATCCACGGTGTCTTTCAACGGGAACACCTTGCCCTTGCGCCAGCCGCCGTCGGCGGTGATGACGAGTTTCGCCTGCGCGTCGTCGATGCGGGCGCGTAGCGACTCGGCGCTGAACCCGCCGAAGACGACGGAGTGGATGGCGCCGAGCCGCACGACGGCGAGCATCGCGACGACGGCTTCAGGGATGTTGGGCAGGTAGATCGCGACGCGGTCGCCGTGGCCGACGCCGAGGGCGGCGAGGGCGTTGGCGGCCTTCTTCACCTCGGTCGTCAGCTCGGCGTAGCTGACCGTGCGGGTGTCGCCCGGCTCACCCTCCCAGTGGTACGCGACGCGGTCGCCGCGGCCGGCGAGCACATGCCGGTCGAGGCAGTTGTAGGCGACGTTGAGCTTCCCGTCGCCGAACCAGCGGGCGACCGGAGCGTTCGACCAGTCGAGGGTCTCGGTGAAGGGCTCGTGCCAGTGCAGCAGGGTGCGGGACTGGTCGGCCCAGAAGGCGAGGCGATCGGATGCCGCCGCCTCATACAGGTCGGGCTGGGCGATCGCGGCCGCCGCGAACTCCGGGGTCGGGGGAAACCGACGCTTCTCGTGGAGAAGGTTGTCGATCGACGTCATGACGTTGGCCTCTCTGCGGGAGCGGACTCCCTCGTCGTACTCGACCGGCCGGGCGGCGTTGCCGGGGGCCCCTGAGGGGTCCGGCTTCGATCCTATCCAGCGATTTCGGGCCCTCGGATTGGGGGGTGGGGAACCCCTTGCGTGTTACGGGGAAGGTGTGATCAATTTTCCCATTGCGGTGTCCTCCATTTGGAGTACACTCGGGACCATCCGAGCGCAATTCTCGGCTTGCGACGTGCCCGATTCCCCCCAATCGAGCGTCGCTGTGGCGGCGCCTGTTCCCCCCAATGGGCGCCGCCCCTCTCCTTTTAACGGGGTACAGCGTTAACGGGGTACAGCGTCGCCCAGCTCGGGTCCTTCCCCCTCCGGGCACCGCGGGTTTGTGCACCGCCGTCGCCGAGGCGTGACCGCGCAGCCGAGCGGCTGCGGATCATCGACGGATGACCGCATTCGTCGCCCGAGGCAGCGGGGTCGCCCGGGGTATCGCGCCGAGCGCGTTCGGACCGCTCGCGGCGATCGTCTCGGAACGCGGCGTCACCGACGTCTTTCTCAATGGCGACGGCAGCGTGTGGGCTGACCGCGGCGCAGGTGCGGTGGTAGTCGATGGAGTGCGCGTGTCGGCGTCCGCGGCGCGGGATCTCGCGGTGCGGCTCGTCGCTCTCGGCGGCCGGCACCTCGATGAGGCGACCCCGGCGGTCGACGTGCGGCTCGGCGACGGGGTGCGGGTGCATGCCGTGTTGCCGCCTGTGTCGAGCGGCGGCGCCCTGGTGTCGGTGCGCCTTCCCGCCGAGGTGCGGCCGGGCCTCGACGATCTCGACGACGCCGGATTCTTCGATGCGGTGCCGATCGGGCGCATCCGAGAGCTGGTCGCCCGGCGGGCGAACCTACTCGTCACCGGCGCGGGCGGCAGCGGCAAGACGACGTTCCTCGCTGCGCTGCTCGCGGCTGCTCCCCCGAACGAGCGGATCGTCGTGCTCGAAGACGTCGCTGAGCTGCGCATCGCGCATCCGCACGTCGTCGCACTTGAGGCGCGTCAACCCAACCTGGAGGGCGCGGGCGGTGTCGGCCTCGACCGGTTGGTGCGCGAGGCACTGCGGATGCGCCCCGACCGCCTCGTGGTGGGGGAGTGCCGCGGGCCGGAGCTGCGCGAACTGCTCGCCGCGCTCAACACCGGGCACGACGGCGGGGCCGGCACCCTGCACGCCAACTCGCTCGCCGACGTACCCGCACGGCTCGAAGCGCTCGGCGCTCTCGCCGGGATGTCGCCCGACGCGGTCGCTCGGCAGGCCGTGAGCGCGCTCGATGTCGTGCTGCACGTCGAACGGGTGGCGCAGGGGCGCCGGCTCGCCGCACTCGGGACGCTGGGGCTCGACCGCCGCGCACGGCTTGAGGTTCGCACATGACACCCGCCGCGGCGGTGCTGCGCCTCGCCGTCCTGCTCGAGGCCGGGCTGCCCCCGCTCACCGCATGGCGGCACCTCGGCGAGTCCCAGCCTTTCGCGATGCAGGTGGCCGAGACCGATGGCGCCGACCGGCTGCCCGGCGCGATTCTCGCCGCGACCCGGGATGCCGCGGCGGCATCCGATTGGGCGTGCGTCGCGGCGGCGTGGCGGGTGGCGACGGATGCCGGGGCACCCCTCGCCGCGACGCTCGCCCGACTCGGTGAGGTGCTGGTGGCGACGGACGACGCCCGGCGGGAGGTGGCGATCGCCCTTGCTGGCCCGCTCGCCACGAGTCGCGTGGTGCTCGCGCTGCCGGGGCTGGGGCTGTTCGGCGGCGCTCTGCTGGGCGTCGACACCTTCGGCGTACTCGCGACGACGCCGCCGGGTTGGTTCTGCCTCGTCGCCGGTGTCGGGTTACTGGTGATAGCGCGGCGATGGATGCGACGGCTCGTCGCGCGGGCGCGCGAGGCCGATCCGACCCCGGGGCTGGGCTGCGAGCTGGTCGCCGTGGCGGTATCGGGAGGAGCCCCCGCCTCAGCAGCACTCGAGCGGGTGGCGGCGGCGCTGAGCGAGGCCGGGCTGCCAGCCGATGACTCCGCGGCGGCGGCGATCGGCTTCGCGCAACGGGCCGGTGTGCCGGTCGCCGGGCTGTTGCGGGCCGAAGCGCGGGAGGCGCGGCGCGACGCGCAGGCCGCCGTGCGGATGCGGATCGCCGCCCTCGGCACCCGGCTGTTGCTGCCGCTCGGACTCTGCGTGTTGCCCGCCTTCGTCGCCCTCGGCGTCGCTCCTCTCTTACTGGCGATGATCGGGTCGACCCTCGCCGTGCTGTGACACCGTCCTCTCTTCCGCCATAGAGGGTTCTATGACGCCGAAGAGCCACGCGCGCGGGGCTCCCTTGTGTCGAAATGCCCTCTGTCGGCGGAGTCCTGCACAGGGCGGGGGCCGTCGACGGTTGCCGTGCTCGTTCTCACCGACCGGACCAGTGGCGAGCAGCGGTGCAGACTGGATGTGCTCGTGCCCCGAACCCTCCGCCAGCGGAGAGATAAAGAGGTACGCGATGCGTTCGATGTGGCAGCGGCTGACCGTGAGGCTGCGCGATGAGACCGGAGCCGCGACGGCGGAGTACGCGATCGTCATCATGGCGGCCGTCGGCTTCGCCGGGCTGCTCGTGGTGATCCTGAGGTCGGGCGAGGTGCAGGCGATCCTGACCGACCTGGTGCAGCGCGCGCTGAACTCCGCGGGATGATCCGGCGGCTACGGGGCGAAGCAGGGAGTGCGACGGCCGAGTTCGCGCTCGCGTTCCCCGCGGTGCTGGGCGTCGTGGCGCTGCTGCTCGGCGGCGTGCAGGTTGCCGGGCTGCAAGTGCGGGCACAGGATGCCGCGGCCGACGCCGCGCGCGGGCTCGGCCGGGGCGACTCGGCGGCAGCGGTCGGCACCCGACTCGAGCGCCAGGTGCCGGGGGCGGCACTCAGCAGCTGGGGCGACGGCGACCTGCGGTGCGTGCGGGTCGAGATCGTGCCGAGCGGCCCGGTCGCGGTGCTCGGGCTGCGCGCCCGCGCGGGTGCCTGCGCACTCGACGACTCATGAAGGAGACCGGATCCGGCGGCGTCCTCGCCCTCGCCGTCGTCGCAATGCTGGCGGTGCTCACCCTCGCTGCGGTGGGGGTGGGTGCCGCGCTCGCCGCCCGACAGCGTGTGATCGCGGCTGCGGATGCCGGGGCGCTTGCCGCCGCCGACACGGCTCTCGGCATCCATCCCGGCATCCCGTGCGACGAGGCTGCGCGAGTCGTCGACGCCCATGGCGCGACCCTCGTCGCATGCGATCTCGAAGGTGTCGTGGCGACGGTTTCGACCTCGGCGAGGATCGCCGGGGTGATCGTCACGGCACAGGCGAGGGCTGGCCCGCCACGATGACGCCCGACACGCCGCCCCGGCTCGACTGAAGAAAAGTGTGTGTATGGTGTGCACCGGATAGAAGGAGAACAGTGCCCGAGTCGAAGTCCGCCGGCCGCAAGTTGGTCATCGTCGAGAGCCCAGCGAAGGCGAAGACCATCGGCCAGTACCTCGGCGACGGCTATGAAGTGCTGGCGTCGGTGGGTCACATCCGCGATCTGATCGAGCCGAAGAACCTCCCGCCGGAGCTGAAGAAGGGGTCGCTCGGCAAGTTCTCGATCGACGTCGAGAACGGCTTCGCTCCCTATTACGTGGTGAGCGATGAGAAGAAGCGCACGGTCGCCGACCTCAAGAAGGCACTGAAGAATGCCGACGAGCTCTACCTCGCGACGGATGAAGACCGCGAGGGCGAGGCGATCGCCTGGCACCTGCTCGAAGAGCTGAAGCCGAAGGTTCCGGTGAAGCGCATGGTGTTCCACGAGATCACCAAAGAGGCGATCCAACGGGCGCAGGAGAACACCCGCGACATCGACACCGCGCTCGTCGACGCGCAAGAGACCCGCCGCATCCTCGACCGGCTCTACGGGTTCGAGATCAGCCCGGTGCTGTGGCGCAAGGTCGGGCCGGGGCTCTCGGCCGGTCGCGTGCAGTCGGCCGCCACCCGGCTCGTCGTCGACCGCGAGCGCGAGCGGCTCGCCTTCGTCTCGGCCGTCTACTGGGATCTGACCGCCGAACTCGGCGCCGACACCGAGACCTTCCAGGCCCGCCTCGCCCGCCTCGACGGCAAGCGGGTCGCCTCCGGCCGCGATTTCGACGACAAGGGCCAGCTCACCGGCGACGTCGTCGCCCTCGATGAGGCTGCCGCCGAGAAGCTGGCCACGGCGCTGCGGGCCGACGCGGCATCCTTCACCGTCACCAACCTCGAGACCAAGCCCTACACGCGCCGCCCGGCCGCCCCGTTCACGACGAGCACCCTCCAACAGGAGGCGGCCCGCAAACTGCGGTTCTCGGCTCGCCAGACGATGAGCGTCGCCCAGGGTCTCTACGAGAACGGGCACATCACCTACATGCGCACCGACTCGCCGGCGCTGTCACAGCAAGCGATCGACGCGGCCCGCAGTCAGGCGGCCGAACTCTACGGCGCCGAGACCGTTCCCGAGAAGCCGCGCGTCTACACCGGCAAGAACAAGAACGCGCAGGAGGCGCACGAGGCGATCCGCCCCGCCGGGGATGTCTTCAAGACCCCGTCGGAACTTCAGTCGGTGCTGCGCGGTAACGACTTCAAGCTGTACGACCTGATCTGGAAGCGCACCGTGGCCTCGCAGATGGCCGACGCGCGCGGCTCGACCGCATCCGTCACCATCGCGGGAACCACCGAGGATGCGGGCACCGCCGAGTTCACGGCGTCCGGCACCGTCATCACCTTCCGCGGCTTCCTCGCCGCGTATGAAGAAGGTAAAGACGAGGCCCGCGACCCCGAGGCGAAGGAAGCCGACGACGAGAAGCGCCTGCCGAACCTGACGGTCGGGCAGGACCTTCTGTTGCAACACCTCGAGGCCAAGGGTCACGAGACCAGCCCGCCGCCGCGCTACACCGAGGCGAGCCTGGTGAAAACGCTCGAGGAGCTCGGCATCGGCCGCCCCTCGACGTACGCGAGCATCATCTCGACGATCATCGACCGCGGTTACGTCACCCCGCGCGGCACGGCGCTCGTGCCGAACTGGATCGCGTTCAGCGTCGTGCGGCTGCTCGAGGACCACTTCGCCGATCTCGTCGAATACGACTTCACGGCCGAGATGGAGGATGACCTCGACCGCATCGCCGACGGCGAGCAGAACCGCGTCGACTGGCTGACCGGCTTCTACTACGGCAACGAGCAACACAAGGGGCTGCGCACCGTCGTCGACAACCTCGGCGAGATCGACGCGCGCGACATCAACTCGGTGCAGCTCGCCGACGGCATCACCTTGCGCATCGGCAAGTACGGGCCGTACCTCGAAACCCCCGACCCCGAATCGACCGACGGCACCCCGCGCCGCGTCAACGTTCCGCCGGAGCTCGCGCCCGACGAACTCACCACCGCGAAAGCGAAGGAACTCGTCGAAGCGCCCGTCGTGGGCGACCGCATTCTCGGGGTCAACCCCGAGAACGGCAAGCAGATCGCGGCGAAAGACGGCCGCTACGGGCCCTACGTGACCGAGCTCGAGCCGGAACCCGAGGCCGTGCCCGAGCCGGAGCCGGTCGTCGACCCCGCCACGGGCGAGGTGAAGACACCCAAGAAGAAGGCCGCCAAGAAGACGGCGGCGGTGAAGCCGCGCACGGCATCCCTCTTCAAGTCGATGGATCCGATGACGGTCGACCTCGACACCGCGCTCAAGCTGCTGTCGCTTCCGCGGGTCGTCGGACAGGACCCCGAGACGGGTGTCGAGATCACGACGCAGAACGGCCGCTACGGCCCGTACCTGAAGAAGGGCACCGACTCGCGGTCGCTCGAGTCGGAAGATCTCATCTTCGACCTGACCCTCGACAAGGCCCTCGAGATCCTCGCCCAGCCGAAGTACGGCGCCGCTCGTACCTCGAGCGCTCTCAAGGAGTTCGAGCCCGACCCTGAGTCGGGCAAGCCGATCCGCATCCGCGACGGCCGCTTCGGCGCCTACGTCACCGACTCGATCACGAACGTGACGATCCCGCGCGGCGAAGACATCGAGTCGATCGACTTCGATCGGGCCGTGCAGATGCTGGCCGACAAGCGCGCCAAGGGCCCCGCCCCGAAGCGCAAGGCTCCTCCGCGCAAGGCCGCCGCCAAGAAGAAGTAGGTCGAGTCCCGCTCGGTGGTTGAGTAGCGCCGAAGGCGCGTGTCGAAACCCGTGGGTTGAGTAGCGCCGAAGGCGGGTGTCGAAACCCGTGGGTTGAGTAGCGCCGAAGGCGCGTGTCGAAACCACACCCCCGAGTAACCCGCTGTGTGGTTTCGACACGCGACCTGCGGTCGCTACTCAACCACCGAGACGGAGAGTCTGCGCTGCCGCCTACGCTGGGCGTATGAGCTGGGACGACCTGACCGGGCAGGCCGAGGCGGTTGCGACACTGCGGGCCGCCGCGGCAGGCGACGGGCTCACCCACTCGTGGTTGCTCACCGGCCCCCCGGGGTCGGGCCGCTCGGTGCTCGCCTACGCGTTCGCCGCCGCCCTCATCGCCCGGCCCGGCGACGAGGCCGAGACCGAGGCTCAAGTGCAGGCACGCACGCATCCCGATCTCGGGGTGTTGAGCACTGAAGGCGTGACGATTCTGCGCAAAGACGTGAAGGATTTCGTCACCTCGAGTTACTTCTCGCCGTCGGTGGGCCGCTACCGCGTGATGGTGATCGAAGATGCCGACCGCATGGCGGAGCTCTCCAGCAACGTGCTGTTGAAGGCGCTGGAAGAGCCGCCGCCACGCACGATCTGGATTCTCTGCGCGCCGAGCGATGCCGACCTGCTGCCGACGGTGCGGTCGCGGGTGCGCACGGTGCGGCTGCGCGTTCCGGATGTCGCCGAGGTCGCCGACCTGATCTCTCGCCGTGACGGGGTCAGCCTGCCCGAGGCGACCCGGGCGGCGCGCGAAGCACAGAGCCACATCGGGATGGCGCACCGCCTTGCGACGAACGCCGAGGCCCGCGAACGGCGGGCCCGCACCCTCGAACTCGCCTTCGGCATCCGCAGCGTGTCGGGTGCCGTGCTCGCCGCCGCCGAATTGCTTGCGGTCGCCGGCGACGACGCGAAGGCGATCACGGAAGAGCGGGATGCCGAAGAGCGGGCGAGTGCGCTGCGATCGCTCGGCATCGAGCCCGGCGGCACCATTCCGCCCGGCCTGCGTGCGCAACTGAAGAACCTCGAAGAAGACCAGAAGCGCCGGGCGACCCGGTCGCTGCGCGACGGGCTCGACCGCATCCTCGTCGATCTGCTCTCGCTGTACCGTGACATCCTGCTGCTGCAACTCGGGGTGGGCAGCGATCCGGTGAACCTGGCGATCTACGGCGACCTGGAGGCGGCGGCGAGGGCGACCACCGCGGCCGGCACCCTCGCCACGCTCGACGCGATCACCGAGGCGCGCACGCGCATCGAAGGTAACGTCGCACCTGCCCTGGCTCTCGAGGCCATGCTCATCAGCGCGGTGCGCGACAGCGCACCGGTGCGTTAGAAAGGTCGCCATGAAGACCACCCGTGCGGGATTCGCGCTGCTCTTGGGGCTCGTCGTCACGGCGACCCTCACCGGGTGCCTGCAGTGGTTCGCGTCGCCGGAGGTGGAGTCGACCTCGCAGCCGACCGGCGAGGAGGTCGCCGCCGACCTCGAACCGTACTACCGCCAGGTGCTGCGGTGGAAGTCGTGCGGCAATGGGATGCAGTGCACCGTTGCCCGCGCCCCGATGGACTGGAGCAACCCCGGCGACGCCGAGATCGAGCTCGCCCTGGTACGCCAGCCCGCCTCGGGCACGAAGCTCGGGTCGCTGTTGGTCAACCCCGGCGGGCCCGGCGGATCCGGGTACGACTTCGTGCTCGACAGCGTGGACTACGCCACGAGCGACCGGCTGCAGGGCAGCTACGACATCGTCGGCTTCGACCCCCGCGGCGTCGGGCGGTCGTCGGCGGTCTCGTGCTACGACGACCCGGCATTCCTCGACGAGTTCAACTACGGCATCATCCCGGGCACCGTCGGGTCGGACCAGTGGATCGCCGATGTGGCCGCCGCGAACGCCGAGTTCGCGCAGGCCTGCCTGACGTACACCGGCGCGCTGCTGGAGTTCGTCGACACGGTGAGTGCTGCCCGCGACATGGACCTGCTGCGCGCCGTGCTCGGTGACGAGAAACTCAACTTCCTCGGCTACTCGTACGGCACGTTCCTCGGGGCGACCTACGCCGACCTCTACCCCGAGAAGACCGGCCGACTCGTGCTCGACGGCGCCGTCGACCCGTCGACCACCGACTTCGACGTCACGAAGACGCAGGCGGTGGGGTTCGAGAACGCGTTCAAGGCGTACCTCGCCGACTGCGTGACCCGTGAGGAATGCCCGTTCACCGGCTCGGTGGATGCCGCGCTTGACCGCACGGGGGCGCTGCTGAGCGACCTGGCGGTCACGCCGTTGCCGGCACCCGACGGCCGGATGCTCGGGTCGAGCACCATGTTCATCGCGATCATCCTGCCGCTCTACAACCAAGACAACTGGCCCTACCTCGACGACCTGTTCACCGAGGTGTTCGCGGGCGAGACCGCGACGGCGTTCTTCCTCGCCGACAACTACAACGGCCGCGATCCCGACGGCACCTACCGCGACAACTCGACCGAGTCGTTCATCTCGATCAACTGTCTCGACTACGTCTCCAACGTGACGAACGAGTCGATGCGGGCCGATGCGGCACGGCTCGCTGAGGCGGCGCCGGTGTTCGGCCCCGTGATGTCGTACGGCGGCACGCTGTGCGAGGCGTGGCCGTTCCCGCCGACCCGAGACCGTGTCGCCATCGCCGCAGAAGGCTCGGCCGACATCCTGGTGGTCGGTACGACGAACGACCCGGCGACTCCCTATGTGTGGGCGGTGGCGCTCGCCGATCAGTTGGAGAACGGTCATCTGGTGACCTACGAGGGCGAGGGCCACACCGCCTACACGACCGGCGACCCGTGCGTGCTCGGAGTGGTCGACGCGTTCTTCATCGACGGAACGGTGCCGGAGTCCGACCCCAACTGCTGACCCGTTTCTCGGTGGTCGAGTAGCGGGTTGAGGAGCGCCGATTTCGGCGGACGCGTCTCGAAACAGCGTGTCGAGACCGGGTGCAAGTTTGCAGTGGGCGCAATAAACTGTGCGGATGACGTCCGCCGATCAGCCGGGTCTGCGCGAACGGAAGCGCCTCGCGACCCGCCACGCCATCCAGAGCGCCGCGCTCCAAGTGGTGCGCGAGCAGGGGCTCGAGGGAGCGACCGTCGATGAGATCGCCCGCATCGCCGACATCTCGCCGCGCACCTTCTTCAACTACTTCCCCTCGAAGGAGGATGCGATCCTCGGTGACGCGCCCACGCTGGCCGGCAACGCCAAGATCGACTGGTTCATCGCCGACCGCGGCCCGGTCCTGCGCGGGCTCGCCCGCGTCGTTGTCGAGGGATCGACGCGGCTGCTGAGCGACCCGGAGCTGCTCGCGGAGCGCCGTGCGCTCGGCAAGAGGTATCCGCAGCTCGGCGTGCGGCGCATGGCCAACGTGCATCGTTTCGAAGAGGAACTGACCGACCTGGTGCAGCGTCGGCTGCGGTCGGAGCATCCGCAGCTATCGGATGCCGAAGCAGCCGATCGCGCTCGCCTCGTCGCGCTCACCGCGTTCGCGTTCATCCGGCACGCCTGGTTCGCGTGGCTCGACCACCCCGACGCCTCCCCAGGTCTGCCCGAGCTGGTGGAGCGGGCTTTCGAGCTCGGCGCCGAGCTGATCGCGTCATCCTCTCCCGCCCGCGTCGGCTAAACTTCTCGACGGTTCCCGGCCTGCCGGGTCCGCCGCCTTAGCTCAGTCGGCAGAGCATCTCACTCGTAATGAGAAGGTCGTGGGTTCGATTCCCACAGGCGGCTCCGACTATTCCTCGGATTGACCCGTCGATCTCCGAGAAACGTGGCGTGCCCCCAGTTCGCGGGCAAAAGCGCTCGTAGGAGCCGAAAGCCCTTGTGACGGCCCTATCAAGGGGCGTAGCGTCCCTCTCACGGCGTTTCGACGCCCGACGCACATGGTCCGGGGGGACCGCGTCACCCGAGTCGGGGGGCTCGAATCATGAAGCGCACGCTATTTCTGGGGGCCGTCTTCACGACGGTAATGGTTCTCGTGTTGCCGTTCGTCGGTGGCGGGGGCCCGTCATTCTTGGCTCCGGCCAACGCAGCCGTGGCGGCTGCCGTGCCGGGGGTCACCACGACGGTGTCGGGAACGACCTCGCCGGTCACGACCGCGAGCCAACCGGTCGTGGCGTCGACGATCGTCAGCGATCCGACCTCGACGGTGCTTGAGGCTGCCGCCCGCACGATCGTCGCAGAGGTCTCGGCAGAAGCCCCGCAGAACGTCGACAACGAACACTTCGCTCAGAAGCCCGTGCCGAAGCCGCTTCCGCCGGTCTCCGCGGCCGGACGGGCCAGCGGAACCGAGGAGCGCCGCGCCGTCCTGGCGGCCCAAGGCCTCTCGTGCCCCGGCAACGTCGGTGGCAGCACCGGTGGAGCCCCGGGACGCGTCTCCGGCGGCGGCGTTCAGGGGACGACGTCTGACGACCTCGCCGCGTTCGCCGCGACCTACAACGCGCAACGCGTCGCCAACTGCCTCTACCCGGTGCCGATGGCGAACATCCGGTATGACGCGTGCATGGAAGATCGCCTCTTCTGGATGGCGGAAGACCCGAGCACCGACCCCGCGAGCGCGTGGGGCCACATCGGCTCGCAGCGCAGCGACGGTGTTCCGTCCTACGGCTGCGACGGCAACCTGGCCGGCGGTTCGGGCAACACCGGAGCGACGGTCGCCCAGAAGTGGTGGAACTCCACCCCGCACCGAAATTCGCTCTACCGCCCGACGATCACCGGCCCCGTAGGCGGGGTGTGCATCTACTTCGCCATGACCCATGGTGGCGTACCGAACGAGCCGTACAGCTTCACCCGCGCCGCAGCGCGGTGGGGTGGCTGCTAGGACTGATTCGCGGCGGAGGGTCGTGTACACGCCGCATCCGGAACGGGTCCGGGTGCGGCGTGTGCAGGGCCCTTCCGACCTGCCTGGCCCGACCCGGACCGCGCAGGCGGGGTCGCCTATCATTGCGGGGTGACTGACGAGCAGCCGATTTCGCGACGCGCGGCCCGCGAGGCCGCGGCACCCGCGGCGCGGCGTCGGTCTCGGCAGAAACCGGCTGCCTCGAGTGACGGGGCGGATGCCGGGGCCGAGAAGCCCCGCGGCATCGGCGCGCTCTTCGCGAAGCATCCGACCGCGTGGCTCACTGGCGCGATCGCGGTGGTCTTCGTGCTGCTCGGCACCGGTGCGGTCTTGGCGGGAGTGAGCGTCGGATCGGCGGCCGCCGTGGTGCCGACCGCGACGCCCACCCCCGACCCGCCGCGTGATGTGCCGGATGGCGCGCTCGTGGCCAGCCGGCTGCGCACCTGTTCGATCGCGGGGCAGGCGACCGACCCGCGCCTCATGGCCCTTTCGGGCTACGTCGTGCGCGCCGACACCGGTGAGGTGCTGTTCGACCGCGCCGGAACGACGCCCGCCCGCACCGCCAGTGTGCTGAAGCTGCTCACCGCGGCCGCGGCTCTGACGACGCTCGGCCCCGACTTTCAGATTCGCACCTCGGTATACCCCGGCAGCCAGGCGGGGTCCATCGTGCTCGTCGGGCGGGGCGACGCGACCTTGAGCCGGCTTCCCGCCGGGCAGGAGAGCGTCTACAAGGGCGCCCCGAAACTCGACAGTCTCGCCCAGCAGGTGCTCGCCAACTACGACGACGAGATCACGAACCTCGTGCTCGACGCCAACTACTGGTCGCCCGCCGACAAATGGGACCCGGCGTGGAAGCGGTCGGAGCAGACGCAGGGCTACCACTCCGAGGTGACCGCGCTTCAGGTGGATGGCGACCGCGCCAACCCGGGCGCGCAGGACAGCGCGCGCAGCACCGATCCGATCGGTCGGGCCGGGCAATGGTTCCTCGACGCGCTGCGGGCCAACGACACCGAGGGCAAGGTCGCGGGCAACGTCACCATCACGACCGGCAGCGCCGTCAACACCTCGACGGTGCTCGGTGAGGTCGCGTCGCAGCCGCTGAGCGTGATCATCCCGCACATGCTTCTGGTCAGCGACAACACGATGGCCGAAATGCTCGCCCGCATCACCTCGAAGGAGTCGGCCTTGAACGGCTCGGCGGCCTCGCTTCAGCAGGCGATCCCGAGCGCCCTCACCGAGTACGGCATCACGGGCGCCGCCCTCACGATCAAAGACGGCTCGGGCCTCAGCGAGTTCAACGCCGTTCCACCGTCGATCGTGACGCAACTGATGATCCAGGTGAACGCGGGCGCACCGAACCTCGATGTGGTGCGCGCGGGCCTTCCGGTCGCCGGACAGTCGGGCACGCTCGCCAGCCGCTTCACCGGCGAGAACGCGGTGGCGCGTGGTCAAGTCTTCGCGAAGACCGGCTGGATCGACACCGCCTATACGCTCGGCGGCCTCGTGCAGGCGGCCGACGGCACCGTCTTCGCGTTCGCCTTCTACGCAATCGGCGACGGCATCCAGAGCAACGCCCGCGCGGCGCTCGACACTCTCACCACGGGCGTCTTCATCTGCGGCGACAACCTGAGCAACAACTGACCGAGAACGGATACCCGCGTGCGTGCTCTCTTCGTCATCGATGTGCAGAACGACTTCACCGAGGGTGGCGCGCTCGGGGTGACCGGTGGCGCCGCGGTCGCCGAGGGGATCACCGAGTACCTGCGCGAGAACCCCGACAGCTACGACCTGGTGATCGCGAGCCGTGACTGGCACGACGGTGACAACGACAACGGCGGGCACTTCGCCACGCCTGAAACGGGCGGCGCCGACCCCGACTTCGTCGCGACCTGGCCGCGGCACTGCGTCGCGGGCACCCCCGGTGCCGAGTACCACCCGGCGCTCGACGCTTCGCTGATCGACGTGCACGTGAAGAAGGGGCAGGGCGTTCCGGCGTACTCGATCTTCGAGGGCGTCACCGAGGACGGCGAGGAGCTGATCGACCTGCTCGATGAGAAGGGCGTGGATGTCGTGCACGTCGCCGGCATCGCGACCGACTACTGCGTGTTGGCTTCCGCGCGAGACGCCTTGGCTGCCGGCCGCGAGGTGGCCGTGCTGACCGACCTCGTGGCGGGGGTCGCCCCCGAGTCGTCGAAGGCCGCCCTCGGAGAGCTCGCTGCGGCGGGCGCCGAACTTCTGGCCACCCGCTGATGCCGCGTCTGCTGCGCGCGGTCATCCCCGCGGTACTCATCGTGGGTTGGCTCGCGCTCGCCGGCTTCGGCGGGCCGACGTTCGGCAAGATCTCGGGTGTCTCCACCAACGATCAGGCCAGCTTCCTGCCCGCGTCGGCCGAGTCGACGCGAGTGTCGGCACTCGTGCCGGAGTTCGCGGGGGCCGACGACATCCCCGCCATCGTCATCGCCGTGCGCGACGGCGGGCTGACCGACGGCGATCTGGCGTTCCTCGAGGCGTTCGCTGAGGATGCCGCCGACGTCGAGGGGGTCGGTGACGACCTCAGCCCCGTGATCCCGTCGGAGGACGGCGAGGCGGCCGAGATCATCGTGCCGATCGCGTCCGAGGTCGGGGATACCGTCGCGGCGCTCGCCGAACTGCTCGAGGATGCCCCCGACGGTCTCGAGGCGCTCGTCACCGGGCCAGCCGGGTTCACCGCCGATCTCGTCGCCGGCTTCGCGGGCATCGACGGCATCCTGCTGCTCACGGCGCTCGGCGCGGTGCTCGTCATCCTGGTGATCGTCTACCGCTCGCCGCTGCTGCCGTTCATCGTGCTCGGCACCGCGGTCTTCGCGCTGTGCGCGGCGATCCTCGTCGTCTACTGGCTCGCGCTCGCCGACATCGTGACGATCAACGGGCAGGTGCAGGGCATCCTGTTCATCCTGGTGATCGGCGCCGCCACCGACTACGCGCTGCTCTACACCGCCCGCTACCGCGAGGCGCTCGCCGTGCACGAGAAGCGCTGGGATGCGACGTGGGCCGCCCTGCGCGGCTCGTTCGAGCCGATCCTCGCCTCGGGCCTGACGGTGATCGCCGGGCTGCTGTGCCTGCTGCTGTCCGACCTCAACTCGAACAAGGCCCTCGGCCCGGTCGCGGCGATCGGCATCGCCTTCTCCCTCCTCGCCGCCCTGACGTTGCTCCCGGCTCTCCTGTTGGCAGCCGGCCGCACCGCGTTCTGGCCCCGCAAACCCCGCTGGTTGAGTAGCGAGGCGCAGCCGCAACTCGGTGGTCGAGTAGCCGCCGAAGGCGGCGTGTCGAGACCCACCACCCCCGGCAAACTCTGGCCCGCTATCGGCCGCCTGATCGCACAGCGCGCCCGCCTGGTCTGGGCACTGTCCCTCGTGGTGCTGCTCATCGCATCCGCCGGTCTCGCGTTGTTCAAGGCCGACGGTGTGCCGCAGAGCGAGCTAGTGCTCGGCGACTCACCCGCCCGCGACGGCCAGGTGCTGCTCGGCGAGCACTTCCCGGCGGGTTCCGGTTCCCCGGCGGTGATCGTGGGTGACGAAGACCTCATCACCGAACTGGCGGATGCCGCCGCCGACCTCGCCGGCGTCGACGGGGTGGAAGCGCTGAGCGACAACTCCCCAACCGGCACGATGCCGGTCGGCACCGACGCCGAGCCGTTCCCGATCCCGACGCTCGTGCCGCTCGAGCCGACCGTCGTCGACGGGCAGGTGATGCTGCGGGCGACCCTCACGGATGCCGCCGACTCGGCGGACGCCGAGCAGACGATCCGCGAGCTGCGGGATGCCGTGCACGCGGTCGACGAGGCAGCACTCGTCGGCGGCGTGACGGCGCTCGCGCTCGACACCGACGACACCGCGATCCGCGACCGCACCGTCATCATCCCCGTGGTGCTGCTGGTGATCCTCGTCATCCTGATCCTGCTGCTGCGGTCGCTGATCGCCCCGCTCGTGCTGATCGGCAGCGTCATCGTGTCGTTCGCCGCGGCCCTCGGGGTTTCGGCGCTCGTCTTCGAGGGCGTGTTCGGATTCCCCGGAGCCGACCCGTCGGTGCCGCTGTTCGGGTTCGTGTTCCTCGTCGCGCTCGGGGTGGACTACAACATCTTCTTGATGACCCGCGTGCGCGAGGAATCGCTCAAGCACGGCACGCGCGAGGGCGTGTTGCGCGGCCTCACCGTCACGGGCGGTGTCATCACGTCGGCCGGCATCGTGCTGGCGGCGACGTTCGCGGCGCTCGGAGTCATCCCGATCCTGTTCCTCGCGCAGATCGCGTTCATCGTCGCCTTCGGGGTGTTGCTCGACACCCTCGTCGTGCGCTCGCTGCTGGTGCCCGCCGTCATCTACGATCTCGGTCGGTTCAGCTGGTGGCCGTCGCGGTTGTCGCGAGATGATGGACCCGTACCGATTCGGAAGGACGCCTGATGGCCGCGCAACTCCTCATGGTCGTCGCCGTGCTCGGCGCGATCGCCCTCGCGATCGCCTTCACCCTGCAGGTCTTCTTCCTCGCGTAGCCCGAACTCGGTGGTCGAGTAGCGCCGCTTGCGGCGCGTGTCGAGACCCAACCCGCGCTCAGAGCGCCGAGGCGCCCGCGACGACGAGTCCGATCCCGGCGGCGAGCAGCCCGGCGGTGAGGCTCGCGGCTCCGAGCCACAGCAACACGATCAGGCGGCTGGGCTTCTGCGGGTCGCGCCCGAGCACCGAGAGGAAGAACCCGCCGGCATGAGGAGCGCGGCGATCGGAGGTGCCGAGCGACCCCAGCCGGGCGATCGAGTACTCGGTGCTCAGCACGGCGCTGTACGAGCCGGTGCTCGTCGCACTACGCCTCCTCGCCCACCAGGATGCCGCCGCCGCGCGGCTCAGCCCTCCGTGAGGCTTGCCTCGTCTACTTTTGATTGGATTCTTTCCGCGATCGCGGCGATGACAAACTAAGTTTGTTTTGTTGACTTACTCATCCGCGCTGATGACAACTTCGGAGGTGCCATGTCAGACGCTGTCGTTCCTGGTCGCGGTCGACCCACGCGACGGTCGTACTTCGCACGCTTCGAAGCCGCCGTAGACGAACTCGCCCGCTACGGAGGCCTTCCCAAGCCCTACGAAGCGAAGGGACTCTGGGATGACCTATGGCATTTGGAAGCGCACCACTCGACCGCGATCGAGGGAAACACGCTCGTGCTCCGTGAGGTCCAGACGCTCCTGGACGAAGGCCGCGCGGTGGGTGCCAAGGAGCTCAAGGAGTACATGGAGGTTCTCGGGTATGGGGACGCGGCCAAATGGGTCTACGAGCAAGCGCTGAAGCCCACGGGTGAGGATGATGCCCAGCTCATTACCTTGCAGGAGGTTCGGGAGATCCACCACACCGCGATGCGGCGAGTTTGGGATGTTGCACCGCATGCCGACGCGACGTTGAAGGAGGCGCCCGGCAACTTCCGCGAGCACGAGATCCATCCATTCCCCGGTGACATGCAGCCTCCGAGCTTTCCGCTGATCCATGCCGAGCTGACTGCATGGGTGGACGGAGTCAACGACTTCGGCAGGCTCATCCGCAGGCAGCAGATTCCGCTCGCTTCGGTCCCCTTCAAGTTGGCCCAGATCCATCGCGACTTCGAACGCATCCACCCGTTCCTTGACGGCAACGGTCGAACGGGGCGTTTGGCGCTGAACCTCATCTTGGTACGCCTGGGCTGGCCCCCCATGATCATCTTCAAGGTGCAGCGCGCTCGATACCTCACCGCGCTCGATCGGGGTGATCACGGAGACTACGCGCCCCTGGCGGAACTCATCAGCCGGTCGGTGGTCGGAAATCTTCATCGGCTGATTCCCAACATTGCCGGCCCCGCGCGGTACGTTCCGCTGCAGGCGCTCGCCGACGACGAGTTTTCGCTCGTCGCGCTGAAGCAGGCTGCGTCGAGGGGACGGCTCGAAGCCATCCGAGGCAGCGACGGGCAGTGGCGCTCTAGCCGGGCCGCTGTCAAGGCGTACAAGGCGAGCCTCTACCGTCGTGCCTCGGGGTAGGCCGGGTTTCGACACGCGACCTTCGGTCGCTACTCAACCACCGAGGGCGGCGAGATCTGTCGAGATGGCGGCGGCGGCATCCTGCAGGGCGGGGAGCAGGCGCAGGGCTTGGATGCCGGCATCCTCATCGGTCGCGGGCATCGACACGTTGATCGCGGCGACCGTCGCGGAGCCGCGGGTGACGGGCACGGCGAGGGCGCGCAGGCCGGTTTCGAGTTCGCCGTCGACGAGGCTCCAGCCCTGGTCGGCCACCCGCTCGAGTTCGGCCCTCAGGGCACCCGGTTCGGTGACCGTGCGGGCGGTGAACGCCTCCCCGCGGAAACCCTCGAAGAAGGTTTCACGCTCGTCAGCAGAAAGCGAAGCGAGCAGAACCCGACCCATCGACGTGACGTAGGCGGGAAAGCGCGTGCCGATGGTGATGCCCACCGACATGATGCGCCGGGTGGGCACACGGGCGATGTAGACGATGTCCCACCCGTCGAGAATGGATGCCGACGACGACTCCCCGACGACGCGCGACAGGGTTTCGAGGTGCGGCTGCGCCACCTCGGGCAGCGACTGCGCCGACAGGTACGAGAACCCGAGCTCGAGTACCCGCGGCGTGAGCTCGAACATCCCGTCGCGCGAGCGCACATAGCCCTCGGATTCGAGGGTCAACAGAAATCGCCGAGCGGATGCCCGGGTCAGGTCGGTCGCGCGCGCGACATCCGAGAGCGACAGCCGCGGCCGCTCCGCCCCGAACGCGCGGATGACGGCGAGCCCGCGCGCGAGCGACTGCACATACGTGCTGCCGTCGGGTTCGAGCATCCCGCTATCGTTCCAGCACCATCGCGAGACCCTGGCCGACGCCGATGCAGATCGCAATGACGGCGACCCCCGAGCCGCGGCGGGCGAGTTCGTGCGCGGCGCGGCCGATGATGCGTCCGCCGGAAGCACCGAGCGGATGCCCGATCGCCAGCGCGCCGCCGTTCTCGTTGAGCTTCGCCGGGTCGAGCTCGGGCCAGAGCTGCGCACACGCGAGGGACTGCGACGCGAAGGCCTCGTTGAGTTCGACGAAGTCGACATCCGCCCAGGTGCGTCCCGCGCGGGCAAGCGCCCGGTTCGCGGCCTCGACGGGGGCGATGCCGAAGTACTGCGGCTCGTTCGCGTAGACGCCGCGGCCGGTGATGCGGGCCAAGGGTTCCGATGACAGGGCACCTTCGGCGGCGATGAGCACCATCGACGAGCCGTCGTTGATCGGCGACGAGTTGCCCGCCGTGACCGAGCCGTCGGCGGCGAACGCAGGCTTGAGCGCACCGAGCGCTTCGAGGGTCGTGTCGGCGCGAATCCCCTCGTCAATGGCGAGATCGACGCCCGGCACCGGCACGATCTCGTTAGCGAACACACCACCCGACCATGCCGCAGCCGCGAGCTGGTGCGAGCGAAGGGCGAAGGCATCCTGTTCCTCGCGCGAGATGGAGTACTGCTGCGCCAGCAGTTCGGCCGACTGTCCGTTCGAGATGGTCTGCTCAGCGGGCAGTTTCGGGTTGGTGAACCGCCAGCCGATGTGGGTCGACACGAGCTCCGAGTTGCGCGGCGGGAACGCGGCGTCGGGCTTGAGCATCACGTAGGGCGCGCGCGTCATCGACTCGACGCCGCCGGCGACGATGATCGACGCGTCGCCGGTCTCGATCGCGCGGGACGCCTGGATGGCGGCATCCACCCCCGATCCGCAGAGCCGGTTGGTGGTGCTGCCGGGAACCGACACGGGCAACCCGGCGAGCAGCACGGCGAAGCGCCCGACGTCGCGGTTGTCTTCGCCCGCCTGGTTGGCGTCGCCGAGGATGACGTCGTCAATGCGGGCGGGGTCGAGGTCGGGATGCCGCTCCAGCAGCGCCTTCAAGGTCGAGCCCGCGAGGTCGTCGGGTCGCACCCCGGCGAGCGACTTGCCGAAGCGCCCAAACGGCGTGCGCACGGCGTCGTAAACGTAGGCGGCAGTCATCGGTTCCTCTTCCCCTCGGTCGTCGAGTAGGCCGCAAAGCGGCCGTGTCGAGACGTCACAGCGTCATCTCCAGGCTCAGCCCCGTGAGTTCGTTGAGTTCCTCAAGCGTGGTGCCGAACAGCTCGATCACCCCCACACCCCCAGCCCCGACGGCGACAACCGCACGGTCGGTGTAAACCCGACTCACGCATCCCTTCCCGGTGAGCGGGTAGGTGCACGCTTCGACCAGTTTCGACGAGCCGTCTTTGGTGAGCAGGTCGGTCATCACCCACACCTGTTTGGCTCCGATGGCGAGATCCATCGCGCCCCCCACCGCCGGAATCGCGTCGGGCTCCCCGGTGTGCCAGTTGGCGAGGTCGCCGTTGGTGGCCACCTGGAACGCGCCGAGCACGCAGACATCCAAATGCCCTCCGCGCATCATCGCGAACGAGTCGGCGTGATGGAAGTACGCCGCCCCCGGCTCCGCGATCACCGGAATCTTGCCGGCGTTGATGAGGTCGGGGTCGATCTCGTCGCCTTTCGCGGCGCGGCCCATTCCGAGCAGCCCGTTCTCGGTGTGCAGCGTCACGTCGCGCTCGGGGTCGAGGTGGTCGGCCACGAGGGTGGGCGCGCCGATTCCGAGGTTCACGTAGGCGCCATACGGGATGTCTTGGGCCACCCGTTGCGCGAGATCATCCCTGTTCAGCCCGCTCATCGCAGCCACTCCCTGTCTCCCACTTCGACGACCCGGTCGGTGTAGAGCGCGGGCGTCACGATGCTTTCGGGGTCGAGGTCGCCGACCTCGACGATGCGGTCGACCTGAGCCACCGTGAGGGTCGCGGCGGTCGCCATCACCGGATTGAAGTTGCGGCTCGTCTCGCGATACACGAGGTTGCCGAGTCGGTCACCCTTGAAGGCGCCGATCAGGGCGACGTCGCCCTTGATGGGAGATTCGAGCACGTACTCCCGGCCGTCGATCGTGCGGGTCTCTTTGCCCTCGGCGAGCAGGGTGCCGACGCCGGTGGGGGAGAAGAATCCGCCGATGCCGGCTCCGCCTGCCCGGATGCGTTCGGCGAGGTTGCCCTGCGGAACGACCTCCAGCTCGATCTTGCCCGCCCGGTACAACTCGTCGAACACCCAGGAGTCGACCTGGCGGGGGAAGCTGCAGATCACTTTCCTGACCCTTCGTGCTTTCAGGAGGGCCGCGAGCCCGGTGTCGCCGTTGCCGGCGTTGTTCGCGACGATGGTCAGATCCTTGGTGCCGACCTCGAGCAGCCCATCGATCAGCGCGATCGGTTGGCCGGCCAGGCCGAAGCCACCCACCAGAACCGTCGCGCCGTCAGGGATGCCGTCGAGTGCGGCAGCGACGTCGGGGACGATCTTCGTCCGCATGTCTGCTCCTTACCGCTCGTTCGGGATGCGAACGAGCGTTCTCTCTGAGAACAGCCTAGCCGAAGGCTCGGTCAAGTCGCGCTGAAGTGCCCACGCATCGAGGCGTCACAAAACCCTGCGTCGAAACCAGTAGCCTGACTGAGTCTCCCCGAAAGGCTCGTTATGCCTCATGGCCGCCCCGCCCTTCCTGCCGCACTGAAGCGTCGGCTGCTTGAGGAGGCCGGGTATCGTTGTGCGGTCCCAAGGTGCGGTAACACTGCCGGGCTTGAGTTTGCGCACATCGTTCCTTGGGCTGAATCTCATGACGATTCGTTCGAAAACATCATCATCCTCTGCGCGGTCGACCACGCCCGCTACGACCGGTCAGGGGAGATCCCTCGCCAGTCGGTCCGGGTGTTCAAAGCGAACCTCGCGTTGCTACGCGGCCGCTACAACGACTTCGAGCTTCGGCTCCTCGAAACGTTTCTGGAGAACGGGTTGGCGTCGCCGATTCAGCTGGCTTTCGGCGCACTAACTGACATCAACGTTCGCAATCTTCTGCACGATGGGATCGTTTCGCGGTCGTCTCCGCAACAGATCATCCAGTACGCAGTCCCGGGTGGCGGAATGGTCTTCAACCCGACCCCGCCAGCGGGCCGCGAAAGCCAGCGGGTGAGTGGTTACGACGAGTATGTCCTTACTGACGCCGGAAGACAGCTCGTAGAAGACTGGAAATCTGCGCGGGTCATCGACGCGAATCTTGCGTAGGCCGGTAGCCACACCAGCGGTCGCCTTCAACGCTGCGGCTGTGAGATTCGAAGTTGCCGAACTGTTAACCGGCTCTTCATCATGAAGCGGGGTGAGCGGGTCGTTGCGGGGTGAGGGGCCGGGGTCTTCCAGGATGGAAGTTCCTACTCCTCCTTCGAGAAAGACCCCGACGTGTCTCACCCTATTTCGGGG
>NZ_JBASCU010000053.1:0-103529 GCF_049651805.1 Pseudolysinimonas sp.
CGAGAAGACCCGACGGCTCGCCCACGGGTTCCGCAACTTCGACAACTACCGGCTCCGCATCCTGCTCGCCGCCGGCGGCCACAAGCCCTGGCGAACCCGAGCCGCCCCCGCTTCATGATGAAGAGCCGCATAACCCGCTCAGCCTAAGCGTGGCTTGCGACGTAGCTCGGCGGCTGCGGCGGGTCAGCGCACCGCGAGGGCGTACGAGAAGTCGCCGCCGGCGGTGTCGATGCTCACCCACACCAGCTTCGAGCCGCCGTCGGGCAGCACGCCGTCGCAGGTGTAGAGCGAGCCCCGATCGAGCTCCGGCACGAGCACCGGGCACGACACCGAGGCGAGCCGACCGTTGCCGACGAGGTCGGCTTGCACGGTCTGCTGAATCTCGACGGCCTTCGTCACGGGAACCGCCGACCCGGTCAGGTACGCCGCGACCGGACCCCCCACCGCGAGGAGGGTGAGCACGATGAGGGTCACGAGCGGCCCCGAACCCTTCACCCGGGTGCGGCGGCCGATCAGGTAGACGAGGGGTCCGAGCAGAGCGAGCGCGGGGCTCGCCGGCTCGAAGTCGCGAGACCGCAGCTGGCGGGCATCCACCGCTGCCCAGATGAGAGTGAGCAGCGTCGGCACGAGAACGATCCCGGCGACCAGCGGCACGCCGGCGACGCTCGGCTCGGGCATCACGTAGAAGGCGAGATAGGCGGCGGTGGCAGCGGCGACGAGCGTGAGGAGCGGCCACAGCGCGATGAACCACGCGGATGCCGTCAGGGTGCCGGGCTCCTCGTACTCGGGTTCGGGCTCGGCGTTCCACGGGCGGTAGTCGGAGGCGGCGCTCGAGGCGGCGCTCGAGTCGGTGTGACCCTTCTGCACCGCCCGCATGATGACGTCGTTCTCTTCGGTGCTGATGCCGTACTGGCGTTCCAGGTCACGGGCCTCGGCGATGCGGGCCAGCATCTCGGGGGTCTGCGTCGACCCGGTCGACGTCGTGACCTGGTCGGCCGCGGTGAGGTGTTCGGCCGTCGTGGCGCCGGCCGTGACACCGGAATTGCCGGCATAGCCGTCACCGAATCGGCGGTCGGCGAAGTCGTCGGCGTACGTCGTGGCAACCGGCTGAGGCTGGGGCGTCGGCTTGATCGCCGTGTGCTCCGTCCAGGAGAGCCCGTTCCACCAGCGCACGTGAGCGCTCGAGGCGGGGTCTTCGTACCAGCCTGCTGGCACGACTCGGATCGCCTGGTCGGTCAAGACTCAACTCCTTCGGGCCGGAAACGGCGAAGACGAATGCGAAGGCTGCAACTGCGGTGGTACAAAAGCTGAGCCCAGTCTAGGGATGGCGACTGGAGGTCTCATGACCCCGTTCGGGTGTGTCAGGAGCCCATGGTGAAGACACCCCAGCTGTCGACTCGCCAGTCGATCCAACCGTTGGCGCGCTGCAGGCTGACGACGACGTCGTACGTGTCGCCATCGTTGTTCGTCCCCTGGCAGGTGAACGATTGCTGTACCAGCATCGGCGGAGTGGTGGGGCAGTCGATCTGCAGGTCCATGCCGAGCGAGCGGGCGTCGGCGACAACCGAACGTTCCGCTTCGAGCGAGAAGGATTCCGGCAGCAGCCCCATGACGAGTCCGGGCACGGCGACGACCGCCCCGACCATGAAGATCCCGAGGGTGAAGAAGGTGAGAACCGGACCGAAGCCGGTTCCGGCTTCGCGCACGGTCGCGACGAGCCGGGCGATGAGATAGACGGGTGCGCCGAGAATCGCCCACGCCCAGTGCGCGGGAGACTCCATGCCGCCGGCGAGCAGCATGCGGCGGTCGATGATGGCGAGGATGATGCTCGCCAGCCACGGGACCCCGAGAATGAGGGCCGCCGTGATCGGGGCGAACGAAGCATCGACGCCGCTCAGCAGCACCATCATGCCGACGAGCAGCATGTAGAGCGGCAGAAGCGGCAGCAACCACCCGGGCACGGTGCTGATGCGCGGCGCGTGGGCGAGCCGGGCACGGTGCGAGCCGTGGGCGCGGAATGTCTCGGGCTCGGGCTTGGCCTCGGTGGGATAGTCGGGGATGAACGTCGTCGTCGACGATGAGGCGTGGTCGAAGGCCGAGCGCGGCACGGATGCTTCGCCGAGGAGGTCTTCGTGGCTCTCAGCGAGGTCGTACCGCATCGAACGCGGGGCGTCGGCGATGCCCGCGGCGCGTGCGTAGCGCACGGCGGGTGACGGCTCGGCGTCGATCTGGCTTCCCAGGAAAGGCGCCTCGAGTTCGGGCAGCGGGTCGGCAAAGCCGGAGGCGTCGCCGGTGAGGTCACGCACCGTGTCGTCGTCGGGGACGAGACGCTCGGCTTCGCGCAGGGTGCGACGTGACGGCAGCGAGACGTCGCTGTCGAGGTCGTGAAGCGGGTAGGCGAGATTTGCGGGATCGGCGAGGTCGTCGGCGAACGGCAGGTCGTCGGCGAACGCGAGTCGCGTCGCCGGCGCGGTCTGCCGCGGCTGAGCGAAGCTCGGCTGAGCGGTCATCGCTTCGGCGACCATGGGCTGGCGGGCGTCCGAGGTGTGCTCGGTCCAGGCGTGGTTGTCCCACCAGCGCAGTTGCGGAAGCCCGAGCGGATCGGGATACCAACCCGCAGGTACGCGGACGTCGTCGTCTGCCACGACTGCACGCTCCTTAGGCCCGCGACCCTGTCGAGTACAGGATTCCCAGATGATTCTAAGTGTTGAGTCCGATTCGGGGTACCCGCGCGATCCACCCCGAGGTGGGGGCATGGCTACCCCACCCCGAGGGACAAGGCAGACTCGACTCATGCCGCCCACCTCGTCGATGCAGAAGACGGCTCTGGTCGCCGCCCTGCCGGCGCCGTGGGACGCGGATTCGTTCGTGCAGGCGTTCGACGAGTGGGCGAGGTCGCGCGGGCTGCGGCTCTATCCGGCGCAAGAGGAGGCGGTGCTCGAGCTCGTGTTGGAGCGGCACCTCGTTCTCTCCACGCCGACGGGCACGGGCAAGTCGCTGGTGGCGATCGCCGCACATGCGGCCGCGTTGGCGCAGGGCCAGCGGTCGTTCTACACGGCGCCGCTCAAGGCACTGGTGAGCGAGAAGTTCTTCGCGCTGGTCGAGGTGTTCGGCCCCGAGAACGTCGGCATGGTGACGGGGGATTCGAGCGTCAACCCCGAGGCGCCGATCATCTGCTGCACGGCCGAGATCCTGGCGAACCTCGCGTTGCGCGAAGGCGCCGAGACGAAGGTGGATGTCGTCATCGCCGACGAGTTCCACTTCTACGCCGACCCGCAGCGCGGCTGGGCGTGGCAGGTGCCGCTCCTGGTGCTGAACCGCGCGCGATTCGTGTTGATGTCGGCGACACTGGGCGATCTGACCGACATCTCCACCGACCTGGAGCGCCGCACCGGTCGCGAGGTCGCGCACGTCACCGGCGTCGAACGTCCGGTGCCGCTGCACTACCGCTATGTCACGACGCCGGTGCACGAGACGGTCGAGTCGCTGCTCGAGGAGCGGCTGGCGCCGGTCTACATCGTGCATTTCGCGCAGGCCGCCGCAGTCGAGCGCGCACAAGCCCTGCTCTCGGCGCGCGTCGCCACGCGCGAACAGCGCGACCTGATCGCGGCCGAGATCGGCGGCTTCCGGTTCTCGCCCGGCTTCGGCTCCACGCTTTCGAGGCTCGTGCGGGCGGGGATCGGCGTGCACCACGCGGGGATGCTGCCGAAGTACCGCCGGCTTGTCGAGCAGTTGGCACAGCTCGGCATGCTGCGGGTCATCTGCGGCACCGACACCCTCGGTGTCGGCATCAACGTGCCGATCCGCACGGTGCTGCTCACCGCGCTGACGAAGTTCGACGGCGTGAAGATGCGGCAGCTCTCGGCGCGGGAGTTCCACCAGATCGCCGGGCGGGCCGGCCGGGCGGGGCACGACACCGCGGGGGATGTCGTGGCCGAGGCGCCCGAACACGAGATTGAAAATCAGATCGCCGCGAAGAAGGCGGAGGCGAAGGGCAAGAAAGGCGGGCCCAAGAAGCGCGCGCCCGAAGGTTTCGTGTCGTGGGGCCCGGCGTCGTTCGAACGGCTCATCGCCGCCGAGCCCGAAACCCTCACGTCATCCATGCAGATCACCGCCGCGATGCTGATCAACGTGATCGGACGCGAGGGGGGCGACCCGTTCGCGAACGTGCGTGCCCTGGTTTTCGACAACCACGAGCCGCCCGAACGGCAGCGCGATTTGGCCCGACGGGCCCTCGGCATCTATCGCACGCTCACCGCGGCCGGCGTCGTGGAGGTGCGCGACGGCATCCCCCAACTCACCGTGGACCTGCAACCGAACTTCGCGCTCAACCAGCCGCTGTCACCGTTCGCGCTCGCCGCCTTCGAGTTGCTCGATCCCGACCAGCCGACCTACGCCCTCGACATGATCAGCGTGCTCGAGGCGACGCTCGACGACCCGCGGCCGATCCTGTCGCAACAGCAGTTCACGGCCCGCGGCGAGGCGGTCGCGGCGATGAAGGCTGACGGCATCGAGTACGACGAGCGGATGGAACTGCTCGAGGCGGTCACCTGGCCCAAGCCGCTCGACGAGCTGCTGGAGCAGGCGTTCGAGACCTTCGCGGCATCCCAGCCCTGGGTACGCGACTTCGAACTGTCACCGAAGTCGGTCGTGCGTGACCTGTACGAGCGGGCGATGTCGTTCTCGGACTACGTCGCGTTCTACCAGCTCGGCCGCAGCGAAGGGCTCGTGCTGCGCTACCTCTCCGACGCGTACCGTGCGGCGCGGCAGACGATCCCCGACGAGTTGAAGACCGACGAGCTGCAGGACCTCATCGAGTGGCTCGGCGAACTCGTGCGGCAGGTCGACTCCAGCCTGCTCGACGAGTGGGCGGCGCTACAGAACCCGGCCGAACCGGTGGCGGGGGAGAAGCCGGTGCTGCCGCCGCCGCCGACGAGCGTCGTCACCAACCGCCGAGCGTTCCTGGTGCTCGTGCGCAACGCCCTGTGGCGGCGAGTGCAGGCGGCCGCATTGCAACGCGACGACGAGCTGCTCGCCCTCGACCCGGGAGTTCCGTGGGGCGAGGCGCTCGACGCCTACTACGCCGAGCACGATGAGATCGGCACCGGCCCTGATGCCCGAAGTGTCGCCCGTCTCGTCATCGACGAAGAACCGGAGCGCTGGCTCGTACGGCAGATCCTCGACGACCCCGCCGGGCATCACGACTGGGCGATCACCGCCGAAGTCGACCTCGCGGCGTCAGCCGAAGAAGGTGTCGCGGTCGTGCGGGTTCTCGCCGTCGGTCGGCTGGACTGACAACATCCCCGTCACCGCCCGACGACGGCTGCGCATGATCGCAGCCGATGCCCCGACAGTGCGCCCCGCTGGTGAGTGGCGGCATCAGAGCTCGTCGTCCGGGTACACGGGCCGCGCACGCGCCGCCCGGGCGAGTTCGCGGTCGTCTTCGTTGCTCGCGGCTCGCGCCGTGCGGATCGCTTCGACGATCCAGGTCACCGCCGGGATGACGCTGACCAGGGCCGCGAGGGCGCCGAGTGCGACGAACGTGATGGCGACGATCGGGATGCCGGCCCGGCAGGCGTCCGCGCCGCAGCCGTCGGCGATCGTCACGTCGACGACGGCGAAGCTGACGGCTGCGACGAGAATCGCTATCAGAGCGACTACGCCCAACACTCGCGGCGAGTGCATCGGATTTTCCCCCTTGATCGCAACCCCCATCGCGACTGGTGCTGACACTACGGCGGGGCGGAAGCGAGGGATATTCCCCGATTCGGGGGCTCCCCCTTCGGGTCGCACCCCTTCGCGGTGGCGCGGACTTCTTCAGATGGGATTTCCCCTGACGTATCGGCGCTCGCCCGCCTAGGCTTCATCTCATGCAGGCAACCGCACCTGTCCAACCGACGAACGGTCCCGAGCCCGCCACAAGCGTGCTGACCGGCGGCGGACCCACCAGAACCGAGAACGACTCGCTGGGATCGATGCAGATTCCCGCTGACGTCTATTGGGGCATCCATACCGCGCGAGCGTTGGTGAACTTCCCGATATCGCGTCGCGCGATCTCGAACTACCCGAGCCTCTTGCGCGCCCTGGCGTACGTGAAACAGGCGTCGGCGCGCGCCAACAAAGAGATCGGCGTGCTCGAGCCGGCCAAGGCCGACATCATCGACGCCGTGTGCACCCGCATCATCGCCGGAGAGTTCCACGACCAGTTCGTCGTCGGGGTGATCCAGGGCGGTGCCGGCACGAGCACCAACATGAACGCCAACGAGGTGATCGCCAATATCGGCCTCGAGATGATGGGTCACGGTCGCGGCGAGTACCAGCACCTCAGCCCGATCGACGACGTCAACCGGTCGCAGTCGACCAACGACGTCTACCCGACCGCCATCAAACTCGCGATGGTGTTCGGCATCCAGAAGCTGCTCGAAGAGCACGTGCTGCTGACCGAGGCGTTCGCCCAGAAGGGGCGCGAGTTCGCCAGCATCCTGAAAGTGGGGCGCACCCAGCTGCAGGATGCCGTGCCGATGACGCTCGGGCAGGAGTTCAAGGGCTTCGCCCGCACCCTCACCGAAGACTTCGACCGGCTCTCGGAAGTCATCCCGTGGCTGAACGAGATCAACATGGGCGCGACCGCGATCGGCACGGGCATCACCGCCGACCCGCGCTACGCCGAGGCGGTGCGCCGCCACCTCGAAGAGGTCACCGGCATCCCGCAGGAGACGGCGCCCGACCTGATCGAGGCGACCGCCGACGCCGGCATCTTCATGACGGCATCCGGAACGCTCAAGCGCGCGGCGGTGAAGCTGTCGAAGATCTGCAACGACCTGCGGCTGCTGTCGTCGGGCCCGCAGGCGGGGCTCGGCGAGATCTTCCTGCCCGCCCGCCAGGCGGGGTCGTCGATCATGCCCGGCAAGGTCAACCCGGTCATCCCCGAGGTGGTCAACCAGGTGGCGTTCGCCGTCATCGGGGCGGATGCCACGGTCACCGCCGCGGCGGAGGCCGGCCAACTGCAACTCAACGCGTTCGAACCGGTGATCGCGCACAGCATCCTGCAGTCGCTCGACTGGATGACGCACGCCTGCACGACGCTGCGGGTGAACTGCATCGAGGGCATCGAGGCGAACACGGCCCGGCTTGCCGAACAGGTGGGCATGAGCGTCGGCGTCGTGACGGCGCTTACGCCGTATATCGGGTACGCCGCGGCGGCGACCCTCGCGCACACGGCGCTCACCACGAACGCCTCGATCGCCGAACTGGTCGTCGACCAGGGTCTGATGGCGGCCGAGGACGTGCGGCGGGTGCTGTCGCCCGAACGGTTGTCGGGCATGGTGCCGACCACCGGCGTGATCGATCTGCCGAAGTTCGAAGAGCCACCGGTTGAGTAGCCCGCGCGGCGGGCGCCTCGATTCCCGCGGGTTGAGTAGCCCGCCGAGCGGGCGTATCGAAACCGCACCGCACGCGAACTGGAGCTGGAAGCTCCTGCCCGCCGCCGGGGTGTCGTTGTCGGCGTTCTTCTTCTTCGGGCTGCAGTTGCACGCGGTCGGGGCACCGCTGCTGGCCGCATCGCTCATCGCCGCCGTGCTCATTGATCGGGAACTCGGCAAAGACCTCGTGTTGATCGGGGTCGGCATCGCGATCGTGTCGACGACCAACGTCAAAGCGGATGTCTCGTGGCCGTCGTTCATCCGCATCGGAGTCGTGCTCGGGCTGGCCGTGCTCGTGCCGTTCCTGCTCGATCGGTTCGTCTACCGGCGAAAAGTCATCCGGTTCCCCTGGCGTTCACGCGAGAAGAAGACGCGACTCGAGATCGCCTATCTGTTCGCGGTGCCGCTCTTGGGGTACCTGATTCTGCCGTTCTACTTCATCCGGTCGGGGGCCTACCTCAACTGGCCGCCGCTCGAGGACGGCGGCGAGCTGCTGCGCTTCTTCATCGGGGTCAACGCTGTCGGCACCTGGGACGAGCTGTTCTTCATCTGTACGGCCCTGGTTCTGCTGCGTCGGCACTTCCCGCTGTGGCAGGCCAACATCCTGCAAGCGGTGATCTTCGTGTCGTTCCTCTGGGAGCTGGGGTACCAGGCGTGGGGGCCTCTCCTCACAGCCCCCTTCGCGCTGTTGCAGGGCTACCTGTTCGCGAAGACCCGGTCGCTCGGCTACGTGCTCGCCGTGCACCTGCTCTTCGACGCCCTGGTGTTTCTCGCGATCGTGCACGCCCGCAATCCCGACTGGGCGCCCATCTTCTTCCTCTACTGAGGGTTGACGACGCCGACTGCATCGATTTGCGTCGAGTGCGCGCAATCACCCAATTGCGCTCGACGCAAATCGATGCAGTCCGCAGGGGAAGGGTCGTCAGGCGGGGCGGTCGTCGTCGAGGGCGATGTCGCGATCGTCGGTCTGCTCGATGCGTTCGTCGGGGTCGAGCGTCGGCGGCGGGGGTTGCACGTCGTCGTCGGTCTCGAGCGGCTCGATGCGTTCGTCGTCGGGGTTCGGCTCGTATTCTGCGCTGTACGGTTCACGATCCATCAGGGCACCTCCCAGGTGATTTCTTCGGGGTTCTTGTCGGGGCGCCAGGCACGCCAGGTGGGCGCACGCAGCCGGCCGTCGGATGTCACTTCGGCGTACTCGACCTCGCCGACGAGTTTCGGGGTGACCCAGCGGGCATCCTTCGCGTCGACCGGCGGTACGTCGACGAGCGGGCTCGTCTCGCGGGCGATCCGGTCGAGGCGGGTGCGCAAGCCGGTCAGTTCCCGGTCGCTGAAGCCGCTGCCGACCCGGCCGACGTACTGCAACCCCTCGGAACTCGGGATGCCGACGAGCAGCGACCCGACCGTGTCGGACCGCGCCCCGTTACCCGGCCGCCAGCCGGCGACGACGACCTCCTGGCTGAGGGTGTGCTTGATCTTCAGCCAGTCCCGTGAGCGACGACCGAGTCGGTACGGGGAGCCCGCGCGCTTTGCGATGACGCCTTCGAGTCGCAGCTTCCGGCTGGTCGCCACGGCGTCGTCGAGGTCGGAGCCGGCATCCGGGGGAACCCGCACGACGTCGGCATCCCGCACCGCCTCGCGCAGCTCGGCGCGGCGCTCCGTGTACGGCCGGGAGGCGAGCGAACGCCCGTCGCGCTCGAGGATGTCGAAGGCGAAGAACTGCACCCCCTGGGCTTTGCGCGCGCGCTCGACGTCGCGCGGAGAGGTGATGCCCGAGCGGGTCTGCAGCAGTCCGAACGACGGCCGCCCGGCGCTGTCGAGGGCGACGATCTCGCCGTCGAGCACCGCGTCGCCATCCGTCGCTTCAGCGAGCGCCTGCAACTCGGGGTAGGTCGGGGTGAAGTCGAGCCCGTTGCGCGACCGCAATTCCACCGCGCCGTCACGCACGGTCGCGATCGCCCGGTAGCCGTCCCACTTCATCTCGAACACCCAGTCGTCGCCTCGCTCGAAGGTGTCGAGGTCGGCGAGGGTGGCGAGCATCGGATGCACCGTGCCGGCCGCATTCGTGCGCCCGCCGACGACCGACTTGCCGCGCTTGAGCCCGCGGCGCGGTTCGGCTCCCACGCGTTTCCACGATCCCGCCGATCCCGCGGCCTTGCGCGCTTTCGAGGCGGCGACGCTCTCGGGGTCGTCCCAGTCGACGGGCTGCTGGTCTTTCATGAGGTGCAGCAGCCAGTTCTTGCCGCCGGTCTGGATCAACGCGAGCCGGTGGGAACCGTGCTTCTCGCCGTGGATCGTGAAGATCACCTCGTCGTCACGCCACTTCTCCAGGTCGTACGAGCCGCGATCCCAGATTGTGACCGTGCCCGCGCCGTACTCGCCCTTCGGGATCGCGCCCTCGAACTGGCCGTACTCCAGCGGGTGGTCTTCGGTGTGCACCGCCAGGTGGTTCTTGCCCACTTCGGTCGGCACGCCTTTCGGCACCGCCCACGACACGAGCACGCCGTCGCGTTCGAGCCGGAAGTCGTAGTGCAGCGCCGTCGCGTGATGCTCCTGGATGACGAACGAGTTGCCCGCCGCCCCGACGTTGGTTGAGCCTGTCGAAACCCCGCCCATCGGTTCGGGCGTCTTCGCGCCATCCCGCATCGACCGGTATTGCGCCAACTTCTCCTCGGCCTCCGACGAGTGCCAGATCTCCCGCTCGAGGTCGGCCGCCGGGTCGCCGCCCGCGGCGACCCGTTCCAGCACCTCGTGCATCTCGAGCTGCCGCAGGTCGGGGGCCAGCAGATCGTCCCAGGTGCGCGGCGCCGCGACGGTGGGTCGCATCCTGCCCCGCAGCGAGTACGGCACGATCGTCGTCTTGTTGCCGTTATTCTGACTCCAGTCGAGCAGCACCTTGCCGGCTCGCAGCGTCTTCTTCATGTCGCTGACCACGAGGTCGGGATGATCCGCCTCGAGCGCCCGAGCAAGCTCGTGCGCGACGAGCGAGACCTGTTCCGAAGTCTGTTCGCCGTCGAGCGGGGCATACAGATGGATGCCTTTCGAGCCACTCGTCACCGGAAACGCCTCGAGCCCCATCCCCGTCAGGATCGCCCGCACGAGTCCCGCGACCTCGACGCATTCCTCAAGCCCCGCGCCCTCGCCGGGGTCGAGGTCGAGCACCAGCCGGTCGGGGTTCTGCCGGGCGCCTCCCTTGCCGAACCGCCACTGCGGCACGTGCAGTTCCAGCGCGGCTTGCTGCGCCATCCACGCCAGGGTCGCCAGGTCATTCACCAGGGGATAGCTGTTGACGTGATCGGAGTGCTGGATGTCGCGGCGCGAGATCCACGACGGCGCTGAGTCGGGCAGGTTCTTCTCGAAGAACACCGTGCCCGGCTTCGCGTCGCTGCCGACGCCCTCGACCCAGCGCTTGCGGGTGACGGGTCGGTTGCGGGCGTGCGGGATGAGCACATCCGCGACCCGCGTGTAGTAGTCGAGAACCTCGGCCTTCGTCGTGCCGGTCTCGGGGTAGAGCACCTTGTCGAGGTTGGTGAGTTTCAGGCGGTGGCCACCGACGGAGACGATTTGCTCCGTGCCCTTCCCGCGCGCTCTGGCAACCACCTTTCCCAAGCTACCCACCGAGGGTGAGAATGGGCAGATGCGCTCCATTTGGAAGGGTTCCCTCAGCTTCGGGCTGGTCAACGTGCCCGTGAAGCTGTACTCGGCGACGGAAGACCACGACGTCTCGTTGCACCAGGTGCACGACGAAGACGGCGGCCGCATCCGGTATCAGCGCAAGTGCGAGATCTGCGGCAAGGTCGTCGACTACGAACACATCGCCAAGGCCTACGTCGACGGCGAAGAGACCGTCATCCTCACCGACGATGACATCGCGGCGCTGCCGGTCGAGCGCAGTAAGGACATCGACGTGGTCGAGTTCGTGCCGAGCGATCAGATCGACCCGATCATGTTCGAGAAGGCCTACTACCTCGCCCCCGACTCGAAGTCGAACAAGGCGTACGTGCTGCTGCGGCGCACCCTCGAAGACAGCGACCGCACCGCGATCGTGCAATTCGCCCTCCGCCAGAAGACCCGGCTCGCGGCGTTGCGGGTGCGCGACGACGTGCTCGTGCTGCAGACCCTGCTCTGGGAAGACGAGGTGCGCGAAGCCCGGTTCCCCGAACTCGATGAGACGCCGCGCATCTCGGCCGACGAACTCAAGATGGGTCGGCAGCTCGTCGACTCGTTCGCGAGCGACTTCACGCCCGAGAAGTTCACCGACGACTACCAGGAGCAGCTGAAGACGCTCATCGAAGCGAAACTCGAACAGGGCGACGCGCTCGACACCGAGGCCACCTTCGGGCGCGAGACCGAGGGCGGCGGCGAAGTGCTCGACCTCATGGAGGCCCTGCGTCGCTCGGTGGAGTCGAAGCGGTCGGATGCCGACGCAGCTCCCAAGAAGAAGAAGCCGGCAGCAAAGAAGAAGGCCGGCTGACCGAACTCGGTGGTTGAGTAGCCGCCGAAGGCGGCGTGTCGAAACCACACCACACGGGTCACTCGGGGTGTGGTTTCGACACGCGGCCGCCTGACGGCGGTCGCTACTCAACCACCGATGTGGGGGCGGGGCTACGCGCCGCCGAAACGTTCGGTTCGGATGGTGCCGGGGGAGTGGCCGAGGTCGATGAGCCACCCGGCGACCGCCTCGACGAAGGGGGTCGGGCCGCACACGTACGACCGCTCAAGCGACGCCGCATCCGGGATCGCGAGCGCGAGCGTCTCGCGCGTCAGCCGCGCGGGCGGTAGCGGCCACTCCGCCGGCGCGACGCGCGTATAGACGCGGTCGATCCGCAGGCCCGACGCCGCGAGGTCATCCAATTCGGTGGCGAAGAACTGGTCACCCGGCGAGCGCACGCTCGACAACAACCGGAAGTCGCCCATCCGCCCAGCGTCGGCGGCTGCGCGGGCGATCGCGTAGAGCGGCACGATTCCCGACCCGCCGCCGACCAGCTGCACGGGGCCGGTCGTCGACCCGAAGCCGGCGGGACGCCACACGAAGTACGCGCCAAGCGGCCCGTGCACCTCGAGTTGGTCGCCGACGCGCAGCTCGTGGGTGAGGAAGGGCGACACCTCACCGGTCGGGATGTCGTCGACCGCGAGTACCAGCCGCTGCGATGACCCGTAGGACGCGATCGAGTACGAGCGGCTCGCCTGATACCCGTCGGGCGCGGTGAGCCGGATGTCGAGGTGCGACCCGGCGTCGTTTCCCGGCCAGCCCGGAACGTCGAGCACGATGCGGCGCGCCGTGGGGGTTTCGGACATCACCTCGGTGACGGTGCCGACGGCCCACACAGGCCGAACTCGAGTTACCAATAGCGCTCTTCGGTCCAGGGATCGCCGTGCATGTGATACCCGTTCTGTTCCCAGAAGCCGGGCTCGTCGTCATCCATCATCACCAGGCCGCGCACCCACTTGGCGCTCTTCCAGAAGTACAGCGCGGGCACGAGCAGCCGGGCCGGGCCGCCGTGCTCGGGTTCGAGCGGCTCGCCTTCGGCTTCGGTCGCGATCCAGGCCTTGCCGCCGAGGAGGTCGTCGAGTGCGACATTGGTCGTGTAGCCGCCGTGGCTGTGCACCATGACGTAGTCGGCGCTCGTCTCGATGTTCTCGAAGATCGCGTCGAGCGAAACCCCGCGCCAGTCCATGTCGAGTTTCGTCCAGTGGGTGACGCAGTGGATGTCGACGGTCACGTCGTCGACGCCGAGGGCGAGCAGCTCGTCCCAGGTGAAGGTGGTGAGGCCAGTCTCAGTGCGCACCGAGAACGTCCACCCGTCGGTGCTGACTTCGGGCGTCGGCCCGGCCGAGAGCACCGGCCAGTCGGCGACGAGCGTCTGCCCGGGCGGCAGCCGCGGATCCCGCTCCCGGCCACCACCGGTGAACCCACGCGTGATGAACGACATGCCGTTTACGCTACTCGTGCCGACGGTGCGCCATAGAACCCTCTCTGACGTTCCAGAACCCCGCGCGCGGGGCTCTCCGACGTCAGAGAGGGTTCTATGGCGAGAAGGGCCGCAGGCCCCGGCCGCATTCGAGATACGCGCCGCCTTCTGCTTGCTCGCGCCGTCGTCGCGCAGCTCTTCGTAGAGTTCCGGATCCTTCAGCGACTCGATCCGCGTCCCTGAGGCATGCCGCTCTCCCTTCCGCTACAGCCCCTTTCCTCCGGTCACCGGCAGGATCGCGCCCGACACGTACGACGACTCGGGCGACGCGAGAAAGACGTAGGCGGGCGCCAACTCGGCCGGCTGCCCGGCTCGGCCGAGCGGCGTGTCCTGCCCGAACGTCGGCACCTTGTCGGGCCACGCCGTCGCGGGGATGAGCGGCGTCCAGATCGGCCCGGGCGCGACGGCGTTGACGCGGATGCCGCGGGCGCCGAGCTGTTGCGCGAGGGCTTTCGTGAAGGCCACCTGGGCCGCCTTCGTCATGGCGTAGTCGATGAGTTGCGGCGACGGGTTGAACGCCTGGATCGACGAGGTCGTGATGATCGACGACCCGGGCTTCAGGTGCGGGATCGCAGCCCGAGCGATCCACAGCGGCGCGTAGAGATTGGTGTCGAAGACCCGCTCAAGCTCGTCGGTCGGGATGTTCTCGAGCCCGTCGCGATTCTGCTGGTAGGCGGCGTTCAGCACCAGGATGTCGATGCCCCCGAGCCCGTCGATGACCTCGTCGACGAGCGACGTGCACTCGGCCTCGCTACGCACGTTGCCCGGCAGGCGCAGGGCGGTGCGCCCGGCCTGTTCGATCCAGCGCGTCGTGTCGGCGGCATCCTCTTCTTCTTCGGGAAGGTAGGAGATCGCGACATCCGCCCCCTCGCGGGCGAACGCGATCGCGACGGCGCGGCCGATCCCCGAGTCGCCGCCCGTGATGAGAGCGCGCATGCCGGCGAGTTTGCCGGTGCCCAGGTACGACTCTTCGCCGTGGTCGGGGGTGGGTTCGGTGCGGTTCGTCAGCCCCGGCTGTTCCTGCTCTTGGCGCGGGAAGTCGTGGTTGGGGTAGCGGGTGACGGGGTTTCTGTCGGTTGCGGTGGACATGCTTCCGGTCTACTTCAGCCTCGCCCGCACGGGTAAGGGCTTGCCCCCAGGCGCCGACCGAGCTAGACCCCTCGCTACTCCGCATCCTCCTGCAGCTCACGCGCGGCGGCGATGTCGGCGCGGCGCTGACGGCCGAGCATGCGGATGCGCCGGCTGTCGCGCACCGGCAGGTTCAAAGTGCGGGCCACGTCTTCGCCGCTCGCGAGCTGCTTCACGCGGGTGAACTCGGCATCCAGCTCCACCCCGGCGATGAGTGCGGCGTTGGTGAGGTAGAGCCACAACAGCCCCACGATGACGCCGCCGAGCGACCCGTAGATTGCGCCGTGGTCGACGAGTCGCACGTAGAGGGCGAAGCCTGCGGTGGCGACGATCCAGATCAGGATGGCCACACTCGAGCCGACGCTCACCCACCGCAGGTGCGGGCGGATGACGTTGGGCGTATACGCGTAGAGTACGGCGACGAAGAGCACGGCAAACGCCAACAGCACCGGCCAGCGCAGGATCGCCCACAGCGGCAGGTCGCCCGGGCCGAACAGCACGGTGATGAGGATCGCACCGAGCAGCGTGAGCACGAGCGCGACCACCAGCATGCGCCCGCGGAACGCCCAGAACGGCCGACCCTCTTCCACCTCGTAGATCGCGTTCACGGCGCGGCCGAATGCCGTCGCGTAACCCGAAGCGGTCCAGAGCACGAGTACGAGCGCGATGGCCAGCGCGAGGTAGGGGTTTCCCAGGCTCAACAGTTCGCGCAACACGCCCTCGAGGTCGCGTGCCGCTTGGTCGGGCAGCACGACGTCGAGGATCGCCACCAGGTCGTCGACGGCGCGGTCGCGGTCGTCGAAGATGGCGAACACCGAGACCACCGCCAGTGCTCCCGGCAGCAACACCAGAAGTGAGAAGAAGGTGAGCGCGGCGGCGGCGTCGATTCCTCGGTGTCGCACGAACCCGTGGATCGCGCGTCGCAGGGCAAGCCGCCAGACCGCGGGGGTGCTCACTCGGGCGGTCCCCGCAGGAACGAGGGCAGCACCGCCCACAACGCCACCGTCAGGGCGAGGGCCCCGCCGCCCGCGATAAGGGCCGCGACGCCGTCGATGACGACGGCGAAGATCAGGTAGACGGTACCGCTGAGCGCGAGCGAGATGGCCACCAGGGCGAGCCGCATCAACAGATGACCGGCACGCACCAGTTCGGGCTTCGCGTCGCGGCGGAACAACGCGCGGTGCAGTGCGACCGGGGCGAGCGCGAAGATCGTCGCGAGGGCGGCGACCACCACGAGGGTGAGGTAGACGCCGATCTGCCGGGAGTCGATGTCGGCGAAGCCGGCCTGGAAGGGGATGGTCAGCAGGAACCCGAGCAGCACCTGGGTGCCCGTCTGGATGACGCGCAACTCCTGAAGGATCTCGTCCCAGTTGCGGGCGATGCGTTCTGACTCGGTCTCACCTGCGGGCGGCATGCTCCGATGGTAGGTCGCAGGCTGCGTCAGCGACGGGGGATTGTCAACCCGCTCCCGGTAGGGCATGCGGCGGCGCAGGGTGGATCCATGACCACCATCGAGAAGAGCATCGACGTGGCCGTGCCGGTGAGCACGGCCTACAACCAGTGGACCCAGTTCGAGGAGTTTCCCGAGTTCATGAGCGGAGTCGACCAAGTGACGCAGGTCGACGACGAACACCTGCGCTGGAGGGTGTCGGTCGGCGGCGTCGAGCGGGAGTTCGACGCGGAGATCACCGAGCAGCACCCCGACGAGCGGGTCGCCTGGCGCAGCATCGGCGGACCCGAGCACGCGGGCGTGGTGACCTTCCATCGCCTCTCCGACGACCAGACGCGCGTCACGTTGCAACTGGATTGGGAGCCCGAGGGCTTCGTCGAGACCGCGGGGGCGGCTCTGCAGATCGACGACCTCCAGGTCGGCCGTGACCTGGCGAAGTTCAAGGAGATCATCGAGGCGCAGGGCGTCGAGTCGGGTGCATGGCGCGGGGATGTCGACCGCGCCCCCGACGCGACCGGTCGGTAGTACGACGGTCGAACACCCCGTCAGTATCCTGACGGGGTGTTCGACCATTACCAGGAGGTCTCCGGCGAACCCGCCGACGAGGCCGAGCGGCTCGACCGCGCGCTGACCGACCGCGACTGGACCGTGCCCGCGCCCGGTTCTGTCGCCTCCCGGTTCCGTGCCCCGAGCGGCGATTTGGCGGTCGTCTCGCTCGGCGACCCCGCGCATCCTCGGGTGGTTCTCGTGCCCGGCGTCTCCGGGTCGAAAGAGGACTTCGTTCTCATGCTGCCGGTGCTCGCGGCCGGCGGGTACTTCGTGCAGTCGTTCGACATGGCCGGCCAGTACCAGTCGGGTTCAGCGGGCCCGGCGAAGGGGAAGCGCTACGACTACGACCTCTTCGTGAACGACCTCATCGCCTTCCTCGACGATGGCGCCCCGGCTCATGTGCTCGGCTACTCGTTCGCCGGCACCGTCGCGATGCTGACCCTCGTGCGGCGCCCCGATCTGGTGCGCAGCCTGACACTGTTGGCGACCCCGCCCGAGCCGGGCAATGGATTCCGCGGCGTGCGCGGCCTCGGGCCGTACACCTTCCTGACCGGCGGGCGCATCGGCGCCGCACTGATGACCTGGGGCATCCGCTCCAACCAGAACCACGTGCCGCCGCTGCGCCTCGACTTCGTCAGGATGCGATTCGACTTCACCAGCCGACGCAGCATGGAAGACATCATCCGGCTCATGAAACGCGCCCCCGACGTGCGGGATGCCGTCGCCGCGTCGCCGGTGCCGAAGCTGGTCGCGGTCGGCTCGCACGACCTGTGGCCCACCGAGCTGCATCGGCAGTTCGCCGACCGCATCGGGGCGCGTCTCGTCGTCTACCCCACCGGTCACAGCCCGTGCGAGACGGCGCCGAACCAGCTGTCCCGCGACATGCTCGCCCTGTTCGCGTCGGCGAATCTGGCGAACTAGGCAGGCACCTAAGAGAGCTTCTCCCGCTCGATGTCGCGCTCCTCGGCGTAGCGGCGGCGTGCCGCCCGACGCGCCCACGGGGAATCGTCGGGCCAGTGGTTGCGCAGAGTCGGGATGATCCACGACAGGCGCCGCGTGAAACCCGACCAGCTCGCGAACGGGCGCGCCGAGATGCCGACGACCAGCTCGGGGTCGTAGCGCACCGTCATCCACGGTTGGATGTGCAGGCTGAGGTCGAGATCGTCGTGGATGTCGACCGCGTCGCGGTGCACGTCGGGGCCGATCGCCTCCCACACCTCCCGCCGCATCGCGAAGTTGGAGCCGAAGATCGGGGCGTGCCCGAGGTAGATCGTCATCGACCAGTACAGGCCGCCGACCCACCATGACCTGCCGAGGCGACGCTTGATCGGGCCGGCGTCGTAGAAGTCGCCCGAGCCTGAGATCACATCGAGGTCGGGATCGTCGACGAACGCGGCGACTGCGTATTCGAGCCACTCCGGTGGGCAGACCGAGTCGGCGTCGATTCGGGCGATCAGGTCTCCGCGGGCAACGTCGAGCCCGGCCGCCGACGCCCGGGGGATGCCGGGGATCGGCTCCCAGATCACCCGCGCACCGGCGGCCTCGGCGACGATGCGGGTGTCGTCGGTCGAGCCGTTGTCGACGACAACGACCTCGTCGGGCAGCCGGCGCTGGCGCGCGAGCGACGCGAGGCAACGCGCCAGCATTTCGGCGTCGTTGCGGGCGGGGATCACGACCGAGACGAACATCGTCGCCAGGTTACAACGCGGATTGAGCCGCGGGGATCGGGTTTCTCAGCGGTCGATTGCGCCAGAGGTGGAGGGCGGCGTAGGAACGCCACGGCGCCCACGACGGGCGGGGAGAGGGGTCGATTGCGAGGGCGGCGGCGGATTGGGCGAGCACGAGATCGGTCGCGGGAAAGGCATCCGGATGCCCGAGGGCGCGCATCGCCAGGTACTCGGCCGTCCACGGGCCCACCCCGGGGAGCGCAAGCAGCCGAGCTCGCAGTTCGACGACCGGCGTCGCGGGGTCCAGCGGAAGGTCACCGGCCGCGATCACCTCGGCGATCCCGATGATGGCGTCCACCCGGGTGCGTGGCCCGCGCAGCACCTCCCCGCCGTGCTCCGCGAGTTGCGCGGCCGTCGGGAAGTCGCCGAAGTGGTCGACGAGGCGGCCGAGCACGGTGCGTGCCGCGGCGACCGAGATCTGCTGCCCGACGAGGGTGCGGAACAGCGCCTCCTCGCCGCTCGCGCTGCCGGGAATGCGGATGCCGGGCACCGCCGCGACGAGCGGGGCCAGGTCGGGGTCGCGGGCGAGGTGCGCGTCGATCGCGACCGAGTCGGCGTCGAGGTCGAACATCCGGCGTACCCGCGCCGTCAGCGCGGGAAGGTCGGCGAGCGCGGCGAGCCGGGCTTGCAGCACCACTCCGGTCGGGTCCGGCGTCACGTCGATCTGTGCCCGACCACCGGGCAACCGCAGCGGCCGGGCGTAGCGGGTGTCATCGCCCTCCTCGAAGCCGCGGATGCCGTGGTCGGCGAAGAAGCGGAACAGGCCGGGCCCGTCGAACGGCGCTCGGGCAGGCAGGCGCAGCGTGATCGTGCCCGCGTCCCGCGGCTGGGGCGCTCCGCGGCGCGCGAGCGCCCGCAGCTCGCTCGGGGTCGCGCGGTAGACCTCGGCGATCGTGTCGTTGAACTGCCGCAACGACCCGAACCCGGCCGCATAGGCGATGTCGGTGACCGGCAGGTCGGTCGCGGCGAGCAGCGACCGCGCGGTCTGCGCCCGATGCGCGCGGGCGAGCGCCAGCGGGCCGGCGCCGAGTTCGGCGGTGAGCACCCGGGTGACATGCCGGGGCGTGTACCCGAGCCGGGAGGCGAGACCGCTCACGCCTTCGCGTTCGACGACACCGTCGTGCACCAGGCGCATCGCCCGCGAGGCGAGGTCGTCGCGCAGGTTCCATTCCGGCGAACCGGGCACGGCATCCGGCTGGCATCGCTTGCAGGCGCGCAATCCCGCTTCGTGGGCAGCCGCAGCGGTGCGGTAGAACGAGACGTTGCCCGGCTTCGGCGTCATGGCGGGGCAACTGGGCCGGCAGTAGATGCCGGTGGAGTGCACGCCGGCGATGAACTGCCCATCGAACCGGGAATCTTTCGAAGCCAGTGCGCCGTACTTCTCGGCGAACTCGGCCTTCTCGGCACACCCGTCCATGCCCCCAGGGTCGCACGAGCGACCGACCCCGAGTCGCGGAAATCAGACATCGCCTCCGCCCGATTACGCTTGCGACCATGACCCTCGAGGCCGGCCAGCCTGTCACGGGGCTCGAGCCGCTGCTGGCCGAGCTCGGCGAGATCGTGCGCACCGACCGGGCCGTCCTCGACGACGCCCGAGCCGACAAGTCGGGTCATGTCGCCCCCACGTTCCCGCTCGCGGTCGTCGAGGCGCGCACGATCGCCGACGTGCAGGCGACGCTGCGGTTCGCGACCGAGCACCGCATCCCCGTCGTCCCGCGCGGAGCCGGCACCGGCCTGGCCGGAGGCGCGATCGGCAGCGACGGCGAGATCGTGGTGAGCACGCTGCAGATGAACCGGGTGCTCGAGGTCTCGCTCGACGACGAACTCGCCGTCGTCGAACCGGGCGTCATCAACGCCGACCTCAACGCCGCCCTCTTCGACCGCGGCCTGTGGTGGGCACCCGACCCGGCGAGCCGCGCCATTTCGACGATCGGCGGCAACATCGCCACCAACGCGGGCGGCCTGCTGTGCGTCAAGTACGGCGTCACCCGCGAGGCGGTACTCGGTCTGAAGGTCGTGCTCGCCGACGGCCGGCTGCTCGAACTGGGGCACCGCACCGTGAAGGGCGTGACCGGCTACGACCTCACGGCGCTGATGATCGGCTCCGAGGGCACGCTCGGCGTGATCGTCGAGGCGACGCTGCGCCTGCGGCCGCTGCCGAAGGGCATCCCGGTCACCGTGAAGGCGGCGTTCCCCACCGTGGAGCAGGCGGCGCGGGCATCGAGCGTGGTCAGTGCGAGCGGCATCACCCCGGCGATCATGGAACTGCTCGACCCCGGGGCGGTGCGCAATATCGCCGCGCACCTCGACATCGACCTCGGCGACGGGGCGCTGCTACTCGCCCAAACCGACGGTGTGGGTTCCGTCGAGGAGGCGGAGTCGATCACCGCGATCATGCGGTCGCTCGGCGGCGTCGTGGAACGAACCGAGGATGCCGACGAAGCGAAGCGCCTGTTCGACATCCGGCGGGCGTTCCATCCGTCGTTGCAACGGCTGGGCACCGTGCTCATCGAAGACGTCGCCGTGCCGCGCAGCGCGCTTCCGGCGATGTTCGCGTCGATCGAGCGCATCGCGGCGAAGTACGGGATCGAGATCCCCACGGTTGCGCACGCCGGCGACGGCAACCTGCATCCGAACTTCGTGTTCGACGCGCCCGAGGTGGGCGGCCACGTCGACGTGCCCGATCACGTCTGGGCGGCGGCCGACGAGATGTTCCTCGACTGCCTGCGGCTGGGTGGCACCCTCACCGGCGAACATGGCGTCGGCATCCTCAAGAAGCGCTGGCTGCGCGATGAGCTGGGCGACGACTCCTTCGCCCTTCAACGCCAGATCAAGCAGGTCTTCGACCCTGCGGGCATCCTGAACCCCGGCAAGGTCTTCTGATCCGGAATGCCCCCGCCGGCCGGGAATAGCGGGTGAATCGCTCGCGTTATTGAGGTTGTATGCCTACGAACCTCACTGATACGCGACAGCGCATGAGCGCTCCGAGCCCGACCCTCGTTCCGCGTCCGACGATCGGGCGTCTTCGGCTGCGTCCGACGCGGCGCGGGCGCGGCTTCATCGTCGGTGTCGTCGACGCCGTCGGTCCCGACACGAACGGCTTTGCGCCGCGCGACCGGGTCGCCTGGCGCGACGCGGGGCAGCAGCTCGACAGGCTCATCCTCATCGACCAGGATGACGTGCTCGGCGTGCCCTCCTGGGTGAGCGACGACAAGGTGGTGTCGTATCTCGGCGCCGGTCTCATCGCGCGGGCCTTGGTGCGCACCCGGCCGTTCCACCGCGGCGAGCAGGTGCGCATCGAGTCCAACGACCCGCTGGTCGCCGAGATGACGGCTGCCTGGGCGCGCTCGCTCGGCGCCCGCATCGCCGACACCGCCGAGGTTGCCATCCACGACGACCGGATGGCGCGCCGCCGGGGCCTGGGAAGTCACGGCCGCCTCGCCCAGGCTGCCGTCGAGGTGTTCCAGGCGATTCGTGCGGGCGTCTTCGACGAGGTGCCGCTGCTGCCGGCCGCGGAAGGCCGACTGGCGGCGTAACTCCTGCCGTCGGGCCGGATGTGCGCCCTAGGCTGGCGGCATGGGATTTCTGCCCGTGCCATCCGACGCTGAACTGTCGCACGACGCCGTCGCCGCACGAAACCGGTTCGCCGACGAGCATCCCGGCCCGCTGTCGCCCCTCGACCGCGCGCTGCTGAACAACGTCACCGTCTTCGAGGCGTACACGCGATGGTTCGACGTGAAAGACGAACTCGAGGCGCTCGTCGGTGAACGCGCCGTCACCCTGTTCTCGCTCGCCCTCTCGCGAGCCGTGCCGGCGCCGTATCCGACCGCGTTCTTCGAAGGCGAACTGCGCAACGGTGGCGACGACCCCGACAACCCGCAGGTCACCGAGGCCGAAACGCTGCTTTTGGAGTGGGGTCGCGCCGTCGGTGCCGACCCCAGCCGAGTGCCCGCCGATCTGGTGGCCAGGGTCGAGCAGACGTTCAAGCCCGCCAGCCGGGCGGTGCTCGCCGGCTACGCCGGGCTGATGTTCGCGGTCTGCATCTTCTCGCTCGTCGCCGGGCTCGAACCCGAGGCCACGACTCAGCTGTGATCGATGGTGTGTTAGTCGGCCCGCTGTTCGCAGCGTCGGCCGCCCTCGCGCTGCAAGTCGCGAGTGCAGTCACGTCGCTCGTCGACGCCGCGGGGGTGCGCGACTCCGATGAACCTGACGCAGTAACCAGGAACAGACTCCGCGAACTCATCTGGACGCTTGCTGTTCTCGCTGCAGTTGCGGTGTTCATCGCCTTCGGGGTGGACTGGGCGGCTCGCCTGGTTTGGGAGGACGATCAGCCTGTCTCCGGGCTGGGTGTCCTTGTTGCCACGGCTACCGCGGCGTTCTTGGTCGGCAGTGCTGGAGTTGTGGCCATCCTCCGGCGAGAACGCCCCACGTACGCGCGGCTGCGACGGGATCTTCGCGACCGCTCGACCTTCTCGGTGAGCGACGAGGAGCTCGCCGAGTTCGAGTCTCGACTCGATCGGGCCGACGTGCTTCGCGCACGCCGTCCCTTCGCGAGCCTGGCACTGAAGGTCCTCGGACTGGTGCTCGTCGGGGGTGTCGCGGGGTCGATGGTGATCGGGCTCGGGGTTGTCGGATCCGCCCTGGCCTGGGCGTTTGTCGCCGCGATCGCTCTCGAGGTGGTCGCGTTCGTCGTCTCGCTGCGGGCATCGGCGGTCCATCGTCGCCGCCTCGAAGCCGTGCTCGAGGCGCAGCGCGACGAGGTCGTGGCGATGCTGGAGCGCGCCCGCATCCCGCAGCGCGGCAACGTGCCGGGCCTTCGAGACCGGGTGACGCGCGCGCTCACCATCCTGCGCGAGAAGCAACGCTAAGCACCGCTCAAGTGCCGATAGATTGTGACCCATGTCCCAGGCGACTCCCGATGGCACCCCCACGACGGTGACGGCTCACGCGGCCCAGAAGACCACGACGCAGCTGCCCCAGCAGGCGCCCGCCGAGGTGCAGGCTGCTACCGCCGCGACCCCTCAGGCGATCTTCGACGTCGACCCGCGGTGGCGGCCCGGGCTGCTCGCGGGCATCATCATCGGCGGCATCGTGCTGCTCATCGCGCTGATCCTGATCCTCGCGTACTTCCTGCTGTTCATCGGCCCGGGGCTCACCTTCATCGGCGGTGTGCTCGCCCTCATCCCGCTCGCGATCGTGCTGCTCGGGGTGCGCTGGATCGACCGGTGGGAGCCTGAGCCGCGCCTGCTGCTGCTCATCGCCTTCCTCTGGGGCGCGACGGTGTCGATCGTCCTCGCCCTGGTCGTCGATGTCGGCACCTCGTACTTCTATGCCGCCGGCGGTGCCGACGTCAACATGACGGTGTTCCTGCAGAGCACGGTGCAGGCCCCGATCGTCGAAGAGTTCGGCAAGGGCCTCGGCATCCTGCTCATCTACCTCGTCGCGCGCCGCTACTTCGACGGGCCCGTCGACGGCATCGTGTTCGCGGCGCTCGTCGGCGGCGGGTTCGCCTTCACCGAGAACATCCAGTACTTCGCGATCCAGATCGCCGAGTCCGGCACCCTCGACATCGCCGTCGGCGAGATCTTCTTCATCCGCGGCATCCTGTCGCCCTTCGCGCACGTGATGTTCTCGGCGTTCACCGGGTTCTTCATCGGGCTCGCCGCACGTAAGGGCACGGCGCTCGGCGGCATCCTGATGTTCTTCGTCGGCCTGATCCCGGCGATCCTGCTGCACGCCTTCTGGAACGGCGTGCTGTTCTTCATCTACGACTTCTACGGCTACTACCTCGTCGTGCAGGTGCCGCTGTTCGTGATCGCGGTCGTCACGGTCATCTTGCTGCGGCGGCGCGAGGCGCAGATGACCCAGTTGCGGCTCGGTGAATACGCGGCCGCCGGGTGGTTCAATCCCACCGAGGTGAATACGCTCGGCACCGCCGCCGGTCGCCGCCAGGCCCGGGCCTGGGCTCGTCAGCGGGGCCTCGGCAAGGTGATGAAGGAGTACATCAAGGACGCGACGCACCTGGCGTTCACCCGCAACCGCATCGTCTCGGGCCGTGACCGCATCGGGTCGCAGCAGGATGAGGCGGTGCTGCTGGCTCAGGTGTCGGAGTCGCGGGCGCGGCTCGCGGCGGCGACCCCCACGACGACGGCAGCGGCAGCGCCCACCCCTCCCGCAGGGTAGCCCTCAGCCGCCGAACGACGACAGCACGTCGGCGAAGAAGCTCCAGCCCCAGATCAGCGCGGCGACGACGATCAGGATGATCGCACCGACGCTGACGCGGCGCTTCAGCCGGGTGCCCTGCGGGGCGACGATGTTGGCGGCGAACGGTGCGGCCGCGCGGTCGTCCTGGTAGCGGTCGGTCTGGGTGAGCGTCTTCGCTCCCACGGTCTCGACGATGCGCAACAGCCGCTGGTAGACGGCGGGCTGCGCGGCGGGGAACGGGGTCGCCGAGTACACGAACATCCAGGCGTCGACGATCTCGACGTCGAACGGTGACGCGTTGTCGATCAGCAGTGCCATCAGGTCAGGGGTGAACACGTAGAGCGCGTCGCGTTCGTATTCCTTCGGGCAGTAGAGCGTGAAGTACTGGTCGAAGTCGCCTTCGAGCGAGAGGATCTGGTCTTTGTGAAAGGTCGCCGGAAGGTTCGTGCCGCCGAAGAGCCCGTTGTTCGCTTTCGAGTCGAGCACCATGTGCGGCAGCTTTCGATCCAGCTCGATCGCCATGAAGCCCCACAGCCGCGTCGAGCGGTTCTTACCGGAACCGGTCGAGTACTGGTAGTTGCCGAAGTCGAGAAATCGCCCCTCGCTGGTGCGGAAGTGCTCGGTCGCCTTGCGCGTGTCGCCGACATGGAAGATCGCGCCCGGATAGCCGGGGTTGGGGCTCTCGGGCGAGAAGGTGAAGCCATTGGCGCGGGCGAAGCGGTCCATCCGTAACCAGCGCCCCCACTTGCCGCTGCCCGCGATGGCGACCCGGGCGATCACGAAACCGAACAGGACGATGAGGAACACGAAGAACAGGAGGGCGACGATCGAGACGGGACTTCCGCTGCCGATCCCGTCGACCACGAACAACAGGATGCCGCCCACCATCGGAACGAGCACCGCGATTCCGACGACGAAGCCGATGACGATCACGATGATCGTCTGCGGTGTGGTGTTCGCAAAAGTAGCGCCTGACGCACGGGCCTGGTCGCGGTACGCGCTGATCTCGTCCGGCGTCGGTGTGGTCAGCAGGGGGGAGTAGTCGACGACGCGGGCGGCCATGCACCCATTCTGTCGGGAGCCGCCGCAAACAGACTCATCGCCCAGTGGCGGGTCAGTGACTCCGACGCTTCTGGGCGATGAGTTGTCCTGACTCCAGGGTGCACCTGTCGGCGCCCGGCGTCAAGAGTCGATCAGGCGAAGAACACGTCGACGGCGACGATGACGGCGAACGCGGTGACCGCGATCGCGAGCACGCCGGTGATGATGGTCAGGGCCAGATCTCGGCGCCCGCCGTTTTCGGTGGTGGTCATCGTGGAACCCCTCTGTTTGCCCTGACCATAAGGGGGATGACCGAACACGGGGTGGGCCTTGACAGCGGCGGCGAAATGAGTCAGCCGCGCACGCAGCTGCCCGACGACACCCGCGTGGAGAGTCCCGCCGCGCCAGTTGCCACCGGCTCAAGTTCGGCATTCGTCATCGCATACCCGAGTTCGGGATCGTCGGCGCTGCGGGCGAAGACGACCCCCGCGACGCGTCCGTCGAGCGCCAGCAGGGGCCCGCCCGAGTTGCCGGGTTGCACGAGCGCGGCGAGCGTGTAGACCTCGCGTGGGTTGCGGGGGCCGCCATAGATGTCGGGGATGGCTTCCGTCGAACGGGCGAGCACCTCGGCGGCGCCGGTCGTGAACGGCCCGCCGTGCGGGTAGCCCTCGACGACCGCGTCGGCACCCACGTCGAGGGCGGGGGAGAGTTGCAGGCTGGCTGCGGCGAGCCCGTCGACGGCGATCACCGCGAGGTCGTCGATCGGGTCAAAGTACACGACGCGGCCCTCGAGGGCTTGACCGTTGGGGGCTTCGACGATCGGTTGGTCGACGCCCGCGACGACATGGGCGTTGGTGACGATGCGGTCGGGGGCGACGACGAAGCCCGTGCCGGTCTGGTTCTGCCCGCAGGCGAACGCCGTGCCGCCGATGCGCACCACCGATTGGGCCGCCGCGGTGAGCGGGTCGGTGTCGGTTGGCACGTCGGGGATGCCGGGGGAGTCGACGACACCGCCGAGGGCTTCGCCGATCGCCGGCAACCCCTCCTCGAGCATCGCCGAGCGGATGCGGGCGAGCACCGCGTCGACGGGCGGCGGCGTGACGGCGTCGATGGCCCGCACGACGTAGGAGCCCGAGATGGCCTGGCTGAAGAGCGGAACGCCGAGCGCGCTCACCCCGCCGGCGACGAGCGCGAGGGTGAGCGCGGCGATGACGCCGTTCGCGACGCCGCCCGCCACCCGACTGCCGAGCGCGATCTCTTCACGCCGTTCGCTGATGCTCCGGCCGATGAAGCCCCCGACCGCGTGGCCACCGAGCAGCAACGCGACCGAGACACCGACGACGACGACGACTCTCCAGAACGAGTCAGGCACCGCCGCGGCGAGCAGCGGGATCCCGAGAAACGCGAGGATGCCGCCCACGATGACCCCGACGATCGCACCGAAGCTGCGCGCGAGCCCGTTGCGAACGCCCTCGCCGATGAACACCAGCAGGGTGAGCACGAGCAGCAGATCGAGGAGTCGGGAGGCGATCATCGGGTCCTAGTCTGCGGCACGCACCGCGACCGCGACGGATCGGGCTATCGGCGATGTATTGCGATATATCGGAATATGTCGTAAAGTAGCGCCGAGACCACAAGACCGCCCGACCCGGACGGCAGGCAGTACGAAAGAAGTACCCCATGCACCGCATGAACATGAATCACGATCGAGGCTCCCGTCAGGGAGCCCAGCCTGAGGGCATACACCCGCGCTTCCGCGCCGGCGGCCACCCCGGAGCCGACTACATGGGCTTCCTCGGGGGCCCGGCATTCGGACCGCGCGGTTTCGGCGGCCGAGCCCGCAAGGGCGACGTGCGCAGCGCCATCCTCTCGCTTCTCGGCGAAGGACCCACCAACGGCTACGGCCTCATCAAGGCCATCCACGCGAAGAGCGACGGCGCCTGGCGTCCGAGCCCCGGCTCGGTCTACCCGACGTTGCAGCAGCTCGTCGACGAAGCGCTCATCGCCCCCACGTCGCAAGGCCCGCGCGCCGAGTACGACCTCACCGACGAGGGCCGCGCCCACGTCGCCGAACACGCCGACGAGATCGCGGCCGCCTGGACGCAGTCCCGCAACCCGTGGAAAGAGCAGGGTGACCTGTTGACCGCCGCGCGGAAGCTGGCCGGCGTCGTTCGCCAGGTCGCCTCCGAAGGCACCACCGAGCAGCGCGCGAGCGCCTCGGCGAAACTCGACGACCTGCGTCGCGAGCTCTACCGCATGCTCGGCGAGTAAGAACTCGGGGTTGCGCGCGGCCGTCGTGTCCCTCATATTGGGGACATGACGGTCGCGTACCCGACGACCGGCATGCTCACCCCGCAAAGAGAAGCCCCCGCTCTCGCGTGTACTTCCTGCGGCACGCGTGCCGTCGCCCTCGACAAGCCCTTCTGCGCGCACTGCGGCAGCCGGGTCACCCTGTCCGTGAAGAGCGGAATCGCCTCGATCGCAGCTACGCGCTCGCTGCAGTTCGCCGCGCTCGCGGTGCTCACCAACATCCTCGTCGGCGGCGCATCATTCGGCGTCGTCTACCTGCTGTCGGATGCCGCCCGCCTCACCGAGGCCGCGGTCGGTCTCGAGGCGGTGCGGTTCATCATCGTGGGCACCCTGCTGGCCGTCGCCATCCGGTATGGCGTGCGCGGGCTGAACCAGACCCGCGACGGAGCCCTCAAGCGACGTCCCTGGGCGATCGTCGGCCTCGTCGTGGCGGGGCTCTACGGGTTGCTCATCCTCGGCTCCTTCGCCGCGACGGCGGTGCTGTACCTCTTCGTCCTCTGAGCCCCATCCCCCTCTGATACCATCGCAAGGTTGCCGTCAGAACGGCCGCGGATACAGAGAGCCGGCACATCGGGTGCCCGGCGCCGCGCAACGAGGTGAAGGAGGGATCGAATCTATGGCTCTTGACGCTGAGACCAAGAAGGCGATCATCGACGAGTACGCAACCCAGCCCGGTGACACCGGATCCCCCGAGGTTCAGGTCGCACTCCTGACCAACCGGATCAAGGATCTGACCGAACACCTCAAGGAGCACAAGCACGACCACCACTCACGTCGTGGTCTGCTGCTGCTCGTGGGCCAGCGCCGCCGGCTGCTGGGCTACCTCCAGGACATCGACATCGAGCGCTACCGCTCGCTGATCGAGCGCCTGGGCCTGCGCCGCTAGATCGCCGCAGCGCAAGACACTACGACGGGCCGTCGTCCTCCGGGGCGGCGGCCCGTTTCTGTTGCCGCTTCGTCGCGTTTCGATGACGGAATGGCGACGACCCGGCGTGTCGACGGCGTGTCGCTGAGTTCGTCCCCGCAGAGCGACACTCGCCGTCGGAGGGCTAGCCTCGCACCATGAATCGCACTCTCGACGCGGAGGCGTCGAAGGCCGCGCCCGTCGTGGTGCTCACCCGTCGCGCCCTGATCGGATGCGGACTCGCCGCGCTCGGGATCGGCGCGCTCAGTGGGTGGCTGATCGCCGCCGGGCAGGTGGCGGTGCAAACCGGCGCCCTCACCGGGGTGCAGGCATACGCCGCGTTGCTGTCGGCGATCTTCGGCATCCTCGTCGCCGGCTTCGCCGCGCTCGGCGCCTTCGGCGGGTACGTGCTGGGTGTCGCCCTCGCCCCGACCTCGCGACCGGGCGTCGCGGCCTGCGTCGGTGGGGGAGCGGTCGTCGCGCTGGGGGCTCTGCTCGCCGTCGGAACCGGCGCCACCCTGGGGTGGCGTCCCGTCGCGCTCGAGACGGTGGCCCTAGGGCTCTATGTGTTCGCGGTCGCCGCCGGCGGGTACGTCTGGGCGGCACGGGACCGACCCGTCAGCCGTCGATGAACCGCGCGGGCGATGTGATAACCGGCGCCGGGGCCGGCGTCGTCGCGCGGGTAGGTCGGATCCGCCCCGACCGCATCCCGGCCCCGTACCTCGGCTGGGTGCTCGCGTGCTGGGTGATCGCGTTGCTGCTGGCGGCCGCCATCCTGCTGCCCGGAGGCACCGACGACATCGTCGCGCAGCAGGCCGGATCGTCGGCTCTCGTCGGCGTCTTCACCGCCCCCCTCGGCATCCGGTTGCTCGTCGTGGCGGCGGGCGGCATCCTCACCGGAACGTTGCTCGTCGCACTGCTGTTGCGCGAACAGCTCGATTTCGCACCGGCCCGCCGGGTTGCCCGCGAGGTGGCTCTCGGGGCGGCGGGCGGTTTCCCGGTGCTCGCGCTCGCTGCCGACCGGGAGTGGGTGTTCGCGGGGGCGGCGCTCGTGCTACTCGGGCTCGCCGAAGTGGCGGCGCATCGGCCCAGCGTGGCGAGCAGGGTGGGAACCGTGCTGGTCGGGCTGCTCGGTGCCGCGATCTGGGGCGTACTGTTCTTCGCGCAGCTCACGACGCCGACCGCCGTCGGCGGCTGGGCGTGGATCGCGCTGTTCGGGTTCGCCGCCGCGTTCGCCGCGTTCGGAAGCTATTACGGCGTCGCCCGGGCCGCCGAGTCCCGCGTCGCGTGGTTGCGTCCGCTGTTCCGCGACGACCTGCGACCGCTCGTGGTGGCCGGCATCGTCGCCGCGGTGGTCGTGCTCGTCGTGCTGCGCCTCACGGTGGCGCGCGGCCTCTTCCCGCCGCCGGACCCCGAGTTGTGGAGCCCGTTCGCGAAAGCGCCGATCTCGTGGGTGCACGCCGTCGCGGTCGGCGCGCTGGTCGTGGCGGTCGCCGGGCGGTCCGTTCGGCATCCGCTGCGTCGCTCTGGGGAACGCCGGGTCACGGCGGCGCTCGCGGTGTCGGGCAACGCCGACCTCGCGCTCGGTATCGCCGTCATCGTCGCCGCGATGGTGCTCGCCGCCGTGACGGGTGGGTTCGTCATCCCCGACGCGTCGCCGGTCGTCATCGCGGCGTTGAAGGTCGCGGGCGTCGTCGCCATCACCGTGGTCGCCCTGCTGTCGCCCTTCCGGGGCACCGCCGCTCGGGCACTCGCCATCGTCTCGGGGGCCTACCTCGTGCCGCTCACCCTCAACGGCTTGCTCGGTGCGGCGGGGGTGACGCTGCCGCCCGGGCTGGCCGGGTATCCCGCCAGCCCGGTGCAGGTGACGCTCGTGCTGCTCGTCGCCGCGATCGCCGGCCTGATCCTGCCCGCGGTGCGTCGAACGTTCGGCACCGGGTTGGTCGTGCGTTTCGCGGTCGTGCCGATCGTCGCCGTGCACGCCGGATGGCTGCTGCCGGCCGTGTGGTCGGATGCCGGCCGCATCGTTCTGGTCGTCGGTGTGCTGCTCGCGGTGCTGTTCTTCCTGCCACCGCTTGCCGAGACCCGCGATCGCCACGCGCTTCACGTGCTGACCGCCTCCGGCGGCCAAGTACTCGCCCTCGTCGTGTTCGCCCTCGCCCTGCCGAGCTTCCTCAACGACTCCCAACTCGTGGTTCTCGGGCTGCTCTGGCTGTCGGTCGCCGTCATCGCGGCCCTCACCGTGCGGGTCGACGAGGCCGAGCCAGACGCACCCTAGGTCACTCCGCTTCCCGCTAGTGTTCACTCACCCGCTCCAGGAGGACCGAATGAGCACGACACCCACCGCCGGGGAACGCCTGCGTTACTGGTTCGACAATTGGATGGCGCGGGGGCCGATCGCGCTCATGGCGCTGCTCGGCATCGCCACCATCGCATTCGTCGCCGTACTCGGCACCATCGCGTGGATCGTCCTCACCCTCATCGGCGATACGGGCAACCTCGGCGAGGAGTCGCAGACTCCGCTCGACCTCATCTGGCGCAGCCTCATGCGCACCCTCGACCCCGGCACGATGGGCGGCGACCAGGAGTGGCCGTTCCGCATCATGATGCTGATCGTCACCATCGGCGGGCTGGTGATCGTCGCGAGCCTCATCGGCATCGTGTCGGGCGCCTTCGACAGCAAGGTCGAAGAGCTGCGCAAGGGGCGCTCCCGCGTGCTCGAGCACGACCACACCCTGATCCTGGGTTGGAGCACCAAGGTCTTCCCGATCATCCGCGAGATCTCCACCGCGAACCTGTCGCGCGGCAAGAGCGCGATCGTGATCCTGGCCGACCGCGACAAGGTCGAGATGGAAGACGACATCAAGGCTCAGGTCGGCGACACCGGCAAGACAAGGATCATCGTGCGCTCCGGTGACCCGATGAATCTCGCCGAGCTCGAGGTGGCCAACCCGCACACCGCGCGCAGCATCATCGTGCTCGCCCCCGACGACGCCGACGACCCGGATTCCACCGTCATCAAGACGGCGCTCGCGGTCACCAACAACCCACGCCGCAAAGCTGGTAGTTACCACATCGTCGGCGAGTTGCAGCATCCCGGCAACCTCGAGGCGGCGACGCTCGTCGGTCGCGACGAGGCGCACTGGGTGCTGTCGACCGAGCTGATCAGCCGCATCACCGTGCAGACCTGCCGACAGAGCGGGCTCTCGGTCGTCTATTCCGAGCTGCTCGACTTCGACGGTGCCGAGATCTACTTCACCGAACAACCGAGACTCGTGGGCAAGAGCTACTTCGACGCCCAGCTCGCGTTCGCGACGTCGGCGGTGATGGGGCTCGTGCGGGGCGGCAAGGTGACGCTCAACCCGCCCGCCGACACCACGCTCGCAGCCGGCGACTTGATCATCGTGATCGCCGAAGATGACGCCGCGGTCGAGCTGGCCGAACCGGGAACCCCCGACCTCGGCGCGGTGAGCGACTCGACGGTCGAGCCCGCGATGCCGGAAGCGACCCTCGTGCTCGGCCACAACGAGGGCCTCAAGTTGATGCTGGCCGAGCTTGACGGCTACTCGACGGCCCGCTCGCGGGTCACCATCGTGGCCGATGTCGACGAGCCCGGCTTCGACGGTCTCCTCAACCTCGACGTGTCATTCCAGCGCGGCGATCCGACGAGCCGGGCGGTGCTCGACGCGCTCTACGTGCATGGGTTCGATCACATCATCGTGCTCGCCGCAAAGGAGACGCTGCCCGCGCAGCGTGCCGACGCGAAGACCCTCATCACGTTGTTGCACCTGCGCGACATCGCTGTGAAGAAGGGTTCCAACCTCAACGTCGTCAGCGAGATGATCGACGACCGCAACCGCGAGCTCGCCGAGGTGACCCAAGCCGACGACTTCATCGTCAGCGATCAGCTCATCAGCCTGATGCTCTCGCAGCTCAGCGAGAACAAGCGACTGACGGATGTCTTCGACGAGTTGTTCGCCTCATCGGGAGCCGAGATCTATCTGCGCTCCGCGGACCTCTACGTCACCCCTGGCTCCGAGACGGATTTCTACGCCGTGCTTGAGGCGGCACGTCGCCGCGGCGAGACGGCGATCGGCTACCGGCTGGACGAGTTCGCCCGCACTAGCGAGTATGACTACGGCGTCACGGTGAATCCGACGAAGACCGAGAAGCGCATCTTCGCCCCCGGCGACAAGATCATCGTGCTCGCCGACCACTGATTCGGTGATCGAGTAGCGGCCGGAGGCCGCGTGTCGAGATCAGGGCCGGATGTTGTACGTGCGGTGGAAGAGGTTGGCCGGGTCGTAGGCCGCCTTGATCGAGCGCAACCGGGCGAGCGTCGCCGGCGGGTACATCCGCTCGACCGGGTCGGTGAGGCTCGAGAAGTTGCCGTACATCCCCGCCAGCCACGGGTCGAGCCGTGACCAGAGTGCGCGGGCACGCGGCGCCTGTGTGTCGAAGACCTCCCCCTCGGGGTAGAACGCGACTGAGATGATCCACGCTTCGGTGTCGCGGTACCCCCACGCTGTCGCCTCGGGCGCGACCCGTCCGTACGCGCCGCCGAGCAACCGCACCATCAGCACCGTCTCGCCGAGTTCGCCTTTCACCGCGGCGAGTTCGGCGATCAGCTCGTCGTCGAACCGCGCGGCGAAACCGTTGTCGTCGACCATCGCGATCGCCGGCGAGCCGACCTCGGCGGCGTCGGGCTGCTCGTCCATCAACACGTCGGCGTAGGGCATTGGTGCGATGGTGTGCCCGGTCACCCCGGGAATGTCCAGCAGCGCGGCGGTCGCCTCGGCCGCCGAATCGACGTCTCCGCCGGCCCAGACGAAGACGATCTGCGACGAAGCCGGCATCTCGCCGAAGGCCGGCATGCCCAGGTAGGTCGTCGTGAGCTGCTCGGGGGCGGCGCGCACGACATCCCGCCAGGCTGTGAACACGTTCGCGAGGTCGGCGTCGGGGGAGAGCTCGATCGCGCCCGACACGACACCGTCGGGCAGCGGGTGCGCCCGGAAGGTGAAGCGGGTGACCACCCCGAAGTTGCCGCCACCGCCGCGGATCGCCCAGAACAGATCGGGTTCGGATGTCTCGTTCGCGGTCACCACGCGGCCGTCGGCGAGTACGACGTCGGCGCTCACCAGGCTGTCGATCGCGAGGCCCCACAGTCGCACGAACCAGCCGACGCCCCCGCCGAGGGTGAGACCCCCGACGCCGACCGTCGTGGTGTCACCCGACGAGATCGCGAGGCCGTGAGGGGCGAGCGCCGCCGCCACGTCGCCCCAGCGGGCGCCTCCGCCGATCGTCACGAGGTCGCCCTCGACCGAGATGTCGGCGATCGAGCGCAGGTCGATGACCAGACCGCCGTCGTTCGTCGATCGCCCCAGGCTGTCGTGGCCGCCGCTGCGCACCGAGAGTACGAGCCCCTCGTCGCGGGCGAAGGCCACGGACGCCGCGACGTCGGCCGCATCCGCCGGTCTCACGACGGCCGCGGGGCTGCCCGGACCCTTCACGACGGTCGCCGCCTCGAGGTAGGCGTCGTCGCCCGGGGTGAGTACCGCGCCCCTGATGGCCGAGGTCAGTGTCGTCAGGTCCACGAGTTCAGGCTAGGCACGATCTCCGACGTCAGGGAGGGGGCGCCTCACCCGAATTCGGGAACGAACTGGCCCGACGACAACAGCAGCAGTCGCACGGCGATCGCCGCCGCACCGAACAGCAGCCCGAAGACACCGAGCACGCGACCGCGACCCGTGACGAGGGCGATCAGGCCGAGAAGGGCCGCGAGACCACCCGTGAAGAACCCGCCGAAGAAGATGAAGAAGGCGGCGATCGTGAGGCCGGCGGCGCCGAGTGCGGTCGTCACACCGGAGATGTCGCCGCTCGTGAAGGCGCTGATCGCGCCGACGAGCACGACGATCACGAAGATGAGGAAGGCGAGGTCGCCGAGGGCGGTGAGCAGGCCGAGAACGAACGACCAGGCTCCGACGCCGCGCTTTTTCTTCTCGACCGGCGCGGAGGGTGCGACGTACGTCGCCTCGGCAGCGGTGTCGGTCGCAGGTTCGGTGACGGCGACCGGCTCGGCCGGGGTCGTGGAGGCGGGAACAGCGGGCTCAGAACTCGTCGTGTCAGACATGGCACGACTGTACTGCGCGGGCTCCGCCCACGTCACGGGTCGGCAGCAGAGTCAGCCGCTCTTGCGGCGGAACTCCCGCTTGTTCCCCGCAGCGCCGTGGGTGCCGTGGATCGCGGAACCCCCCTCGAGGTGGCCGGGGCGGTCCTGCGCGCTCTTCTTCTTGCGCTCGAGCGCCTCGCGGAACTTGCGCTTCGTCTCTTCCGAAGCGGAGGTGTCGGCCGGCTTGTCGTCCATGACCCGTGAGCTTACGGTGTCGTGCTTAGGGTGCCGACGCGGCGGCCTGCTGCTTCACGATCTCGGCGCGTACGTCATCCATGTCGAGGGCACGCACCTGGCGGAGCAGGTCATCGAGTGCGGGACGGGGCAGGGCGCCGGCCTGGGAGAACACCCCGATGCCGTCGCGGAAGATCATGAGCGTCGGAATCGACCGGATGTTCATCGCACCCGACAGGTCGGGGTTCGCCTCGGTGTCGACCTTGGCGAAAACCACATCCGGGTTGTCGGTCGCGGCGGCACCGTAGATCGGGGCGAAGGCGCGACACGGCCCGCACCACTCGGCCCAGAAGTCGACGAGCACGATGCCCGACTCGGCGTCGGGCGTCAGGATCGTCGACTCGAAGTTCTCGGCGGTCAGCTCGCGGGTTGCCATGAATCAAGCCTAAACGGGCTCGCCGCGCGGCGCTGGGTGCTGCCCGGGTGAGCTGTCAGGCCCCCGCGTGCGCCGCTCGGATGAGCGCCGCGAAGGCTTCCGGCTGTTCGGCGACGACGAAGTGCGACGCGCCCGGGATGACTCGGATCGGCGGCTGATCAGTCGTCGAGAACGAAGGTCACTTCCAACGTCACCTGCCACGCGGTGATGGCGCCGTCGGTCACCTCGATCTTCTGTTCCTTCACCCAGGCGCCCGAGACGTTGCGGAGCGTCTTGTTGGCGCGGGCGACGCCTTCGTTGGCGGCGTCTTCGAAGCTCTTCGTGCTGCGTGCGGTGATGGTGGTGACGCGGGCGACGGTGGTCATGAGATCTCCTTCGATCGAGGGATGACGCGGATGTCTCCAGTCAAGACCCGCCGTAGGGGGATGTCCAGGCCGGGATCTGAGAGTCAACTGGTAGGATTCCCGAGGCTGTCAAACGGCAGCCGATACCCGGAGCAGGCCGGCACGCTGCGCCTTTTTGGCGCAGTGCCCAGAGGGGCACAGCGCTGGTCACCGGTGGTGGTCTTCCGAAGCAGACGCGTCGGAGCACTTCTACTGTTGGCCAGAACAGCCTGAAAGCAGTTCAGCGTGTCCTGCTCTTGGTTTCGACACGCCCGCGAACGCGGGCTACTCAACCAACGAAGGAGGATCCCTTGGAGGGTCCCGAAATCAAGTTCGCCGAAGCCATTCTCGACAATGGCAAGTTCGGCACGCGCACCGTCCGGTTCGAAACCGGTCGGCTCGCGCAGCAGTCGCAGGGCGCGGTCGCCGCGTACCTCGACGAAGACACCATGATCCTGAGCGCGACGAGCGCCGGCAAGCACCCGCGTGACGGGTTCGACTTCTTCCCGCTGACGGTGGATGTCGAAGAGCGCTCGTACGCCGCCGGCAAGATCCCCGGTTCGTTCTTCCGTCGCGAGGGTCGCCCCTCGACCGAGGCCATCCTCGTCTGCCGCCTCATCGACCGCCCGCTGCGTCCGACCTTCGTCGAGGGTCTGCGCAACGAGGTGCAGATCGTCATCACGGTGCTGAGCATCGCGCCCGACGAGTTCTACGACGCCCTCGCGATCAACGCGGCCTCGGCGTCGACGCAGATCTCCGGCCTGCCGTTCTACGGACCGGTCGGCGGCATCCGCCTCGCCCTCATCGACGGCCAGTGGGTCGCGTTCCCCAAGTTCAGCCAGCTGGCCGACGCGGTGTTCGACCTCACGGTCGCGGGTCGCCTCGTCACAGATGCCAATGGCAACGAGGATGTCGCGATCATGATGGTCGAGGCCGAAGCGACCGAAGGCAGCTGGGAGCTGATCCGCTCCGGTGCGATCAAGCCCGATGAGGCCGTCGTCTCGCAGGGTCTCGAGGCGGCGAAGCCGTTCCTGAAGCAGCTCATCAAGGCGCAGCAGGAACTCGCGGCGCAGTCGGCGAAGCCGATCCAGGAGTTCACCCTCTTCCCGCCGTACTCCGACGAGGCGTACAACGCCGTCGCCGAGCTCGCCTACGACGAGCTCAAGGGCGTCTACCAGATCGCCGACAAGCAGGAGCGGCAGAACGCCGACGACGCCCTCAAGGAGCGCGTCAAGACCGCGATCAACGAGAAGGTCGAAGCGGGCCAGTTGAGCGGCGAGGTTCCGCCGATGGTCAGCGCCGCCTACAAGTCGGTCAGCAAGAAGGTCATGCGCACCCGCGTGCTGACCGACGGCATCCGCATCGACGGCCGCGGCCTGAGCGACATCCGTGCGCTCGACGCCGAGGTTCAGGTCATCCCGCGCGTGCACGGCTCGGCGATCTTCCAGCGCGGCGAGACCCAGATTCTGGGCGTCACCACGCTGAACATGCTCAAGATGGAACAGCAGATCGACTCGCTCGCGCCGGTCAAGAAGAAGCGCTACCTGCACCACTACAACTTCCCGCCCTACTCGACCGGTGAGACCGGCCGGGTGGGTTCGCCGAAGCGTCGCGAGATCGGGCACGGCTTCCTCGCCGAGCGCGCCCTCGTGCCGGTGCTGCCGCCGCGTGAGGACTTCCCCTACGCGATCCGTCAGGTCTCCGAGGCCCTCGGGTCGAACGGCTCGACCTCGATGGGTTCGGTCTGCGCCTCGACGCTGTCGCTGCTCAACGCCGGTGTGCCGCTGCGCGCCCCGGTCGCGGGCATCGCGATGGGTCTCATCTCCGACGAGGTCGACGGTGAGACCCGCTACGCGGCGCTGACCGACATCCTGGGTGCGGAAGACGCGCTCGGCGACATGGACTTCAAGGTCGCCGGCACGTCGGACTTCATCACGGCCATCCAGCTCGACACCAAGCTGGCGGGTCTGCCGTCGTCGGTGCTCGACGGTGCGCTCAAGCAGGCCAAGGAGGCTCGCACGGCGATCCTCGCGGTGATCAACCAGGCGATCGACGGACCCGACGAGATGGCTGCCACCGCCCCGCGCGTGATCAGCGTCAACATCCCGGTCGACAAGATCGGCGAGCTGATCGGCCCGAAGGGCAAGACGATCAACGCGATCCAGGACGCCACCGGGGCCGACATCTCGATCGAGGAAGACGGCACCGTGTACATCGGCGCCGTCGACGGTCCGTCGGCCGAGGCCGCGCGCGCCCAGGTGCTCGCGATCGGCAACCCGATCAACCCCGAGGTGGGGGAGCGTTTCGTCGGAACGGTCGTCAAGATCGCGACCTTCGGTGCGTTCGTCTCGCTCATGCCGGGTAAAGACGGGCTGTTGCACATCTCCGAGGTGCGCAAGCTCGCCGGCGGCAAGCGGGTCGAGAACGTCGAAGACGTGCTCTCGGTCGGCCAGAAGATCACGGTCGAGATCACCAAGATGGATGACAAGGGCAAGCTGAGCCTCGCCCCGGTCGTCGACGAGGTCGAGGGTGCCGTCGCCGAGGGCGGCGACACCGAGTCGTCGGTCGCCGCATCCGACGGCCCCGAAGCACCCGCCGAAGGCTGATCCGCCTCAGGTAACCGGATGCCGTCCCTGCTCACGCGGGGGCGGCATCCGTCGTTTCGTGCGCCGGCTCAGTAGTAGTACGTCGGGCCGGCGGAGGCGGCGAGCGTCGCGGCGAGACCGACCAGGAACACCAGCACCAGTGCGCCCGACAACAGACCGAGCACGAGCAGCCGCAGCCGCGCCGGCACGAGGAGTGCGCAGGTCACGATCGCGGCGTAGAGCGCGACGATCAGCACGAGGAACACGATGACCGTCGACGGGTCGCCGCCGGTCGAGCACTCGGGCGGCGGCGGGTAGATCATGATGCACATCTGCGCGGGGCGTGGGATCGCCCAGAGGATGCCGATTGCGACGACGGCGAACACGCCCGTCGGGGCGAGCCACCAGGCGAGCGAACGGTGGCGGCTTGGGGCCGGGGCGGTGGTTGCGTTCGTCATGGCATCCTCTCGACCCGGATGGGCCCTTACCTACTTCGACGCCTGACGCTCCCGGAACGTTGGGTGGATGTCAACCCGGTGCATCGATGAGACCCCGCCGGTATTTTCGACGGGTGACGATAGACCCGACTACCGCCCCGACTTCGGCGAGCGTGCTCACCCCCCGCGAGGTGGGCACCACCGGTCTGCGCACCTTTCCGATCGGGTTCGACGGCAGTGTGCTCGGATGGGTCACCGGCGTCGAGCGAGCCGGCGAGGTGCTCGGCCGGTTCTCCGACGCGGGCGGCACGCTCGTGAGCACCGCCGACCACTATGCGGCGGGCCGCAGCGAGTTCATGATCGGCCGGTGGCTGAAGACCGTCGACCGCTCGTCGGTGCTCGTCGCCACCAAGGTGGGACGGCATCCGGATCGCCCCGGATTGGGGCGCCACCAGATCGAGAATTCGGTGGATGCCTCGCTCGAGCGGCTGGGAACCGACTACATCGACTTCCTCTCCTACGACGGCGACCTGCTGCCGGAAGACCCGATCGAAGCCTTCGAGGCGGTCGACCGGCTCATCCGCGCCGGCAAGGTGCGGTTTCTCTCCGCGGCGCACTTCGAGGCATCGCGGGTGCGGGAACTCAACGAGTGGACCGCTCCGGCGAGCTTTCCGACCTTCCGGGCTGTGCTCGGTGAGTACAACCTGATGACCCGTCGGGCGATGGAAGAGGAGATGCTCCCTCTCGCCGCCGAGCAGGGCCTCGCGGTTTTCGCGCGGCTGCCGCTGGCGGCCGGATTCCTGACCGGCGACATCCGCAGTGCTGACGATGTGCCGCCGAACGGGCTGTCGGACGGGGCTCTGCAACACATCGGCCGGCGCGGTGAACGGGTGCTGACCGCCCTCACCGCGGTGGCGCATGAGCACGAGACCACCCTCGCGACGGTCGCGCTCGCCTGGGTCTTGTCGAAGCCGGGAATCACCGCGGCTGTGGTGCGCGCCTATAGCGTCGACACGCTCGACGTCGGCCTGCTGAGTTCGACGATCGGACTGACCCGGCAGCAGATCGCGTCGCTCGACGCCGCATCCGCCTGAGCCTCTTGGCGAAGGGCCGCGACCCCGCTCGTCATCGAGTGGAGTCGCGGGCCCTTCAAGTGAGGTGCGATGGCCGACCCGTGCGCTGTGGACGATCCGGCTCCGGATGCGAAACGCGATCCGCGCGAGACTCACGTTACGTCCACCTTGCGAGGAACGGGAGGGCTTGACAGCGATTTGCCGAGAAGTTCATCCCGGGTACCGCGAACGGGGGGTGGACGGAGTCGTAACAATTCGGCCACGTCACCGGGGTGCGGCGCTCGATCAGCGTTAACCTTTGCTCAGCACACGCCGCACCCGCAGACGGCACATTGCAAGTGAGCGGGGTCGAGGAGGCGCCAGATGAGCGAGCAGAGTGCTCCTGCGGCCAGACCGCCGGTCGCCGTCACGACATCCCCCACCCCGGCACAGCAGCCGCGCATCACCACGGAGCAGACCCGCGCGATCGTGGGCTCGACCCCGGTACCGCGTCGCCGCATCGGGCTCTCCGACCTGCAGGTCTTTCCCGTTGCGTTGAGCGGCAACGTCTTCGGCTGGACCGCCGATGCGGCCGAGAGCGACCGGGTACTCGATTCCTATGTGGCGCATGGCGGCAACTTCATCGACACCGCCGACTCGTACGCCGGAGGACGCAGCGAGATCATCATCGGCAACTGGATGCGCGCCCGGGCGGCACGTGACGACATCGTGCTCGCCACGAAGGTCGGCAAGAGTGCCGACCACCCCGGGCTGTCGGCCCGTGCGGTCACGGCGGCCGTCGAGGCGTCGCTGCGCCGTCTGCGCACCGACCGCATCGACCTGCTCTACCTGCACATCGACGATCCTGACGTGCCCTTCGAAGAGACGTTGCTGGCGGTCGACGAACTCGTTCGGTCGGACAAGGTGCGCTACTTCGGCGGCTCCCACCACACCGGCAGCCGGCTGATGGAGGCGCGGATTGCGTCAGCGCAACTCGGCGTGGCCCAGATGGTGGCATTACAGAACCAGTACAGCCTGGTGTTCCGGCGCGAGTACGAGGAGGGTTTGGCGCGCGTCGCCGCCGACCTCGCTCTCGGCGTGATGCCGCGGTTCGCGCTCGCGAGCGGCTTCCTCACCGGCAAGTACCGCTCGAAGGCCGACCTCGACGGCAACCGCCGGGCCGAGGTGCGCCGGTACCTCAATCGCTCGGGGCTGCGGGTGCTTCAGGCTCTCGATGCCGTCGCGGCCGACCACGACTCGCCGCCGGCGACCATCGCGCTCGCGTGGCTGCTGAGCAAGCCGAACGTCGTCGCCCCGGTGGTGTCGGCGAGCGCGGTCGACCAGGTGTTCGATCTCGTCGCGGCGGTGGACGTGCACCTCAGCCGGTCGGAGCTGATGAGCCTCGACCGCGCGAGTTCCTGACCGCGCGGCCGAGACTCCCGACGAGGGTCAGCCGGTGACGCCCGGCACGTAGAGGTCGATGCGGGCACCCAGGCCGAACACGAACCAGATCACCAGCAGGATGATCGCGATCAGGGTGATGGCCACCCCGCCGCGGCGCACTCCGGCGCGGAAGGCCAACTGGATGAGCAGGATGATCACCAGGATGAACCCGAGCAGAGGGGTGGTGAACTCGAGCTCGCCGACGGTCAGCGGAATGCCGCGCACGAACAGCGAGATGAGGAACAGCACTGCGACGATGATTTGAAGGATCGCGAGCAGGGCAGCTCCGCCCCGCGCTCGGGTGATCCCGTCGATGAGGGCAAGGATGCCGCCGATGGCGGCGATGAAGAACATCAGGCTGAGCTCGATGGCGAAAGTGATCTCCACGGCGTGAAACCTTCCTGTGAGACCCGGCAGGGGTTGCCGAGCGCCCCGAGCCTATCGGCGTTCAACCGGCCTTGTCCCCTCTTCCGGGGGACGCCCCGTCGGTGCTAAGGGTCAGGCGGTGGCTTCGGCCAGGATCCGATCGAACGTGCGGGTCAGCGCCGTCGAAGCGGCGATCGGGTCGCCCGCGTAGCCGCCGCTCATCGCCCCGTCACGTGCGAGCACCAGCTCGTCGGCGGCTTCACCGGGCATCGGATGGCCGAGGGCGCGAGTGAGTCGTTCGAGAACGGTGCCGTACCACTCCCGGTGCTCCCGGACGGCGACGCGAACCGGATGCTGGGGGTCGGAGAACTCCGCGGCGGCGTTGATGAACGGGCAACCGCGAAACCCGGGTGCTGCGATCTCGTCGAGGATCGAGTCCCGCAGCGCCGTCAATGTCGCGGTCGGGGTCGTGGTGGCCTCCGCGAGTTGGGCGAATGCTTCGGCGATCTGGCGGTGCCGGTACCCGACATACGCCGTGATGACCCGGTCTTTCGAGCCGTAGTGCTTGTAGAACGTGGCCTTGGTGACGTTGGCCGTCGCGATGAGGCGATCGACCCCGACGGAACGGATGCCTTCGTCGTAGAAGAGTTCGTCGGCAGTCAGCAGGATGCGGAGTTTTGCGGGCGCCTCGGGCAGCGATGTCAGGGGCGGTTCGATGTCGATGGACACGGGCTGCTCTCGGTCGTTCGGGGTGGTGCCGGATGAAACGGGAAGGGGCCGTGCCCGCCGGGGGGAGCGAACACGACCCGTCCGCGGGAACGTTCGGGCCGGTCCCGCGGACCTCAGATCCACCCGGGGGAGTGGACCTTACTGACGCCAGAATAACATAGGAGGACAGACAGAGTTGTCTGTCCTCCTCTCCAGTTCGGGGGGTGTCGTCGGTGCGCCATGCGCATGACTTAGGCTCGACGGGATGAACGGCGCCGTTGCGTTCCCGCTCGACCTGCCCGAGCTGGAGATCGCCGCATCCGGTGGGTCGCGCGTTCGGCGAACCATCCTGCCGAGCGGGGTGCGCATCCTCAGCGAGCAGGTGCCCGGCTCGCAAAGTGCGACCGTGGGGTTCTGGGTGGCTGTCGGATCACGCGACGAGGTGCCGGTGACCTACGGGTCGACCCACTTTCTCGAGCACCTGCTGTTCAAGGGCACGACCTCCCGCACCGCCCTCGACATCGCCGTCTCGTTCGATGCTGTCGGCGGAGAGCACAACGCGATGACGGCGAAGGAGTACACCTGCTACTACGCGAAGGTGCGCGACATCGACTTGCCGATGGCGGTGCGCGTGCTGGCCGACATGTTCACGTCGTCGCTTCTGGTTCCTGAAGACTTCGAGAGCGAACGCGGCGTCATCCTCGAAGAGCTGGCGATGGCCGACGATGACCCGTCGGATGTCGTGTCAGAACGCTTCTTCGAGGCCGTCTTCGGCGCCCACGACCTCGGTCGCCCGATCGGCGGAAATCCGGAGGCGATCACCGCCGTCACCCGTGAGGCGGTCTGGGAGCACTACCGCGCCAACTACCGGCCGCAAGATCTGGTGATCTCGGTCGCCGGTGCCGTCGATCACGACGAGCTCGTCGGCTGGACGGTCGCCGCGCTGGAAACCGCAGGCTGGAATCTGCACCTGCCCGCGCATCCGGTGGCTCGCCGTGATCCGAAGCTCGACGCGGTCGACCGCGGCAGCCCGCTGGTCGTCGTCGACCGGCCGCTCGAGCAGGCCAACCTGCTGCTCGGGGTCGCCGGGCTCCACGCGGCCGACGAGCGTCGGCCCGCGCTCACCGTGCTCAACTCGGTGCTCGGTGGCGGGATGTCGTCGCGGCTGTTTCAAGAGATCCGCGAGAAGCGCGGCCTCGCATACTCGGTGTACTCGTTCGCGGCGTCGTACTCCGATGCCGGCGTGCTCGGCCTCTACGCCGGATGCTCCCCGAAGCGCGCCCCGCAGGTCGCGGGTCTCATGCTCGACGAGTTCCGGCGGCTCGCGGATGGCGGCATCACCGACGAGGAGCTCGCCCGCGCCCAGGGGCAGCTCGGTGGTGCATCCGCCTTGGCGCTCGAAGACTCCGACACCCGCATGACGCGTCTCGGACGCTCGGAGCTCACGACGGGGGAGTTCACCGATCTCGACGAGACGCTGCGACGCATCGCATCGGTCACCCCCGACGCCGTGCGTGACCTCGCCGCCGAACTCGCGGCTCGCCCGCTCTCGGTCGCCGCCGTCGGTGCGGTCGACCCGGCATCTCTCACGGGTCTCGACGGCGCTGCCGTCGCCGCCTGATTCTCATCAGTTCCAAGGAGCCGCATTGTCTTCCCGCTATCTGTACCTCGTGCGCCACGGCGAGCAGCAGGATGCCGAACACGGCCTGCCCGACGGACCGCTGAGTGCGCGGGGCGTGCGTCAGGCGAACGCTCTCGCCGAGCGCCTCGGGGGCGTTCCGTTCTCGGGGGCGTGGACCTCACCGCTTCAGCGGGCGCAGGAGACCGCACGCATCATGACCGAGCGCCTGCCCGCCCTCGAGCCGCAGCCCTCGGCGCTGCTGATGGACTGCATCCCGTCGGGTCCGACGCACGATCTCCCGCACGCGTTCGAGCCGTTCTTCGGGGGAGTCACCGCCGAAGAGATCGCGGCCGGCGAGGCGCAGATGGCCGACGCGCTCGCCGAGTGGATGACGCCGCCCTCCGGCCGCGACCGCCACGACCTGCTCATCACCCACAACTTCGTGATCGGCTGGTTCGTGCGCGAGACCTTCGGGGCGCCCACCTGGCGCTGGCTCGGTGTCAATCAGGCGAACTGCGGCCTCACGATCATCCGCGTGCGTTCGGCCAAGCCGCCCGTACTGGTGACCCACAACGACCTCGGCCACCTCGCCCCCGAGCTCCGCACCGGCCTCACCGTCGCCCAGCCCTACTGACCAGCCCCCCTTTGTCGTCGAGTAGCCGCGCGTCAGCGCGGCGTGTCCGTGTCGGTGGTCGAGTAGCCGCGCGTCAGCGCGGCGTGTCGAGACCTTTGCGAAACCAGTGCGTCGCGTTGGGATTGTCGTTGTAGGGCTCGACATCGCTGTACCCCGATGAACGGTAGAGCGCCTGCGCGGCTTCGAGACGCTCGTGGGTATCGAGCACGATCTCGGTCGCCCCGAGTTCGGCGGCGCGATGCTCCAACTCCATCAGCAGCGCGCGGCCGAGGCCGGTGCCGCGGGCGGCGGGCCGCACCCAGAGGTGCTTCACCTCGGCTCGGTCGGGCGCGAGCATGCGGATGCCGCCGCAGCCGATCGCGGAGCCGTCGATCTCGGCAACGAGGAACACTCCGGCGGGCGGCACGAACAACTCGGGCGCCGGCCGGAACGTGCGGTAGCCGGGCATCCCGAGTTCGCGGCTGGTGAAGTACTCGCCGAGCAGCTCGTCGGCGACCGGCGCATCCGTCGGGGTCGGAACGAAGTCGAGCACGCCCCAACCCTAAGCTGAGGGGCATGGTCACCTCTGTCGCGATCGTCGGTTCTCCGGGCCGAATGGGTGGCCTCATCGACCGGCTGCTCACTGCGGGCGACCACTTCGACGTGCACGCGCGCATCGGGCGCGGCGACTCGTTCGACCAGCTCGATGGCGCCGACGTCGTCATCGACGTGAGCGCGCCGGCCGTCTCGCCGGGTGTCGTCGAGGCGGCGCTCGACCGTCGCATCCCGATCGTCGTCGGCACCTCGGGGTGGACGACCGACCGCATCGCCCCCGTCGCCGCCCGCATCGCCGCCGATCCGGGGCTGACGGCGCTGTTCATTCCGAACTTCTCGCTCGGCTCGGCCCTCGCGACCCGCTTCGCCGAACTCGCCGCCCCGCACTTCGAGTCGATCGAGATCATCGAGGCCCACCACGCGGGCAAGACCGACTCGCCGTCGGGCACCGCCATCCGCACCGCCGAGCTGATCGCCGCCGCACGCTCCGAGCTCGGTCCTGTCGCCGCACCGCACGCCGACCAGCGCGCCCGCGGTCAGCAGGTCGCGAACGTGCCGGTGCACTCGATGCGGATGTCGGGGATCAGCGCGCGGCAGGAAGTCGTCCTGGGCGGCGCGGGCGAGACCGTGCGGATCGTGCACGAGACGCTGTCGGATGAGTCGTACGAGCCCGGCATCCTGTTGGCCCTCGCCGCCGCGACCCCCGGATCCGGACTCGTCGTCGGGCTCGGCGCGCTGCTCGGGCTGTGATCCTAGCTATGCGCACCAAGGCCGCCGTCGCCGTCATGGTGGCACTTCTGGCCCTTTACCTGGTCTTCGCGATCAGGTACGGATTGGTGTTGATCGGTGTCGGCGAACCGGTCGCCGTCTCCCTCGGAATCGCCCTCTTCATCCTGCCGCTGATCGCGGGCTGGGCTCTCGTCGCCGAGGTGCTGTTCGCCGTGCGGGCCGAACGGCTCGGCGTGCTACTCGACGCCGAGGGTGGGCTGCCCAACGGCGAACTCCCGCTCCGTCCGAGCGGGCGGATCGACCCGGCCGCCGCCGCCGCGGTGTTCCCGGCATACCAGGCGGCGACCGAAGCGGCTCCCGACGACTGGCGCACCTGGTTCCGGCTCGGCCTCGCCTACGACGCCGCCGGCGACCGGCGCCGCGCGCGTTGGGCCACCCGTCAGGCGATTGCTCTCAGCCGCGCGGGCTGAGAGCGGCAACGAGTCGCTCGAACTGCCCGATCGGGTCGTCGCCCACCGGGCGCACGATGACGGATGCGGCCCCGGCATCCCAGAGGGCAGTCACGGTCGCAGCGGCGTCGGCCGGCGAACCGGCGGCAACGGTCGCCTCATCGATCGGGATGCCAAGGAAGCTGGCGGCATCAGCTGCGGCGGGAACGACAAGGGTTCGGGCACGCGCCGGGTCGTCGTCGATCGCCAGGTGTACGAAGATGCTGACCTCGTATCCGGAACCGCCACCCCCGCGTGCTGCCGCGGCGTGAGCCTCGACGATGTGCGCCGCCCCGCTGCCTTCGGCGAGCAGGGTGCCGTCGGCGATTCGTCCCGCGAGTTCCAGCGACTTCGGCCCCTTCACCCCGGCGATCAGCGGGGGAACCCGGGCGGGCGGATGCACGAGCCGCGTGTCACGGACGTGCACCGCCCGGCCGTCGAGGGTGAGTTCCTCGCCGGCGAGCAGCGTGCGCACGGCGACGAACGTCTCCTCCAGAAGCGCGAGCGGCGACGGCGTGCTCACGCCGATCCGCGCCATCCATTCGGTCACGCCATGGCCGATGCCCGCGATCAGCCGCCCGGGGTTGAGCCGCTCGAGGGCGGCCAGCTCCATCGCCAGCACCGCAGGGTTGCGCAGCGGAGCGGGGATGATGCCGATCCCCACGTGCAGGCGCGTCGTCACCGCGAGGGCCGTGCCGATGGTGGCGATCGCGCCGGCCCAGCCGAGGTCTTCGACGAGCCACAGCTCGTCGGCACCGAGTCGCTCGGCGTCGGTCGCGAGGCCGGGCAGCCGCTCCGGCGGGAGGGCACGGTCGACCATGAGGCCGAGGCGTCGGGATGTCGGGGTCGTCATCGGCCCAGAGCCGCCCGGATCGCGTCGCGCGCCGTACGGTGCCGCCACTCGAAGCCATCCGCGGCGAGTCGCACGGGCTGCACCTGCATGTCGTCGAGCAGCAGCCGCTGCCCTGCCTCACCCAGCCCAAGTCGGATTGCCCAGGCAGGAACCGGCAGCCACCGTGGCCGTTTCAGGATGTCGGCGTAGGCCTGCGTGATCTCGTCGGCCGTCGCCGGGGTCGGGCCCGCGAGCACGACGGGTCCCGAGATCGACGACGACAGCAGGTGCACGATCGCGCGCACCTCGTCGTCGAGTGAGATCCACGGCCAGAACTGCCGCCCCGATCCGAATCGCGCACCGAGGCCGAAGGCGGTGAGCAGCCGCACCGGGGCCAGCCCGCCCGACTTCGCGACGACGACGCTCGTGCGCAGTGCGACGACCCGGGTCTGCGGTGGGGCGAGTGCGGCCGCCTGTTCCCAGGCGAGTACGAGGTCGGGCACGAAGCCGTCGCCGCGCGGCGAGTCGTCGTCGAGTCGCACTCGGGGTCGGTCGCCGTAGAAGCCGATCGCGGACCCGCTGAGGAACGTCGCCGGGGGCGTCGACATGCCCGCCATCGTCTCGGCAAGCAGGCGCGTGGTAGTGATGCGCGACGACACGAGTTCGCGACGATAGGAGGTCGTCCACGGGATGCGGGCGATCGACGCCCCCGAAAGGTTGATGACCGCGTCGGCACCCTCCAGCGCGCGTGCGTCGAGCCCGCCGGAATCTGGATCCCACCGGACCTCGTCCGGACCCTTCGGAGCGTGACGCACCAGAGTGGTCACCTGGTGACCGCCGGCGCGCAGGTCGCGCACGAGGGGGCGCCCGATCAGTCCGGACGCGCCGGAGACGACGATTCGACTCAACGGTGCGTCCCGAATCTGAGCGGCCCGGCCTAGGCCAGGCTCGCCTCGAGGGTGATCGTGGTGCCGGTGAGCGCCTTCGACACCGGGCAGTTCGCCTTGGCATCTTCGGCGAGCCGCTGGAATTCGACCGGGTCGAGACCGGGAGCCTTGGCGCTCACCAGCAGGTGAACGCCGGTGATTCCCTCACCGGGCTGGAAGGTCACGGCGGCGGTCACCTGCAGGCTTTCGGGGGCGTGCCCCGCCTCGCCGAGCGCCTTCGAGAACGCCATCGAGTAGCACGCCGAGTGCGCGGCGCCGAGCAGCTCCTCGGGGTTCGTGCGGCCCGGAGCGCCCTCCGACCGGGCCTGCCAGGTGACCGGGAACTCACCCGCGTCCGAGGAATCGAGGCTCGTCGTGCCCGATCCGCTCTTCAGGTCTCCGAACCACAGCGTCGTCGCTTCAGAAGTCAATGCCATGACCCGAGCCTACGTTTTCTAGGCGGCCGCGGCACCCTTGCGACCGACGATGCCGGCGCGCGCCAGAAGGAGGTAGATCTGGCAGCCCAGGCAGTAGGCGAACACCGAGTTGAGGAAGGCGGCGACGAACGCGGCGGCACCGGCGATGACGAGTGCGACCGGCCCGACGATGAAGTACAGGGCGATGCCGACGACCGTCACGAACAGGCCGACGCCCTGCGCGAAGGTCGGGGGAGCCGGGTCTTCGAGGTCGACCGGAGGCTTCAGCCGCGGCCGCAGCACCTTCTTGAAGAACAGGCCGTAGGGATGCCGCTGTACTCCCGCGACGGCGCCCCAGAGGAACACCGCGGCGATGTAGATCGTCAGGATGAGCGCGGCGGTGCCGAACTCCAGCAGTGCGAGCGCGATGACGACGAGCAACAGGATCGCCGTGATGCCGGCGCTGAACCGCGATCCGCGGGGGTCGATGCCCCGCGGGGTTTCGGGAGCGGTCATGCGGCGAGCACCCGCTCGAGGGCGAGCACTCGATCCAGTTCGGCGACCACGACATCCCGTCGCACGGCCCCGCCGATACGCGCGCGCACCGCGCCGTCGGCGTCGAGGATGAGCGTCGTCGGGGTCTGCAGCACCCGGTAGCGCGACGCCAGCTCGGGCCGGTGGGTCACGTCGAGGTCGACGTGCGCGACATCTTCGGTGCGGGCGGCAAGATCGTCGAGCACGCGGGCCGTCGACTTGCAGGGGGCGCACACCTCGGTCGAGAACTGCAGAAGTGTCGCGCGGCCGCCGAGGGCGACGCCGTCGATGCTCACGATGCGCGTATCGGAAACCGTCCGGGCGCGGCCCTGGGTCGCCCGGTGCCAGAGGCCGAGCAGCGTCGCGGCGAACACGAGGCTCCCCAGCGCGAGCGTGACCAGTGCGGCATCCATCTCTCTGAAGGTAGTGAGCTGATCCGGTCGCGTCACCCGGGCCTGTCACACTCCGTCATACGTCGCGGGCGGATATCGTGAGGGCCGTGCCTGAGGCTGACTACCAGATCGAGTTCCGTTCCGACATGACCGTCGAGTTGGTGCGCAGCAGCGCCCACGACTCCGACGTGGTGTTCGCCGCCCGGGTGTCGACGATGGGGGAGCAGACCCTCGAAGATGCCGCCTCCGGTGTCGACGCCGGGTCGAAAGACAAGGGGCTCATCAACTTCCTGATGCGCGACCGGCACGGCTCGCCGTTCGAGCACAACTCGATGACGTTCTACGTGCAGGCGCCGCTGTTCGTCTTCCGCGAGTTCATGCGGCACCGCATCGCCTCCTACAACGAGGAGTCGGGCCGCTACCGCGAGATGCGTCCCGTGTTCTACGTGCCGTCGCCGTCGCGGAATCTGGTTCAGGTTGGAAAGCCCGGCGCGTACGACTTCATCCCGGGCACCCCCGAGCAGACGGCTCTCGCGGTCGAGTCGGGGCGCGCGGTCGCGACGTTCGCCTACGCCGAGTACCAGAAGCAGCTGGATGCCGGCGTCGCCCGCGAGGTCGCCCGCACCGTGCTGCCGCTGTCGCTGTACTCCTCGATGTACGTGACGATGAACGCCCGGTCGCTCATGAACTTCCTGTCGCTGCGCACCAAGCGCCCCGAATCGCACTTCCCGTCGTTCCCGCAGCGCGAGATCGAGATGGTCGCCGAGCTGATGGAGGAGGCGTGGAAGCCGCTCATGCCCCTCACTCACGCCGCCTTCGAGGGCGGCGGCCGGGTCGCCCCGTGACGACACCCGGCCCGCCCCGACAGCGCTCACGCGACGGGTTGCGACATCCCCGGAACCCGTGGTTCGGGCTTCTGTACGCGGCGATCCTGCTCGTCGGCACGGTGGGCGGAGTCATCGCGTTCACCTCCGGGTGGCGCGAAGCGATCGGCTTCGACATGTACGGGCAGCGCACCGAGGTCTTCGTGCTGGTCGCCCCGTTCCTGAGCGCCGCGGGCACAGTCCTTCTTCTCGTGCGTGGCATCCTCGCGATCGCTCCGTGGCTGCGCTACCGTGCGGCGACGCCACGGGATGCTCGACTCGTCGCACTGGCCATGGATCGATCGAATGGGCGGCCAGGGACCGCGATCATCACCGCGTTCGGGCTGCTGGCGCTGGGCGGATTCGTGCTGCTCGCCGGGTTCGCGCGCCCCCAGAATCCCCTGGGGTTCGGCTTCCTGCTGCAGTTCGACGCGCTGCTGCTGTTCGTCGCGATCCTGTGCCTCAAAGCCGGCATCCAGGCCATCTGGGCCAACCACGACCTCGCCGTGCGAGGCATCCCGATTCCGGAGGGTGCCGGATCGCCACGGCCAACGTTGCCGCCACCCACGTCCGCCGAGCGTCGGCCGGACTGACCTCTGCCTTCCGGGCGGATATCCCCCGCCGTCCACACCGATAGCCTGTAACGCGTGTCGTCGCAAGAGAATCCGTTCGGGCAGGTGCTCGTCGCGCTGGTGACTCCGTTCACCCACGACGGAGAGGTGCACTGGGCCGACGTCGAGAAGCACATCGACAATCTGGTCACCCACGGAGCCGATGGCATCGTCGTCACCGGCACGACAGGCGAGACCAGCACGCTCACCGACTCCGAGAAGATCAAGCTGGTCGAGGTGGCGAAGGATGTCGTGGCCGGCCGCGCGAAGGTCATCACCGGGGGCGGTTCCAACGAGACGGCGCACGCCATCCAGCTCTACAAGGACAGTGAGAAGGCCGGCGCCGACGGCATCATGATCGTCACCCCGTACTACAACAAGCCGACGCAGTCGGGCATCCTCACCCACTTCCGCATGGTCGCCGACGCGACCGATCTGCCGGTGATTCTCTACGACATCCCGGGCCGCACGGGAGTCGAGATCAAGTACGAGACGATACTTCGAGCGTCGAAGCACCCCAACATCCTCGGGGTGAAGGATGCCAAGGGCGACCTCAGCGAGGTGAGCCGCGTGCTCAACCAGACCGACCTGATGTATTTCGCCGGCGACGACGCCAACGCGTTGCCGACGCTCGCGATCGGCGGCACCGGGCTGATCGGCGTGACCGCGAACATCGCGCCCGAGCCGTACCGGCGCATGGTGGATGCCGTCAACGCCAACGACCTCGACAGTGCGCGCGCCGCGCATCAGGCGCTCGAGCCGCTCGTGCGCGCCACGATGACCCACGTGCCCGGCACCGTCGCGACGAAGTACATCCTGCACGGCTTCGGTCGCATCAGCACCCCGCGCGTGCGGCTGCCGCTCGTCGGGCCCGAGGAACACGAGGCCGCCCTGATCGAGGACGAGATCGCCCTGGTGCACGACATCGAGGGCATCGACGCGAAGACCTTCCGCCCCGACGCGAACGCGGCGGCTGGCGGAGCGCTTCCCAAGATCGCCGGAACGACCCGCTGATGGCCGACGACCTGTACGACCCGCCCGCGCTCGCGCCCGGCACTCTCCGCGTCCTCCCGCTCGGTGGGCTCGGCGAGATCGGTCGCAACATGACCGTCTACGAGTACGAGGGCAAGCTGCTCATCGTCGACTGCGGCGTGCTGTTCCCTGAGGAGCACCAGCCCGGCGTCGACCTGATCCTTCCCGACTTCGCGCCCATTCGGGAGCGGCTCAACGACATCGTCGGGGTCGTGCTCACCCACGGCCACGAAGACCACATCGGCGCCGTGCCGTACCTGCTGCGGGAGCGCCGCGACATCCCGCTGATGGGATCGCGGCTGACGCTCGCGCTCGTCGAGGCGAAGCTCAAGGAGCACAAGATCGCGCCGCAGACGCGCGAGGTGAGGGCCGACCAGATCGACCGCTTCGGGCCGTTCGAACTCGAGTTCGTCGCCGTCAACCACTCCATCCCCGACGCGCTCGCCGTCGCCATCCGCACCCCTGCGGGCCTCGTGCTGCACACGGGCGACTTCAAGATGGACCAGTTGCCGCTCGACGGTCGCATCACCGACCTGCGGGCGTTCGCGCGGCTCGGCGAGGAGGGCGTCGACCTCTTCCTTGTCGACTCGACCAACGCCGACGTGCCGGGCTTCACGCCGCTCGAACGCGACATCGGCCCGGTCATCGAGAACGTCATCTCGCGCGCCAAGAAGCGGGTGATCGTCGCGTCGTTCTCGTCGCACGTGCACCGGGTGCAGCAGGTTCTGGATGCCGCCGTCGCCAACGAGCGGCACGTCGCCTTCGTCGGCCGATCGATGGTGCGCAACATGGGCATCGCCGCCGACCTCGGCTATCTCGAGGTTCCGCCGGGGGTCATCGTCGACCTCAAGACCGCCGTCAACATGCCCGACGACCGGGTTGTGTTCATGAGCACCGGGTCGCAGGGCGAGCCGATGGCGGTGCTCGCCCGCATGTCGAACCAGGATCACCAGATCGAGATCGGCGAGGGCGACACCGTCATCCTCGCGTCGAGTCTCATCCCGGGCAACGAGAACGCCGTGTACCGGGTCATCAACGGGCTCACCAAGCTCGGCGCCAACGTCGTGCACAAGGGCAACGCGAAGGTGCACACGTCGGGCCACGCGGCGGCCGGCGAACTGCTGTACTGCTACAACATCATCAAGCCGCGCAACGTGCTTCCCGTGCACGGCGAGGCCCGCCACCTGCGGGCCGCCGCCGACCTCGCGATGGAGACCGGCGTCGAGCCCGCCCGCGCGATCATCGGCGAGAACGGCATCGTCGTCGACCTCAAGGACGGCGTCGCCCAGGTCACCGGGCAGCTCGACATCGGTTTCGTCTACGTCGACGGCTCGACGGTCGGCGAGATCACGGATGCCGACCTCAAGGATCGCCGCATCCTCGCCGAAGAGGGGTTCATCTCGATCTTCATCGCGATCGACGTGCAGACCGGCAAGATCATCGTCGGCCCCGAGATCCAGGCGCGCGGCTTCGCCGAAGACGACTCGGTGTTCGACGGCGTGCGCCCGCAGATCGTGAAGGCGCTGACCGAGGCAGCCGAAGGCGGAACCCGCGACCAGCACGGCTACCAGCAGGTCGTGCGTCGCGTCGTCGGCCGCTGGGTCAACACTCAGCACCGGCGCCGCCCGATGATCATCCCGGTCGTGATCGAGGCGTAATGCGCGCCCTGGGCCTCGGTGACGTCCACCTGGTCGAAACGGGGTTCCTGCTCACCGCCGACTGGAACCCGACGTCGCCTCGGGGCGAGGCGTTCTGGCGCGCTGACCCGACCTTCGCGCAGTACACCGGCGGATGGGGTCGCGACGGCGACGGCGGCTTCGTCGCCGAGGAAGACGGTCGCGTCGTCGGCGCCGTCTGGTGGCGGCTCTTCCGAGCCGATGACGCGGGCTACGGCTTCGTCGACGAACGCACCCCGGAGCTTGGCATCGCTGTCTGGCCGGGGGAGCGGGGGCGCGGGATCGGGCGACTACTGCTCCGCGCCGCGGTGACGGAGCATCCCCGGATCAGTCTCAGCGTCGAAGACGGCAACCCGGCACGGGCGCTCTACGAGGCGGAGGGCTTCGTCGCCGTGGGGCGGTCGGGCGACGGCACGATCATGCTGCATGACTGAGGGCGAATCATCCTCGGGAATGATCTCTGATCGGCGGGGCCCCACCTAGAGTCGACCCAGCGGACGTTCGACCTGCCCGAATGGTTGGGATGCGATCGGATGGCCGCCCTGGTTCGATGGGGTTCGTCATGTCGTCAGGGCACGGCATCCCGCCCTGAAGAGGAGTGCCTCGTGTCTGTAGCCCGCAAATGGGTGTTCCCCATTCTCCGCATCATCGTGTTCGCCGCGATCGCCGCAGCGCTCGTCAAACTCGCCTTCTTCGCCGACCCCGTGCAGGAAGGCGGTGGTGGCGAGTTCCCGACCGGTGCGATCGTGGAGCCGCAGATCCCGGTCATGACGGGAACCGTGCGCAACGACATCGTGCTCGATGGCGCCGTAGCCGCGGATGCCACGGTTCCGATCAAGGCGACGCTCGACGGCGAGGTGCGTCAGATCTCGGTGGCCGGCGGACAGTGGCTGGAGGCCGGAACCGAGATCATGCAGATCCGCGGCATGAATGATGACGGAACGAATCGCTGGTCGATCGTCAAGGCGCCGGCCGCCGGCATTCTCACGTCGTTCGAGGTGCTCGTCGGGCAGACGGTCGGCATCGGTACCGTGATCGGGCAGGTCGCGCCGGCGACCTTCAACGTCACGGCGTCGCTGTCGCCCGAACTCCAATACCGTCTCACCACCCAGCCCACCGAGGCGGAAGTCGTGATTGCCGGCGGTCCTGCGCCGTTCACGTGCTCCGGCCTCACGATTTCGAGCTCGACGCCCACGACGGGCGACGGCTCGCCGGACGACGGCGGCGCCCCGCCGACGAGCGGCACCTCCGTGCGTTGTTCCGTGCCGAGCGACGTGCGCGTGTTTCCGGGCCTGACCGCCCGTCTCACCATCGCCGGCGGCATCGCCGAGAACGTGCTCGTGGTGCCGACGACGGCGGTCGAGGGGGGCAGCGGCACCGGGGTCGTCTACGTCGTCGGCCCGGATGGCGCGACGGAGCCGAGAGAGGTGACCCTCGGGCTCTCCGACGGGACCTCGGTGGAGGTCACCGGAGGGATCGAGGAGGGCGAGGTCATCCTGCAGTTCGTGCCCGGCGCCCCCGCCGATCCCGGGATGGGCGACGGCGGCATCATCATCGGGTACGGCGGCTGAGGATGCCGTTCCTACGCCTCGAGGGCGTCACGCGATCCGTCGTGCTCCCCGACGGAGACAACCTGGAGATCCTGCGCGGCATCGACCTCGACGTCGAGGTGGGCGAACATGTGAGCGTCGTCGGCCGCTCTGGTTCCGGCAAATCGACGCTGCTCAATATCCTGGGACTCATCGACACGCCCACGAGCGGGGCGCTCGAGTTCGACGGGGTGCCGCTCGAGCGGTTGAGTGGAGCGGAACGCGACCGGCGCCGCGGACGCGATGTCGGGTTCATCTTCCAACAGTTCAACTTGCTTCCTCGGCGCACCGCGCTCGAGAACGTCGTCACGCCGCTGTTGTACGCGACGGGCCGGCAGTTCTGGAGGCGGCAGCAGCTGGCGACCCAGATGCTCGAACGCGTCGGCCTCGGAACGCGGCTCGCGTCGACGCCCGACCAGCTCTCCGGGGGCGAACAACAGCGGGTCGCGATCGCCCGCGCCCTGGTTCGCGGGCCGCGGCTGATCCTCGCCGACGAGCCGACCGGCGCGCTCGACGTCGAGACGGGGGCAGCGATCATGGCCCTCCTCGACGAGGTGGCCGAGACCACCGGCGCCGCGCTCATCACCATCACGCACGACCCGAAGGTCGCAGCTCTTGCCCGGCGTCACTACCGACTCGATCGCGGCGTTCTCGGACCCGTCGCACAGGCGCAGATCGACGCGCTCGCACAGAAGGAGCTCACGCTGTGAGGCTCTGGACGGCTCTCGTCGGGTCGGTCGTCGAGGCGTGGTCCGAGGTGAAGGTGCACCGCACCCGCGTGCTGCTGAGCCTCATCGGGGTGGGCGTCGCGGTGGCAGCGCTCACCACGGTCGTGGCCGGAGGCGCGATCGCCACTCAGGTGCAGACCGAGCAGTCGGAACGCTGGGGCGGCCGGCCGGCCACCGTGTCGGTCAACGCCTACAACCCGGTCACCGGGATGCAGGCGACGGCGGAGCAGATGGCGCCGGCCATCGCCGGGGCAGCCGAACGTTATGGCATCGGTTACACCACGCGCAACGGCAATGGACCGCTGCAGGCGCAACTGCCCGACGGCGTGTACGGGATCAACGCACAACTCGTCGACCGCGCCTACGGCGTGATCCATCGCACCCGCCTTCAGGAGGGGGAGTGGTTCACCGAGCGCGACGTCGACCGGCTCGCGCCGCCGATCATCATCTCGAGCGACCTCTGGGCGAGACTCGGCTCTCCCGACCTGCGCGCCAACCCGACGATCGGGCTCGTGGCCGCCGAACGCACGATCGTGTCGGTTGTGACAGGCGTCTTCTCGTCGTCGCCCGACGCGCAGGGGATGGATCTCTCCGCGTATCTGCTCAACGACGACTACCTGGAGTTCGCGTCGGCCTCGGATCGTGCCAACCTCTACTACCAGTACGAGTTCTGGATTCCGCCTGAGGTGGCGACGGAGCTCACCGAGCGCCTTCGCCTCGACGTCGCGGGGACTCTCGGCGAGGGCTGGCAGGTCGATGCCTGGCGCCAGGACTACCTGGCACAGGGCGAGGACCCGCTCTTGCTGCTGAAGCTCGCCGTCGGGGGCGTTGCGGTCCTCGTGCTGCTTCTGGGGGCGTTGAGCCTGGTGAACATCGCCCTCGTGACGGTGCGTCATCGCATCCGCGAGATCGGCATCCGGCGCAGTTTCGGTGCGACCGCGGGTCGGGTGTTCTTCTCGGTCATGATGGAGAGCGTCGTCGCCACGGCCTTCGCCGGCGTCGTCGGAGTGCTCGTCGCGGTGCTGCTGGTGAAGAACCCGTGGGTCACGGCGTGGCTCGATGGCTACGTGCAGGACGTTCCCGCGTTCCCCGTCGAGGCTGCGGCCATCGGCTTGGTCGCGGCGACCGGTGTCGGGGCGCTCGCCGGGTTGCTTCCCGCGCTCGTCGCCGTGCGGGTGAAGGTCATCGACGCCATCCGATACTGACGCTCGACGGGTGTCGCTCCGCGACGGCGGCGTGACCCGCGGGTACCGTGACCGCATGGCCACGAGCACGGGGCGAACGAGCGCGCGTGCGCGCTCGACCTCTCGCGCGCGCTCGAACACATCAGCCGCGACGAAGCGTTACCCGAGGGGCAAGTCGCCCGCGAAGACCGAGGATCCCGGAGCGCTGACCAGCCTCTGGATGGGGCTGGCGCACCTGGTCGGCGGCGGCGCGCGGCTGTTCGGCAAGGAGACTCTCGCCCCCGATGAGCGTCGCGACGGGGTGCCGTTCCTGCTCATCGTGCTCGCGATCGCCGGGGCGGTCGTCGAGTGGTTCAACCCGACGCACGAGGTCGCGATCGCGCTCGACGCGTACACCTTCGGTGGACTGTTCGGCCGGGTCGCGTTCGCCCTGCCCGTCATCATGCTGGTGTTCGCCGTCTGGCTGTTCCGGCATCCGTCGAGCGTTCACGACAACGGACGCCTCGGCGTCGGCCTCGTGTTGTTGCTCACGAGCGTGAGCGGGCTGAGCCACCTCTTCGGCGGTCAGCCGCAACCGGCCGACGGGGCGGTCGCGATGGCGCATGGTGGCGGCATCCTCGGCTGGATCGTCGCGCAGCCGTTCGTCACGATCGGCGCCGCCTGGCTCGCCGTGCCGCTCGCCGGCGGCCTCATGCTGCTGTCGCTCTTCATCCTCACGAAGACGCCGCCGAACCGCATCGGCCCGCGCCTCGGCGAGGCGTACAGCTATCTGTTCGGCGCCGAGCTGCCGGCCCGCGCCGCCAAGAGTCCCGCCGAGCAGCCCGAGCTCGGCTCGCTCACCGATCTCGGCTTCGAGCCCGAGGACCCGGCGTCGATGCCGTGGTGGCGTCGCAAGAAAGACGCCACCGGCGATCCGGCGTTCGACAGCCCCGTCGCGCGGGAACAGGTGACGGATGTCGTCCTGCCGCCGTCAGAAGTCAACCCGTTCGACCTGCTCGCAGAGCTGGACAAGGCCGAGGATGCCGTGCGCCGGTTCACCGGCGAGGTTCCGCCGAGTGGGCGGGGGCTTCAGGGCGACGGAGAGGTCTCGGTGCCGACCGAGTTGCCCGATCCCGAGCTTTCCGACCAGGGCCTGGCGCCGACCCGCCCGCCGGTCAACCGGCGTCCCTACCGACTGCCCGCGGCATCCAGTCTTCAGGCCGGCACGCCGCCGAAGACCCGCACCCCCGCGAACGACGAGACGATCGCCGCGATCACCGAGGTGCTCACCCAGTTCCAGGTCGACGCCAAGGTCACCGGTTTCTCACGCGGGCCGAGCGTCACCCGCTACGAGATCGAGCTCGGCGTCGGGGTCAAGGTCGAACGCGTGACCGCACTCGCGAAGAACCTGTCGTACGCGGTCGCGTCGAACGAGGTGCAGATCCTCTCGCCGATCCCCGGTAAGAGCGCGATCGGCGTCGAGATCCCCAACAAGGATCGCGAGATCGTGACCCTCGGCGACGTGCTGCGCTCCAGTGCCGCCGCGCGCTCGCAGCATCCGATGACGATCGGCCTCGGCAAAGACGTCGAGGGCGGGTTCGTCGTCGCGAACCTCGCGAAGATGCCGCACTTGCTCGTCGCCGGCTCGACCGGATCGGGGAAGTCGTCGTTCATCAACTCGATGATCACCTCGGTGCTGATGCGCGCGAAGCCCGCCGAGGTACGCATGGTGCTCATCGACCCGAAGCGCGTCGAACTCGCCGCGTACCAGGGGGTTCCGCACCTCATCACGCCGATCATCACGAATCCGAAGAAGGCGGCCGAAGCGCTCGCCTGGGTCGTGAAAGAGATGGACATGCGCTACGACGACCTCGCGTCGTTCGGGTTCCGGCACATCGACGACTTCAACCGGGCGGTGCTATCGAACGAGATCGTGCTGCCGGTCGGGTCGCAACGCGTGCTGCAGCCCTACCCCTACCTGCTCGTCGTCGTCGACGAGCTCGCCGACCTCATGATGGTCGCCCCGCGGGATGTCGAAGACTCGATCGTGCGCATCACCCAGCTCGCGCGGGCATCCGGAATCCATCTCGTGCTCGCCACCCAGCGTCCCTCGGTGGATGTGGTGACGGGTCTCATCAAGGCGAACGTGCCGTCGCGGCTCGCGTTCGCGGTGTCGTCGATGACCGACAGCCGGGTCATCCTCGACCAGCCCGGCGCCGACAAGCTGATCGGCCAGGGCGACGGGCTCTTCTTGCCGATGGGGGCGTCGAAGGCGATCCGCGTGCAGAGCTCCTGGGTCACCGAAGACGAGATCCACGCCGTCGTCGCGCACGTCACCGCGCAGGCCCGCCCGGAATACCGCGCCGACGTCGAAGCCGTCGCCGAGAAGCGGGAAGTCGACGGCGACATCGGCGACGACCTCGAGATCCTGCTCCAGGCGGCCGAACTCGTCATCAACACCCAGTTCGGCTCGACGTCGATGCTCCAGCGCAAACTGCGGGTCGGCTTCGCCAAGGCCGGTCGCCTCATGGACCTGCTCGAATCCCGCGAGATCGTCGGGCCCAGTGAGGGTTCCAAGGCGCGCGACGTGCTCGTCACCGTCGAGCAGCTGCCCGAGGTCCTGGCCCGCTTGCGCGGCGCTCCCGCCCCGGCGGCTGGGGCTGCGGGCTCGGAGTATCCTGATGACGACGGCGGCTCGGACGGGGACGCTTGGAGTCTGACCGGCAGGGAGTGACGATGACTCTCGACGGACCACCGCCCGCGAGGGTCAACCCGATGCGCGGTCGTGTCGTGCGCGGCGGCGAAGGCACCGCCAGCGCCGGCAACCTCGCCAACATCATCACGGTGTTCCGGATGCTGCTGGCGCCCGTGTTCATCGTGCTGCTGCTGCTCGACGCGGGGCAAGACGGGTACCTGCGCTACATCGCCGCCGGACTGTTCATCTTCGCGTCGGCGACCGACGGCGTCGACGGTTTCCTCGCGCGCCGCCGCAACCTCGTCACGGACGCCGGCAAGCTGCTCGACCCGATCGCCGACAAGTTGCTCACCGGCGGCGCGCTCGTCGCCCTCAGCATCCTCGGCGAACTGCCCTGGTGGGTGACCGGAGTCATCCTGCTGCGCGAGGTCGGCATCACGGTGCTGCGGTTCGTCGCGCTGCGCGACCACGTGATCGCCGCGTCGATCCTCGGCAAGATCAAGACCTGGGTGCAGATCATCGCGATCTCCTTCGCGATCGTGCCGCTGTGGAACTTCTTCGGCGACACCATGCACGTCGTCAACGCCGTGCTGATGACCCTCGCCGTGATCATCACGATCGTCAGCGGCATCGAGTACCTCTGGCAGGCCTACAAAGGTCGCCCCCGCCCGGAATCCGCCGGTTGAGCAGCCGCGAAGCGGCGTGTCGAAACCAATGTCCGAGAGACTCGCGGAACGAATCATCCGCTCCCTGACCGCGCGGGGGCTCACCGTCGCCGTCGCCGAGTCACTCACCGGCGGATCGGTCGCCGCCGAACTCGTGTCGGTGCCCGGCGCATCGGCCGTCGTGCGCGGCGGGATCGTGGCGTACGCGACCGAACTCAAGCATGACCTGCTGGGGGTGGATGCCGGCCTCCTCGCGGCGGGAGGCCCCATCCAGGCGGCGGTCGCCGAACAGATGGCGTCGGGGGTGCGCCACCTGCTGCGGTCCGACGTGGGGCTCGCCACCACCGGGGTCGCCGGTCCCGACCCGCAGGACGGGCATCTCCCCGGGGACGTGTGGATCGCGATCGCAACGGCCGACGCCGTGCGGTCGCTGCGCCTCGAACTGGGAGGTGACCGTGCGGCCATCCGCCGTGAGACCGTGGAAGCTGTGATCAGGCTGGCGCTCGAGTCCTTCCCGGAATAGATGCCGTTTCGATCTCGTTACAGATCGTGTCGTCACAGGGATTCCTGAGGTGACGCGAATTAGAGTTCAGGTAGCCGGTGGAGTAACGTAGCCACCCCACCCGGAGCCCGAAACGGCCCCGCAGAGTTTGTGAAGGAGGACACCATGGTTCTGGTCCGTCAGGAAATCGGTGACGTCCTCCGTGATTTCCGCCTTCAGAAGGCGATGACGTTGCGGCAGGTCGCCTCGCGGGCGAGCGTCGCACTCGGGTACCTCAGTGAGGTCGAGCGCGGTCAGAAAGAGGCGTCGAGTGAGATCCTCGCGTCGGTCGCCGACGCACTCGACACCCCGATCTCGGTCATCATGCGCGAAGTGGGCGACCGGCTCGCCGTCGTCGAAGGCGTGTCGTTCGCCGACACCACGTTCGACCGCGTGCCCGATACGCTGCCCGACGAGTTGGTCGCCGAGTTCGACGCCGACCTCGCCGTTCGCTGAGATCCCGCTTCTGAAGCTCAGCGAGTTCACCCGCGCCGTCTCTGACGAGTTCGGCGACTTCGGGCGAGTGTTGCTGCGCGACACCGTCGTGGTGGAGTTGGGAAACCGCACGCCCGAGCAGGCTCTCGCCGCCGGCATCCCCGCGCGTGAGGTCTGGGTCGCGCTGTGCCGGGTGCAGGAGGTTCCCGTCGAGCGCTGGCACGGCGCCGGCCTCCCCAAGCCCGCGCGCGGCTGAGTGGGCGATCCCGACACGCCGCAGCTCGAACGTCTCGAACATTCGTTCGGATACGCGTAGTGTCCTTCACAGAGTCTTTCGAAGACGAGTTGTGAGCGTTCTGCCCGTCGGTCCCGGCCGATGTCGGACCCCGGGCGTAGCGTCGCACTCGTCGGACACCGACTAGCCCTGCCGTGAGGGCGCTGACCTTGCTTCACCGGTCAGCGAGAGAACGGCAGCCGATGGGCGCACCGCATACGAACTGAAGGAGAACGCAATGCCCAGTCCCGCAGACCGCGAGAAGGCCCTCGAGACCGCTCTCGCCCAAATCGACCGTCAGTTCGGCAAAGGCTCGGTGATGCGGCTCGGCAGCGATGAGCGCGCGCCGGTCGCCGTCATCTCGACCGGCTCGATCGCCCTCGACGTCGCCCTCGGCATCGGCGGTATCCCGCGCGGCCGCATCGTCGAGATCTACGGCCCCGAGTCGTCGGGTAAGACGACGCTGACGTTGCACGCCATCGCGAACGCGCAGAAGGACGGCGGCATCGCGGCGTTCATCGACGCGGAGCACGCGCTCGACCCCGAGTACGCGAAGAAGCTCGGCGTCGACATCGACGCGCTGCTCGTGTCGCAGCCCGACACCGGGGAGCAGGCGCTCGAGATCGCCGACATGCTCGTGCGCTCCGGCTCGATCGACCTCATCGTCATCGACTCCGTTGCGGCACTCGTGCCGAAGGCCGAGATCGAGGGCGAGATGGGCGACAGTCACGTCGGCCTCCAGGCGCGACTGATGTCGCAGGCGCTGCGCAAGCTCGCCGGGGCGCTCAACCAGACGCAGACCACGATGATCTTCATCAACCAGTTGCGCGAGAAGATCGGCGTGTTCTTCGGCAGCCCCGAGACCACCTCGGGCGGCAAGGCGCTCAAGTTCTACGCGTCGGTGCGACTCGACATCCGCCGCATCGAGACCCTGAAAGACGGAACGGATGCCGTCGGCAACCGCACCCGTGTCAAGGTCGTCAAGAACAAGATGGCGCCGCCCTTCAAGCAGGCCGAGTTCGACATCCTCTACGGCATCGGCATCTCCCGCGAGGGCAGCCTGATCGACTACGGCGTCGAGCACGAGATCGTGCGCAAGTCGGGTGCCTGGTACACCTACGACGGCGACCAGCTCGGCCAGGGCAAAGAGAACGCCCGCTCGTTCCTGCTCGAGAACCCCGACATGGCCAACGAGATCGAGACCAAGATCCTCGCCAAGCTCGGGATCGGTGCCGCAGGCAAGGCCGCAGCGGCCGAGGCTGCCGAAGCCTCGAACGTGGCGTCCATCGCCCCGTTGGCTGAGAAATCCGTGGCAGAGAAGGCCGCGGTTACCTCGGTCGAGCCCGTCGCCCTCAAGGCGTCGGGAGAGTAGGCCCCCATGGAACGGCTCGACGACGACGGCACGCTCGCGCGTGTCACCTACCTCCCCGGCGTAACGCCCCTCTTCGGCGCAACGCAGCCCGAGGCGGCTCCGGAAACCCCCCTTCCCGAGACGACGTCGTCGAGCCGTTCCCCCTTCGCCGACCAACCCGCTGACGAACCGACACCGGGTGCGGCGCGTCACGTCTCCATCACCGCGCTCGCGCGCCGCGGGCTTTCCCGCCGCGAGCTGGAGCGTCACCTGCGCGACCGTGGGTTCGACGACGGCGAGATCGACGACGAGGTGGCGCGGCTCGAGCGCGACGGCTACGTCGACGACATCGCGCTCGCGCAAAACCTCGTCGGAACCCTGCAGGAACGCAAAGGATTGGGGCGTTCAGCGATCGCCGCGGAACTCACCCGCAGACACCTCGCGCCCGCGGCCATCGAGTACGCGCTCGACCTCATCGACACGGGCGACGAGCTCTCTCGGGCTCGTGAGATCGCCGTCAAGCGCGCCGGTCAGCTTCGCCACGTCGACCGCGAGACGGCAGTGCGTCGGCTGAGCGCCTACCTCGCTCGCCGCGGCTATGGCGGCAGCACGATTCGCGCGGCCGTCGATCAGGCCCTGCCGTCGAAACCCGCGCGCGGTGTTGCATTCCGCTGACCCCGCACCAGCGCTAAGGTGACCGTCATGACCATTCGTCGCACTCTGGGAACCGCGTCCGCAACCCTCCTGCTGCTTGCCTCATTGACGGCATGCTTCGGGCTTCCTGGCCTCCCCGGCGGCAACACGGGCGGCAACACGGGCGGCGACACCGGTGGTGGCACCGGCACGATCGACCTGACCGGAACCACCTGGAGCGGCGTTGACTCCGACGGCGACTCCTGGGGCATCGAATTCCAGGGCGACGGTACCATCGGCCTCGACTACAACGACGAAGCGTACGACGACGCGAGCGACACCTGGACGATGAACGGCGACACGGTAGCGATCCACGTGGCGTTCACCGACGGTGACGTCGACATGAGCGGAGCGGTGGCCGAAGACTCGATCGACCTCGACGGCACGTACACCGGCGGCACGTTCACGCTCACCCTCACCCAGGATTAGACGCGCGTTTTCGCAGGGGGCGGGCGGAGACGTCGGCCCTCTTCTGCGTCGGTACTCGGCGCAGCGCGCGTAGGATTTCGAGAATGACCGTGCTCGCACAGCCGCGCACCTACGAGGTGCGCACCTTCGGCTGCCAGATGAACGTGCACGACTCCGAGCGGCTCTCCGGGTCACTGGAGGCGGCTGGCTACGTGCGCGCCGACGGCGGCGTGGCGGATGTCGTCGTCATCAACACCTGTGCCGTGCGGGAGAACGCCGACAACAAGCTCTACGGAACCCTCGGCCACCTCGCCAGCACCAAGCGGGAGCACGAAGGGATGCAGATCGCCGTCGGCGGCTGCCTCGCCCAGAAGGACAAGTCGGTCATCCTCGACAAGGCGCCCTGGGTCGACGTCGTCTTCGGCACCCACAACATGGGTTCGCTGCCGAGTCTGCTCGAGCGAGCGCGGCATAACGACGAGGCGCAGATCGAGATTCTCGAGTCACTGGAGATCTTCCCGTCGACCCTGCCGACCCGGCGCGACTCTACGCACAGCGGCTGGGTGTCGATCTCGGTCGGCTGTAACAACACCTGCACGTTCTGCATCGTGCCGTCTCTGCGTGGCAAGGAGAAGGATCGGCGCCCCGGCGACATCCTCAGCGAGATCGAGATGCTCGTCGCCGACGGCGTCATCGAGGTGACGCTTCTGGGGCAGAACGTGAACTCCTACGGCGTCGAGTTCGGCGACCGGCTCGCGTTCGGCAAACTGTTGCGCGCCACCGGTGAGATCGACGGCCTCGAGCGCGTGCGCTTCACCAGCCCGCACCCGGCCGCGTTCACCGACGACGTCATCGACGCGATGGCCGAGACGCCGAACGTGATGCCGCAACTGCACATGCCGTTGCAGTCGGGCTCCGACCGCATCCTCAAAGCAATGCGCCGGTCATACCGGTCCGAGAAGTTCCTCGGCATTCTCGATCGCGTGCGCGACCGGATTCCGCAAGCCGCCATCTCGACCGACATCATCGTCGGCTTCCCCGGGGAGACCGAGGATGACTTCGCCGAGACGCTGCGCGTCGTCGAGCAGGCGCGGTTCGCCTCGGCCTACACCTTCCAGTACTCGATCCGGCCCGGCACCCCGGCGGCCACACTGCCCGACCAGGTGCCGAAAGAGGTCGTGCAGGAGCGCTACGAGCGCCTCATCGAGCTGCAGGAACGCATTTCGGCTGAAGAGAACGAGGCTCTGGTCGGTCGCACCGTCGAGGTGCTCGTCGCCACCAGCGAAGGCCGTCGCGACGTCGAGCGGGGGCGGCTGTCGGGCCGCGCCGAAGACAACCGACTCGTGCACTTCGAGGTGCCCGACGGCAGTGAGATCCCGCGGCCGGGCGATGTCGTCACCGTCGAGGTCACCCGTGCCGCGCCGCACTTCCTCATCGCCGCTCCCAGCGGTCCCACCCTGCCGGTTCGCCGGACCCGCGCCGGAGAGGCCTGGGACCGGGCAGAAGCCGAGTCCTGCGCCGTTCCGTCGGCACCGGTCGATACGGTCGGGCGCGTCAACCTCGGCCTGCCCACGATCGGCCTCCGCCCCACCGCGAGCTGACGCCCGTGCTCGTCGCGATCGTCGGCGCCACCGGCACCGGCAAGTCTTCGCTGTCGCTCGACCTCGCCACCCGGCTTCGGGACTCGGGTCGAAGCGTCGAGATCGTCAACGCCGACGCGATGCAGCTCTACCGCGGGATGGACATCGGCACCGCCAAGGTTCCGGTCGCCGAGCGGCGCGGTATCCCGCACCACCTGCTCGACGTGCTCGAGCCGCGCGAGGAGGCGAGTGTCGCCCGCTATCAGACCGAGGCTCGCGCCATCATCGATGACGTCCTCGCCCGCGACGCGGTCGCGATCCTGGTCGGCGGCAGCGGGCTATACGTCTCGAGCGTGCTCTACGACTTCCAGTTCCCGGGAACGGATGCGGGCATCCGCGCGCGGCTGGAGGCCGAACTCGACGCAGAGGGCCCCGGCATGCTCCACCGCCGACTGCGCGCCGTCGACCCGGCAGCCGCCGACGCGATCGGCCCAGCGAACGGGCGGCGGCTGGTGCGGGCCCTCGAAGTCTTCGAGATCACGGGTTCGCCGTTCGGAGCCGGCATTCCCGCCGAGAGCGAGCTGTGGCGGCCGAGTACGACGATCGGGCTGCGCACCGACCGCGCCCGGCTGGTCGAGCGCCTCGACGAGCGGGTGCTCGGCATGTGGCGCGACGGCCTCGTCGCCGAGGTTGAGCGGCTGCTGCCCGCCGGGCTGGGCGTAACCGCGAGCCGGGCGATCGGCTACGCGCAGGCAGCCGCCCAGTCGCGGGGCGAGCTGACCGAACAGCAGGCGATCGAACAGGCGGCCGCCCTGACCCGCCGCTACGCCCGCCGTCAGGTGAGCTGGTTCGGTCGCTACCGGCTGACCCACTGGCTCGACGCTGACGACCCCGCGCGCGTCGATGCGGCCCTGGCTGCGCTCGGCGCGTGACCGGGTCGCGCCGATAGCATCGCTTGGTGGCTTCGCAGTTCGACGGGCGCGATATCGCCTTCACCAAGGGGCACGGCACGGGCAACGACTTCGTGCTCTTCGCCGACCCCGACGGCCGTGTCGACCTCGACACCGACGACCTCGCCGCACTCGCCGACCGGCATTTCGGGGTCGGTGGTGACGGCGTCATCCGCGCCGTGCGGTCGGCGAACCTCCCCGAGGGAGCCGCCGCGCTTGCCGAAGACCCGGCAGCCGAATGGTTCATGGACTACCACAACGCCGACGGCAGCCCCGCGGAGATGTGCGGCAACGGCATCCGTGTCTACGGGGCGTATCTCATCGCCCAGGGCCTGCTCGACCTGCCGGTCGGTGACTCGGTGGCGATCGGCACCCGCGGGGGAGTGCGACAACTGACCCGTCTCGCCGACGGCTTCGAGGTCGACCTCGGCCCGTTCATTGTTGCGGGCGACGCGATGGTCGCCGCCACCGGTCTCCACGTCGACCGTCCCGGGCTCGCTGTCGGCGTCGGCAACCCGCACGTCGTCGTCGCCCTGGCTGACGACGCCGAGCTGGATGCCCTCGACCTCGGCGCCGCTCCGCACGTGACCCCGGTTCCTCCCGATGGCGTCAACGTCGAGTTCGTGGTGCCGGCGGAACCGCTCGTGCACGACGGCGTCGGCCGCATCCGCATGCGTGTCCATGAGCGCGGCTCGGGCGAGACGCTCTCGTGCGGCACCGGGGCAGCCGCCGCAGCGCTCGCGACGCGGCACTGGGCGGGGGAGGCGGCACCCGACGCGTGGCGGGTCGATGTGCCCGGCGGCACCGTGGGAGTGCGGGTTACGCCGAGCGCGGACGGCGACCACGTACTGCTGAGCGGCCCGGCCGAGCTGGTATTCTCGGGGACTATGAAGCTTCTTTAGGAGACCACGGTCTTGTCGACGATGTCGATCGGTTGAGTCAGTCCCGAACGACGCCGGCAGCGCAGCACTCGGTAGCCCTTGTTGGTGGCCGCGCGCAGGACCGCGAAGTCTCTCGGCAGCTCCGCCTGTAGCCAGCGTTGCAGCGAGTCGGACCCCAGGTTGCGTTGAACGACGAGCCAGCCGTCCGAGCCGGGTTCGAGTCGCGGCAGCCAGTGCAGCAGCATGGCGTGCAGTTCGTTCTTGCCCACCCGGATCGGCGGATTCGACCAGATCGTCGTGAACAACGCATCAGCCGGAACCTCGTCGGGGGTGACGGCGTTGATGTTCGTCAGCCCGAGTTGCGCGGCGTTGCGGCGCACCAGCTCGAGAGAACGCTCATTGACGTCGACCGCCCAGACCGTAGCCCGTGGCGACTCGAGAGCGAGCGAGATCGCGATCGGACCCCAGCCGCAGCCGAGGTCGAGCAGATTGCCCCCGGGTGGCGGCGCCGGAACGTGGGACAACAGCACCGAGGTTCCGGCATCCACTCGTTCCGGGCTGAAGACGCCGTTCGCGGTCGTCAGCTGCAGATCGCGCCCGGCGAGTCGCACCGAAATGGTGCGGGGCACGAGTTCGCCTCCCGGGTTGGCCGAGAAGTAGTGCTCGGGGGCGGGCATGCGTATGAACCTACCGAAAACGCCAAGACCACAGAACTAGGGTGAGACGACAATGACCGAATCCCTTTCCACCGCGCACTCCAACGAGGGCTCCAGCGAGCCTGATCGCGACGTCGACCGCGTACTCGCGACAGAGCTCACGCGGGCAGCGACGGTGAGCCGGTTCGGCGAGCGCCGGGCCGAGGCGCTGCACGACGACGAGACGAGCACCGCCGACCTCGACGGCGAGCAGTTCGACCGCGAGGAGCGCGCGGCACTCCGCCGCGTGCCCGGACTGAGCACCGAACTCGATGATGTCACCGAAGTCGAGTATCGGCAGTTGCGTCTCGAGAACGTCGTGCTGATCGGCGTGTACAACCGGGATGCCGAGGACGCCGAGAACTCCCTGCGCGAACTCGCGGCCCTCGCCGAGACGGCGGGCGCCGTCGTGCTCGACGGGGTGTTGCAGCGTCGCCCGCATCCCGACCCGTCGACCTACTTCGGGCGCGGCAAGGTGCAGGAACTCGGCGACATCGTCACCGCCCTCGGTGCCGACACCGTGATCGCCGACACCGAGCTCGCCCCGAGCCAACGACGCGCGCTGGAAGACAAGGTGAAGGTGAAGGTCATCGACCGCACCGCCGTCATCCTCGACATCTTCAGCCAGCACGCGAAGAGCCGCGAAGGCAAGGCGCAGGTCGAACTCGCGCAGCTCGAGTATCTGTTGCCGCGTCTGCGCGGCTGGGGTGAGTCGATGTCGCGCCAGGCCGGTGGCCAGGTGGGCTCCGGCGGCGCCGGAATGGGCTCGCGTGGTCCCGGTGAGACGAAGATCGAACTCGACCGGCGCCGCATCCACGACCGCATGGCGAAGTTGCGCCGGCAGATCAAGGGGTTCGCTCCGGCGCGCGAGGCGAAGCGGGCCAACCGCGACCGCTTCGAGGTGCCGAGCGTCGCGATCGCCGGCTACACGAACGCCGGAAAGTCGAGCCTGCTCAACCGGCTGACCCAGGCCGGCGTGCTCGTGCAGAACCAGTTGTTCGCCACCCTGGACCCGACGGTGCGCCGCTCGTCGACCCCCGACGGCCGGGAGTTCACGCTCGCCGACACGGTCGGGTTCGTGCGCAGCCTGCCGACGCAACTGGTGGAAGCGTTCCGGTCGACACTCGAGGAGGTCGGCGCGTCCGACGTCATCGTGCACGTCGTCGACGGGGCCCACCCCGACCCGGGGGCGCAGCTCGCGACGGTACGCGACGTCATCGGCGAGGTCGGCGCGCGCGACCTTCCCGAGATCGTGGTGTTCAACAAGGCCGACCTGCTGGACGACGACCGTCGGCTGGTGTTGCGCGGCCTCGAGCCGGGTGCGGTCTTCGTCAGTGCTCGCACGGGTGAAGGCATCGACGAGTTGCGGCAGCGCATCGCCGACACGCTGCCGCAGTGGGATGTCGAGCTCGACCTGCTCGTGCCCTACGACCGCGGCGAGGTGATCTCGCTCGCGCACCAGAAGGCGCGAGTGCTCGAGACGGAGTACGAGGAAGACGGCACGCGCATCAAGCTGGTCGCGACCGACCGCATCGCGCGCATCATCCGGGCCGCGCTCGACGGCTGAGCCCTCGGCAAGCTCACCGCATGGGCTGGGCCAGCGTCCAGCCCACGCGGCTAGGGTCACGGCATGCGACTCGCCGTGCATCGGTCCGGTTCCGGGCCACGCACCGCCGTGTTGATCCACGGCATGATGTCGGATCACCGCGCCTGGCACCGCGTCGCGGCCGACCTCCGGGATGACGGCTACCGCGTCGTCGCGGTCGACCTGGCCGGCCATGGGGTCAGCCCGCGTTCACGCCGGTACTCGCCGCGCGGGTGGGCGGAGGACGTCGCCGAGACGCTCGAAACGGAGCTCGACTCGCCGCCCGACCTGCTCATGGGTCACTCGCTCGGCGCTCTGGTCGCCAGCCTGGTGGCCGAGCGATTCTCTCCGCGCGCCGCGATCTACGTCGACCCCGCCTTCTCATTCCCCGGCGGCATGCGCGGAGTCGCGGTGAAGACGATGTTCACGTTGGCGCCTCGTCCGAGCGCGTGGCTGTTGCGCCGGCTCAATCCCGGATGGAGCGCTGCTGACATCGAACTCGAGCTCGCGACCCTACGGGTGTGGGACAAGCGCACGATCCTCGGCTTCGCGAACACGCGCCCCCTCGTGCCCCCGCGCCGGCTCGTCGCGCCATCGCTGGTCATTCTCGCGGAGAGGAGCCTGCTCATCTCGCGCACGGCGGCCTCGACCTTGCGTGACCTCGGCATGACGGTGACGACGATCGCGGGGTCGGGTCACACGGTGTTCCGCGACGACCACGCGGGTTTCATGACCCTCGTGCGCGGCTGGCTCACCCGCCACGCACCCACCTCGGTGGTCGAGTAGCGGCCGAAGGCCACCCACCTCGGTGGTCGAGTAGCGGCCGAAGGCCGCGTGTCGAGACCGCTAAACCGAGCGCAGCACCGCGACGACGCGACCGAGGATCTCGGCGTCGTCCCCGACGATCGGCTCGAACGCCGAGTTGCGCGGCAGCAGCCAGACGTGGCCGTCGCGCTGCCGGAACACCTTGACGGTGGCCTCCCCGTCGAGCATCGCCGCGACGATCTCGCCGTTCTCAGCGTTCTTCTGCTGACGCACGACCACCCAGTCGCCGTCGCAGATGGCGGCGTCGATCATCGACTCGCCGACCACCTTGAGCATGAACAGGTCACCCTTGCCCACGAGCTGGCGGGGGAGCGGGAACACCTCATCCACCTGCTGGTCGGCGGTGATCGGGATGCCGGCGGCGATGCGTCCGACGAGCGGCACCATCGCGGCGTCGCCGACGGGAATGCCCGAGTCGGATGACTCCGTACCGGGAAGTTCGATGAGCACTTCGAGGGCGCGCGGCCGGTTCGGGTCGCGGCGTAGGTAGCCGGAGAGTTCGAGCTGGGTGAGCTGGTGGGTCACGCTCGAGAGCGACGAAAGGCCGACGGCATCCCCGATTTCGCGCATGCTCGGCGGGTACCCACGCGTCGCGACGGAGCGCTGGATCATCTCGAGGATCGCGGTCTGCTTCTCGCTCAGCGAGGTGCGTCGGCGCGTGCGCTGGCGCTCCAGAGCGGCGTCCTGGTCCTGGATCTCGTCCACGCTTCCTCCTCTAGTAGCCGGTCGTCTGCCCGATGTCGGTGGTCGGTGATCGAATCATCCCGGCGATCGAAACTGTATCCGGTCGAGGTCGCTTCGGCAAACATTCGTTCGAGTGTGTCGGCTGATTCGTCGAGAAATCGAGCGAATGAGGTTGAACATACGTTCGATCGAAGGTATGTTCGGAACAGAGATTCGCTTCCGGAACCCCCGGCCCGGCCGCCAGGGGTTCCGGAAGCGGGACTCACACCACAGCAACCCGTGGAGGACGAGATGACCGCAGTCGTGAGTTACCTGCCGACGCAGCGAATGGTTACGCCCCGGCTTCGCCTGACCCGGCGCGGTCGTGCGGTATTCACCGCCCTCGCCGTGGTTCCGCTCGTGATCGCCAGCCTCGTCTTCGGGCTGGGCGCCGGGGGAGCCGTCGCCACCCGAGATGCGGCCTCGGATTCGCTCACCTGGGTCACCGTCGATGCCGGGCAGTCGCTGTGGGATATCGCCGCCGACGTCGCTCCCGCCGAAGACCCGCGCGAGTTCGCCGCTCAGGTAGCAGCGTTCAACCAGCTCGACTCGGCGGTGATCCAGCCGGGGCAAGAGCTCGCGATCCCCCCGCAGTACACCGACTGAGCCGCGGGGCCCGCGCTCAGTAGACTCGCGCGGTGGTTTCCCTTTCTGATCTTCCCGTCCGCGACGACCTGAAGGGCGCCACGCCCTACGGGGCGCCGCAGGATGCCGTGCGCTACGCGCTCAACGTCAACGAGAACACCCACCCGATCCCCGAAGCGGTCGCGCGCGACATCGTCGAGTCGCTGGCCCGGGCCGTGCTCGGCGCCAACCGATACCCCGACCGCGAGTTCCTCGAGCTGCGGGAGGCGTTCGCCGGCTACCTGGGCCACGGGCTCCGCGCCGACCAGATCTGGGCGGCGAACGGGTCGAACGAGATCATCCAGCACGTTCTCCAGGCATTCGGCGGCCCAGGCCGCGCGGTGCTGGGCTTCCCGCCCACCTACTCGATGCACCCGATCATCGCGGCCGGTACTGGCACCGAGTGGGTGACCGCCGAGCGGGATGCCGGGTACACGATCTCGCCCGAGACGGCCGTCGCGGCGATCGAGCGCACCGACCCCGACCTCGTCTTCCTCTGTGCGCCGAACAACCCGACCGGCACGCCGCTGTCGATCGAGACCATCGAGGCGGTCTACGCGGCGTCGCGCGGCATCGTGTTCGTCGACGAGGCCTACGCCGAGTTCATGCCCGATGAGGTGCCGAGTGCCCTCACCCTGTTGCCCGGCCGGGAGCGGCTCATCGTGTCCCGCACGATGAGCAAGGCGTTCGCGTTCGCGGGCGTGCGGGTCGGTTACCTCGCCGCCGATGCCGCCGTCACCGATGCCCTGCGACTGGTGCGACTGCCGTATCACCTCTCCGCGCTCACCCAGGCGGCGGCCGTTGCGGCGCTGGGCCACGCGCCGGAAATGCTCGCCATGGTCGACGACATCCGCGGTCAACGGGACCGGCTGCTGGCGGAGCTCCCGGTGCTCGGATATCGCGCCCACGAGAGCCAGGCGAACTTCGTACTCTTCGACGGCGTCGAGTCTCCCCAGGCGACGTTCCGTGCGTTGCGCGAGCGCGACATCCTGATTCGGGATGTCGGCCTGCCCGGGGCCCTCCGCGTCACGGCCGGCACCGAGGAAGAGACGACGTACTTCCTGTCGGCGTTGGCGGCGCTGGGCGAAGGTGGCGCTCGGTAGGCTGGCCGCATGGCCTCCCGCACCGCCGGTAACTCTCGAAAAGCCAGCCTCTCGCGTCAGACGAGCGAGTCGTCGATCGAGCTCAGCCTCGACCTCGACGGCACGGGCACGTCGAGCATCGACACCACGGTGCCGTTCTTCGACCACCTGTTGACGGCGTTCAGCAAGCACTCGCTCGTCGACCTCACGGTGAAGGCGTCCGGCGACACCGACATCGACGTGCACCACACCGTCGAAGACACCGGCATCGTGCTCGGACAGGCGATCAAGCAGGCGCTCGGCGACAAGTCGGGAATTGGGCGGTACGGCGACGCTCTCGTTCCGCTCGACGAGGCGCTCGCGCAGGCGGTCGTGGATGTCTCCGGTCGCCCGTATCTCGTGCACAGCGGTGAGCCGCAAGGGTTCGCGCACCACCTCATCGGTGGGCACTTCACCGGCTCGATGGTGCGGCACGTCTTCGAGGCGATCGCGTTCAACGCGGGGCTGACGATGCACATCGCGGTCATGGCCGGCCGCGACCCGCACCACATCGCGGAAGCCGAGTTCAAGGCGTTCGCACGTGCCTTCCGCAAGGCCGTCGAGCCCGACGCCCGGGTGCGCGGCATCCCGTCGACGAAGGGCGCGCTGTAGTCGTGGCGTCCGCGAAATCCGTCGTCGTCCTCGACTACGGCTCCGGCAACGTGCACTCGGCCGTGAAGGCGCTCGAACGCGCCGGCGCATCGGTCGAGCTCACCGCCGACCGGCAGCGGGTAATGGATGCCGACGGCCTCGTCGTGCCCGGAGTCGGCGCGTTCGCAGCGGTGATGTCGGCGTTGAACGCGGTGCGCGGCGGGGAACTCATCGAGCGTCGGCTCGCCGGTGGTCGCCCGGTGCTCGGCATCTGCGTGGGCATGCAGGTGCTGTTCGAGCGGGGCGTCGAACGCGGCGTCGACACCGAGGGCCTCGGCGAGTGGCCCGGCGTCGTCGACGAACTCCAGGCACCCGTGCTGCCGCACATGGGCTGGAACACCGTCGACGCGCCCGCCGACTCGGTGTTGTTCGATGGGATCCACGATGAGCGCTTCTACTTCGTGCACTCGTACGCGGCGCGCGACTGGAGTCTCGACGTGTATGGTGCCTTCGCGGCTCCCCGGGTGACCTGGGCCGACCACGGTGGGCGGTTCGTCGCGGCCGCCGAGAACGGCCCGCTCTCGGCCACCCAGTTCCACCCGGAGAAGTCGGGGGAGCCCGGCATCCGTTTGCTCTCGAACTGGATCGGCTCGCTGTGACGGAACCGGGCGTTGGAGCGACTACGCTTTCGACCTTGTGACCGAGTTCAACTCCGCTCCTAAGCTCACTCTTCTTCCGGCTGTCGACGTCGCCGACGGCAAGGCCGTACGGCTCACCCAGGGGGAGGCGGGCAGCGAGACCAGCTACGGCGACCCGATCGAGGCCGCTGCCAACTGGGCAAACCAGGGCGCGGAGTGGATTCACCTCGTCGACCTCGACGCCGCCTTCGGCCGCGGCAGCAACACCGGCGTCATCCGCAAGGTCATCAAGAACACGCCCAAACGCGTCAATATCGAACTTTCGGGTGGCATCCGTGACGACGCGACGCTCGAAGCGGCCCTCGCGACCGGGGCGAAGCGCATCAACCTCGGCACCGCCGCGCTCGAGAACCCGGAGTGGGCGGCCCACGTCATCGCTGAGTACGGCGAGGCGATCGCGGTCGGACTGGATGTGCGCGGCACGACGCTTGCCGCCCGGGGTTGGACCCAGGAGGGCGGCGACCTCTGGGCCGTCATGGACCGTCTCGAGGAGGCCGGCTGCGCGCGGTACGTCGTCACCGACGTCACGAAAGACGGCACCCTCAAGGGCCCCAACCTCGAGCTGCTGATGCAGGTCTGCTCTCGCACCGTGAAGCCGGTCATCGCATCCGGCGGCGTGGCCAACCTCGACGACATCGCCGAACTACGCGAACTCGTGCCGCAGGGCCTCGAGGGCGCGATCGTGGGCAAGGCGCTCTACGCGGGCGCGTTCACGCTCGCCGAAGCGCTCGACGTCGCGGGAGACTGAGCTTCTTCGTGGTCCACGCCGACTCGGCCGGTGTCCCCTTCGAGGGGCGGGCGTTCCACGAGAACCCGGCGGCGGATGACGACGGCTCGGCCGATGCGCGTCTCGTGGAGGCGGTGCTGCGGTTCCGCAGTCGCGAGCTCGGGGTGACCGAGGTCGTCGCGGCACTCGGTTCCGCCCGGCTGCTGGTGCCGTTGGTCACCGAACGCGGCGACGAGGGGATCGGCGCCCACGGGCAGCTCGTCGACAAGACGCAGGAGCTCGCGCTCGTCACCGTCGCCGGGCCGGATGGGCGCACGGTGCTTCCGGTTTTCTCGTCGGTCGACGCGATGCGCACGTGGAATCCCGGCGCGCGTCCCATCCCGGTGCCCGCGCCGCAGGCCGCTCTCGCCGCCGCCGCCGACGATCTCGGCGCGATCGTGCTCGATCCCGGTTCGCCCACCGAGTTCGCCGTGCGCCGCACCGGGTTCGAGGCGCTGGCGACGGGGGCCCGTTTCATCCCCTGCTATCTCGACGAGCGGGTTCTCGAGGCGTTCCTGGCCGCGACGACGGGGGAGCGGGCGGTGCGCGCCGTGCAACTCGCGCCCGGGGATCCCGACGCTCGGCTCACCGGCCCCGAACTGATCGTGCAACTCGCCCTCGACAGCGGGCTCGACCGCGCCGAACTCAATGCCCTGCACGCTCGTCTCGGCGACGCGTGGGCGGCATCCTCGGTGATCGCGAGCCGCGTCGACTCGATCGCCGTGCGCCTCGAGTCGCTCTGAGCGCGCCGACGCACTTCTATCCGCGACTTTTCGTCCTGCCGACGACTCGATCTGGACGAAAAGTCGCGGATCGAGGGGAGGGGGGAGTGCCGGGTCGATGAGCGAGCGGCAGGGTGGGCGACTCAGGTGACGGGGCCGGTGTACTTCTCGCCGGGGCCCTGACCGATCGGGTCGGGAATCGCGGAAGCTTCACGGAACGCGAGCTGCACCGAGCGCAGACCATCGCGAAGGGGTCGGGCGTGCACGTCGGCGAGATGCGGGGCGGCGGCAGTCACCAAACCGGCGAGGGCGTCGATGAGTTTGCGTGCTTCGTCGAGGTCGACGCGGGGGTCGTCTTCGGCGAGCCCGCACTGCACGGCGGCGGCCGAGAGCAGATGCACGGCGACGGTGTTGATCACCTCGACGGCGGGAACCTCGGCGATGTCGCGGATCTCGGGTTCAACAGTCAGAGGAGGCTGGTCGACGGTGCGGCCGAAGGCGTCAAGTGCCAAGTGCGGGGTCCTCTGCTATTCTCATACGGGCTCCGGGGCCATAACCCCGGTAACGAAGTGGAGAATCCTCCCACCCGCACAACCGTTCCTAGGTTATCGGGTCGAATTTCACTCCGCCGGTCGTCGCGAGACGCTCGGTAGACAGGGTGAGTGCGGTCAGCTGTTGCACACAGCGCGCCGTGTGGATGCTTCCTTCGTATCAGTACAGCGAAAGGAACCCACACATCAGCGATCCCAGAACGAACGACCGGATCCGCGTCCCCCAGGTTCGCCTGGTCGGTCCCGCAGGAGAACAGGTCGGCGTCGTCCGCATCGAAGATGCGCTGCGCCTCGCGCAGGAAGCCGAACTGGATCTGGTCGAGGTTGCCCCGAACTCCGTTCCGCCCGTGGTGAAGATCATGGACTACGGCAAGTTCAAGTACGAGCAGGCCCAGAAACTCAAGGAAGCCCGGCGCAACCAGGCGAACACGATCCTCAAAGAGGTTCGGTTCCGCCTCAAGATCGACAAGCACGACTACGAGACCAAGCGCAAGCGCGCGGAGGGCTTCCTCCAGGGCGGGGACAAGGTGAAAGCCATGATCCTCTTCCGCGGCCGGGAGCAGTCCCGTCCGGAGCAGGGCGTCCGCCTCCTGCAGCGCTTCGCCGAGGATGTCGCAGAGTTTGGCACCGTCGAGTCCACCCCGACCATCGACGGTCGCAACATGGTCATGGTGATCGGCCCGCTGAAGAGCAAGGTCGACGCCAAGGCTGAAGCCCAGGCCAAGAAGGCCGAGAACAAGCCCCCGCGCCCCGCAGCGAGCGAGGCCGCGGAGCCCCAAGAAGAGGAAAGCAATGCCTAAGCAGAAGACGCACTCCGGTGCCAAGAAGCGCTTCAAGATCACCGGCAGCGGCAAGGTCATGAAGCAGGGCGCGGGCATGCGCCACAACCTCGAGGGCAAGTCCTCGAAGCTGACCCGTCGCCTGAACCAGGAAGTCGTTCTGGCTCCTCAGGACGCCAAGGTCATCAAGAAGCTCCTGGGCAAGTAAGCCCGGCCCGGACAAGAAAGAACTGACATGGCACGTGTAAAGAGGGCGGTCAATGCCGCCAAGAAGCGCCGTACGATCCTCGAGCGCGCGGAGGGCTACCGCGGTCAGCGGTCGCGCCTCTACCGCAAGGCGAAGGAGCAGGTCACCCACTCCCTCGTCTACGCCTACCGCGACCGTCGCGCGAAGAAGGGCGAGTTCCGTCGCCTCTGGATTCAGCGCATCAACGCCGCGGCCCGGGCGAACGGCCTGACGTACAACCGCCTCATCCAGGGCCTCGGCCTCGCGGGTGTCGAGGTCGACCGTCGCATCCTCGCCGAGCTGGCCGTCAACGAGCCCGCCGCTTTCGCCGGCCTCGTCGAGGTCGCCAAGAAGGCCCTGCCGTCGGACGTCAACGCGCCCGCAGCCTGAGCTAGCTCGCCATAGAGGGTTCTATGGCCCGAGGGATCCCCGCACGCGGGGGTCCCTCGCGTCGTTTCTGGGTCCGTCGCGAGCGAGCCTTCACCCCGCGTTCACCCCGCGCGCTTAACCTGAGGACATGATCGACAACCCGCGCTCTCCGCGGGTGCGCGCCGTGGCGAAGCTCGCGAAGCGCCACGCCCGCGCCGACACGGGGGTGTTCCTCGTCGAAGGACCGCAAGCGGTGATCGAGGCGCTGGCCTTCCGAGCCGACCTGCTCGTCGACATCTTCATCACCCGCTCCGCCCGCGACCGCTACGTCGACCTCGTGCAGTCGGCAACCGAGCGCGGCATCGACGTCGTCAACGTCTCGGATGCCGTACTCGACACGATGGCCGACACCGTCACCCCGCAGGGCGTGCTCGCGACCTGCCGGCAATTCTCCGTCGAGATCGCCGACCTCCTCGCGAGCGGACCGCGCCTGGTCGCCATACTCGAAGAGATCCGCGACCCGGGCAACGCGGGCACGATCATCCGAGCAGCGGATGCCGCGGGCGCCGACGGAGTGATCTTCACCGGCAACAGCGTGGATGCCTACAACCCCAAGGTCGTACGGTCGACGACGGGTTCGCTCTTCCACGTGCCGGTCGCGCAGAACGGCACTCTCGACGAAGCACTGGCGGCGGTCCGGGCCGCCGGGATGCAGGTTCTCGCCGCCGACGTGAAGGGCGCCGACCTGCCGCGCGTTCGCGACATCCTCACCGCCCCCACCGCGTGGGTGTTCGGCAACGAGGCCCACGGGCTGCCCGACGACCAGTTGCGCCTCGCCGATCGGGTGGTGAAGGTGCCCATCTATGGGCATGCCGAGTCGCTCAACCTCGCGACGGCGGCATCCGTCTGTCTCTACGAGTCGGCATTCGCCCAACGCTCCTGAGCGACTGTGTGTCGACTGTGTGACGATCTCGCCCAGCGGTTGACCCCCGGTTGGGGTACGTGATGCACTGATCTGATGCAGCCCTTGCTCGTTCTGGACGCGGTGGACAAGCATTTCGGCGAATTGCACGTTCTGAAGAGCATCTCCACGACCGTCGCCCCGGGTGAGGTCGTCGTCGTCATCGGGCCGTCGGGCTCCGGCAAGTCGACGCTGTGCCGGGCGATCAACAGGCTCGAGACGATCGACTCCGGGCAGATCCTCATCGATGGGGTGCCGCTGCCCGAAGAGGGGCGCGCGCTCGCAAAACTGCGTGCGGATGTCGGCATGGTGTTCCAGTCGTTCAACCTGTTCGCCCACAAGACGGTTCTCGAAAACATCACGCTCGGCCCGATCCGGGTGCGCGGCAAGAGCGCCACCGAGGCGAAGAAGCGCGGCATGGAGCTGCTCGACCGGGTCGGCGTCGCCGATCAGGCCGACAAGATGCCCGCGCAGCTTTCGGGTGGCCAGCAGCAGCGCGTCGCGATCGCCAGATCGCTCGCGATGGAGCCGAAGCTGATGCTCTTCGACGAGCCGACCTCGGCGCTCGACCCCGAGATGATCAACGAGGTGCTCGACGTCATGGTCGGCCTCGCGAAAGACGGCATGACGATGATCGTCGTCACGCACGAGATGGGTTTCGCCCGGAAGGCCGCCGACCGCGTGATCTTCATGGCCGAAGGCGAAGTCGTCGAAGAGGCGACTCCACATGACTTCTTCACGAAGCCGAGCTCCGATCGAGCGAAGGACTTCTTGTCGAAGATCCTCACCCACTGACCAGTGGGTGCGATACACAGCAGTAGAGGGGACATCATGCGACACCGCACACGTCTATCCATCACCGCCCTCGCGGCGGCGGGAGTTCTGGTCCTGGCGGGCTGCGTCGACTCCAGCGCGCCTGGCGGCGATCCCGACCCGGGCGATCCGACCGAGTTCGAGGCCGTTCCGTTCGAGGATGGCACCACGATGGCGGAGCTCGCCGACGCGGGCGCCATCACGATCGGCACCAAGTTCGACCAGCCCCTGTTCGGCCTCGAGGGCCCCGACGGCACGCCCGAGGGCTTCGACGTCGAGATGGGTCTGATCATCGCGAAGCACCTCGGCATCGAGCCGGGCAATATCGAGTGGATCGAGACCGTCTCGGCCAACCGCGAGCCCTTCATCCAGGCCGGAACCGTGGATGTCGTCGTCGCGACGTACACAATCAACGACGCCCGCAAGGAGATCATCTCCTTCGCCGGGCCGTACTACGTCGCGGGCCAGGACATCCTCGTGCCGACCGGCAACCCCGAGGGAATCACCGGGCCCGAGTGGTTCACCGACAACCCGGATGCCACCGTCTGCACGGTGAGCGGATCCACGTCGTTGGCGAACATCCAGGAGTACACCGACAACATCCTCGAAGCCGCCGGTTACGGCGACTGCCTCGAGCCGATCCGCACGGGTGCCGCGGTTGCGCTGACGACTGACAACGTCATCCTGTCGGGGCTCGCGTTCAACAACGAGGGCGAGTTCGAACTCCTGAACGCGCCGTTCACCGAGGAGCCCTACGGCATCGGTCTCGCGATCGATGACGACGAGTTCCGCACGTGGATCAACGACGTCCTCGAGGCGTCGTACGAGAACGGCGACTGGGCCGCCGCGTGGGAGGCAACGGTCGGAGCGCAGCTCGACCTGCCCGAACCGCCGGCTGTCGACCGCTACTGACGGATGAGCCGGGCGTCGCACCTGGAGTGCGGCGCCCGGCTTCCCACGCCCTGCGGGGCCCGACCGAGGAGGTGACGCACCGATGGATGCCGTGATCGAGAATCTCGACACCTTGCTGTCGGGCTTCAGCCGCTCGCTCGCCCTGCTGGGAATCGCCGGGCTCGGCGCGCTCATCCTCGGCACCGTCGTCGCGGGGATGCGCATCTCTCCCGTCGCGCCGCTGCGGGCGGTCGCGACCGTGTACACCGAGGTCTTCCGCAACATCCCGCTCACGCTCGTGCTCTTCGGGTGTGCTTTCGTGCTGCCCTACGTCGGGGTTCGTTTCGCGGGCCTCGACCCGCAGTCGGGCTACTTCACGCTCGCCGCGATCGGCCTCACCGCTTACACGGCGCCCTTCATCGCCGAGGCGCTGCGCTCCGGCATCAACGGCATCCCGCTCGGCCAGGCGGAGGCGGCGCGCGCCATCGGCCTCACGTTCGGGCAGACGCTCGGCATCGTGATCTTGCCGCAGGCCGTGCGGATGGTCATCCCGCCGATCATCAACGTGCTCATCGCGCTCACCAAGAACACCTCGGTCGCCGGTGGCTTCTTCGTCGTCGAGCTGATCGCCTCGAGTCGCACCGTCATCAACGACCGGGGCGACTCGACGATCATGATCCTGCTGTCGGTCGCGCTGTTCTACCTCGTCGTGACCGTGACGCTCGGCCGTATCGCGGCGCTCGTCGAACGCCGGGTGGCGGTGCTGCGATGAGCGTTCTCTACGAAGCTCCCGGCCCGCGCGCGAAGCGGTTCGCACGCATCGTGTCAGTCGTCGTGGTCGTACTGCTCGTCGCGGCCGTCGCGTGGCTCATCGTGACCCTCGCCCTGCCACGCACGACCGCCGCCGGTTCGGTGCAGGTCGGGCTGTTCGACCCGAGCCGCTGGGACATCCTGCGTGATCTCGCGGTGTGGCGGCGCCTCGGTACCGCGCTCGCCGGCACCCTGTCGATGGCCGGGGTCGCGGCGGTGTTCGCCATCGTCATCGGCGTGCTGTTCTCGTTCGGGCGCACCGCGCGGTCGGCTTTCATCCGCCTGCCGGTCACGATCGTGCTCGAGTTCTTCCGCGGCATGCCCGTGCTGCTCATGATGCTGTTCATCCTGCTGGTGTTCGCCGCGCAGGCGTACTGGGCCGGCGTGTGGGCGCTCGCCGTGTACAACGGCGCGTTGATCGGTGAGATCCTGCGGTCGGGCGTCGCGGCTCTGCCGCGCGGCCAGCGCGAAGCCGGTCTCGCGATCGGGCTCTCACCGCTCGGCACACGGCTGCTCGTGGAGTTCCCGCAGGCGGTGCGCAACATGCTGCCGATCATCATCGCGCAGCTTGTCGTGCTGCTGAAGGACACGGCGCTCGCCTACATCATCGGCTACCAGGAGCTGCTCAACACGGTGCGCAGCCTGTCGAACTTCTTCGGCAACCAATACTTCTTCACACTGTTCTTCGTCGTGCTCGTCATTTACCTCACCCTCAACCTGCTGCTGTCGTGGGTGGCGCGCATCGTCGCGAAGCGCACCGGACCGGGTGCAGGCAAGCCGCGCATCCCGCGTCGCGGGGTGCATCCGGAGGGCGACATCGATACGTCGAAGGTCCCGGATGCGGGCATGGGCTCGGGAGGAGTCGGCACCGGCCCGTCCCACTAAGCTCGACACTCGTGTCCGAGATCACTCCGCAGGCTGTCGAGACGGCTGTCACCGCCGCACTGAGGGCGATCTCCGATGCGCAGGATTCCGCCTCGCTGAAGGCGGCCCGCGCCGCCCACACCGCTGAGGGTAGCCCGCTCGCGAAGCTCAACGCGTCGATGCGCGAGGTGCCCACCGACTCCAAGGCCGCTGCCGGAAAGCTCGTCGGCGAGGCCAGGGCGCAGGTGAACGGGGCGCTCGCCGAGGCCGAGGCCCGCATCCTCGCCGCTGAAGAGGCCGCGCAGCTCGCGGCCGAGGCGATCGACGTCACTGCCGTGCCGTCCCGCCGCCGAACCGGCGCCCGGCATCCGCTGTCGCTGCTCATGGAGCAGATGGGCGACATCTTCATCGCGATGGGCTGGGAGGTCGCGGAAGGCCCCGAACTCGAGCACGCCTGGTTCAACTTCGACGCGCTCAACATCGACCCCGACCATCCGGCGCGCGGCGAGCAGGACACCTTCTACGTCGAGCCCGCCGACCGCAACCTCGTGCTGCGCAGCCAGACCAGCAACGTGCAGATCCGATCGCTGCTCGACCGGCCGCTGCCGCTCTACGTCGTCGCTCCGGGCAAGGTCTTCCGCAAGGACGAGCTGGATGCCACCCACACCCCGGTGTTCCACCAGATCGAGGGCATCGCGATCGACCGCGGCCTGACGATGGCGCACCTGCGCGGCACGCTCGAGCACCTCGCTCGGGCGATGTTCGGTGAGGGCGCGCAGATCCGCCTGCGCCCGAACTACTTTCCGTTCACCGAGCCGAGCGCCGAGATGGATGTCTGGCAGCCGAACGCCAAGGGCGGCGCGCGCTGGGTGGAGTGGGGCGGATGCGGCATGGTCAACCCGAACGTGTTGCGCAGCGCCGGCGTCGACCCGACCGAATACCAGGGTTTCGCGTTCGGGATGGGCATCGAGCGCACCCTGCAGTTCCGCAACGAGATGAACGACATGCGCGACATGGTCGAGGGCGACGTGCGGTTCTCGCAGCAGTTCGGGATGGTGGTGTGATGCGCATCCCGATCTCCTGGCTGGGCGACTGGGTCGACCTCCCGGAAGACGTGACTCTCGAGCACCTCCACGCGGCGCTGGTGAAGGTCGGCTTCGAGGAAGAAGACGTGCACGGCTTCGGCGTGCAGGGTCCCGTCGTGGTGGGCCGCGTGCTCTCGTTCGTCGATGAGCCGCAGAGCAACGGCAAGACAATCCGTTGGGTGCAGGTGGATGTCGGGGAAGGTACTCCGCGCGGAATCGTCTGCGGCGCCCACAACTTCGAGGTCGGCGACCTCGTGCCGGTGTCGCTGCCCGGGGCGGTGCTGCCCGGGCCGTTCCCGATCACCGCGCGCAAGACCTACGGGCACGTGAGCGACGGGATGATCGCCTCCGAGCGCGAGCTGGGCCTCGGCGACGAGCACTCCGGCATCCTGCGGCTACACGAACGCGGCCTCGTCGGCGAGCCGGGCGAGGATGCGATCGCGCTGCTCGGGCTCGACGACTCGGCCGTCGAGATCAATGTCACGCCCGACCGCGGCTACGCCCTGTCGATCCGCGGGCTCGCCCGTGAGTACTCGCACTCGACCGGCGCCCGGTTCCGCGACCCGGCCCTCGAGCCGGTCGTGGGCGAGGCCTCTGGCTACTCGGTGGGCATCGACGACGCCGCGCCGATCCGCGGTCGTGCCGGGTGCGACGCCTTCGCCGTCCGCGTGGTGCGCGGCGTCGATGCGACCCGGCCGACGCCCTCGGGGATGGCCGCGCGACTCAAGCTCGCCGGCATCCGCTCCATCTCCCTGCCTGTCGACATCACCAACTACGTCATGCTCGAAATCGGGCAGCCGACCCACGCCTACGACCTGGCGAAACTGTCAGGCGGCATCGTGGTCCGACGGGCGACGGCGGGGGAAACCCTCGAGACCCTCGACGGCCAGGTGCGCAAGCTGGATGCCGAAGACCTGCTGATCACGGATGACTCCGGCCCGATCGGGCTGGCGGCCGTCATGGGCGGTCTCGCGACCGAAGTGTCGGACGCGACCACCGACATCCTGATCGAAGCCGCGCACTTCGACCCGGTCACCGTCGCGCGCACCGCGCGTCGGCACAAGTTGTGGAGCGAGGCATCCAAGCGATTCGAGCGCGGCGTCGACCCGACCCTCGGACCCATCGCCGCCCAGCGCGTCGCCGACCTGCTCGTGCAGCTCGCCGGCGGCACGATCGACCCGCTCGGCACTGTCGTGCCGTATCTCGGCGAGCCGATCCCGATCGCGTTCGCGCCCGGTGACGCCGCCGCTCTCATCGGGGTCGAGTACACCGACGACGAGGTGCGCGACACGCTCACCCTTATCGGAGCGACAGTGGATGCCACCGTCGACCGCTGGACCGTCACGCCACCGCCGTGGCGGCCCGACCTCGTCGACGCCCCGAGCCTCATCGAGGAAGTCGCGCGCATCACGGGCTACGACCGCATCCCCTCGCAGCTGCCGGTCGCCCCGCCCGGACGCGGCTGGACGCGGTCGCAGGTGGCGACGCGGCGCCTGGCGCAGACGCTCGCCGCGGCGGGCCTCACCGAGGTGCTCGCCTACCCGTTCCAGTCGGCCGCGACGGTCGAGCGGTTCGAACCCGGCGCCGCTGCCGTGCAGCTCGCGAATGCGCTCGACCCGCAGGCGCCGTTCCTGCGTCGTACCCTGCTGCCGGGGCTGCTCGAGACGGCGCGTCGCAACCTCTCGCGCGGGCTGACCGACCTGGCGATCTTCGAGATCGGCACCGTCTTCCGCCCGGAACCGGGAGTCGAGTACGGCACGGCCGAACTACCGCCGGGCGCCGTCGAACTCGAGCCGTCGGTGCTCGACGCACTCACCAGCGGGCTGCCGCCGCAGCCGCGCCGTGTCGCGGTGCTCTTCCTCGGCGATGTCGTGCCGAAGCAGCCGCGGGCCGCGGCCGTCGCCGCGGGCCTCGCAGACGCCCTCGACGCCGTCGCCGCGGTCGGGCTGGCGCTGGCCGCCGACATCCGCCCCTCCACCGGAACGCACCCCGCGCTTCACCCGGGCCGCACCGCGGAGCTGCGCGTCGGCACCACGGCGGTCGGTGTTGCCGGTGAGCTGTTGCCATCCCTCGCGCGCGAGCTCGACCTGCCCGGGGTCGTCGCGGTCGCCGAACTCGACGTCGACGCGTTGCTCGGCCTCGGTGCGACCGAGATCGCCGCGCGCCCGATCGGCACGCTGCCCGCGGCGACGCAAGATGTGTCGCTCGTCGTCTCCACCGACATCCCCGCCGCCGAGGTTCGGGATGCCGTGATCGAGGGTGCCGGAGAGTTGCTCGAAGATGCCCGGCTCGTCGACGACTACCGCGGATCGGGCGTCCCCGAGGGTTCGAAGTCGCTCACGTTCGCGCTGCGCTTCCGCGCCGCCGACCGCACGTTGACCGCAGCCGAGGCGACCGAGGCGAAACTCGCCGGCGTCGCCCTCGCCGAATCCCGGCACGGTGCAACTCTCCGCGACTAACGGAAAGCGAGCCGCAGCATCCGCCGGACCCGGGAAGACGACGAACGCGCCGCCCCGAGGGGACAGCGCGTTCGAGGATGCCGAGGCTACTTCTTGCCGCCGCCGAGCAGACCGCCGAGGATTCCGCCGAGCAGGTCGCCGGTCGAGTTCGACGAACCGGATGAGGAGCCGCCGCCGAGCAGGTCGCCGAGCAGGTCGCCGATTGCCCCGCCTGAGGACTCTTCCTTCGCCGCCGGTTCTTCCTTCTTGCCTCCCAGGAACTGTTCCGCGAGCCAGGCGAGCACGATGGGGGCGACGATCGGCAGGATCTGCTTGATGATGTCGCCGGTGACGTCGCCGGCATCGGAGGCCTTCGTCGCCGAGGCGGCGAGCTTGGTGGCGACGGCATCCTGCTTGTCGCCGTAGACGTTCTTCACGATCTTCTTGCCGTCTTCGGTGTCGATCTCCGACACCTTCTTCTTGTGCACGGCGCCGCGGTCGCGCGACAGGGCCTTCTCAAGCGACGCGGCACCCTTGGGGTCTTCGGCGTTGGCGGCCAGGCCGGCGACGAGGCCGGGAACGACCTGCTGCACGGCGGCTTCGGCGACGGATTCGTCGATGCCGAGCTGCTCGGCGATGTCGGCGACGGGGATCTGCTTGAGCAGCGAGCTGAGGTCAGCCATGGTTTCTTCTTCCGCTTGGGAGCCCGCGATGAGCCCTGTTCAGGTCTCAGATTAGTGCTCGGTAGCGCCCGGGGAGTATGGTCGAGGCGTGGAACTGACGCGGAACGACTTCCGGGGCCTCGAGCTCCGTTCGCTCCGTCGTGCGCGCCGACTTCAGGCGACGTCGCACCGCTGAGCCTCTCGAGTTCGCGCGACGTCGCCGCTTACCGTCCTGGTCGGTGATCCGGCCTCGTCCCGTCGAATCTGAAGGCCCCTTTCATGTCTGTGTCTGTCGCCGTCGCCGGCGCGAGCGGCTATGCGGGTGGCGAGCTGCTCCGGCTGCTCTCCGCCCATCCCGAGTTCGAGATCGTCACCGTGACGGCTCATCAGAACGCCGGGCAGCCGCTCTCGGCCGTGCATCCGCACCTCGTCTCGCTGCGCCATCTCGTGCTGCAGGAGACCACCGCTGCCGTGCTCTCGGGGGCGGATGTCGTCTTCCTCGCCCTGCCGCACGGGGCGTCGGGCGCGATCACCGCGCACCTTCCCGACGACGTTCTGGTCATCGACTGCGGGGCCGACCACCGACTCACCGATCCCGACGCCTGGGCCGCCTTCTACGGCGGCGAGTATCACGGCGCGTGGACGTATGGGATGCCGGAGCTGCTTCTCGCAGGGGGCGGCACGCAGCGCGCGAACCTGGTCGGGGCGACGCGCATTGCCGTTCCCGGCTGCAACGTCACGGCGATCACCCTGGGGCTGGTTCCCGGAATCGCGGCGGGCGTCATCGCCCCCGACGACCTCGTCTCGGTTCTCGCGGTTGGCCCGAGCGGCGCCGGCCGGAGCCTGCGCACCGACCTCCTCGCCGCCGAGCTGCTCGGCTCGGCCTCCGCATACCAGGTCGGCGGCATCCACCGGCACACCCCGGAGATCGTGCAGAACCTCGCGGCGGCCGGGGGAGCGAACCCGACCATCTCGTTCACGCCGGTGCTCGTGCCGATGGCGCGCGGCATCCTGGCGACCTCGACGGCGAAACTCGTCGGTGACCCGAAGGCTGTACGAGAGGTGTGGGAGAGCGCCTACGCCGACGAGCCGTTCATGCATCTGCTGCCTGCCGGCGTCTTCCCGAAGTCGGCCGACACGATCGGTGCGAACACCGTGCAGATCGGCCTCGCCGTCGACGAACGGGCCGGCCGGGTCGTCGTGGTGAGCGCGCTCGACAACCTGGTGAAAGGCACCGCGGGCGCCGCCATCCAATCTGCCAACCTCGCGCTCGGACTGCCCGAGACGCTCGGCCTTCCCCTCGATGGAGTCGCCCCGTGAGCAGTTCAGCCAGCACCGGCACGACGTACGCGAAAGGCTTCGAAGCCGCGGGCATCCCGATCGGGCTCAAGTCATCAGGCAATCCCGACCTCGCGCTTGTGGTGAACCGCGGCCCCCGGCAGAACGCCGCCGCGGTGTTCACGAGCAACCGGGCGAAGGCCAACCCGATCATCTGGTCGAAGCAGGTCATCGCCGACGGCACCGTGAGCGCGATCGTGCTCAACTCCGGGGGAGCGAACTGCTTCACCGGCGCCGAAGGCTTCCAGACGACGCACCTCACCGCCGAAGCCGTCGGCGAGGCGCTCGGCGTCAGCCCCGGCGACGTGCTTGTCTGCTCGACCGGCCTCATCGGCATGCAGCTCGACCGCGAGAAGCTGCTGCCCGGCATCGCGACAGCCGCCGCCGCGCTCTCCGAAGACGGGGGAGCGGATGCCGCGGCCGCGATCATCACGACCGACACGCACCCGAAGACGGCGACGCGCGAACGGGACGGCTGGAGGATCGGCGGCATGGCGAAGGGCGCCGGGATGCTCGCACCCGGACTCGCGACGATGCTCGTCGTGATCACGACAGACGCCGACCTCACGTCGGAGCAGCTCGACCAGGCCCTCCGGGCGGCGACCCGGGTCACGTTCGACCGGCTCGACAGCGACGGCTGCATGTCGACGAATGACCAGGTCACCCTGCTCGCGAGCGGCGCCTCGGGCATCAGCCCCGACATCCACGTCTTCGCCGCCGAGCTGCAGGCGCTCTGCATGGATCTCGCGTTCCAACTGCAACAGGATGCCGAGGGCGCGAGCCACGACATCGTGATCGAGGTCATGTCGGCAGCGACCGAAGAGGATGCCGTTGAGGTCGGGCGGGCGATCGCGCGGAACAACCTGTTCAAGGCCGCGGTGTTCGGCAACGACCCCAACTGGGGCCGGGTTCTCGCCGCGATCGGCACGACGCAGGCCGCGTTCGACCCCTACGACGTCGACGTGCTGATGAACGGCGTGCGGGTGTGCGCCAAGGGCGGCCCCGACCGGCCGCGCGAAGAGGTCGACCTGACCCCGCGCACCCTGTTGCTGCAGCTCGAACTGCACGCCGGAAACGCGGGCGCGATCATCCTCACCAACGACCTTACGCACGACTACGTGCACGAGAACTCGGCGTACTCGTCATGACCCCGGAAGAACTCGAAGCCGACGAGCGGGCGCTCGGCGCCGAGATCAAAGCCGGCACGTTGATCGAGAGTCTGGGCTGGCTGAAGCGCTTCTCGGGCAAGATCGTCGTCGTCAAGTTCGGCGGCAACGCGATGGTGAGCCCCGAGCTGCAGCGTGCGTTCGCCGAAGACATGGTCTACCTGCGCTACGTCGGGCTGAAGCCCGTCGTCGTGCACGGCGGCGGCCCGCAGATCACGGCGATGCTCGACCGGCTCGGCATCCCGAGCGAGTTCCGGGGCGGCTACCGGGTGACGACGCCCGAGACGATGGATGTCGTGCGCATGGTGCTCACCGGACAGGTGAGCCGCGAGCTGGTCACCCTGATCAACGAGCACGGGCCGCTGGCGTCGGCGATCTCGGGGGAGGATGCCGGGCTGTTCGGCGGCCGGCGCCGGGGTGTCGTCGTGGATGGCCCAGACGGCGAAAAGCACCTGGTCGACATCGGCCTCGTCGGTGATGTGGTGCAGGTCGACCCCGCCTCGGTGCTCGCGGAGGTCGAGGCCGGGCGCATCCCCGTCGTGTCGTCGATCGCCCCCGACCTCGACGTGCCGGGCCAGTCGCTCAACGTCAACGCCGACTCGGCCGCCGCGGCCCTCGCGGTCGCTCTCGGGGCCGAGAAGCTCGTCGTGCTCACCGATGTGGCCGGGCTCTACTCCGACTGGCCGAACCGGGAGTCGCTCGTGTCCAACATCGACGCGACCGAGCTGCGGGCGCTGCTGCCGAAACTTGAGAGCGGCATGATCCCGAAGATGACCGCCTGCCTCGAAGCGGTCGACGGTGGCGTGCCGAAGGCGGCGATCATCGACGGCCGGCGGCCCCACTCGGTGCTGCTGGAGATCTTCACGGATGCCGGCATCGGCACGGAGGTGGTGGCATGAACGACTTCGGTGGTCGAGTAGCGCCGGAGGCGCGTGTCGAGACCAGATTCCGGGAGGCGATGTTCTCCTACGCCCCGACCCCGCTCAAGGTGCTCGTGCGCGGCGAGGGCGCCCGCGTGTGGGATGCCGATGGCGTCGAGTACCTCGACTTCCTCGCCGGCATCGCGGTGAACGCACTCGGGCACGCGCATCCGGTGTTCGTGGATGCCGTGAGCCGCCAGGCCGCGACCCTCGCGCACATCTCGAACTACTTCGCGAGCGAGCCGCAGTTGGAGCTCGCCGAGCGGCTCAAGCGGCTCACCGGTGGGGACCGCGTCTTCTTCTGCAACTCCGGCACCGAGGCGATGGAGGCCGCCGTCAAGGTCGCTCGGCGCACCGGGCGGCCGCGCATCCTGGCCCTGGAGAAGTCGTTCCACGGCCGCACGACGGGTGCCCTGGCGATCACCGGCAAACCGACGCTTCGCGAGCCGTTCGAACCGCTGATGCCCGGGCCCGAGTTTCTGCCGACGACGATCGAGGCCCTCGAAGGTGCCATCGGCCCGGATGTCGCCGCCCTCGTGCTCGAGCCGATCAAGGGCGAGGCGGGCGTGCTCGACCTGCCCGAGGGCTACCTTGTCCGTGCCCGCGAGCTGACCACCGAGCACGGCGTGCTGTTGATCATCGACGAGATCCAGACGGGTGCCGGGCGCACGGGGGAGTGGTTCGCCTTCCAGGCCGAGGGAATCACCCCCGACATCGTCGCGCTCGCGAAGGGCATCGGCGGCGGCTTCCCGATCGGCGCGCTCGTGGCTTTCGGCGCGGCCGGCGACCTGCTGAAGCCCGGCGACCACGGCACGACATTCGGCGGCAACCCGTTGGCGACCGCGACGGCGAATGCCGTACTCGGTGAGATCGAGCGGGCCGACCTCGTGGGCAACGCGCGGGCGATGGGGGAGCGCATCCGCGCCGGACTCGCCGCCCTCACGCATCCTTCGATCACGGATGTCAGCGGTCGCGGGCTTCTCGTCGGCATCGGCCTCGCCGGACCGTGGGCGAACGCCGTCGCGACGCGGGCCCTCGAGCTGGGGCTCATCGTCAACGCGGCGGCCGACGACCGCATCCGCCTCGCTCCGCCGCTCACGATCGACGCCGACGATGTCGATCGTTTCCTCGACCTCTTCTCGAAGGCTCTGGCCGCAACCGAAGGACACTCCTCATGACCCGCCACTTCCTCCGCGACGACGACCTCACGCAGGCCGAACAGACCGCGGTTCTCGACCTCGCCGAGACCATCAAGGCCGACCGTTGGGGCCGCAAGCCCCTCGCCGGGCCGCAGACCGTCGCGGTGATCTTCGACAAGTCGTCGACGCGCACCCGGGTGTCGTTCGCCGTCGGCATCGCCGACCTCGGCGGCATCCCGCTCATCATCTCGACGGCGAACAGCCAGCTCGGCGGAAAGGAGAGCCCCTCCGACACCGCCCGGGTGCTCGAACGGCAGGTCGCGGCGATCGTCTGGCGCACCTACGCGCAGTCGGGGCTCGAGCAGATGGCGGCCGGCACCACGGTGCCCGTCGTCAACGCGCTCTCCGACGACTTCCACCCGTGCCAGTTGCTCGCCGACCTGCTCACCATCCGCGAGCACAAGGGCACCCTCGCCGGTCTCACGGTGACGTTCCTCGGCGACGGGGCGAGCAACATGGCGCACAGCTACCTGCTCGCCTGCGCGACCGCGGGCATGCACGTGCGGGTAGCTGCTCCCGAGGAGTTCAGCCCGGTGGATGCGGTGGTGGCGGATGCCGACGCCCGTGCCGCTGAGACGGGCGGCTCGGTCACGATCTTCACCGACCCGAACGAGGCCGTCGCGGGGGCGGATGTCGTGGTCACCGACACCTGGGTGTCGATGGGCAAGGAAGACGAGAAGGCGCACCGCGTCGCCGTGTTCGGCGGCTACCAGGTGACGACCGACCTCATGACGCTCGCCAAGTCCGACGCGATCTTCCTGCACTGCCTGCCGGCCGACCGCGGCTACGAGGTCGCCGCCGACGTGATCGACGGACCGCAGAGCGTCATCTGGGACGAAGCCGAGAATCGGCTGCACGCCCAGAAGGCGCTGCTCACCTGGCTGCTCGAGAAGAGTGCCGGATGATCAGTTCAGCGGATCGTGCCCGACAGCAGCGACGGGTCGCTGAACATGATCGCCATGAACGTGCCCCAGAACACGATCGCCGCGATGACACCGGCGGTCAGCGGCACCCAGAACGCGATCTTGTTCTTGATCAGCATCGGGATACTGACGCCCAGGGCGATGAGGTACAGCACGATGTGGCTGATCGCGATGATCGCCGGGGCCGCTCCGACGTCTCCGTTCCAGCTGCCGAGGCCGGACTGACCGTACGCCTGGTCGAAGACGTCTTGCACCAGCACGGGGTCGGCGAAGATCGCGGCGTAGATCAGGCCGATGCCCATGCCGAACAGCCCGAGGACCAACAGGATGACCGTCAGCACGAGATCCCAGACGCGACGCCGCTTGACCGGCGGCACTGCGGCGCCGTAGACCGGCGTTCCGTAGGCGGGTGTGCCGTAGGCGGGTGCAGCGGCGTAGTCCGGCATCCGCTCGCCGTACATCGGCGGGGGGAGCGGCGAACTCGGCTCGGGCGTCTGCTGGGGCGCCGGCGCGGCCTCACCGTAAGTGAACGACGGAGCCTTCGGCACCTCGGGAGTCGGGTCGGACGCTGAGTTCGGCTCGGACATGCGCCTACCCTACCCATCCCTAAGCTGAACACCAGCAACCACAGGAGAAACAACTCATGGCACAACGCGTCGTCCTCGCCTACTCGGGCGGACTCGACACCTCGGTCGGAATCGGCTGGCTCAAGGATGCGACCGGCAAGGAGGTCATCGCCCTCGCGGTCGACGTCGGCCAGGGCGGTGAGGACATGAACGACATCCGTCAGCGCGCCTTGGACTGCGGCGCCGTCGAGTCGATCGTCGTCGACGCTAAGAGTGAGTTCGCGAACGACTTCCTGATGCCCGCCCTCAAGGCGAACGCGATGTACCAGAAGCGGTACCCGCTGGTTTCGGCGCTCAGCCGTCCGGTCATCGCCCAGCACCTCGCGCGGGTCGCGAAGGAGCTCGGCGCCGACACCGTCGCGCACGGCTGCACCGGCAAGGGCAACGACCAGGTGCGCTTCGAAGCCGCCGTCGCCGCTCTCGCCCCCGACCTGACGAGCATCGCGCCCGTGCGCGATCTCGCGCTCACCCGCGACAAGGCGATCGTCTATGCCGAGGAGCACAACCTGCCGATCCAGCAGTCCAAGAAGAACCCCTACTCGATCGACAAGAACGTCTGGGGTCGCGCCGTCGAGACCGGGTTCCTCGAAGACCCGTGGAACGCCCCGGTCGAGGATCTCTACGAGTACACCCTCGACCCTTCGGCCGACGGCCCCGCCGACGAGCTGACGATCACGTTCGAGCGGGGCATCCCGGTGGCGATCGACGGCGCCGCGGTCACGCCGCTCGAGGCGGTGCAGCAGATGAACGCCATCGCCGGTCGCCACGGTGTCGGCCGCATCGACATCGTCGAAGACCGGCTCGTCGGCATCAAGAGCCGCGAGGTGTACGAGGCGCCCGGCGCGATCGCGCTCATCGCGGCGCATGAGGAACTCGAGAACCTCACCCTGGAGCGCGACGTCAACCGCTACAAGCGCAAGATGGAAGCCGACTGGGCCGAACTGGTCTACGAGGGCCTGTGGTTCTCGGGGCTCAAGCGCAGCATGGATGCCTTCATCGACGACACCCAGAAGTACGTGTCGGGCGAGATCCGGCTGCAGCTGCAGGGCGGCCGCGCCGTCGTCACCGGCCGTAAGAGCGAGCAGTCGCTCTACGACTTCTCACTCGCGACCTACGACACCGGCGACACCTTCGACCAGTCGCTCGCAAAGGGCTTCATCGAGATCTGGTCGCTGCCCTCGAAGATCTCGGCCCGCCGGGACCTGTCATGACTCGATGGTCGAGTAGCGGGCGCAGCCCGCGTGTCGAGACCCGCGCCTGATGGCCAAGCTCTGGGGTGCGCGCTTCGAGGGGGGTCCGGCCCCGGAGCTCGCCGCGCTCAGCCGCAGCACCCACTTCGACTGGGTGCTCGCGCGCTACGACATCGCCGGGTCGCACGCGCACGCGAAAGCCCTTGCTGCCGCGGGCCATCTCACCGCGGCCGAGGCGTCGGCGATGCACGATGGCCTCGACGAACTGGCGCGCCGCCTCGACAGCGGCGAGCTCGTCGCAACCGATGACGACGAAGACGTGCACGGCGCCCTCGAGTCGGCCCTCGTGGATGTCGTCGGGCCCGAGCTCGGCGGCAAGCTGCGCGCCGGCCGCAGCCGCAACGACCAGATCGCCACGCTCATCCGCCTGTTTCTGCTCGACCACGCCGACGTGATCTCCCGGGAGATCGTGCGGCTCATCGACGCGATCGCGGCGCAAGCTTCCTCGCATCCCGACGCCGTCATGCCGGGCCGCACGCACCTGCAGCACGCGCAACCGATTCTGCTCGCGCACCACCTGCTGGCCCACGCCTGGCCGCTCGTGCGCGACCTCGAGCGCCTGCGGGACTGGCGGGTGCGGGCGCAAGGCTCTCCCTACGGTGCCGGTGCCCTCGCGGGGGGCGCCCTCGGCCTCGACCCGACGATCATCGCGCGCGAGCTGAACCTCGGCGACCCGCTGCCGAACTCGATCGACGCCACGAGCGCCCGGGATGTCGTGGCCGAGTTCGCCTACATCGCCGCGCAGGTCGGCGTCGACGTCTCGCGCTTCGCCGAAGACATCATCCTGTGGACGACGCGCGAGTTCGGGTTCGCGCGCCTCGACGACGCCTACTCGACCGGCTCGAGCATCATGCCGCAGAAGAAGAACCCCGACATCGCCGAGCTCGCGCGCGGCAAGGCCGGTCGCCTCGTCGGCAACCTCACCGGGTTGCTGACGACCCTCAAGGGCCTGCCGCTCGCGTACAACCGCGACCTGCAGGAAGACAAGGAGCCGGTGTTCGACTCCGTCGCGACCCTCGAGCTGGTGCTGCCGGCGTTCGCCGGGATGGTCGAGACCCTCACCTTCGACACCGAGCGGATGCGCGCCCTCGCGCCCGAGGGCTTCTCGCTCGCGACCGACGTCGCCGATCACCTCGTGCGCGGCGGGGTGCCGTTCCGCGAGGCGCACGAGATTGCGGGCGCTCTGGTGCGGTTCTGCGAGGAGCGCGGCCTGCAGCTCGATGAACCGACGGATGCCGACTACGCCGCGATCGACACCCGCCTCACGCCCGACGTGCGGGCGGTGCTCACGGTCGACGGGTCGATCGCGTCCCGTTCAGGCGTCGGGGGCACGGCGCCCGAGCGGGTCGCCGAGCAGCTCGCCGCCCTGACCGCCGCCGTGCGACCCCTCGCCCCGACGTCACTGAAGGAGACCCGATGACCCCGAAGGCGATGCCATGACACTGTCCGGCCAGAGCGACTGGAAGCGCCGCCGTGAATCCGCCCGCTCCGCGCGCGCCGAGCGCGAGGCGCGTTCCGCCTCGAAGCGCCCCTGGCAGCTACCGCTCATCATCGGCATCGCGGTGGTGGTCGTCGTCGGTGCGATCGTCTGGTACTCACTGCTCTGACCGATCTCGCTGACTTCCTGGCGCGGCCGGCCACCGAGGTCGCGCCGCAGCTGCTCGGCGCCGTGCTGCACGGCCGCGGCGTGAGCGTGCGGCTGACCGAGGTCGAGGCCTACCTGGGCGAGCACGACCCCGGGTCGCACGCCTTCCGCGGCCAGACCCGCCGCAACGCCGTGATGTTCGGCCCGCCGGGCCACCTCTACGTGTACTTCAGCTACGGAATGCACACCTGCGCGAACATCGTCTGCGGCGCCGAAGGCGAGGCAACGGCGGTGCTGTTGCGTGCCGGCTCCATCGTGGAGGGCATCGACGCAGCGCGTACGCGCCGCATCACGTCGAAAGTGGATGCCGACCTCGCCCGCGGTCCCGCGCGGCTCGCCGTCGCGCTCGGGATCACTCTCGCCGATAACGGGGCCCGCGTGGGCGAGCTGTTCCGGATCGACCTGCCGCCGCATCCGGTGCCGGAGTTCTCGACCGGCCCGCGCACGGGAGTGTCGGGCCTTGGCGGCTCACACGACTACCCGTGGCGCTTCTGTATCCCCGGCGATCCGACCGTTTCGCCGTACCAGAAGTCGGTGCCGAAGAAGCGAAGCTGAGGCGATCCGTCAGCCCGCGCGGAGGGCGTCCGCGAGACCGTCGATCGCGAGCTCGAGCCTCACGAGGCCGTGTTCGGGCGCCGTCGGCGCCGAGGGGCGGGACTCTTCCCGGGAACGGGAGGGCCCCCGGGTGAGGTCGGCGCGGATGCCGGCCACCTTGGCAGCGACGTCCGCGACCGCCGAGCTGTAGCCGGGACGGTCGATGACGCGCGCGCGGTAGTCGTGCACGGCGGCGCGCAGCTCGCGGGCGACGATGGCGCCGGCACCGATCTGTTCGGCGAGGATGCGCTCGTGGCGCGAGAGCTGCCATCCGCGGCGCGACGACTTGGCCTCGGAGCGCAGCACCTCGAAGCGAGCGAGGGCGTCGCGTCCGGCCAGAGTCACCTCGTCGGCTCGACCGCCCGCGGCCATGCCCGACAGCGTCGCCAGCACCTCGGCCATGGCGTCGTCGGCGTGCCGCCGCATCGTCTCACCGATGCGGGCGGGCAGCACCGCGAAGCCGACCCCGGTGCCGATGACAGCGCCGGCTGCGGTGAGCAGCAGGTGCGTCGGCAGCGTGGCGAAGCTGTCCGCTGTCGTCAGACCGAAGAGCACCGTCACCAGCACGCTGAGGGCGAAGACGCTGACGCCGTAAGCGAGCTCGGCCGCGTAGTGCTGCGCGAACATCGCGACCGCGGCGACCAGCGCGACGAGGATGAGGTTGTCACCCAGAAGCAACGAGAAGGCGACGCCGACCGCCAACCCGGCTATCGCCCCGAGCACCCGGCGATAGCCCTTGCTGAGGGATGCCGCCGCCGACGTCGTTCCGAACACCATCACCAGAGCGGCGAGCACTGCCCAATACCAGTGCCGCGGGTCGACGACCTGGGCGACCGCAAGCGCCAGCACTACGGCCGTCAGCAGTTGCGTCGCGATGGAGAGCAGGCTGCGGGCGGCGCGGCGCCAGTCCAGGCGAGGCGGGGCGTACGGCTGATCAAGCGCGGAGGTGCGCGCCGGGGTGCGGGCGCGTTCCGGGGCATGCAGCAGGGGATCGGCCACGAGAGCGTCGAGATCCGACGTTCCCTTCCCGGCGAGTGCCGCCGCCACCGCGAGTTCGAACCGCGCTCCCAGTTCGGCCAGCGCGGTGCCGTCGCCGCGTCGCAGCGCGTCGGGCCACCCGTCGGGATCAGCGGCGATGCGGGCGCGGGTCACCGAGATCGCCGCTTCCAGGGCATCCAGGTGCCGGCGTGCGGACTGTTCGCCTCCCGCGACGGCGCGCGGCATCTGTTCGACGAGGGTGCGCAGGCTGCCGACCATGCGTCGGGTGTGGATGCGAGGGCGATACCGCAGCAGCACGGTGAGCATCAGAACGGGAAGGCCGGCTCCGATGACGACGCCGCCGAGAGTCCAGGGCAGGTCGGACCACACCGGTCTCACGATTGCGGCCGCGACGAATCCCGCCACTCCGCCCAACGCGACGATCGTGCCGCCGGTGCCGAGCAGGGTCGAGGCGATCACCGTGACGGCGATTCCGAAGAATACGGCGGCCGAGACGAGCGGGTCGCCGAGCACGAGCATCCCGAGCACGAGCCCCAGGCTCCCCGATCCGGCGAGCAGCAGGAGCGGCACGAAGCGACGACGCTCGCGCAGCCCCATCCCGATCGTCGCGCTGCCGACGGCGGCGACGAGCATGCCCGGAATCGCGAGCGACCAGGCGATGCCGGTCGATCCGCAGACGACGAGCAGGGCGATCACCACGACGAGAAAACTGGCCGTGGCGCGCACCGCGGCACCGAGCCTGCGCAGACCGGGGTCGGCGGCCGAGAACGCGAGCCGGAGTGTGCTCATGACACCATCATCCCTGCCCGCACACCCGTCACTTGACAGTCGGGCGCGCGTGACGACCTATGAAGCGGGCGTCGCCTCGTTCGCGAGGGCGAGCACCGCCTGGAGGTCGGCTCGGGCATCCAGTTCGGTGCGGATGTTGGCGGCCCAGATGCGCTGACTCACCGCCTGCGGACTCACCCCGAGTCGCTGGGCGATCTCGCGTTGCGTCAGCCCGGAGCGCAGCAGGTCGTACACCTCCCACCCCTCGAGGGTGCGGCGCGCACGCAACGCGATGGCGAGCGTCACCAGTGGCCCGGGATCGGCTGCCGAAGACCGACTCGACCTCAGCGCGAACCGGTAGGGCGACTGCTTCGCCTTGGTCACCGCCTGGCGCGCCGCCACGAACGCGGGGCCGCGGGCGGCGCGCACCGTCTTGGGCAGCAGCTCGTCGATCGGGCCGATGCCGCATCCGACGCTCCACTGGCTGGCGCGAGTCAGCTCGAAGATGATGTCGAGCGCCGCCTCGGCGTCGTCGGTGAGCCCCTGGATCTCGTCGCCCGAGTTCTGCTCGACTGGCAGCGTCAGCGCCGACCCGTACCGCAGGTTCAGCCCCTCGAGCGTGACATCGACGAGGTCGGGTCGATGGCGGCTGTCGACCTGGTCTGCGGTGATGACGAACACTACGCCAGCCGGAATCCCACCAGGACGGCCACGACGAAGCAATAGAGCGCCCAGCCGATGCTCACCAGGGTGCCGAGTACCCGCACCGCAGCGGTCACGTTGTCTTTACGCGTCGCGTACACGCCAAGGGCTTTGGCCGCCAACACCACCGCGGCGATCTCGGTCGCGCCGATGATGAGGGCCAGCGTGAAGGCGAACCGCTCAGCCACGCCGATCCACGCGCTTCCCGGCAGCCGGTCGGGGTCGGGCTGACCGCCGTTCGCCCATTCGAGCACCATCCGTACGACGGCGCCGCCGCCGAGCACCGCTGCCCAGAGTGCGCTCGCCGCGATGATGCCCTGCACGGCGTGCTGCGGCAGGAACGAGTGGCTGGGTGCCCCGGCGAAGAGGATGCCGACGCCCCCGCCAAAGGTGACCATCAGAAACGTCAGCGCGCCGAGGATCGTCAGGGCGACCCGGCCCTTCGCGGCGATCGACAAGGCCCCGAGCGTTCCGGCGACGATGAACGCCGCAACGCTGAGCCAGGCCATTTCGCCACCTCCTTTCGGGAGAGTAGCAGCCGCCGCCGACCGACCGGTCGACCCGCGCGGGCAGAGTCTCAGCCCGGCTCCGGATGCCACCCCTAGCATGTGGCGGTGCCCCGCTTCACCTCGCTCGAGGTTCTCGTCGATCACGCTGCGCACCGTCTGATTGCGCGAGTACCCCCGACCCGCGGATGGGTGTTCCTCACCGAATTCCTCGTGTTCGGCGCGAAGCAGGCGTGGGCATCGCTCTTCGGCGCGCTGCTGCTCGTCGCCATCGTCGCGACACGTGTGCTGTATCCCGACGACGCTCTGCTCGCCCGCAACGACTTGCTCACGATCATCGCGGTGCTCATCCAGATCGGGATGCTGGTCGGTCGCCTCGAGACGGTGGGTGAGTTGCGCGTCATCCTGCTCTTCCACGTCGTCGGAACCGTGATGGAGCTGTTCAAGACCGACGTCGGGTCCTGGGCGTACAGCGCGGGCGGGGTGTTGCATCTCGGCGCGGTTCCCCTGTTCTCGGGGTTCATGTACGCCGCAGTCGGGTCCTACATGGTGCGCGTCGTGCGGCTCTTCGACATCCGCTTCGAGCGCTACCCGCGGCGCTGGCTCACCGCGCTCGTCGCGATCGCGTGTTACATCAACTTCTTCACCAACCACTTCGTGCTCGACGTACGGTGGGCGCTATTCGCCGCGATCGTCGTCCTCTATTGGCCGACGGTTCTCGAAGCGCGGGTGTTCCGCGCCCGCTTGCGGCTCTCGGTGCTCTTCGCGTTCGTGCTCGTCGCCCTGTTCATCTGGATCGCCGAGAATGTCGCGACGGCGGGGCAGGCGTGGGTCTACCCTGCCCAGGCGGATGGCTGGACGCCGGTGTCGCTCGCGAAACTCGGGTCGTGGATCCTGCTGATGATGATCTCGGTGGTGCTCGTCACCTGGGTCTACCCGCCGGAGCCGCCCGACAGGCCCGAGCCGCCTGAAACATCCGAGCCGCCTGAAACATCCGTGCAGCCGGAATCAGCGGCCGCCGCCTCCTCCGCCGCCTCCGCCGCCGCCGGAGGAGCCGCCGCCACTCGAGAAGCCGCTCGACGAGCTGCTTCCCCCTGACCCCGACGACGACGACGACACCGGTGGCGTCGTCGCGAACGAACTCGCCGCGAACGTGGTGCCGAGATTCGCGAGGCTCGAGAAACCCGACGAGAATTGCAGGCTCGACGACGGGGGAGCGGTCTCGCTGTAGTGCGCCGCGAGTTCTGCGGCCCACCGCTTCTCGACACCCCAGACAATCGCCCAGGGCAGCAAACGTTCGTAGAGTTTCACGACCGCGGCGGAGTCGGTGGGGTCGATGCGGGTACGCACTGCGCCTTCCGGGCTCTGCAACACCCGTAGCCGGTCGGCTTCGGCGAGTTGCAGGTAGTCGCGCAATCCGAGCAGCTGCTCGTACACGGCGCTGCCTTTCTCGGTGCGGCGCTCCGGCCGGCCGTTGAAGGCCATGACGACGAGCGAGCCGACGATCGCGAGCGGGATGGTGACCGAGAGTAGCGGGCTGCCGACATCCTCGATGCCGCACAGCACGGCCAGCCCGATCGCGCCCGCGAGCACCGCGAAGGCCGGCCAGAAGATGACCCGCCGCAGCGGGCTGCGCTCGCCCCGGCTGAGGAACTTCGGCCGCAGACCCTTCCGCGATTGGCCCACGAGGGAAGCCACTCGGTCACCCAGTTTTCGGTTCTTGCGGTCGAGCACGAGCGATGCGCCATCGCGGGAGCCGTCGATGAACAGCTTCTGGAGCGCACGGTCGTCCGGTCCCCACACGGCCGCCGAGCGGTCGAGCACGTCGAGCCGGAACCGGCGGTGCTCCGGTTCGTCAGGGTCCTCGACGAGTTGCACGATGTCGTCGACCGCGAGTTTCACAATCTGGGCGGGCAGCGCGGCCCGCGGACGCCCGAGCAGTTCGGCGGCGGCCATCACCCCGAGTTCCTCGGGCCCCTCGTACTCGGGCACGATGATGCCTCGCCCCGGCGCATGCCGCCACAGGAGACGGCGGAACGCGACGGCGGTCAAGCCGGCCGCGGCGAGTACCCCGAGAAGCACCCACGGCAGCACGACGAACGGCCAGGTCTCGTCGACCGGTGTGCCCTCTCGGAAGGTGCCCGGTTCGAACCCGACGACCATCGTGACGTTCTGATACCCGCCGAGGGCGATCGGCGCGATCTCGACCCCCTCATCGGTGGTCTGGATCTCGCAGCGCTCGGTGGAGCTCTCGTGCCCGAAGAAGCAGGCCGTCTGGCCCGTCGCGGCGGCGCGGAGGTCGGGGGAGAGGATGAGGGAGGCGGACACCCCACCGAACGGTTGCGCCCAGCCGGTGCCGTTCACGTCCCAGTAGAACTCCTGGCCGGTGTCGAACGTGCCGATGACGTCGTGCGCTGTCCACTCGATGACGTAGGTCGTGCGGCCGTGCACGAAGTCGTCGGTGCCGAGCGCGAGCGACACGTATTCGGCGCCCTGATCGTCGCTCCACCGCGACTCCTCGTACGGCACAGAGTCGCCCGTCTCGTCGGTGACCGACCGGATGTCGACACCGATGTCGACGCGACCGTAATCGGTGGGGATGTCGCGCACGATGCCGCGGTTCTGGTCGTACTCCGGAAACAGCGCGACGAGCGTCTCGACGACGTGTAGGCGAGCTGTTCCGTCGGTGTCTCGGCTGAGTGAGTACTGCACCGTCATCGACTCGAACTCGAAGTCGTCGACACCGGCCGTGGCGGGGGCGGCGGTCAACGCCAACCCGGTGGCCAGCAGCACGATCGATCCGGCGATGAGGGGGCGGGGGAGCACGCTGCGAGCCTAGTGTCGGGCCACATCGCGGTCGCGGACGAACAACTGCCCAGGTCGAGGCGGGTAATCTGTCCCGGTGCCCGCTACTGATGCTCTCGCGCACCAGCGCAACGACCCGACGTTCGACGACGTCTGGGACGAGCTCGTCTATCGCGGCCTCGTGCATGTCTCGACCGATGCGGGGGAGCTGAAGCGTCTGCTCGCCGGCCCGCCCGTCGTGTTCTATTGCGGGTTCGACCCGACCGCGCCCAGCCTGCACCTCGGCAACCTGGTGCAGCTGCTGACGATGCGCCGCATCCAGCTCGCCGGCCATCGGCCGCTCGGCCTCGTCGGCGGCTCGACCGGACTCATCGGCGACCCGCGACCGACGGCGGAGCGCGTGCTCAACACCCCCGAGACGGTCGCGGAATGGGTGGGCAAGCTGCAGGCGCAGGTTGCGCGCTTTCTCGCCTTCGACGGTACAAACGCTGCCCGCATCGTCAACAACCTCGATTGGACGGCCCCGCTGTCGGCGATCGACTTTCTGCGCGACATCGGCAAGTACTTCCGGGTCGGCACGATGGTGCGCAAAGAGATCGTCGCGAAGCGGCTGCACTCCGACGAGGGGATCTCGTACACCGAATTCAGCTACCAGGTGCTGCAAGGCATGGACTTCCTGCATCTGTACCGCGAGTACGGCTGTGTGCTGCAGACCGGCGGCAGCGACCAGTGGGGCAACCTCACCAGCGGCGTCGACCTCATCCACAAGGCCGAGGGCGTGTCGGTGAACGCGATCGGCACCCCGCTCATCGCCAACAGCGACGGCACGAAGTTCGGCAAGAGCGAAGGCAACGCCGTCTGGCTGGATGCCGAACTCACCTCTCCGTACGCGTTCAGTCAGTTCTGGCTCAACACCGACGACGCCGACGTGATCGCACGCCTCAAGGTCTTCACCTTCCTGTCGCGGGCCGAGATCGAGCGACTCGAGGCGGCGGTCGCGAGCGAACCGTTCAAACGCGAAGCGCAACGCACGCTCGCCCGAGAAGTGACGACGCTCGTGCATGGGGCCGCCGCCACCGAGGCGGCGTTCGCGGCCGCTGAGGCCCTGTTCGGCAACGGTGACCTCGGTGCGCTCGACGAGGCCACGTTGCGCGCGGCGATCACCGAGCTACCGTCTGCCCCCGCGGCATCCGGAACGACCGTCGCGCAGCTTCTGGTGGATGCCGGCCTCACCTCGAGCCTGAGTGAGTCGCGGCGCGCGATCGAACAGGGCGGCGTCTACCTCAACAACGTGCGCGTCGACGCCATCGACGCGATGGCCGACGCCTGGCTGTCGGGGGGAATGGCCGTGCTGCGGCGAGGAAAGAAGACCCTCGCCGGGCTGACCGCGCCGGCGCAGGCCGCCGATGGATGATCGGCGGTTGCCGCAGATATGGATCGGGATGAGGGCGAAGTGAGTTTCAACAACGACGAGGGCGACGGCCTGGCGGCGCTGTTCGGCGGGATCACCGCGTCGGATGACGAGCCGAACACGCCCGGCCCGCGCCGAACGGGTGCCGTTGCGCCCGAGCCGGCTCCGCCTGCCCAGGATG
>NZ_JBASCU010000054.1:0-40646 GCF_049651805.1 Pseudolysinimonas sp.
CGACATCGACAACGAGCCCATCCCGCCAGCACACACCAGCGCTCGACGCGGGGCCAGCGTTTCGCGAGCAGATCCCAAATGAGGCACGCACCCCATTACGCGAGCACTATAGGTGAGTCTCGTCGTCACATTGCAGGCACACACCCGGTCGACTACACTCGACCGGGTGTGTGCTTTCGCACACGTCTCCCCGCACTGAACGACTCCGGTCAGCCGTGCGCGCAGACCCACGGCATATCCGATCGAAGTCCCGCGAGCAGTCGCAACCGGGGTTCGGATCCCGATGGAACATCCATCACTGTCACCGTGCAGTACATAAGGAGCAATCCGCTTTGCCTACTATCCAGCAGCTGGTCCGCAAGGGCCGCACGCCGAAGGTCGTCAAGACCAAGGCGCCGGCCCTCAAGGCCAACCCGCAGCAGCGGGGCGTGTGCACGCGTGTGTACACCACCACCCCGAAGAAGCCGAACTCCGCCCTCCGCAAGGTCGCGCGCGTCAAGCTCTCCAACGGCACCGAGGTCACCGCCTACATCCCCGGCGAGGGCCACAACCTGCAGGAGCACTCGATGGTGCTCGTGCGTGGCGGTCGTGTGAAAGACCTGCCCGGCGTTCGCTACAAGATCGTGCGTGGCGCCCTCGACACCCAGGCGGTCAAGAACCGCAAGCAGGCGCGTAGCCGTTACGGTGCGAAGGCGGCCAAGTAATGCCTCGTAAGGGACCCGCGGCCAAGCGCCCCGTTGTCGCCGACCCGGTGTACAGCGCCCAGATCGTCAGCCAGCTCGTCAACAAGATCCTGCTCGACGGCAAGAAAGACCTCGCCCAGCGCATCGTCTACGGCGCGCTCGAAGGTGTCGGTACGAAGTCCGGTCAGGATGCCGTCGTCGTTCTCAAGAAGGCGCTCGACAACGTGCGCCCCACCCTCGAGGTCAAGAGCCGCCGCGTCGGTGGCTCGACCTACCAGGTGCCGGTCGAAGTGAAGCCGCACCGCGCGAACACCCTCGCGCTGCGCTGGCTCGTCTCGTACGCCAAGTCGCGTCGCGAAAAGACGATGACCGACCGCCTGCAGAACGAGATCCTCGACGCCAGCAACGGCCTCGGTGCCGCGGTGAAGCGTCGTGAAGACACCCACAAGATGGCCGAGTCGAACAAGGCCTTCGCGCACTACCGCTGGTAAGCAGTCACCTCCTCGGTGGTCGAGTAGCCGCGTAGCGGCGTGTCGAGACCCACCCTGGTCTCGACACGCGGCCTGACGGCCGCTACTCGACCACCGATAAACACAGATAGGAAACCCCGTGGCACAGGACGTGCTCACCGACCTCAAGAAGGTCCGCAACTTCGGCATCATGGCGCACATCGATGCCGGCAAGACGACGACGACCGAGCGCATCCTGTTCTACACGGGCATCAACCACAAGATCGGTGAAGTGCACGACGGCGCCGCCACCATGGACTGGATGGCGCAGGAGCAGGAGCGTGGCATCACGATCACCTCCGCCGCGACCACCTGTTTCTGGGAGGGCACGCAGCTCAACATCATCGACACCCCCGGGCACGTCGACTTCACCGTCGAGGTGGAGCGCAACCTGCGCGTGCTCGATGGCGCGGTCGCCGTCTTCGACGGCAAGGAGGGCGTCGAGCCCCAGTCCGAGACGGTGTGGCGTCAGGCCGACAAGTACGACGTGCCGCGCATCTGCTTCGTCAACAAGATGGACAAGCTCGGCGCCGACTTCTACTTCACCGTCGAGACCATCATCAAGCGCCTCGGCGCGAAGCCGCTCGTCATGCAGCTTCCGATCGGCGCGGAGTCGTCGTTCGAAGGCGTCGTCGACCTCGTCTACATGCGCGCCCTCACCTGGCGCGGCGACGCCAAGGGCGACGTGCTGCTGGGCGCCAAGTACGAGATCGAAGAGATCCCCGCCGACCTCGTCGAGAAGGCCAACGAGTACCGCCAGGTGCTGCTCGAGACCGTCGCCGAGACCGACGAGGCACTGCTCGAAAAGCACTTCGGTGGCGAAGACCTCACCCCCGAGGAGATCAAGGCCGCGGTGCGCAAGCTCACCATCGCGAGCGAGATCTACCCCGTGTTCTGCGGCTCCGCGTTCAAGAACCGTGGCGTGCAGCCGATGCTCGACGCGGTCGTCGACTACCTCCCGTCGCCGCTCGACATGCCGGCGATCGAGGGCCACGACGTGCGCGACGAAGAGAAGGTCATCGAGCGGCACGCTGACTCGACCGAGCCGTTCTCGGCGCTCGCGTTCAAGATCATGACCCACCCGTTCTTCGGGCGGCTCACCTACATCCGCGTCTACTCGGGCAAGCTCGAATCCGGCGCCCAGGTCATCAACTCGACCAAGGGCAAGAAGGAGCGCATCGGGAAGATCTTCCAGATGCACGCCAACAAGGAGAACCCGGTCGACGGCGTCACCGCCGGCCACATCTACGCGGTCATCGGCCTGAAGGACACCACCACCGGTGACACCCTCTCCGACCCGACCAACCAGGTCATCCTCGAGTCGATGACGTTCCCCGAGCCCGTCATCGAGGTCGCGATCGAGCCGAAGACGAAGGCCGACCAGGAGAAGCTGGGCGTCGCGATCCAGAAGCTCGCCGAAGAAGACCCCACGTTCCGCACCGAGCAGAACCAGGAAACCGGTCAGACCATCATCAAGGGGATGGGCGAGCTTCACCTCGACATCCTGGTCGACCGCATGAAGCGCGAGTTCAACGTCGAGGCGAACGTCGGCAAGCCGCAGGTCGCCTACCGCGAAACCCTGCGCCGCAAGGTCGAGAAGTACGACTACACCCACAAGAAGCAGACCGGTGGATCCGGCCAGTTCGCGAAGGTGCAGATCACGCTCGAGCCGCTCGAGGTCACCCCTGAGACGAACTACGAGTTCGTGAACGCCACCACGGGTGGGCGCGTTCCGCGCGAGTACATCGGCTCTGTCGACCACGGCATCCAAGACGCCATGCAGGTCGGCGTGCTCGCCGGCTACCCGACGGTGGGCGTCAAGGCGACCCTCGTCGACGGCGCCTCACACGACGTCGACTCTTCGGAGATGGCGTTCAAGATCGCCGGCTCGATGGCCTACAAAGAGGCCGCGCGCAAGGCCGACCCCGTTCTGCTCGAGCCGCTCATGGCCGTCGAGGTACGCACGCCCGAGGAGTACATGGGCGACGTCATCGGCGACCTGAACTCGCGTCGTGGGCAGATCCAGTCGATGACGGATGCCACGGGCGTCAAGGTCGTCACGGCGAAGGTCCCGCTGTCCGAGATGTTCGGATACGTCGGCGACCTGCGCTCGAAGACCTCTGGCCGCGCCGTGTACTCCATGACGTTCGACTCCTACTCCGAAGTCCCGAAGAACGTGGCCGACGAGATCGTCCAGAAGGCCAAGGGCGATTAGTCGCTCGGCCAACAACCCCTAAAGTAGTAAACCGAAATCAGTCCTGAGGAGGACCCAAAGTGGCCAAGGCCAAGTTCGAGCGGACCAAGCCGCACGTCAACATCGGAACGATCGGTCACGTCGACCACGGCAAGACCACGCTCACCGCAGCGATCTCTAAGGTCCTTGCCGACAAGTACCCGTCGAGCGTGAACGTCCCCCGTGACTTCGCGTCGATCGACTCGGCTCCGGAAGAGCGTCAGCGCGGCATCACGATCAACATCTCGCACGTCGAGTACGAGACGCCGAAGCGCCACTACGCGCACGTCGACGCCCCCGGCCACGCCGACTACATCAAGAACATGATCACCGGTGCCGCCCAGATGGACGGCGCGATCCTGGTGGTCGCGGCGACCGACGGCCCGATGGCCCAGACGCGTGAGCACGTGCTGCTCGCCAAGCAGGTCGGCGTGCCGTACCTGCTCGTCGCGCTCAACAAGGCCGACATGGTCGACGACGAGGAGATCCTCGAGCTCGTCGAGCTGGAGGTGCGCGAGCTGCTCTCGAGCCAGGACTTCGATGGCGACAACGCCCCCGTCGTTCGCGTCTCGGGCCTCAAGGCTCTCGAGGGCGACGAGAAGTGGACCCAGTCCGTTCTCGACCTCATGGAGGCCGTCGACAACAACGTGCCCGACCCGGTGCGCGACAAGGACAAGCCGTTCCTGATGCCCATCGAGGACGTCTTCACGATCACCGGTCGTGGAACCGTCGTCACGGGTCGCGCCGAGCGCGGCACCCTCGGCATCAACTCCGAGGTCGAGATCGTCGGCATCCGCCCGACGCAGAAGACCACGGTCACGGGTATCGAGATGTTCCACAAGCAGCTCGACGAGGCCTGGGCCGGCGAGAACTGTGGTCTGCTGCTCCGCGGCACCAAGCGCGAAGATGTCGAGCGCGGCCAGGTCGTCGTCAAGCCGGGTTCGGTCACGCCGCACACCCAGTTCGAGGGCACCGCGTACATCCTCTCCAAGGACGAGGGTGGGCGTCACAACCCGTTCTACGGCAACTACCGCCCGCAGTTCTACTTCCGCACCACCGACGTCACCGGCGTCATCACGCTGCCCGACGGCACCGAGATGGTCATGCCCGGCGACACCACCGACATGACGGTCGAGCTGATCCAGCCCATCGCCATGGAGGAGGGCCTCGGCTTCGCCATCCGTGAGGGTGGCCGCACCGTGGGCGCCGGCAAGGTCACGAAGATCCTCAAGTAGGTTCTCGGTGGTCGAGTAGCGCGTAGCGCGTGTCGAGACCACACATCGAAGGGGTCGGGCCGAAAGGTCCGGCCCCTTCGTCGTTCCCGTTCGGCGCTCAGCGATAGACCTCGCGCCTGTGGGCGGCGCGGACAACCGTGATCGTCAAGATCTCGTCCTCGATGTCGTCGAGCACGCGATAGTCGCCGACGCGGATTCGCCACGCGGTCTGCTCGCCGACCAGCTTCTTGGCGCCCGGTGGGCGGGGGTCGTCGGAGAGCGCCGCTGCGGCCGTCAGGATCCTCGCTCGGATTGGGGGCGGCAGTTTGCGGATCTGGCGTGCTGCCGCGGTCGTGAACTCAACCGAGTAGCGACTCACCGCGATAGGTCGGTGCGCAGTTCTTCGAGGCTCACGCGTCCGCCGTCGTCCGCCGCCTTCGCTTCGCGATACGCGCGCAGATCCTCGGCCTCCTCGAGGCTCTCCAGCAGTTCGAGGTCGTCGGGGCCGATCACGATTGCCGCGAGCTTGCCGTTGCGGGTGATCGCGACGCGCTCACCCGCGTAGCCGGCTTTGCCGATCACGTCCGCTAGTTCGGCTCGAAGCTGGCGCGTGGTTACCTCTGACGTCACCGAGTCCATGTGTACATAGTAGCAAGTGACGCGCCAAATGCTCGAGGCTCGACGGTCCGTGCTCCGGGCGCAAACGGCGCCGGGAGCCTTTCGGGCACGATTGTCCCGCGCGAAACCTTGGGGAGCGAAGGCGCCCGCTGCCGCGCTAACGTGTCGCCATGTCTCGCGCCATCGTCGCGCTCATCGCCGAGGTGCTTCTCGTCGTCGTCGTCGCCCTGTTGCTGGGCACGGTGTGGCAGTGGTTCCTGACCGCTGACCTCACGTCGGCGATCGCGGAGGGCGCACGCCTGCTGTTCCTCTTCATGGATGTCGGCCTCGCGCTCTGGCTCGTCGCGTTGATCGTGCTCGTCGTGCGTCGGCGCTCGCTCCCGGGGATCGGAGCGACGCTGCTCGCCGCCCTCGTCGGGGTCGTGATCAACGCGATCGTCGTGCTCATCGTCGGGCTCGTGCAGGGTGGCTGGAACGCCTTCTTGGTGCCATTCGCGATCGAAGCCGGGATCGCGTTCCTGGTCGCCGTCTTCGTCGTTGCCCCCATCATCCGCCGTCTGTTCCGCGCCGACGTCAAGCCCTCGGTCGAAAGCACCCCGCCCGCCTAGCGTGTTGGGATGTCCCGTCTCCGCCGCAGCGACCTCCGCGGGCCGGGCGTTCACCGGGTGCGCGGCGGTCGGGGCTTCGCCTTCGTCGACGAGTCCGGGCGACCGGTCGATCGGGTGACCCGCGAGCGGGCCGTCGCCCTCGTCATCCCTCCCGCCTGGCGGGATGTCTGGGTCGCGCCCTACGCGAACGGTCACGTGCAGGCGACCGGTGTCGACGACGCGGGTCGCCGTCAGTACCTGTATCACCCCGCCTGGCGGGCGCAGAAGGATCGGCTGAAGTTCGACCGGATGCTCGACCTCGCCGCCGTCCTTCCTGCGGCGCGTCGAGGCGTCACCCGCGACCTGAAGCGCGACGACCTGTCGCGCGAGCGTGTGCTCGCCGCGGCATTCCGGATGCTCGACACCGGGATGCTGCGCGTCGGCTCGGAGCGCTACGCCGACGCCCACGGCAGCTACGGGCTCTCGACGCTGCTGGGTGCGCACGCGCGGGTGATCGACGGCTCGCGGGTAGTGCTGTCGTTTCCCGCGAAGAGCGGGCAGCCGTGGGAGTCCGAGATCGTCGACTCCGTCCTCGCCGGGGTCATCGCCACGTTGAAGCGTCGCGGGGGCCGGGCGCGACTGCTCTCCTGGCGCGATGACGAAGGCGGCTGGCATCCCCTCTCTGCCGCCGAGATCAACGACGACGTGCGCGACCGCACCGGCGGCGAGTTCACGGCGAAAGACTTCCGCACGTTGCACGGCACCGTCACTGCAGCGGTGAGCCTCGCGCGCTCAGGACCCGGTGAGACTCCGACCGCTCGTAAACGCGCGATCGTGCAGGCGGTGCGCCTCGCCGCCGACGCGCTCGGCAACACCCCGACGGTCGCGAAGAGCAGCTACGTCGACCCTCGCGTGCTCGACCGGTACGAGGAGGGCGACACGATCGACCCGACCCGGCTGCGGTCGGCGGAGTCGCAGCTGCGGCACCTGTTGCTCGACTGAATCGCGAAAGTCGCGCGGGCACCCCCGGAAGCCGACAGAATGGCTCTGCCGGGCGGGATGGGCTCGCCGGCGCTGGAGGACGGCATGGGCATCGACGACATCGTGGACAAGGCCAAGGAGTTCGCGGGTGACGCGGTCGACAACACGAAGGAGTTCGTGGGCGACGCGGTAGACAACACCAAGGAGTTCGTCGGAGACGTCGCCGACAAGGTGAAGGACACGACGCACGACCTCGCTTCGAAGGTCGCCGACGCGACCGACGATGACGAGCCCGTGGGCACTCCGCCGTCGGCGGCGATGTAACCGCGATCTCACATCACTGACGAGCGAGGGGAGCAGAACATGCGGCCATTGGCCAAGACACTGGTGACGATTCTGCTCACCCTCGCGATCGCCTACGTGCTGGCGACGATCGTGCTGATGATCCTCAACGGCAGCGATCTCATCTCGACCGTCGTCGAGGATGCCTGGCTCGCGCTCTTCACGGGAGGCGCGGTCTCGATCGGACTGTTCCTGCTGTTCCTGTTGTTCGCCAACGCGGCGGGCCACCGCCGGGGGAGCGGCTCGCAGTTCTGGATCAACGTCGGAGCCCTGGTCGTCGCCCTCGTCATCGGCACCCTCGTCACCCTCGCCGCCGGCGTCTTCGTCGGCGCCCTCTCCGTCGGGCTGGCGGGCGTCTCGGTGCTCGGCGCCTTCCTCGCTTCGGGCGAACTCTTCATCGGCGGCGTGATCGCCCTCGCCCTCACCCACTTCGCGATCTTCACACCCCGCGCCACCGAGTTCGAGCCGTAGCCCACCTCTCGATTTGCGTCGAGCGCGCGGTATTTCGGCATTGCACTCGATGCAAATCGATGCAGTCGGGGCCGCGAGGGGTCCTCCACAGGGGATACCGGTGCAGGGAGCCCACTGATTTGCCGCAGTCGCTGAGCGCGCCGCTGGTGACCGGGCAGCATCGGGCGGATGACGTCGGCTACCCCGTCACTCATCCTTTCGGCTCGATTGCGCGCGGCGGGTGAGTCGACGCAGTACATCGAGCGCGGAGCACGAGTCGGCGAGTTCGTTCGCGTCAGGCCTGGCGCGTACCTGACCGCCGCTGAGTGGCAGTCGCTGTCTCCCCGTGACCGGCATCTGGTCGCAATGCGCGCGGTCAGCGAGACGTCACGGCGGAGGTTGCTGTTCTGCGCCGAGTCCGCGGCGGCTCTCCACGGCATCCCCGTGCTCGGAGCCTGGCCCGAACGGCCCCATATCGTCGACCAGGTCGGTCGTCGCCGGGCCGCTCTTGTCGGTGTCGCCACTCACCGCCTCGATCTGCCCGACGAGGATGTGGTTCAGATCGGTGATGTCCTGGCGACCAGCCCTCTCCGCACAGCATTCGAGATCGCTGCTACACGGGGGTTCCTGGCGGGTGTCGTCGCCCTCGACTACGTCCTCGGCGCGGCATTCAAAGCTCCACGCGGCGAGGCGGAGATGTGGTTGGAACGAGCGCGGCCCTTTCGCGGAGCTCGACGAGCGGATGCAGCACTCGGCGTGGCGACCGGGCTCGCCGAGACGCCTCTCGAGTCGCTGAGCCTGGGCCAATGCCACCTCTTGGGCTTCCCCCAGCCCCGCCAGCAAGTCGAGTTCACGGTAGACGGTCGGGTGTTCCGAACGGATTTCTACTTCGAGGAGGCCGATGTGATCGGAGAAGCCGACGGTCGCTCGAAGTACGCACCGGATGGGTTCGACGGCTCGCTGCCGGAGGCTCGACTGTGGGCGGAGAAGGACCGCGAAGACATCCTGCGCTCCGTCGTTCGCGGCTTCGCGCGCTGGGGGTGGGACCACGCACTCGGTGGCCACGAGCCTGCGCGCCGACTTCACCGCGCCGGCGTCTACCCAACGCGCAGATTTGCGTCGAGCGCAATTGGGTGAACTCGCGCGTTCGACGCAAATCGATGCACTCGGCGGCTAGATCACCCCGCTCAAGAGCCCGAAAGCAGCCGCGACACGCCCGGGTTGCACGACCTCCCGGAGTGTGGCAAACTCATGTGGTTCAACATCCTGCGCGCGCAAGCGCTGCGGGTCACCGCTCTGGCAGTGCACAGGGGAATCGGGCTTCGCCCTCTCCCTGGGCCGCGAGCGGCAGAACACACAAAGCTTCAACTCGAATCCTGACCTATCTGCGCGCGTGCGCGCCGAAACAGGACCGGATTGACAGAAGAACAGCGGTGCGCGGATCACACGGTTCGCGGGTGCGGAATCCGAGCAGGATGCCGCATGTACTCAGGAGAGAAGAGAAACCTATGGCGGCCCAGAAGATCCGCATCCGGCTGAAGTCCTACGACCACGCCGGTCTCGACGCCTCGGCGCGCAAGATCGTCGATGCGGTGCAGCGCGCAGGCGCCACCGTGGTCGGCCCGGTGCCGCTCCCGACGGAGAAGAACGTGGTCGTCGTGATCCGTTCGCCCCACAAGTACAAGGACTCCCGCGAGCACTTCGAGAAGCGCACCCACAAGCGTCTCATCGACATCATCGACCCGACCCCGAAGGTGGTCGACTCGCTCATGCGCCTCGACCTGCCCGCCGACGTCAACCTCGAGATCAAGGCCTGAGCCGGCTCGCGCCTGCTCAAGACCCTGAAGGAACACACCCATGACTGCAACCGCGACCACGAAGGGTCTGCTGGGCACCAAGCTCGGCATGACTCAGGTCTGGGACGAGAACAACAAGCTCGTTCCCGTCACCGTCGTTTCGATCTCCCCGAACGTCGTCACCCAGGTGCGCAACGTCGAGAAGGACGGCTACGCAGCCGTTCAGATCGCGTACGGCCAGATCGACCCCCGCAAGGTGAACAAGCCGGCGGCCGGGCACTTCGAGAAGGCGGGCGTCACGCCGCGCCGTCACCTCACCGAGGTGCGCACCCCCGACGCCGACTCGTACGAGCTCGGCCAGGAGCTCACCGTCGAGATCTTCGAGCCCGGCCAGCTGGTGGACGTCGTCGGCACCTCCAAGGGCAAGGGCTTCGCCGGTGTCATGAAGCGCCACAACTTCAAGGGCGTCTCGGCGAGCCACGGTTCGCACCGCAACCACCGCAAGCCCGGCTCGATCGGCGCGTCGTCGACCCCGAGCCGCGTGTTCAAGGGCATGCGGATGGCGGGGCGCATGGGTGGCGAGCGCGTTACCGTGCAGGGCCTCAAGGTGCATTCGGTGGATGCCGAAAAGGGCCTCCTGCTGGTCAAGGGCGCCGTTCCCGGCGCTCGCGGCCGCATCGTTTTCGTCCGCAACGCGGTGAAGGGCTGATCATGACTTCTCTCGACGTGCTCGACGCCAAGGGCAAGAAGGCCGGTTCGGTCGAACTTCCCGCGAGCGTCTTCGACGTTCAGACCAACGTGCCGCTCATCCACCAGGTGGTGACCGCGCAGCTCGCTGCCGCCCGCCAGGGCACGCACAAGACCAAGGGTCGCGGCGAGGTCTCGGGCTCCGGCGCCAAGCCGTTCAAGCAGAAGGGCACGGGTCGCGCCCGTCAGGGCTCGATCCGCATGCCGCAGCACCGCGGTGGTGGCATCGTGCATGGACCGGTTCCGCGCAGCTACGCCCAGCGCACCCCCAAGAAGATGATCGCCGCAGCGCTGCTCGGCGTGATCTCCGACCGGGCCCGCGGTGAGCGTCTGCACATCGTCGACGGCTTCGGCACGGTCAACGGCGCGCCGTCGACCAAGGCCGCTTCAGAACTGCTCGCCAGCCTCAACGGCGGTCACGGCGTGACCCGCAACGTGCTCGTCGTGTTGGAGCGCGGCGACGAGGCCGCCGAGAAGAGCGTGCGCAACCTCAAGGATCTGCACGTGCTCTACGCCGACCAGCTCAACGCCTACGACGTCGTCGTCTCCGACGACATCGTCTTCACGAAGGCCGCCTACGAGTCGTTCGTGGCCGCGAAGACCCAGGCGACCAACACCGAGGAGGCCGGCGAATGAGCGGCTACAACAAGGACCCGCGCGACATCATCCTGTCGCCGGTCGTCAGCGAGAAGTCCTACGGGCTGATCGACAACGGCAAGTACACCTTCGTCGTCGACCCGCGATCGAACAAGACCGAGATCAAGCTCGCGGTCGAGAAGATCTTCGGCGTCAAGGTGGCCAGCGTCAACACCCTCAACCGCACCGGCAAGAACCGCCGCACGCGGTTCGGCACCGGTAAGCGCAAGGACACCAAGCGCGCGATCGTCACGCTCAAGTCCGGCTCCATCGACATCTTCACGGCTGTCGGCTAAGGGCTACAGGAGAACATCATGGCCATTCGCAAATACAAGCCGACGACCCCGGGTCGCCGCGGTTCCAGCGTCGCCGACTTCGCCGAGATCACCCGATCGACGCCGGAGAAGTCGCTGCTGAAGCCGCTGCCGAAGACCGGTGGGCGCAACAACCAGGGGCGCATCACGACCCGCCACATCGGTGGTGGTCACAAGCGTCAGTACCGCCTCATCGACTTCAAGCGCAACGACAAGGACGGCGTCAACGCCAAGGTCGCGCACATCGAGTACGACCCGAACCGCACGGCGCGCCTCGCGCTGCTGCACTACGTGGACGGCACGAAGCGTTACATCCTCGCGCCAGCGAAGCTCAACCAGGGCGACATCATCGAGTCGGGTCCTGCTGCCGACATCAAGCCCGGCAACAACCTGCCGCTGAAGAACATCCCCGTGGGTACCGTCATCCACGCGATCGAGCTGCGTCCCGGGGGCGGTGCCAAGATGGCCCGCTCGGCCGGATCGTCGGTTCGTCTCGTCGCCAAGGACGGCCCCTACGCGCAACTGCGTCTGCCCTCGGGCGAGATCCGCAACGTCGACGTGCGCTGCCGCGCCACGATCGGCGAGGTCGGCAACGCCGAGCAGTCGAACATCAACTGGGGCAAGGCCGGCCGCATGCGCTGGAAGGGCGTCCGCCCGACCGTGCGTGGTGTCGCCATGAACCCGATCGACCACCCCCACGGTGGTGGCGAGGGCAAGACGTCCGGTGGACGTCACCCCGTCAGCCCCTGGGGCAAGAAGGAAGGCCGCACGCGTAAGCGCGACCTTCCCAGCGACAAGCTCATCGTCCGCCGTCGTACCGTCGGCAAGAAGCGCAAGGGATAAACCAGGATGCCGCGCAGCCTTAAGAAGGGCCCCTTCGTCGATGACCACCTGCTCCGCAAGGTCGTCACGCAGAACGAGGCCAACAGCAAGAACGTGATCAAGACCTGGTCGCGTCGCTCGATGATCATCCCCGCGATGCTGGGTCACACCATCGCGGTGCACGACGGTCGCAAGCACATCCCCGTCTTCGTGACGGAGACCATGGTCGGGCACAAGCTCGGCGAGTTCGCGCCCACGCGTACGTTCCGTGGACACGAGAAGGACGACAAGAAGGGACGGCGTCGCTGATGGTTACCGCTATCGCTCGCGTGAAGCACATCCGCGTCACGCCGCAGAAAGCCCGCCGCATCGTGGACATCGTCCGCGGCAAGCAGGCTGCCGAAGCCCTCGCGATCCTCAAGTTCGCCCCGCAGTCGGCGAGCGAGCCGGTGTACAAGCTGGTCGCCTCGGCGATGGCGAACGCCCGGGTCAAGGCCGACGCCTCGAACTCGTTCCTCGACGAACAAGACCTCGTGATCGTGCGGGCCTACGTCGACGAGGGCACGACGCTCAAGCGTTTCCGTCCGCGGGCGCAGGGTCGCGCGTTCAAGATCATGAAGCGCACCAGCCACATCACCATCGAGGTGGCCACGCCCGACGAGTTCGTCGCGGCTGCCCCCTCGAAGACCAAGGGCGCTGTCAAGCCCGCGAAGAAGGAAGGGGCGAAGTAATGGGCCAGAAGGTCAACCCCTACGGCTTCCGCCTGGGCATCACCACCGACCACGTGTCGCGGTGGTTCGCCGACTCGACCAAGCCGGGTCAGCGCTACTCCGATTACGTGACGGAAGACGTCAAGATCCGTCAGCTGCTGAAGACGAGCCTCGACCGCGCCGGTGTGGCGAAGATCGAGATCGAGCGCACCCGTGACCGTGTCCGCGTGGACATCCACACGGCGCGCCCGGGCATCGTCATCGGCCGCCGTGGTGCCGAGGCCGAGCGCATCCGCTCCGACCTCGAGAAGCTCACCAAGAAGCAGATCCAGCTGAACATCCTCGAGGTGAAGAACCCCGAGGCCGAGGCTCAGCTGGTCGCTCAGGGCATCGCCGAGCAGCTCTCCGCTCGTGTCGCGTTCCGTCGCGCCATGCGCAAGGGCCTGCAGGGCGCGCAGCGTGCCGGCGCCAAGGGCGTTCGCATCCAGGTCTCCGGTCGCCTCGGCGGCGCGGAGATGTCCCGCTCCGAGTTCTACCGCGAGGGCCGCGTGCCCCTGCACACGCTCCGCGCGAACATCGACTACGGCTTCTACGAGGCCCGCACGACGTTCGGCCGCATCGGCGTGAAGGTCTGGATCTACAAGGGCGACATCACCAACAAAGAACTCGCTCGTGAACAGGCGTCGCAGAAGTCGACCCGTCCTGAGCGACGTGACGACCGCGGTCCCCGCGGCGGCGGGCCGCGTGGCCCCCGCAGCGACGCGCCCGCGGCGGCAGGAGCCGAGGCGTAATCATGCTCATTCCCCGTAAGGTCAAGCACCGCAAGCAGCACCACCCCGGACGTTCGGGCGCTGCCACCGGTGGTACCAAGGTCAGCTTCGGCGAGTTCGGCATCCAGGCCATCACGCCGGCGTACGTGACCAACCGCCAGATCGAGTCGGCGCGTATCGCCATGACCCGGCACATCAAGCGTGGGGGAAAGGTGTGGATCAACATCTACCCCGACCGCCCACTGACGAAGAAGCCCGCCGAAACCCGCATGGGTTCCGGAAAGGGTTCGCCGGAGTGGTGGATCGCCAACGTCAAGCCGGGCCGCGTGCTGTTCGAGGTCGCCGGCGTCCCCGAGGAACTCGCTCGGGAGGCGCTCATCCGCGCGATCCACAAACTGCCACTGAAGGCTCGCATCATCAAGCGCGAGGAAGGGGACGCCTGATGTCCGTAGGATCCAAGGAACTTGCCCCCACCGAGCTCGACACGTTCGAGAATGATCGCCTGCTCGACGAGCTGAAGAAGGCCAAGGAAGAGCTGTTCAACCTGCGCTTCCAGTCGGCCACCGGTCAGCTCGAGAGCCACGGTCGCCTGCGCGCCGTGAAGCGCGACATCGCCCGCATCTACACCGTCATCCGTGAGCGCGAGCTCGGCATCCGTGCCACGCCCGCCCCGCTCGAGGTGCCGGTGAAGGCTGCCAAGAAGACAACGGCGAAGAAGGCGGATGCGGCTGAGGCCGAGTCCACCGATGTCGCTCCCGAGGAGAAGAACTGATGGCTGAGGTCAAGGCTGCGGCGCCCAAGAAGCCCGCGAAGACCGCCGCCCCGAAGGCAGATGCCGGACACGAGTCCGCCGCGCACGACGTGCGCGACGAGAACGCCCGTGGCTACCGCAAGCTGCGTCGCGGCTACGTGACGAGCGACAAGATGGACAAGACGATCACCGTCGAGGTCGAAGACCGGGTCAAGCACCCGCTCTACGGCAAGGTCATCCGTCGCACCTCCAAGGTCAAGGCGCACGACGAGCAGAACACCGCCGGCATCGGCGACCTCGTCGTGATCGCAGAGACCCGCCCGCTCTCGGCAACGAAGCGCTGGCGTCTCGTCGAGATCGCAGAGAAGGCGAAGTAACCCATGCTTCAGCAGGAATCCCGCGTCAAGGTCGCGGACAACACGGGCGCCAAAGAGCTGCTCGTCATCCGGGTGCTCGGTGGCTCCGGCCGCCGCTACGCCGGGCTGGGCGACCAGGTTGTCGCGACCGTCAAGGACGCCATCCCGGGCGGCAACGTGAAGAAGGGTGACGTCGTCAAGGCGGTCATCGTTCGCACGATCAAGTCCACCCGTCGCGCCGACGGCTCGTACATCAAGTTCGACGAGAACGCCGCCGTCATCCTCAAGAACGACGGCGACCCGCGCGGCACCCGCATCTTCGGCCCGGTGGGCCGCGAGCTGCGCGACAAGAAATTCATGAAGATCATCTCGCTGGCACCGGAGGTGCTGTAACCCATGGCGAACATCAAGAAGGGTGACCTCGTGCAGGTCATCTCGGGACCGACTCAGGCCCGCGGCGGAGACCGCGGCAAGCAGGGCAAGGTCATCGAGGTGCTCGTCGAGCGCGACAAGGTCATCGTCGAAGGCATCAACTTCGTCACGAAGCACGTCAAGGTCGGCCAGACCCAGCGCGGCACCAAGACCGGTGGCATCGAGACCCACGAGGCCCCGATCCACATCTCGAACGTCGCCATCGTCGACCCCAAGTCGAAGAAGCCCACCCGCGTGGGCTTCCGCGAGGAGGTCGTCGAGAAGGACGGCGTCAAGAAGAAGGTTCGCGTCCGTTACGCGAAGAAGTCCGGAGAGAAGCTCTAATGGCTACCGCAACAGCTGCGAAGGTCGAAAAGGCTCAGCCGCGCCTGAAGCAGCGCTACCGTGCCGAGATCACCAAAGCGCTCACCGAAGAGTTCGGGTTCACCAACCCGCACCAGGTGCCGCGTCTGGTCAAGGTCGTCGTCAACACCGGTGTCGGTGAGGCGGCTCGCGACTCGAAGGTCATCGACGGCGCGATCAAGGACCTCACCCTGATCACCGGTCAGAAGCCGCAGGTCACGAAGGCCCGCAAGTCGATCGCGCAGTTCAAGCTGCGCGAGGGCATGCCGATCGGCGCGCACGTCACCCTGCGGGGCGACCGCGCGTGGGAGTTCGTCGACCGCCTGGTGACGCTCGCCCTGCCCCGCATCCGTGACTTCCGTGGACTGTCGGACAAGCAGTTCGATGGCAACGGCAACTACACGTTCGGCGTGCAGGAGCAGAGCATCTTCCACGAGATCAACCAAGACCAGATCGACCGCGTCCGCGGATTCGACATCACCGTGGTGACGACGGCCAAGAACGACGACGAAGGGCGGGCGTTCCTGCGCCAGCTCGGCTTCCCGTTCAAGGCCGCCGACACCCAGGCGTAAAGCGCCAACGATCAAGCAAGGTCGCGTCGGGGTGGACCCGGGCGCGAAACCGATTGAGATAAGGAACGAACACCCATGACCATGACGGACCCTGTGGCCGACATGCTGACCCGTCTGCGTAACGCCAACCGCGCGTACCACGACGAGGTCTCGATGCCGAGCAGCAAGCTCAAGACCCACATCGCCGAGATCCTCCAGAAGGAGGGCTACATCTCCGGCTGGAAGGTCGAGAAGAACGAGCGCGTCGGACAGACCCTCACGATCGACCTGAAGTACGGGCCGAACCGCGAGCGTTCGATCGCCGGCATCAAGCGCGTGTCGAAGCCCGGCCTGCGCGTCTACGCGAAGTCGAACGAGATCCCGCACGTTCTCGGCGGGCTTGGTGTCGCCATCCTGTCCACCTCCTCGGGGCTCCTGACGGACCGCGGCGCGACCAAGAAGGGCGTGGGTGGGGAAGTCCTCGCCTACGTGTGGTGATTCTCTAATGTCGCGAATCGGACGCCTCCCCATCGAGGTCCCCGCGGGTGTCACCGTGACCATCGACGGCCGTGCCGTCGCCGTCAAGGGCCCCAAGGGCGAACTGAGCCTGAACGTCGCCGCGCCGATCGAGGTCGCCCTCGAAGACGGCCAGGTCGTCGTGACCCGTCCCGACGACGAGCGCGCTTCGCGCTCGCTGCACGGCCTGACGCGCACCCTCATCGCCAACCAGATCATCGGCGTCACGCAAGGGTATGCCAAGGGCCTCGAGGTCGTCGGAACCGGTTACCGGGTGCAGGCGAAGGGCAACTCTCTGGAGTTCGCCCTCGGCTACTCGCACTCGATCACCGTCGACCCGCCCGCCGGCATCTCGTTCGAGGTCGAGGGCAACAACAAACTGACCGTCCGCGGCATCGACAAGCAGGCCGTGGGCGAGGTCGCCGCGAACATCCGCAAGCTGCGTAAGCCCGAGCCCTACAAGGGCAAGGGCGTTCGTTACGCCGGCGAGGTTGTTCGCCGCAAGGCCGGAAAGAGTGGAAAGTAATGGCTACCGTGAGCAAGTCCGCACAGCGCACACGTCGGCACGCCCGACTGCGCAAGCGCATCGTCGGAACGCCTGCGCGTCCGCGCCTGGTCGTGAACCGTTCGGCCCGCCACGTCTTCGTACAGCTCGTCGACGACAGCACGGGCCACACGTTGGCGTTCGCGTCGACGCTCGAAGCAGACCTGCGCGCTTTCAGCGGTGACAAGACCGCGAAGGCCAAGAAGGTCGGCGAGCTGCTCGCCGAGCGCGCCAAGAAGGCCGGGGTGGACGCCGTCGTGTTCGACCGCGGCGGAAACCGCTTCGCCGGTCGTGTCGCCGCGATCGCCGAGGGTGCCCGTGAAGGAGGGCTGAACCTGTGAGCGACGCAACGAACAAGGATGCGACCGAGGTCGAGACCGCTGAGGTCGAAACTGCAGCGGTTGAGGCCACCGAGGTCGAGACGGCTTCGGAAAGCACCGAGACGGTCGCCTCCGTCGCCGGGGGCGCCGCGCTGGAGGCGCCGGAGGGCCAGGTCGTCGAGACCGCCGCCGGCACCGCGCCGAGCACCAACGAGCGCGAGGCCCGTCGCGGGTCGCGCGAGCGTCAGCCCCGTAACGACCGCAACTCGCGGGACCGTGGCGACAGCCAGTTCCTCGAGCGTGTCGTGACGATCAACCGCGTCTCGAAGGTCGTCAAGGGCGGTCGTCGCTTCAGCTTCACCGCGCTCGTCGTCGTCGGTGACGGCAACGGCATGGTCGGCGTCGGCTACGGCAAGGCCCGTGAGGTGCCGCTCGCGATCAGCAAGGGCGTCGAGGAGGCGAAGAAGAACTTCTTCCGCGTCCCGCGTTCGCAAAAGACGATCCCGCACCCCGTGCAGGGCGAGGCCGCTGCCGGTGTCGTGCTGTTGCGTCCGGCCGCTGCCGGTACCGGTGTTATCGCCGGTGGTCCGGTGCGTGCCGTGCTCGAGTGCGCCGGCATCCACGACGTTCTGAGCAAGTCGCTCGGCTCGTCGAACACCATCAACATCGTGCACGCGACCGTCGCGGCGCTGAAGCAGCTCGAAGAGCCGCGTGCCGTCGCCGCCCGTCGCGGGCTGCCGTTCGAGGATGTCGCCCCGGAGCGCCTCGTGCGCGCCGAGGCCGAAGACCTCGCCAACGCGAAGGCAGGTGCCTGATGGCCGCCCGGCTCAAGGTGACCCAGATCAAGTCCAAGATCTCCGAGAAGCAGAACCAGCGTGACACGTTGCGCAGCCTCGGACTGAAGCGCATCGGCGACGTCGTCGTGCGGCCGGACGACAAGCAGAACCGCGGCTACGTGAAGACGGTCGCGCACCTCGTCAAGGTCGAGGAGATTGACTAATGGCTGAAGAGACCACTCCGAAGAAGAAGGCGCCCGCGAAGGCGGCTGCTCCGAAGGCTGCCGCTCCGAAGGCTGCCGCTGAGAAGGCTGCGCCCAAGAAGGATACCGCCCCGAAGGCTGCCGCTGAGAAGGCTGCTGCCCCCAAGGCTGCTGCCGCCGCGAAGGACGACACCGCCGCGAAGCCTGCTGCGAAGGCATCCGCCGCCAAGGCTGCGCCCAAGAAGGATGCGGCTCCGTCGCGTCCGCAGGTGCTCAAGGCTCACCACCTGCGCCCCGCCGCCGGCTCCAAGAAGGAGCGCACGCGGGTGGGTCGCGGTGAGGGCTCGAAGGGCAAGACCGCCGGCCGCGGCACCAAGGGCTCCAAGGCCCGCTACCAGGTGCGCGTCGGCCTCGAGGGTGGCAACCTGAACTCCATCATGCGCGCGCCCAAGCTGCGCGGCTTCAAGAACCCGTTCCGGGTGGAGTACCAGGTCGTCAACCTCGAGCGTCTCGCCGAGCTGTACCCGAAGGGCGGCGACGTCACCATCGGCGACCTCGTCACCAAGGGTGCGGTTCGCAAGAACGAAAAGGTGAAGGTGCTCGGCACCGGCGAGATTGCGGTTAAGCTGAACGTCGCCGTCGACAAGGTCTCGAGCTCCGCTGAGCAGAAGATCGTCGCGGCGGGCGGCTCCGTCAAGTAGCACGCCTTTCAACCAGCCCGATGCGGGCGGCGCTCGACAGCGGCCGCCCGTCGGGCCGGTTAGGCTCAACTTTTCCGTTACTGCAACCCAGGAGGCGTCGTGTTCAGTGCCGTCGCACGAATCTTCCGCACGCCTGACCTGCGGAAGAAGATCGGCTTCTCGCTCGCGATCGTCGCCCTGTTCCGGCTCGGATCGTTCATTCCCGCACCGTTCGTCGACTTCGAGGTCGTGCAGAACTGCCTCACGCCGATCCAGAGCGGGTCGGCCGACGGGGCCGCGGGCCTCTACGCGCTCGTCAACCTGTTCAGCGGCGGGGCGCTGCTGCAACTGTCGATCTTCGCGCTCGGCATCATGCCGTACATCACCGCGTCGATCATCGTGCAGCTGCTGCGCGTCGTCATCCCTCACTTCGAGACCCTCTACAAGGAGGGCCAGTCGGGCCAGGCGCGTCTGACGCAGTACACCCGCTACTTGACGATCGCGCTCGGCGTGCTGCAGTCGACGACGCTCATCACCGTCGCGCGCAGCGGTCAGCTGATCCCGTGTGACCTGCCGCTCATCACCTCGGACGGCGAGACCATCTGGGGCATGCTGCTCATGGTCATCACCATGACCGCCGGCACCGGCCTCATCATGTGGATGGGCGAGCTCATCACCGAGCGCGGCATCGGCAACGGCATGTCGTTGCTCATCTTCACCTCGATCGCCGCGACCTTCCCCGGCTCGCTCACCCAGATCGCGCAGCAGCAGAGCATCGAGGTGCTCGTCATCGTCATCGCGATCGGGTTGGGCATCATCGCGGCCGTCATCTTCGTCGAACAGTCGCAGCGCCGCATCCCGGTGCAATACGCGAAACGCATGGTGGGTCGTCGAACCTACGGCGGCAACAACACCTACATCCCGATCAAGGTCAACATGGCGGGCGTCGTGCCGGTCATCTTCGCCTCGTCGCTGCTGTACCTGCCGTCGCTCATCGCGCAGTTCAACCAGGGCACCGATGGCATCAACCCGTGGTGGGTCGACTGGATCAACAACAATCTCACCAACGGCGGTCACCCGCTGTACATGGTGCTGTACTTCCTGCTCATCGTCGGCTTCACGTACTTCTACGTCGCGATCACCTTCAACCCCGAAGAGGTCGCCGACAACATGAAGAAGTACGGCGGCTTCATCCCGGGCATCCGGGCAGGCCGGCCGACCGCCGAGTACCTCGACTACGTGCTCACCCGCGTGACGCTGCCCGGCTCGCTGTACCTCGGCCTCGTCGCCCTGATCCCCCTGATCGCCCTGGTCGCCATCAACGCGAACCAGAACTTCCCGTTCGGCGGCACCAGCATCCTGATCATGGTCGGCGTCGGCCTCGAGACGGTGAAGCAGATCGACTCGCAGCTGCAGCAGCGGCATTACGAAGGCCTCCTGCGATGACGCGCCTGCTGATCGTGGGGCCCCCCGGAGCCGGGAAGGGAACCCAGGCGGCGCGCATCGCGGAGCACTTCGGCATCCCGACGATCTCAACGGGCGACATCTTCCGCAAGAACATCGCCGAGGGCACCGAACTCGGCACCCAGGTCAAGGCGATCGTGGATGCCGGCGACTACGTGCCCGACTCGCTCACCAACGCGCTCGTCACCGACCGGCTCAATGAAGCGGATGCCGCCGGCGGCTTCCTGCTCGACGGCTACCCCCGCACGACCGACCAGGTGCGTTACCTCACCGAGCTGCTGTCGTCGCACGGTCACGCACTCGACGCCGTCATCCGGCTCGTCGCCGACCAGGACGAGATCGTGCGGCGCTTGCGTCAGCGTGCCATCGAGATGGGCCGGGTCGACGATTCGGAGGAGGCGATCCGCCACCGCCAGGAGGTCTACCTGCGCGAGACGGCGCCGCTCATCGAGCTCTTCCGCGAGCAGGGTCTGCTCGTCGAGATCGACGGCCTCGGTGCGATCGACGACGTCACCGAGCGCATCTTCGAAGCCCTCGCCGCCCGCGGCCTCGAAGTCGCCGCTTAACCCGCCCCGCAGGCCTGTTGGGTCGCCGACTGCATCGATTTGCGTCGAGCGCTATTGGGTGATCCCGCGCCCTCGACGCAAATCAGTGCACTGGGCACGTTCAGACCGGGTTGCGCCGCACTTTGCGAATTGTTCCGCGCGAATCGTGCGGAACACGCAAATTGAGGACCAACGCCGCACACCTGGAAGGATGGCGCGGTGACGAACGAGCGGGAGCGGCGGTTCTACCCGCCCTGGGGTCCGACGGCGGCGAACGCCGACGCGCTCAACGCGCTGACTGCGGCTGATCGGGATCCGGATCTCGACGAAAAGCTGCTCGCGGCCGGAATGCGCAAGTACCGCCTGCGTGGAGTCGTCACGTACCCGCCGAGCAACCCGTATCGGTGGCTCCTCTTCGCGGCCATGTGCGTTCCGCTTGGCTTCCTGGCCCTTTGGGTCGGGGTTCCCCGCGGTATGCCCTTCGAAAAAGCACTCGCCTTCGCGATCGGCATGTGGGTTTTCGGTGCTCTGATCGCCACGATCCCGACGCTTTCGCTGCGGATGTGGCACCGGCTGCGCCGAATCGCACTCGATCACGTCGCAGTGACGGGCGGAAAGCTGCCGCACGAGTTGAATTGGCTCATCTGACCCACGTCACGTCACGACCTACTCATCGATCAGCCGCACCAACTCGTCGATGTAGGCGGGGAAGTCGGTGGATGCCCGCAGCAGACGTTGCACGTCGGCGCGGTCGCTGAAGACCTCGACGAACTGCTCGAAGACGGTCTGGAACGAGGCGCGGTCCTTCGCGCTGAAAGCGACGAGCGCGACGACCTGCACGGTCGCGTCGCCCCAGGGGATCGGGTTCTCGTAGAGGGCGATCGCGATCGCCGTGCGCTTCGCCGACATCGTGAGGGCGTGGGGCACGGCGAGCCACTCGGTGAACGCGGTCGACGAGATGCGCTCCCGGTCGAGCACCCCGGCGAGGTACTCGTCGTCGATGATGCCGCGCTCGCGCATCCGGTCACCGAGCACTCGGATGACGGATTCCGCATCGCGCTCATCCAGGTCGCGGTAGAACAGGGCGTCGTCGAAGTAGAGCAGCAGTTCGTCGGTGATCGCCCGGCGACGACGCTGGCGACGGATGCGTGTGATCGCGCCGCGCACGGCATCCAAATCGGCGTCGGTGGGCAGGGGTTGCACGATGACGACGTTCGCCGGACGCACCTCCCATGGCACCGTGGAGATGACGAGGTCGGCGTGCAGGTCGGCCGGGTCGACGTCGGTGCGGGTGAGCACCCGGTCGATACTCGCCTCGTCGCCGAGGGTGGGAAGGATGCGGCGCTGAAGCAGGTCGGCGATGTCGTGGTAGCCGGGGCTCACCAGCACGCAGGTGAGGCGCTCGCCGTGCGTCGCTCGCCGCTCGAGATGGGAGCCGATGTGCAGGGCGATGTAGGCGATCTCGTCGTCGCCGATCGTGATCTCGAACTCGCGCTGAATCTCGGCCGCGACGAAGACCGCGAGCTCGTAGGTGAGCGGGTACGACGACTTGATGGTTCGCGCGAGCGGGTTGGGGTTGCCCACCCCGTCGCGGGCGCGGATGACGAGGTTGCCGACGTGGGCACCGAGCCGGGTGAGGAAGTCGTCGTCGTCGAGGTCGACGAGAAACTCCTCCTGGGCGTGGTCGATGATCGTGCGCACGACTGCGACGTGCTCCCCGACCTCGTCGCGCGGCGTGAGGCGGGTGCCGGCCCGCGTGGTGAGCAGAGTGGTGAGCGCGGCGAGCTCCCCGGCGGGCAGGCGGGTGCCGAAGCGTGCGACGACGAGACGGTCGAGGTCGCGCGCGACGGCGTCGTCGGGTTCGGGGGCGTCGTCGGCCAGCGACGAGCCGCGTGATCGTTCGACGGCGATCGCGGTATGCAGCAGCACCCGGTCGAGACCGAACTCGTTGATCGCGTAGCCCTGTCGTTCGAGCACCGCCATCACGTCGGTCTTGAAGCCGGAGAGGTCGTCGATGCCGAACGCCTCTTGCACGCGTCGCAGGTCGACGAGCCCGTGCGCCTGCTCGTCGGAGAACAGGCGGCTGACCAATCGCCGGTGGCCGGCATCCGGGCCGTCGAGCCGCACGTGGTCACCCTCGCGCACCAGCTCCAGGCCCGCTTCGCGCGCGAGCGCCCGCACCTGCCGCAGGTCGGCTTCGATCGTCGACGAGCTGACGAACAGCGAGTCGGCGAGGTCGTGCACGTCGAGTTCCACTCCGGCGTGGGTGAGCCGGGTCACCAGGAAGGTGACGCGCTCGCGGGGTGTGCCTGCGACAGCCGAGGTGCGGTCGCGCGCCGCGTATTCGGCGTGGGCGTCGCGGTTGAGGCGGTAACCGTCGGGGGAGGAGTGGATGACGTCGAGCGGCGCAGCGGCGACCTTGATCGCGGTCACGTAGCTGCGCACCGTGCGGGTCGAGACGCCGAGATGCTCGGCGATCTCGCTCGCCGGCGTCCACCCCTCCGAACGGGAGAGGTAGGTCAGCAGCATCGGTGACTTGTCGGCCATCTCGCGAGCCACTCAACCATGGATGCGACATGCGGCGCGACGGAGCCCGCACTTCCGGGGGTGCGGAAGGGAATCTGGTGGAGCCTGCCTATGCCGCTTCGGGACACTGGCAGAGCAATCCGGTTCGACATCGCAAGGAGGCGACATGACGACCATCGTGCTCGTCTGCGCTGCCGGGGTCTCCGGCACCTTCCTCGCCCGTCGCATCGCTCCGTCTCTCCCCGATGTCGAGTTCGTCGTCACCACCGAGCACGCGCTCGAGGACGCGCTCGCCGGTGCCGACGCCGTGCTCATCGCTGCTCAGCTGGCCTCCGCGGAGGACGCGATCCGCCTGCGCGCCGCGCCGCGACCGGTCGCCGTGCTTCCCGCCGACGCGATGGCGCCGGCCGGCAGCATCCTCGCCGTCGACGCGGTCGACGCCCTCGTGCAGTCCATCGCCGCACCACCCCCGCAAAGGAGCACCGACAATGTCTGAGCGCACCGTCGTCGTCGCGTCGAGCCACGGGCTGCACGCCCGGCCCGCCGCCCTGTTCACCCAGACCGCCGCGAAGGCGGGCGCCGCGGTGAAGCTCACGAAGGGCGATCGCACCGTCGACGCCGCGAGCATCCTCGGAGTCATCTCGCTCGGCATCGACCACGGCGACGAGGTCGTGCTCACCGCCGAAGGTGAGGGTGCCGACGAGGCGCTCGACGCCCTCGAGGCGATGCTGCTCGAGGACCACGACGCGTGACGGAGCTGCGAGGGATCGGTGTCGGCCGCGGGATCGCGGTCGGCCCGGTGCTGCGCATGCCCGATCCGCTGCCCGACCCGCCGACGACCCAGAGCACCCTCGGTCCCGACGCCGAGAAGGAGCGCGTCACCCACGCGCTCGCGGCGACCGCCGACGACATCCGGGGGCGCGCCGCGAAGGCGGGCGGCAAGGCCGGCGAGGTGCTCGAAGCGCAGGCGCTGATGCTCGACGACCCGATGTTGAAGACCGACGTGGATGCCCGCATCGACACCGGGGCGACCGCTGAGCGGGCCGTGCACGAGGCGTTCGGCGTCTTCCGCGACATGCTCGCCGGGATGGGCGAGTACATGGCCGCCCGCGTCGCCGACCTCGACGACCTCTCGCGCCGCGCGGTGGCCCGCCTCTCCGGGGTCGCTGCTCCCGGCATCCCGCAGAGCGACACCCCGTTCGTGCTCGTCGCCCGCGACCTCGCGCCCGCCGACACCGCCCTGCTCGACCCGGCTCTCGTGCTCGCGATCGTCACGAGCGACGGCGGCAAGACCTCGCACACCGCGATCCTCGCCGGCGAGAAGGGGCTGCCCGCGGTCGTCGGCACCGCCGGGGCACTCGAGATCGCCGAGGGCGCGACGGTGATCGTGGATGCCGGCGCCGGCCTGGTCGACGTCGACCCCACCGCGGATGCCGTGGCCGCCGCCGAGCAGAAGGTCGCCGACCGCGCGGCGCGGGTGCACGTCACCGGCCCGGGCGCGCTCGCCGACGGCACCGCCATCCCGCTGCTGGCCAACCTCGGCTCATCGGATGGCGTCGCGGCGGCGGTCGCCGCCGGCGCCGAAGGTGTCGGACTCTTCCGCACCGAGTTCCTGTTCCTCGATTCGTCGACCGCCCCGACGGTCGAAGCACAGAAGGAGGCGTACTCGGCCGTGCTCGCCGGCTTCCCCGGCAAGAAGGTCGTCGTGCGAGCGCTCGACGCAGGCGCCGACAAGCCGCTCTCGTTCCTCAACGACGCCCCCGAGGAGAACCCCGCGCTGGGCCTTCGCGGCATCCGATCGTTGCGGGCGAGTGAACACATCCTGCGCGACCAGCTCACCGCCCTCGCCCAGGCGGATGCCGAGACCGACGCCGAGGTCTGGGTGATGGCGCCGATGGTCGCCACCGTTGACGAGACCCGCTACTTCACGGCGCTGGCGCACGAGCTCGGCCTGAAGACCGCCGGGGTCATGATCGAGGTGCCCGCGGCCGCGCTGCTCGCCGACCGTATTCTCGCCGTCACTGATTTCGCGTCGATCGGCACCAACGACCTCACCCAGTACACGATGGCGGCCGACCGCATGCTCGGTTCGGTGTCCGGATTTCAGGACCCCTGGCATCCGGCCGTTCTGCGCCTCGTCGACGAGATCGGCGCCGCGGGAACCGCGCTCGGCACGCCCGTCGGGGTGTGCGGCGAGGCCGCCGCCGACCCGAAACTCGCCGTCGTGCTCGTCGGCCTCGGTGTGACGAGCCTCTCGATGTCCGCCCCGGCTATCGCCGACGTGCGCGACGAACTGGCCCGCTGGACTCCCACCGGAGCCCGCGACGCCGCCCGCCTCGCCCTCGCCGCGGAGGACGCCGCCGGCGCCCGAACCGCGGTCGAGGTTCTCACCCCCGCTTGACCCATCCCGCTTCACAGGCCCTGCAACCCCACACAAAAAGGAGAAACACAATGACGACGACGTCATCGACGGCCAGCCCCGGCCGACTCGGGCAAACCCGGGTCGGAGTACAGAGGTTCGGCTCGTTCTTGTCGAACATGATCCTGCCCAACATCGCGGTGTTCATCGCGTGGGGCATCATCACGGCGTTCTTCATCCCGACCGGGTGGACCCCGAACGAGACCATTGCGGCGCTCGTCGGGCCCATCCTGTTGACGCTCATCCCGGTCCTGATCGCCTACACCGGTGGCCGCATGGTCTACGGCGTGCGCGGCGGCGCGGTCGGCGCGCTCGTCGCGATGGGCGTCATCGTCGCCGAGCCGGATCGCGTCATGATCCTCGGTGCGATGATCGCCGGCCCACTTGCCGCGTGGATCCTCAAGCAGATCGAGAAGCTGTGGGCGGGCAAGGTCCGCGCCGGCTTCGAGATGCTCGTCGACAACTTCTCGGCCGGCATCATCGGGTTCGGGCTTGCGATCGCAGCCTTCTTCGGTCTCAGCAAGCTCGTGGTCTGGATCAGCGACCTGTTCGGCGGCGCGGTCGGCTTCCTCGTCGACAACGGCCTCTTGCCGCTGGCGAGCATCATCGTCGAGCCGGCGAAGGTGTTGTTCCTCAACAACGCGATCAACCACGGCGTCTTCACGCCGCTGGGCGCCGAACAGGCTGCCGAGACCGGAAAGAGCATCTTCTTCCTCATCGAGGCCAACCCCGGCCCCGGTGCGGGTCTGCTCATCGCGATCATGGTCTTCGGCGTGGGCGCGGCCCGCGCGACGGCACCCGGCGCGTTCATCATCCACTTCTTCGGTGGCATCCACGAGCTGTACTTTCCGTATGTCATCGCCAAGCCGATGCTCATCCTCGCGATGATCGCCGGTGGCGCGACGGGTGTGCTGACGAACGTGATCTTCGGGTCGGGTCTGCGAGCTCCGGCCTCGCCCGGGTCGATCTTCGCAATCCTGTTCCAGACGGCGCAGGACAGCTACGTCGGCGTCATCTTGTCGGTCATCCTCTCGGCCTCCGTGACCTTCCTGGTCGCCGCAGTGATCCTGCGGGCGAGCCGCAAGCGCGACCTCGCCGACGCGGATACGGCGTTCAGCGACGCGATCGCGCAGACCGAGGCGAACAAGGGCAAGTCGAGCGCGGCGCTCGCCGGGCTCGCTGCCGCGGCTTCGGGCGGAGCGATCTCGAACATCGTGTTCGCGTGCGACGCGGGAATGGGCTCGAGCGCGATGGGCGCCACGGTGCTGCGCAAGAAGCTGAAGGATGCCGGCGTCACCGGGGTGACGGTCACCAACAAGGCGATCGCCAACCTCGACGGCACGGCCGATCTCGTGATCACGCAGAAGCAGCTGACCGATCGCGCGAAGAAGCAGGAACCGAACGCGGTGCACGTCTCGGTGGACAACTTCATGAACAGTCCGGCTTACGACGAGGTCGCTGCGACCGTCGCCGAAAGCCAGAAGGCCACGAAGTAGCCAGCGCGCAATAATCAGCAGCGCGCAGGATGAGTGCGGGGCGGTGGATACCTCTCCCGCCCCGCACTCTCTCCCCGCACCCTTCGGGAAGGACCCCCAATGACCGACGTGCTCGACCTCGACCGCATCAAGCTCTCGGGCGATGCCCGAACCCGTGACGACGCCATCCGAGAGGTGGGCGCCCTGCTCGTCGACTCGGGTGCCGTCACCCAGGCGTACGCCGACGCGATGTTCGACCGCGAAGCCGCGGTGTCGACCTATATGGGCAACCTCCTCGCGATCCCGCACGGCACCAACGAGGCGAAGGACGGCATCCTCAGCTCGGCCCTCGCGATCATCCGCTACGACGAGCCGCTCGACTGGGACGGCAACCCGGTGCGGTTCGTCGTCGGCATCGCCGGCAAGGGCGACGACCACCTCGGCATCCTCTCGGGTATCGCGATCGCGTTCAGTGACGAGGCGACGGTCGAGAAACTGGGCGCCGCGGCGACGCCGCAAGACCTCGCCGACCTCATCGATCTGGATGCCTGAGAGGCGCGCATGATCGCCGTCCACTTCGGCGCCGGAAACATCGGCCGCGGCTTCATCGGGCTGCTGCTGCACGAAGCCGGCTACGAGGTGGTCTTCGCGGATGTCAACGCCGAGCTCATCGGGGCGCTGCAGGCCACCCCGTCGTACCGGGTGATCGAAGCCGGGGCTGGCGGTGTCGAGAAGACCGTCACCGGATACCGGGCGATCGACTCGGGCGTCGATCCCGACGGGCTGGTCGCCGCCATCGCTGCCGCGGATGTCGTCACGACGGCGGTCGGCCCCAACATCCTCAAGTTCGTCGCCCCGGCGATCGCGGCCGGCATCCTCGCTCGCCCCATCTCGGCCGGGCCGCTCGCCGTGATGGCGTGCGAAAACGCCCTCGGGGCGACGGATCTGTTGCGGGCCGAGGTGCTGAAGCACGCGCCGGCCGCGGAGGTGGGGGTGCGGGCGGTGTTCGCCAACACCGCCGTCGACCGCATCGTGCCCGAACAGTCGACGCCAGGGCTGGATGTTCTGGTCGAGCCGTACTGCGAGTGGGCGGTGGAGTCGGCGGCGTTCGGGTCGGCCGTGCCGCCGATCCCGGGTGCGCACTTCGTGCCCGATCTGGCGCCGTACATCGAGCGCAAACTCTTCACCGTCAACACCGGCCACGCCACGACCGCGTACTACGGGCGGCTCGCCGGTCACGCCACGATCGCCGCCGCCCTCGCGGATGGCGCGGTGCGTTCGTCGGTCGAGGCGGTGCTCGGAGAGACGGCCGAATTCCTGGTGGCAAAGCACGACTTCGCGGCGGTCGAGCAGCGTGCGTATCTGGAGAAGACGCTCGAGCGGTTCTCGAACCCCGCGATCGACGACTCCGTGGAGCGCGTCGGGCGGCAGCCCATCCGCAAACTTTCGAGGAACGAGCGTTTCGTCGGTCCGGCATCCGAGATCGCCGAAGCCGGGGGAGCCGCGACAGCGCTGCTCGGCGCCATGGCCGCCGCGCTGCGCTTCGACGCTCCCGGCGACGAGGAGGCCATGAAGCTTCAAGGGATGCTGCGCGACGGCACCGACATCGTCGCCTCCGTGATGGGTCTCACCCCCGCCGACGCCCTCTACGAGTCCGCCGCCACCACCGTGGAGTCCGTGCGCGGGTCGCTCTGACCACGTTGCTCCGCCGATTGCGCATTGCTCCGCGGGAAACATGCGGCGAAACGGGCAATCCGAGGAGCAAGTCGCGTCCAGTAGCGTGTGCACACGTGAGGGAGGGTGCAGGGTGGCAAAGCCGGACTTGATGCGTCGGATGAGCATTACGGCAGACCTTGAGCCGGGCTTTGTTGATGCCGCAATCAGGGGCGCTCTCGTGCGACGGCGCGGGAGGCCGGCCGAGCCGGCACGCCCGGGATGGCGAGCGTTCCAGCTCGGTTCGGCGTTGTCATTTCGGATCTGGGGAATCTGGGGCCTGAACGGTCACCGGCGGCTGCCGTTGATCGCATCCTGGTGGGCGACGCTGGCTGGCTCGGCAAGCGAGGTCGACATCATCCTGGCTAGTAACGAGGGCTGGTATCTGACCTATCCGGAGTTCGGGCTGCGCAAGTTCGAGCAGCACCTACATGAGGTCGAGCGCGACATCCGTGCTGCCTTGGGCCACCCCGATCTCTGACCAACCGCCCACTGCTGCTGATTTGCGTCGAGCGCAATTGGGTGATTGCGAGCACTCGACGCAAATCGGGGCACTGGGCACGGGGTGCCGCAACGAGTGGATGCGAAAGGTGCTCGGATGGCGTAAGGTTGACCCTTGGTGCCTTGTGGCGGCTTCGGCCTGCCCGTGCACCAATCCACCCCGCAGATCAGCAAAGCACTAGTAGAGGTATGGCGAAAAAAGACGGCGTCATCGAGCTTGAGGGCTCGGTGCTGGAGGCTCTGCCGAACGCGATGTTCCGCGTGGAGCTCACGAACGGGCACAAGGTGCTCGCTCACATCTCCGGCAAGATGCGCCAGAACTACATCCGGATCCTTCCGGAAGACCGCGTGGTCGTCGAGCTCAGCCCGTACGACCTCACCCGCGGCCGCATCGTCTACCGCTACAAGTAAGCCGAGCTGAGAAGTAACGGCCTTCGGGTCTCGACACGCGGCTTCGCCGCTACTCGACCACCGAGGGAACGATGACAGCGAGAGAAGAAACATCATGAAGGTCAACCCGAGCGTCAAGCCGATCTGCGATCACTGCAAGGTGATCCGCCGCAACGGCCGCGTCATGGTCATCTGCAAGTCCAACCCGCGTCACAAGCAGCGCCAGGGCTGAACCGGAGGTCGACACCGCGTAGCGGTCTCGACCGCAGGTTCAGGGTCGAGTAGCGCCGCGAAGCGGCGCGTGTCGAGACCTCCCGAACACAATTCAATACATCAAGCGTCACCAAGATCCTCCCGGTCTCGACACGCCGCTGGCGCGGCTACTCGACCACCGAGGGGGGACACCTCGGGTCGGAGGCCCGGGCACCGGTGACGCACAGACCTCCGAAAACTCTCAGGAGTAACGCAATGGCACGTCTTGCCGGCGTCGACATCCCGCGCGACAAGCGCGTGGAAGTGGCGCTCACCTACATCTACGGGGTCGGCCGCACTCGCGCGCTGTTCACCCTCAAGGAAACCGGAATCTCCGGCGATATCCGCGTCAAGGATCTGACCGATGACCAGCTCATCGCTCTCCGCGACTTCATCGAAGGCAGCTACAAGGTGGAGGGCGACCTCCGTCGTGAGGTGCAGGCCGACATCCGCCGCAAGGTCGAGATCGGTTCCTACGAGGGAATCCGCCACCGTCGCGGCCTCCCGGTGCGCGGTCAGCGCACGAAGACCAACGCGCGCACCCGCAAGGGCCCGAAGCGCACCGTCGCCGGCAAGAAGAAGGCAGGCAAGAAGTAATGGCCGCTCCCAAGGCTGCCGCGGGCCGCAAGCCGCGTCGCAAGGAAAAGAAGAACATCGCTGTGGGTCAGGCCCACATCAAGTCGACGTTCAACAACACCATCGTCTCGATCACCGACCCTTCGGGTGCGGTCATCGCCTGGGCCTCCGGCGGCGACGTCGGCTTCAAGGGCTCGCGCAAGTCGACCCCCTACGCGGCGGGCATGGCGGCTGAGGCTGCTGCGCGTAAAGCGCAGGAGAACGGCATGAAGAAGGTGGATGTCTTCGTGAAGGGTCCGGGTTCCGGACGCGAGACCGCGATCCGTTCGCTCACGGCGGCCGGCCTCGAGGTCGGCACGATCAACGACGTCACCCCGCAGGCGCACAACGGCGTTCGTCCGCCGAAGCGCCGTCGGGTGTAGGTCTCGACACGTGCCCTGCGGGCGCTACTCGACCACCGATCGACACGCGCCCTGCGGGCGCTACTCGACCACCGAATTTTCATAACTGAACAACACCGGCGGCTTAGCCACCCGCCGTACCTGACGTGGGCGTCATATGGCGGACGCCCTCGCTGAAAGGAAATACACGTGCTCATTGCACAGCGTCCCACCCTGTCCGAGGAGAGCCTCTCCGAGTTCCGTTCGCAGTTCGTCATCGAACCGCTGGAGCCCGGCTTCGGCTACACCCTCGGCAACTCGCTGCGTCGCACCCTGCTGTCGTCCATTCCGGGCGCAGCCGTGACCAGCATCCGCATCGACGGAATCCAGCACGAGTTCTCGACGATTCCGGGTGTGAAGGAAGATGTCGTCGAGATCGTCCTCAACATCAAGAACCTCGTCGTCTCGAGTGAGCACGACGAGCCGATCACCGCGTACCTGCGCAAGCAGGGTGCCGGCCAGGTGACGGCCGCCGACATCTCGGCGCCGACCGGGGTCGAGATCCACAACCCCGAGCTGGTCATCGCGACGCTCAACGACAAGGCGAAGTTCGAGCTCGAACTCACCATCGAGCGTGGCCGCGGTTACGTGTCGGCGACGCAGAACCGCAGCGAGTTCAGCGAGGCCGGTCAGGTTCCGATCGACTCGATCTACTCGCCCGTGCTCAAGGTCACCTACCGCGTCGAGGCCACCCGTGCCGGTGAGCGCACCGACTTCGACCGCCTGGTCGTGGACGTCGAGACGAAGCCCGCGATCACCCCGCGTGACGCGATCGCGTCGGCCGGCCGCACCCTGGTCGAGCTGTTCGGCCTCGCCCGCGAGCTGAACTCCGCCGCGGAAGGCATCGAGATCGGCCCCGCGCCGGTGGATGCCGTGCTGTCGAGCGAGCTCAGCATGCCGATCGAAGACCTCGACCTGAGCGTGCGCAGCTACAACTGCCTCAAGCGCGAGGGCATCAACACGGTCGCCGAGCTCGTCGCCCTCTCGGAGACGCAGCTCATGAACATCCGCAACTTCGGCCAGAAGTCGGTCGACGAGGTGCGGGACAAGCTCACCGAGATGGGCCTGTCGCTCAAGGACAGCGTTCCCGGCTTCGACGGCGCGCACTTCTACGGCGGCTACGACGACGAGGAGCAGAGCTGAGCCTCGCGGCTCACGCTCTGACGGAACTGAGAGAGAAGCACCATGCCTAAGCCCACTAAGGGTCCCCGCCTCGGAGGCGGCCCGGCTCACGAGCGCCTGCTGCTCGCGAACCTCGCCGCCGCGCTGTTCACGCACGAGAGCATCCAGACGACCGAGACGAAGGCGAAGCGCCTGCGTCCGCTCGCCGAGCGCCTCATCACGTTCGCGAAGCGGGGTGACCTGCACGCCCGCCGCCGGGTGCTCGGGATCATCTCCGACAAGGGGGTCGTGCACAAGCTCTTCACCGAGATCGCCCCCCAGGTCGAAGACCGCGAGGGTGGCTACACCCGCATCACGAAGACCGGCTACCGCAAGGGCGACAACGCCCCGATGGCCGTCATCGAGCTCGTGCTCGAGCCGGTCGTGAAGAAGCCGTCCGCGAAGAAGGCCGCTGCGGCGAAGACCGCTGCCGACAAGCCGGCCAAGGCCGCGAAGCCCGCCGCCGAGGAGGCCCCCGCAGAGGAGGCCCCAACAGAGGAGGCCCTCGCAGAGGAAGCCCCAGAGGGTGCTTCGGACGAAGCTGCCGAGGTCGAGGCTGCTGCCGAGGGCGACGCGAAATAGCACCACCCGTGACGGGCTCGTCGAGTGCGCTGGTCTCCGTTTCCGCGGAGCTGGCGCTTCCGGCGGGCCCGTCGGGCGTTTCCGGACGGCTATTCGTCCGATCGCGCTAGTTGGAGGAGGCGCCTTCCATGACGGTCCCCGCCCTCTCGACTCACTCCGTGACGTTGATGATCATGGTCAGGCCACCGGCGCCGTCGGTCTCGACGTTGTTGTTGGTCGTGTGGTGGTTGATGTGGCAATGGATGAGCCACTTGCCCGGGCGAAGTGCCGTCCAGATGACGTCATACCGCTGACCCGGTCCGACGTTGATCGTGTCGGCCTGATACTGCTGACCGGGGTCGAGCTGGATGCCGTCGACGGCTACCACCGTGAACGGGCCACCGTGGATGTGCATCGGATGGATGGCGACCGGATCGGAGCCGATGAACCGCACCTTCAACGTCTCGCCCACGCGCATGTCGATGGTGTCCGTCGCGGGGTAGGCCTTGCCGTTGATCGTGAAGTAGTTGGCGAGGCCTCCCTCCATCGGCATTCCGGGGTAGGTCAAGCCCTCCCGCTCGAGCCACTGCCCGAGCTGGATCGTGTACTCGTTGTCGGCGGCGACCTCCGCCGTGCGGTCACGGGGGCTGATGATGATCGATCCGTAGAGGCCGAGCGCCTGCTGCCGATCGGCGTGGTCGTGGGAGTGGTAGAAGTAGGTCCCCCACTGCTGCACGGTGTATTCATAGCTGTACGTCTGACCGGGTTCGATGGGTGCCTGGGTGATGTCTGCGGGACCGTCCATCTCGTTCGGCACATCGAGACCGTGCCAGTGCACTGTCGTTGACTCGTCGAGGGCGTTGGTGACCTCGATGCGCACCCGGTCGCCCTCGGTGAACTCCAGACGCGGCCCCGGAACCTGCCCGTTGTAGGCGTAGGCGTCGACCGTCTGCCCGGGATAGATCTCCCACCGGATGATGGAGACGGTCAGTTTGAATACCTTCACGCCGTTGACGATCGTCGGCTTCAGCGGCCGGTCCCCGCGATCATCCGCACCGTAGACCTCGGTGACGCTGTTCGGATCGACGGCTGCCATGTCGACCATGGCCTCACCGGGGGTGTCGCGCGTCATGATCATGCCCGGCGGCATGATCAGCCCGCCGACATCGCGGGCGCTGAGCGTCATGTTGACCGAGTTGGCGGGGGCGATCATTCCCACGATCAGCGCGAGGACCGAGATGCCGGCGATGGAGACGAGTTGCGTCGTGGTGAACCGCAGCCCGGCTCGCGCTCCATCGTGCGCGGGCTTCTCGGGGGCCGACATGTCCATGTCGGCCATCCCACTCATCGCCGACATGTCGTGGCCGGCCTTACTCGACATGGGCTTGCTCTCGGCCTTGGCCTCGGCCTTCGCCTTGGGGCGCAGCGTCATGAGACCGTGCTTGAGGCCGTTCTTGACCAGCCACACATTGACCGGGAGGGCCAGTGCGAACCCGGCGGCGACGCCCACGGCCATGACGCCCCAGAACAGCAGTTGCCACGGTTCCATGGCGCGCATGTCGCGCCCCATCATCAGGAACACCATGACCGGCGCCATGCCCGCCATCATGAAGTTCATGCTCAGGAACTCCGGCAGGAACGACCGACGCACGTTCTGCAGATAGCTGCCTCCCATCACGTTCTTCATGAACAACGACTGGAAGACGAACAGGCCGAAGGCGAAGCCGGCGAGGTACTCGATGATCAGGTCCAGCCACATCGGGAGCCCGAGCGCAGCGGTGATCACCGCGGCCAGGATGATGCCGGTTGCGTCACCGGCGACGCAATGGATGGTCGAGCCGATGCTTTGCTTCCAGAGCGGCTTGGTGAACTCCTCGTGCTCGCCTGGCCGCGGTTCCTTGTCGGCGAGCACATAGAGCAGCAGCCCGATCGGACCGAGGTAGAGCGTGACGAGGATGAAGCCCCACTTCATCACCGCCGGCTCGGGGTTGTTCCGATACTGGTCGATGCCGACATACAGCGTGCTCGCGAAGACGAGTACGAACCAGGCGGCGAGGAAGTAGTCGATCGGCTGGATGAACAAGATCGGTTTCCCTTCTTCAGGAGGCGGCGTGCGACGGCGGGGGAGGGAGGGGCCGGAACTGCCGGAGGCGAAGGCTGTTGGTGACGACGAACACCGAGGAGAACGCCATCGCGGCTCCTGCGAGCAGCGGATTGAGCAGCCCGAGCATGGCCACCGGGATCGCCGCGACGTTGTAGGCGAATGCCCAGAACAGGTTGCCCTTGATGACGCCCAGAGTTCGGCGGGCGAGCCGGACGGCGTCGGCCACGACCAATAGGTCGCCACTCACGATCGTGATATCACCGGCGGCGATCGCCGCATCCGTGCCGCTTCCCAGCGCGATCCCGAGATCCGCGGCCGCAAGGGCGGCCGCATCGTTGACGCCGTCGCCGACCATGGCGACGACGCGACCGTCGGACTGCAGGGCGCGGATCAGCGTGAGTTTGCCTTCGGGGGTGACACCCGCATGGACGTCGTCGATTCCGACCTCGCCGGCCACGGCATGCGCGGCTCCGGCATTGTCCCCGGTCAACAGGATGGGGTGCAAGCCGAGCGCTCGCAGGCGCGCGACCGCCTCGGAACTGGTCACCTTGACGGTGTCACGCACGACCACGAGTCCCTGCAACTCGGCGTCGCTCGCGACCGCGATGACGGTTGAGCCCTGTTTCTCGTGATCGACCGCAACCCGTGCGAGTTGGTCAGGCACCGCGATCGACCACGCCTCCGCCAACCAGGAGAGGCGACCGGCGACGACGAGCTGCCCGTCGATCAACGCCCGAACCCCGAACCCCGCCTCGGACTGGAATTCAGCGACGACGGGAAACCGCCCCGAGTCGCGAAGGTCGCCACGGTGCACAATGGCGCGGGCGATCGGATGTTCCGATCCATCCTCGACGGCGGCGGCGAGACGCAACACCTCATCCGGTTCCGCGCGGCCGGCCGGAATGACCGCGGCCACATCCATTCGCCCCGTCGTGATCGTGCCGGTCTTGTCCAGCACCACCGTGTCGATCGTGCGAGTCTGTTCGAGCACCTGCGGCCCACGGATGATGACGCCGAGCTGGGAACCTCGCCCGGTGCCGACCAGCAGGGCGGTCGGGGTGGCGAGCCCCAGAGCGCACGGGCACGCGATGATGAGGGTGGCGACGGCTGCCGTGAATGCCAGCTCGACATCGCCGGCGGTGATCATCCACACCACGAACGTCGTCAGGGCCAACCCGATCACGACGGGCACGAAGACGGCCGAGACGCGGTCGGCGAGGCGTTGCACCTCGGCCTTGCCGGTCTGAGCCTCCTCGACCATCCGTGCCAGGCGGGAGAGCTCGGTGTCGGCGCCGACCGTCGTCACCTCGACGAGCAGCCGACCGCCGACATTGATGGTGGCGCCCGCGACGCGGTCACCGGGCTGCACTTCGACGGGTAGGGACTCGCCGGTCAGCATGCTCATGTCCACCGCGGAGGCACCGTCCACGACGAGGCCGTCGGCGGCGATCTTCTCGCCGGGCCGGACCACGATCGTGGCACCGGGCAGCAGTGCCGAGACCGGCACGCGGGTCTCGATGCCGTCCCGCACGACGGTCGCGTCCTTCGCGCCGAGTTCGAGGAGAGCGCGGAGGGCGGCGCCCGATTGGGTCTTTGCCCGGGCCTCGATGTAGCGTCCGGCCAGGATGAAGACGGTCACTGCCGCGGCGACCTCGAGGTAGAGCTCCGACGCCCCCGCCTCGGGTGTGCCGATGAATCGGAAGGTCATGTGCATGCCCGGCATGCCGGCCATCCCGAAGAAGAGCGCGTACAGCGACCACCCGAACGCCGCGAGGACGCCCACGCTGATCAGCGTGTCCATGGTCGCCGCGCCGTGCCGCGCATTGATCGCCGCGGCGCGATGGAACGGCCACGCTCCCCACACGGCGACGGGCGCCGCGAGCGTGAGGGCGAGCCACTGCCAGTTGGTGAACTGGAGCGCGGGGATCATCGACATCAGCACGACGGGAACCGCCAAGCCGGCGGAGACGATCAGCCGATGCCTGAGTTCGGCGACTTCTCGATCTGCGGGGCTCGTCGGCTCGGGGTCATCGGCTGCCGGCGGAGTCGGGAGGCTCGCCGAATACCCGGCTGCTTCCACCGCGGCGATGAGGATCGCCGGATCGACGCCGGCGGAGCTGATGCGAGCCCGGTCGGTCGCGTAGTTCACCGACGCCACGACGCCGTCGATCCGGTTCAGTTTCCGTTCGATCCGGGTGGCGCAGGACGCGCAGGTCATGCCCCCGATCTCAAGATCGAGATCGGTGGTCGTCACCAGTTCACGCCGGCGTGAGGGAGTAGCCGGCTTCGGTCACCGCATCGCGAATCGCGTCGGCAGGGATCGGCTTCGAGCTGACCACCATGATCCGCGACGCTCCGCCGGCGTTCAGGTCGACGCTGACGCTCTCCACGCCGTCGAGCGCGGTCACCTCCTCGGTCACGCTCGCGACGCAGTGACTGCACGTCATGCCATCGACGAGGTAGTGCTCGCGAACGGCGGACTCGCTGATCGCCGCGGTTTCGCCGGCGGGAGCGGCCGCGGCTCCGTGACCGTGGTCACCGCAGGAACAGGAGTGGTTCGCTTCGGTGAGGCCGAGGTCGTGGGTGGCGTGGTCTGAACACATGGATGTCGTTCCTTCTCTGTGGTGCGGAGTGGTGATACCCCCGTGGGGTATGACCCTACAGCGCAGCTCGCCGATCCGCAAGGTGAGGACGATCATCCCGGCCCGCACCGCTAGAAGGGCGTCGGAAGGGAGAGGTCGGCGGACTCGTCACGGAGAGGCGGCAGCGCAGCCAGGCGTTCGACCGCTTCGCGAACGGCGCCGGCGAAGATCCCTGCGCCGATCGGGCCGAAGTGCACCTGGTCGCGAGCCATCTCCTGCAGGTAAGGCTGGACGGCGCCGTACCAGTTCGCCAACTCGACGTTGCGGTAAACGCGCGCGAACGCGGACAGCTCGGCGTTGACGCCGGGAATCCAGCCGCGCGGCGCTTGGGCATTCACCAGGATCAGTTCGCGCGTCGGGCCGAGGATTTCGCGGACCTCCTCGAGCGTGCGGCGATCGATGGGGCCGTTGGTCCCCAGGGCGATCACGACGACCGGGCGCAGCGTGCCGGCCGACTTCTGCGCCTGCACGACGGCCGGGGCCGAGTACATCGAACGGGAGACGGCGGCGTCGATCGCGATGCCCGGGTACGCCTCCTGGAGGGCGGGTGCGGCGGCGAGCATCACGGAATCGCCGATCGCCGTGATCTCGTCGCCGGTCGTGACGGCGTCCTGCTCGGCATCCTCGGTCGCGGGCGGTGTCGTCGTCGCGTCGTCGATCGCGTCCTGTCCGGCTTCGATGTAGGTCTGCGCCTCGCCACGACCCGGGTCGGCGACCAGAGCGGCGACACTGGTTCCCGCCAGACCGGTCATGAGGAGCATCGCGAATGCAGCGCCGAGCGCCCGTCGGCTGCGTGGAGGCGCGTCGAGTACCGCGCGCGCCGTCGCCCGAAACCCGTGCCGGCGGATCGGCTGTTCGATGAACCGGTACGACAGCCCGGCCGCGACGACGGTGATCGCGAGCGCGATCACGCCGCGGGTGACCGCATCGACACCCTCGCGCGGCCCCGCGGGGTAGGCAGCGCCGACGAGCACGAACACCGGCCATTGCCACAGGTAGAGGCCATAGCTGCGCAGCCCCACCCAGCGGATCGGTGCGAACTCGAGCGCCCGGCCGAGCAGCGAGCCGGGGACGAGCAGCGCGGCGATCGCGACGGCGCTCAGCACAGCCACTGCGGCCAGACCGCCGCGGTACGCGAGATCGAGGTCGCCGTTCATCACCACCGACAGCCCGATGAGTGCCGCGATCGCCAATGTGCCGGTGAGATCCAGAGTCCAACGCGCCGCCCGCGAGGTGAGCCCCGTCGGCACATCTCCCACGGTAACCACGCCGCGCCCGAGCATGAGCACGGCGAGGAATGCTCCGACGGCGAGCCCGAACGCGTGGGAATCGGTGCCGTAGTACACCCGCGTTGGATCGATCGACGAATACGAGACGCCCATCCAGACGGCCGAGCCGACCGCGAGTGCCCCGATGAGTGTCAGGCGCGACCACCGCGGGATGCGCACGAGCACGAACACCACGAGCAGGGGCCAGCCGATGTAGAACTGCTCCTCCACGCCCAGCGACCACAGATTGCGGAACAGCTCGGGTACCGTCGCGTCGAAGTACGAGGCGCCTTGCGCGATGAACACCCAGTTGCTCGAGAACGTGAGGGCCGCGAGGACCTGGCTGCCGAGCCCCACCAGCACGTCCCCCCCGACGAACAGGGCCGCCGCGCAACCGGCGAGCAACAGCACGACGAGGGCGGGGAGCAGCCGGCGAGCGCGCCGGGTCCAGAAGCCGCGCAGCGAGATGCCGCCGGTGGTGGCGCGCTCGCGTAGCAGAAGCGTCGTGATGAGGAACCCGCTGACGACGAAGAAGATGTCGACGCCGAGGTAACCGCCGATGAGGGTTCCAGGGAAGAGATGGAAGACGATCACGGTCGCAACAGCGAGAGCGCGGATGCCGTCCAGTCCCGGCACACGGAAGGTGCCGCGCGCGGCGGTGGGACTCGGCGTCGTCGACTTCATGCGGAAGATGTCAGCAGGGGAGGACTGACGTGAACCAGGGTATCCCGGTGCGGCAGACTCGTCGCGTGGTGCGCATCCGACTCGACCTCGCCTATGACGGCGGCGACTTCACCGGCTGGGCGAAGCAGCCCGGCCTGCGCACCGTGCAGGGCGAACTCGAGCTGGCGCTGGCGACGATCTTTCGTACGGTCGGGTCGGCGCCGACGCTCACCGTCGCGGGGCGCACCGACGTCGGCGTGCACGCCACCGGTCAGGTTGCCCACGTCGAACTCGACGACGCACAGCTCGCCGACCTCGATCGTCGGCGTCGGGGAGGCCCCGCGCCGCGCGGGCTCGACGCGCTCGTGCGGCGGCTGAACGGCATCGCCGGTGCAGCCGGCGACGTGCAGGTTCAGCGCGCGACACTGGCGCCTCCCGGGTTCGACGCTCGCTTCGCCGCGACGTGGCGCCGCTACGAGTACCGCATCGCCGATGCCGCCGCGCTGCGCGACCCCCGCCGGCGCGGCTACGAGGTGTGGCATCCGACCACCCTCGACGGGGACGCGATGGAGACCGCCGCCCGCAGCCTTCTCGGACTGCACGACTTCGCGTCGTTCTGCCGCCCGCGCGAGGGGGCGACGACGATCCGCACCCTTCAGGAGTTCACCTGGGCTCGGGATGCCGACGGCGTGCTCGTCGCGCACGTGCGGGCCGACGCCTTCTGCCACTCGATGGTGCGGGCCCTCGTCGGCGCATGCCTCGCGGCGGGCGACGGGAAGCTCAGCGCCGGACGGGTTACCGAGCTACGAGAGGCGACCGCGCGTACGAGCGAGTTCGTCGTGGTTCCGGCGAAGGGACTCACCCTCGTCGAGGTGGGGTACCCGCCGGATGAGGAGCTCGCCGCACGTGCCGAACAGACCCGGGCGAAACGCTCGTCGTAGTGCCTCACGTCAAGATGCTCGCGAAAGGTGGGTGCGTGCCTCACCGGGTTTTGCTCGCGAGATTCCGGCGCTGAGCGCGGTGGTCTTGGCAGCGGCGAGGTGGATCAGGCGGGTTTGGATCG
>NZ_JBASCU010000055.1:0-19874 GCF_049651805.1 Pseudolysinimonas sp.
GCCTTCGCGGTGCTCGACGCGGCGGCCGACGGCCTCCATGTCGCCCTCCGGGGCACGGCGACCCTCGCCGCCGGTGCCGAGACGCTCACCGGGCTCGGCGCCGAGCCGTGGCTTGAGAGCGTCATCCCGGTCGCCTCGGTGGTGCGCCTCACCGTGCCCGGCGGGGAGTGGACGCTCACGCTCGCCGCGTCGACGTCCACCGTGACTCGATCCGACTCGGCGGAGGTGCCGCACATCACCGAGGTGCCCGACCACGAGGTCTCGCTCCCGTCGGGCGTCGCCGTCCCGGCGCGCGACGACGATCGCACGGTCGTCGTCGATGAGATCGCGCGTCTGCGTGCGCGCCGGTCGGGCGGCCTTGCTCCGCCACTGCTGGCGGCATCCGCGCCACCGCCGCCCCGTCGGGCGCTGAGCCTGGAGCTGCCCGACGGCACCCGCGAGCCGCTCGACGGCGTGGTACTCGTCGGCCGCGCCCCCAGCGCTCCCGTCGACCAACCCGCGAGCCGGTTGGTGCGGATCGCGGGCGACGGCGACGTCTCGCGAAACCACGTGCGGGTCTCGGTCGAGGGCGGTACCGTCGTCGTCACCGACCTCGGTTCGCGCAACGGCACGATCGTGCGCATTCCCGGACGCCCGGCGCAGAAGCTGCGCGAGGGTGAACCCACGCCCGTGCTGGTGGACACGACCATCGACTTCGGTGGGGGGCTGGAACTGAACGTGCGAGAAGACTGACTCGTGGCCGCGAAGCCCGCCTCCGTGCATCCGCCGCTCGTCGTGGAGTTCGCCGGCGAGCGGCACGAAGTGCCTGCCGGCCGGGAGTTCGCGATCGGCCGCGACGGCGACCTGGTGATCGACGACAACCGCTACCTGCACCGCCGGTTCCTCACCCTCACGGTCGAGAACGGCCTCTGGTGGCTCACCAACGTCGGGTCGCGCATCGCCGCAACCGTCACCGACGGCACCGGGCGGGTGCATGCGCGCCTGGCCCCCGGTGCCCGGCTTCCGGTCGTGTTCGATCGCCTTCACGTGCTCTTCGGGGCGGGGTCGACCAGCTACGACTTGACGCTGCACTCCTCGGGCGGATTCGCGGTCGACCCGGGGCCGCCGGCATCGGCCGTCGGTGACGCGACGATCGGCAACGTGCCGCTCAGCCCGTCGCAGCGGCTGCTCGTCGTCGCCCTCGCCGAGAACGTGCTGCGCCAGACCGAGTCGGGGCGGGGCGAGATCCCCAGTTCGGCGGATGCCGCATCCCGCCTCGGTTGGACGCTCACCGCCTTCACCCGCAAGCTCGACACCGTCTGCGGAAAACTGGAACGCGAGGGCGTCACCGGGCTGCGCGGCGGGCGCGGCAAACTCGCCACCAACCGGCGGATGCGGCTCGTCGAGCATGCCGTCGCGACCCGGCTCGTCACCCGCGAGGATCTGACGCTGCTCGAGGCGTATCCGCTGCGCTGAAGGTCGACGCGTCGCCGTCGGCCGTGGCGAAGGTGACGACCGGCTGTCCCGCCGACGCGGTGAGCCGCACGGTGACCTCGTTCGCGCGTTGCTGCGCGAGTCGGTCGGCGACCCAGGCTCGCGCCGCGGCGATGAAGTGACTGTCGACAGCGACCGATCCGTCGCGCGGCAGGTCGTCGAGCACGGCCACGCTGGCCCCCGCGCTGCGCGCGGCGCGCAGTGCCTCGGTCAGCTCGCCGTCGTCGGCGAGGGAACGGCCCCGGATGCTGTCGCGCAGCTGTGCCTCGATCAGCGCGTGTTGTTTTCGGGCAGCCGCGGACCGGCCACCAGCCGCGATCTCGGCGAGGGCCGGGCCGGCGATAAGGCTCACGCGATGCAATTCCCGCGCCCGTTCGGCGGCGGTGGTCTCTCGAACCTGTTCGTCCCGAACCCGCCGTCGATCCGCCTCCTGGAATTCGAAGATCTGGCGGGCGGTGCGACGCAGCCAGAGAGCGAAGAAGGTTCCCGCGAAGTAGGTCGCGAGCTGCCGGTAGGTGAGGTCGACCCCGTGCCAGACATCGCCGGTCGTCGCCCAGGACCAGTGCACGGTGAGGGCCATCATGAGGAGCACGCCCATCGCCCCCCACCAAGCTCGACCGCGCAATGCGAGCATGAAGAGCAGGAAGGTGTTCGAGCCGAAGCTCCACGACGTCCAGCCCGGCCAGCCGGTGGGGGAGAGATTCCAGATGATGGCGACCGTCGAGAACGCGACGACGCCGAGGATGGCGACGACCAGTGGCCAGCGCAGCGGGTAGCGACCCGGCAGCACCACGACGACGGCGGCCACGAGGGTGAGCACGAACGCGATCCAGCCCTCGATCGTGCGCATCGGAGCACCGCCCGAGAGGGTGACAAGGATGATGTGCGTCATCCAGAACAGGCCGGCCATCGCCCAGGCGCCGGGCCCGGTCAGGCCGAGCAGGCGGGGGACATCCGGTCCCGCTACGGTCGTCATGCCGCCCGCCAGGTGAGCGCTACCCGCGTGCCGAGCCCGGGCCGGGAGACCACGACGGCGTCGCCGCCCGACAGCGACCTCATCCGATCGAGGATGCTGACGGCGAGCCCGAGTCGCGCTGGGTTGACCGCGGCGACGTCGAAGCCGGGTCCGTCATCGAGCACGCTCACCTCGACTGCGCGCGTCGTGACCCGGGCGTGAACGGCCCGGGACGCCGCAGCGGCGTGTCGCACGCTGTTTCGAAGCGCCTCGGCACACGCTTCGAGCATCGCGGTCGCGACCTCACTGGGAATGGGCTCGTTACGGCCGTCGTGTTCGTGGCTGAACCGCGCTGCGGGGGCTAGGTCCGTCGTCAACGCCTGGAGGCGCCACACCCACTCCTCGACGGCGATGGCGTCGGTCGATGGCGGTTCCTCTGCTTCGCGAAGCCGCGTGATCGCCCGGCGCGCCTCATCATCGGCCTGGCGAGCCCCCCGCGCCGAGGCCAACAGCGCCACGAGCACGCTGTCGTGGATGAGTCCCTCGATCCTGAATCGCTCGCGAGCCGCTGCCTCGGTCGCCGAAGCGACCCGGGTTTCCCGGACTGCTTGATCGGCGACCGCGTCGAGGGTGCGACCGGCCCGCGCGGTCGCTATCGCCAGGGCGGCGAAGATGGCGTCGAAGAGCAGCGTGTAGACGGCATCCTGAAGCGCGATCTCGGCAAGCGACTCCGACGATGCCATGGCGCGATCGACGCCCAGGGCCACCACAGAGGCCGCGAGATAGATCCAGGCGACGACCGGCCGCCATGCGACCGCGGCCGCAGAGGTGCCGACTGCCGAGATCGAGAGCATCCACGGTGAGCCCTGCTCGGGCGGAACCGTGCCGCCGGCGGTCGTGATCGCGGGTACGAGCAGCAGGAGCCCGACGAGCTGGCTGGCTGCCGAGAGCGCGAGCAGGCCGCGCAGGACGCGCACCGGAAGGGCATAGGAGAGCAGGCCGGCCGCCAGCGGCGGCACGAAGATGCCGAACGCGAACGTCCACGTCCAGAGCGGCGAGAACGAGTCTTGTTGGGCTGCGAATGCGCCCAGAGCGAGCAGCCCGAAGACGGCTGTTCCAACTCCGAGCGCGAGCGCCATCGCGCGGGTGACCTGCTCCAGCGCCACGCCTTGTCCCGCTGTCTGGGCAGCACGCCGCGCTGGTGCGCGGCCAGGGGCGCTCACTCTCACTGACCGGAGTCCGGGAGCGGCAGGAAGCCGTCTTCGATCGCCCGCTTGTACAGGTCGATCTTGGTGTCGGCGCTGCGGCCGATGCGGGCGTACTTGGTGCGGATCCGTCGTACATAGTCTTCGACGGTCGGCACCGCGATCTTCATCGTGGCGGCAACCGACTGCGCCTTCAGGCCCGTGGCGAACAGACGAAGCACCTGCTGCTCCTGAACGCTCAGCGCCGCGGCATCCAACCCGGGGTCGGAGTCGATCGCCGCCGCCCACTCGGTCGACATGACGGCGCGCCCGTCGGCTGCCTGACGAAGCGTCTCCACCAGGACCGCAACCGGGTCCGACTTGCGCACGATCCCGAGGATGGGGGTGGTTGCGACAAGACGCAGCAGGTAGGGGCTCTCGCCTGAGGTGTAGGCGATCACCGCGGCGCCGCGCTCGACGAGGCGCTCGACGTTGCCGATCGGCGACGAACCGTCGGCGAGGCGGAGGTCGAGTACGACGAGCCCGGCCTCGGGGTGCTCGGCGATCAGCTCGTCGACGGTCGCGGCGACGCCGGCGAAGGAGAGCTCGGGAATCTGGCTGATCGCTTCGCGCATGGCGAGCGCGATGATCTCGTGATCATCGATGAGGGCGACGCGGTTCGGGTCCATGCCATTCCCTGACGAGGATGGAGTGGTGGGGGTGGCCCCACGTTAGTGGTTCCGCGGCGGGCGTGCCGGGGATGACGGACCATTACATACCCCCCCCGAACGGGTGCCAAGGAAAGTCGCGGCTTGGGTGCCCGGGGTGTTGGCCAAAAGGATGGGCACCGGAAGGGGACCCACTTGCCACCTGCTCTGCGCGTCGAGTATTGCGGAGAGTGGTACGATCTCCTTGCAGGAGAAATCCTCACCATCGGTCGCGCTGCGGATCTCGTTATCGATGACAACCCCGAACTCGATTCACTCCTGTTGGAGATCTTCCACGAGTCCGGGCTGTGGTGGATCGCCAGCACCGCCGCCGCTCGGGTCGTTCAGGTGAGCGACCCGAGCGGGCGGGTGTCGGCCACGCTCGAACCGGGCACCCGCGTGCCGGTCGTCTTCCACCCGGCCCACGTCGTCTTCTCGGCGGGTCGCACCACCTACGAATTCGCCGTGCACGGCGACTTGCCCTACTCTGCGTCGGCCACGTCCGCCGAATTGCGTCCGGCACGGGTCGACCTGCCTCGGCTCACGGCGGCGCAGAGACTGCTGCTCGTCGTCCTGTGCGAGCGCGCATTGCGGCATCCCGCGCGAGACCCCGGCGACTTCCCGACTTCGGCAGAGGCGGCGGCACGACTCGGCTGGAGCCTCACGGCGTTCAACCGCAAGCTCGACAACGTGTGCGACCGGCTCGACCGGGCCGGCGTCGCGGGGCTGCGCGGCGGGCGGGGCAACCTCGCGACCCGGCGCCGTACCCGGTTGGTCGAGTACGCGCTCGCGGCGCGGCTCGTGACGGTGGAGGACCTTGCTCTGTTGGCCGAACCCGAAGATCTCTCTGCATAGACCCTCCGATATCCGTCCGCCGACCGGTGCTACCCTCTAGGGATGCTCGTGCGGCTCCTCCTTCGTCGCCGCGACGAGGCCTAGACCCCGGCCTCCCTCGTCGCGGAGTCCGTGTGCGGGCCGATCTCGTTCGAGACCTGAAGGAACCGACATTCCCATGAGCACCGACTCAGCCACCCCGAAGACTTTGGCCGAAAAGGTTTGGGCGCAGCACCTCGTCGCGAAGGGCGAGAACGGCGAACCTGACCTCATCTACATCGACCTGCACCTCATCCACGAGGTCACGAGCCCACAGGCGTTCGACGGCCTCCGGCTCGCCGGGCGTCCCGTTCGTCGGCCAGATCTGACGATCGCGACGGAGGATCACAACACGCCGACGCTCGAGATCGACAAGCCGATCGCCGACCTCACGAGTCGCACGCAGATCGAGGCGCTGCGCAGCAACTGCGCCGAGTTCGGGGTGCGGCTGCACTCTCTCGGCGATGTTGAGCAGGGCATCGTGCACGTCGTCGGTCCGCAGTTGGGTCTCACCCAGCCGGGCATCACGGTCGTCTGCGGCGACAGTCACACGTCGACGCATGGCGCCTTCGGGGCGATGGCGTTCGGCATCGGCACGAGCGAGGTCGAGCATGTGCTGGCAACTCAGACGTTGCCGCTGAAGCCGTTCAAGACGATGGCGATCACCGTCGAGGGCGCGCTGCGTCCGGGGGTGACGGCGAAGGACATCATCCTCGCCGTCATCGCGAAGATCGGCACCAACGGCGGGCAGGGTTACGTGCTCGAGTACCGGGGGTCGGCGATCCGGGCGCTGTCGATGGATGGCCGGATGACGATCTGCAACATGTCGATCGAGGCGGGGGCCCGGGCCGGGATGGTCGCCCCCGACCAGACGACGTACGACTACCTGAAGGGTCGCCCGCACGCCCCGCAGGGGGAGGATTGGGATGCCGCGGTCGCCTACTGGCAGACTCTCGCAACGGATGACGATGCGGTGTTCGATGCCGAGGTGTTCCTCGACGCTGACGAGCTCGAACCGTTCGTGACCTGGGGCACCAACCCCGGGCAGGGGGTCTCGTTGAACGAGTCCGTGCCCGACCCGAAGTCGATGGTGGACCCGAACGAGCGGGCCGCGGCGGAGCGGGCGTTGGAGTACATGGCGCTCGAGGCGGGCACGCCGATGAAGGACATCCGGGTGGATGCGGTGTTCATGGGCTCGTGCACCAACTCGCGCCTGGGCGATCTGCGCACGTTCGCATCCATCATCAAGGGGCACAAGAAGGCCGACCATGTACGGGTCATGGTCGTCCCCGGGTCGGCTCGGGTGCGGCTCGAAGCCGAAGCCGAGGGCATCGACAAGATCGTCGAGGACTTCGGCGGCGAGTGGCGCTTCGCCGGCTGCTCGATGTGCCTCGGGATGAACCCCGACCAGTTGGCTCCGGGCGAGCGGTGCGCGTCGACATCCAACCGCAACTTCGAAGGCCGCCAAGGCAAAGGCGGCCGCACCCACCTGGTGTCACCCGTCGTCGCCGCCGCCACCGCCATCCGCGGCACCCTGTCGGCACCGTCCGATCTCTCAACCGACCTCATAGATCCCTCTGTGGCGCCCGGGAGCCCCGCGCGCGGGGTTCCCGACGGTCAGAGAACCCTCTATGACGCGGAAGGTGTGCGCTGATGGAGAAGGTCGAGACCGTCACCGGAACGGCGATCCCGCTGCCGCGGAGTGCCGTCGACACCGACCAGATCATCCCCGCGGTGTTCCTCAAGCGCATCGTGAAGACCGGGTACGACGACGCGCTCTTCCACGAGTGGCGCAAAGACCCCGAGTTCGTGCTCAACCAGTCGTGGACGCACGGGGCGACCGTGCTGTTCGCGGGGCCCGACTTCGGCACCGGGTCGAGCCGCGAGCACGCCGTGTGGGCGCTGCGCGACTACGGCTTCAAGGCCGTCATCGCGCCGCGGTTCGGCGACATCTTCCGCGGCAACTCGGGCAAGCAGGGTCTGCTCACCGGCGTCGTGTCGGAGGCCGACATGCAGCGCTTCTGGGCCGCCATCGAAGCGCAGCCCGGCGTCGCTGCGACCGTCGATCTCTTAGCACGAACTGTCGCCGTCGGCGACCTCCAGGTGGGTTTCGAGATCGATGATTACACTCGCTGGAGGTTGTTGGAGGGTCTCGACGACATCGGGCTCACTCTGCGCAACGAGGCGCAGATCACCGAGTTCGAAGGCACCCGCGAAAGCTGGCGACCGAAGACTCTCCCCGTTCGATAGGCAAGGCAGCAGGTGTCACAGTGGCAGAGACTCTCCTCGTGGATGACGGCGTGAATGACGGGCTCGCCAAGGATGCCGCCAAGGCTGCCGAACGCGTGGGCCTGAAGGCCGACAGCATCGTCATCCGAGGCGGCAAGCCGCTGATGGGGCGCGTCGACGTGCGCGGGGCCAAAAACCTCGCGACGAAGGCGATGGTTGCCGCCCTCCTCGGCAAGACCCCGAGCATCTTGCAGGACGTTCCGCAGATCAGCGAGATCTCGATCGTCACCAAGATGCTCGAGGCCTACGGCGTCGCCGTGACGAGCCCCGAAGACGGCGTGTTGGTGCTCGACCCGAAGAACGTCGAACGCGCCCACTTCGCGCAGATCGATGCGCTCGCCGGCTCCAGTCGCATCCCGATCCTGTTCTGCGGGCCGCTGCTGCACGCTCTCGGCGAGGCGCTCATCCCCGACCTCGGCGGCTGCCGCATCGGCGACCGGCCGATCGACTTTCACCTCAACGCCCTGCGTGCGTTCGGCGCGGTCGTCGACAAGTCGTACGAAGGCATCCGCATCACCGCCCCGAACGGTCTCACCGGGGCGAACATCGAGCTGCCGTACCCGAGTGTGGGCGCGACGGAGCAGGTGCTGCTCGCTGCCGTGCGGGCGAAGGGCGTCACGGAACTCAAGAACGCCGCCATTGAACCCGAGATCATGGACCTCATCGCGATCCTGCAGAAGATGGGGGCGATCATCTCGATCGAACCCAACCGCACGATCTTCATCGAAGGCGTCGAGACACTGAGTGGCTACAGCCACCGCGCGATCTTCGACCGCAACGAGGCGGCATCCTGGGCGTCGGCGGCGCTCGCGACTGGCGGCGACATCTTCGTCGGCGGGGCGAAGCAACAGGAGATGATGACGTTCCTCAACATCTTCCGCAAGGTCGGTGGTGCGTTCGACGTGCGGGAGGACGGCATCCGGTTCTGGCATCCCGGCGGACCGCTCAAGCCGGTGCAGGTCGAGACCGACGTGCACCCCGGCTTCATGACCGACTGGCAGCAGCCGCTCATCGTCGCCCTCACCCAGGCCGAGGGCGTCTCGGTCGTCCATGAGACGGTGTACGAGAACCGACTCGGCTTCACCGAGGCGCTCGTCGAGATGGGTGCCGACATCGTCGTGCACAGCGACGGGCTCGAGTCGGTCACCCGCCGGGTTCCACGCCGCAAGTTGGAGCAGGCGGCGGTCGTCACCGGTCCGACGAAACTGCACGCGGCGGATGTGCGCGTGCCCGACCTGCGCGGCGGCTTCTCGTACCTCATCGCCGCCCTCGCGGCGGAAGGCACCTCGACGGTCTCGAACCTCGGCCTCATCAGCCGCGGATACGAGCACTTCGTCGACAAGCTCACCGCCCTAGGCGCCGACTTCGACCTGATTTAGCGCGACGGGCTGCTCCACGCGCTCAGCCGCCCGGATAACCTGACTCCCGTGCGACGCCGCAAGCCCGAGAAGATCATCCGCTGGCGGATCATCGCGGCCATCGCGATCCCGATTTTCGAGTTCTTCGGCCGCTACCGGATGCGCGGGCTCGACAACATCCCGAAGCGCGGAGCGTTCGTGTTCTCACCGAACCACATCTCGAACTTCGACCCCCTGACGGTGGCGTACTTGGTGTGGCGCGGCGGCCGGGTGCCGCGGTTTCTGGGGAAGGCAAGCCTGTTCAAGATTCCTGGATTCGGATGGCTGCTGCGGTTCACCGGACAGATCCCGGTCGAACGCGGCGGCGGCGGCTCTGCCGCGATCGCCGCGGCGACGCGTCTGATCTCCGACGAGCTGGCGGTCATCGTCTACCCGGAGGGCACGCTCACCCGCGACCCTGACGAGTGGCCGATGCGGGGCAAGGTCGGCGCCGTGCGGCTCGCTCTGACGCACGACATCCCGCTCATCCCTGCGGCGCACTGGGGCGTCCAACAGATCCTGCCGCGCTACGGCGGACGCCTGAGCCTGCGCCGCCGCAACGTCGAGATGCTCGTCGGTGCGCCCATCGACCTCACGCCGTGGGCGGGGCGAACGGATGCCGAGGCGCTGACCGAGGCGACGAGGGCTCTCATGAACGAGATCGCTCGGCTGCTCGGCGAGTTGCGCGGTGAGACGCCGCCCGCCGAGCGGTGGGATCCCGTCGCCCACGGTCAGAGCGAGTACGGCAAGATCACGCCCCCGACTCGGTGACCCTGGCTGCCGGGGCTTCACCGAGCATGTCGTTGGCGAGCACGTGCTTGGCGAGAACGGTGGCACCGGCGACGGCGACGGGCATCACGATGACCGCGCCGCCCGGGATGAGGAAGCTCAGGTGCACGGCTACACCGAAGCCCAGAACGCGGGCCCGGTGCGGCCGAAGCGCCGCGCGACGTTGCTGCCGCGTCATCCCGCGAGCTTCGAGCGGCCGGGTGGTGAGTTCGAGTGCGACGAGTCGCCCCGAGAGGAAGGTGCCGACGACGACAGCCAGCACGGTGCCGATGAGCGGCACGAGCCCGAGCAGCACGATGAGCAGACCGGTGAAGATCGCCCGCACGACGAGCAGCACCCCATCGCCAGCCGAGCGCCAGAAACCAGGTTCCGGGCCGGGGGTGAACTCGCCGAGGTCGGCCTCGACCGCCCGCCAGATGCGCTCGTAGAACCAGTCGCCGATGAGCAGCGTGAGTGCGGTGAACGAGAACGCGTACAACACGATCAGCCCCACGATGAGCGCGAGCCCGAAGCCGATGCGCAGCAGGTTGCGCCAGCCCTCATCCCACGTCTCGGCGAATCCGGTGAGGAAGATCGTCACCGGGTCGAGGTTCACGACGAGCAACACGATGAGAACGACGAGAACGGCGAACACGATCGCCGCCGGGATGAGCCCGAGCGCCATCGCCCGCGGTCGGCGCCGCCAGAACCCGAACCCGCGCAACAGCGTCGAGACGCCGACGAAGAACTCGGTGATCGGATTCGGCCCGCGGGACATGCGCCCAGGTTAGCTGTGGCGGCGTTAGCTGAAAGCCGGTTAGCTGAAAGACTGGGCTCATGGCGATGACCCAGCCTCTGGTGCTGCCCGACACCGGTCGGCGGGTCGCCGTTCTCGGCGCCGGGTCGTGGGGCACGACGTTCGCGAAGATCCTCGGGGATGCCGGCTGCAGTGTCGCGGTCTGGGCACGTCGCCCGGAGCTCGCCCGCGAGATCAGCCAGTCCCGCCGCAACTCCGACTACCTGCCCGGAATCAACCTGCCCCGCAATGTGGCGGCCAGCCCACGGCTGCCCGAGGTGCTCGAGGGCGCCGAGCACGTGTACCTGTCGGTGCCGTCGCAGTCGCTGCGCGAGAACCTGCGCATCGTGAAGGACCTCATCCCCGACGGCGCCACGGTCGTCTCGCTGATGAAGGGCGTCGAGCGCGGAACCCTCGCGCGCATGAGCGAGGTGATCCTCGCCGAGCTGGGCATCGAACCCGAGCGGGTCGCGGTCGTGTCGGGCCCGAACCTCGCGCTCGAGATCGCGAAGGAGCAGCCCACCGCCGCGGTCGTGTCGTCGGCGAGCCTGGCCACGGCATCCGATGTCGCGCTCGCGGCGAGCAACCGCTACTTCCGCTGCTTCGTCAACACGGATGTCGTCGGCACCGAGTTCGGCGGAGTGCTGAAGAACCTCATCGCCGTCGCGATCGGCATCGTCGACGGTGTCGGCTACGGCGAGAACACGAAGGCGTCGATCATCACCCGCGGGCTCGTCGAGATGACCGACTTCGCCGTCGCCTACGGCGCGCTGCCCGAGACGATGTCGGGACTCGCCGGGCTCGGCGACCTCATCGCGACGTGCGAGTCGCCGCTGTCGCGCAACAACACCGCCGGCCGGCTGCTCGGCCAGGGTTACGACTATCACGAGGTCATCGCGCAGATGAACCAGACGGCTGAAGGGCTCGCGTCGGTCGCGCCGGTGCTGGAACTCGCCGCCGCGAAAGGTGTGGAGATGCCGATCGTCATGCAGGTCGCCGAGGTGCTCGCCGGAACCCTCGCGCCGCGCGACCTCGCTCCGCACCTGACCACCGACACGACGGAGCCGCAAGGTGAGTGAGCCCAAGACCCGCGTCGCGCTGTTCTTCGGCGGCCGGTCGAGCGAACACGGCATCTCGTGCGCGACGGCGGGCGGGGTGCTCGGGGCGATCGACCGCTCCCGGTACGACGTCATCCCGGTCGGCATCACGCCGGACGGCATCCTCACCCTGCAACCCGACGACGCGACGGGCCTCACCCTCGCCGACGAGCTTCCGGTGGTGCGCGACAACGGCACGCGCGTGTTCCTGCCCGAGTCGGCGGCGACCCGCGAGTTCACGGTGCGTCTCGCGGATGGCACCATGCAGTCGCTGGGCGAGGTGGATGTCGCCTTCCCGATCCTGCACGGCCCGTTCGGCGAAGACGGCACCATCCAGGGCATGTTCGAGCTGGTCGGGCTGCCGTATGTCGGCAACGGCGTGCTCGCCTCCGCCCTCGGCATGGACAAGCACTTCACCAAGACGGTGCTCGCCGGGGCGGGCATCGAGGTGGCACCGTGGGTGACCGTGACCCGGGCGCGACTGGCTCAGGATGACGACCTGTGGCGCGGACGCATCACCGGGCTCGGGCTGCCGGTGTTCGTGAAGCCGGCCCGGGCGGGGTCGAGCGTCGGCGTGACGAAGGTGAAGGATTGGGCCGAGCTGGATGCCGCCCTCGACACCGCCTTCGTCGAGGATCACACGGTGCTCGTCGAGCAGGCGATCGTCGGCCGCGAAGTGGAGTGCGCCGTGCTGCAAGGCCGCGACGGGGCGCCGCCGCGGGTGAGCGTCGCGGGCGAGATCGTGCTGACCACGCGGGAGTTCTACGACTTCGACGCCAAGTACCACGACGCCCCCGGAGTCGAACTCGTCTGCCCCGCCGACCTCGGCGAGGGGGCGCTCGCCGAGATGCAGCGCATCGCGGGGCGGGCATTCGACGCCATCGGCGGGGCGGGGCTGGCTCGCATCGACTTCTTCTTCACCGGCGAAGGTTTCGTGCTCAACGAGATCAACACGATGCCGGGCTTCACGCCGATCTCGATGTTCCCGGCGTGCTGGCTCGCGTCGGGTGTCGGCTACCCCGAGCTGATCGACGAACTCATCACCCTCGGTCTGCAAACGGCCCGCTGAGTTTCGGTGGTCGAGTAGCGCCCGCAGGGCGCGTGTCGAGACCGGTAGGCGCCACGTGGTGGGTCTCGCTCCCCACCGCCCTGACCGGGCGGCGTGGGCCCAGCCGGTGAGCGACTACTCGACCACCGAGGGTGGGGCTAACGACCGGTGACGGTGTCTTCGAGGTCGACACACTCGCGGCCGGTCTCGGAGGTGTACGACACGGCGGTGGAGAGTTCATCGAGCACGACCCCCGGACCGATGGCGTCGGGGTCGATGACGACCCGCACCGCCGGGTCGCGTCCGTAGGTGGTGTACGCGAGGCCGGCATCCACCTCTTCGCGCAGCCAGAAGATCCCCTCGACGGGAACGCACGGCAGCTCTGACACCTCGGGAACAGGAACCCCGCAGTAGAGCAACACGACGGTCGGCTCACCCCACGCGGCGGCGCCCTGCGCATCCGTTTGCCGCAACGGGTAGCTGCTGATCGCATCCGGCATCCGCACGATCGCTTCGGCGCACTCGGGGTCGTTCGCGAACTCCGCTGCGGGCGCCAGCGACACGACCGGCGCGCAACCGCTCAGGGCGGCGGCGAGGGCGACGGATGCCGTGGCGAGCGCGAGCAGGGAGCGGCGGGGACTCATCGCTTCCAGGCTAGCCTGGCGGGATGTCGACGCTCGGCGAACTCGGGGAGGCGGCGGTGCTCGCGCGCATCTTCCCGCGGCTGCCGGAGTCGACCGCGACGATCCTCGGCCCCGGTGACGACGCCGCGGTGCTGCGCGCCCCCGACGGGCGCTTCGTGGTGACGACCGACACGATGATCCACGGCCCCGACTTCCGCCTCGCCTGGTCGACCCCGCACGACCTCGGCTGGAAGGCCGCCACCACGAACCTCGCCGACATCGCTGCGATGGGTGCCGTGCCGACGGCCCTCGTCGTCGCTGTCGCGGCGCCGGCCGACACCGATGTCGCGGTGCTCGAGGGCATCGCCGACGGGCTGCGCGACGCGTGCGTGCGCCTCGCGCCCGGCTGTGGCGTCGTGGGCGGCGACCTGTCGTCGTCGGCGACGCTCACGATCGCGGTGACCGCATTCGGCGACCTCGAGGGCCGGGATGCCGTTTTACGTTCCGGCGCTCGGCCCGGTGACGTCGTGGCGGTTTCGGGGGCGCTCGACCTCGCGGCGCGCGGCCTCGAGCTGTTGTTCGAGCGAGCTGTCGACGAGGAAGGGGCTCCGGATGCCGCCCGGGCTCGCGCGGTGCGGGCCGAGTTCCCGGCGGAGGTCGAGGCGCAACTCGCCCCGGCGCCGCCGCTGCTCGACGGGCCGGCCGCGGCGCTAGCCGGGGCGACGTCGATGCTCGACGTGAGCGACGGACTCGCGATCGACGGTCGGCGCATCGCGACCGCCTCCGGGGTGCGGCTCGACATCCATTCAGCGGCGCTCGAATCGACGGCATCCCTCACCGGCGGAGAAGCCCACGCCCTGCTCGCGACCTTCCCCGCGGAGGCCGCGTTGCCGCGCGGATTCCGCATGATCGGGCGGGTGCTCGCGGGGGAGGGGCTGAGCGTCGACGGGGTGCCGTACGACGCGCGGGGCGGGTGGGACCCCTACGTCGACGGCGAGCGCTGACTCAGACGCCGATCGTGAGCGCCGCCGTGTATCCGGCAGACGCCGAACCGGTCATCGTCGCGATCTGGTGGATGCCGCCGTCCTCGCCGAAGACGCCGTCGCTCGCGAGGGTCACTCCCGCGAGGTTACGTACGCTCTGCTCGTAGCCGGAGGTCGCGTAGACGGCGTCGCTCGCCTCCTTCGGAAGCGCGATCTGCGACGTCTTCACGATCGGGCCCGACGCAACCGCAGTGGCGACGTCGGAGTACACCTCGAAGTGGATGTGCGGCCAGCGGCCCGCGTAGCAGCCCGGGAAGATCGTGGTGAAGGTCACCGAACCGTCGGCGCCGATCTCTTGCACGCCACGCAGGTAGTTCACGTCGGCGAGCCCGTCGCTGTAGAGCGAGTAGCCGCCGTCGCGATCGCAGTGCCAGAGGTAGACCGCGCCGCCGCTCAGCGCATCCCCGGTGGCGGCATCCCGCACGGTGAGCACGACCGTCAGCGGAACACCCGCCGCGACGACCGTCGATGAGCCGAACGACGAGCGGATGTCGCTGCGCACGATGCCGGAGTCGTCGAGCACGTTGACGCCGTTGGATCCGTCGGCGGGGAACGGGCCGCCGGTCTCGTCGGGAACCTCGACCAGGTTGCCGTCGGGGGTGGTGTCAGCAGGGGTGGTGCTCGCCGGGGTCGCCGTCGTCTCAGACGTCATCCCGCACGCCGCGAGCAGGGTGAGCACCGAGACCCCGCCGAACAACCCGAGCGCCGCGCGCCGGTTCACGAGGGTCGTCATGTCGTAGACCAGACCGCGGTCTTCTTCGTCGATCTCGCGGCCGTCGGCATCCGTCCAGTTCGTCATGGCCACATGCCAGCAGGGGTTGCTATGTGCCGGCTGTGGACGAAGTATGGATCAGGTAGTAGACGGCAGTGTCGCCGTAGTCTCTACGCCGCTCGAGTTCGAGTCCTGCGGGCCAGGCGGGCTCCCGGTCGCGGGCGGAGCGCTCGACGACGACCACGGCATCCGGGGCGAGCCGTGGCACAAGCGCGTCGAGATTGTGCACGAGTTCAAGCCCGCCGAGGTCGTAGGGCGGGTCGAGGAAGACGACATCCCAGGTGGCACCGGCCGCGCCGCCGAGGAACGACTGCACCGGCTGCGATGACACGACGATCTCAGGCTCCGCACCGCGCGGGGCGGCCGTGCGGATGCGCGCCGCGTTGTCGTTCGTCACTCGGTGGGCCGCTGTCGCCTTGTCGACGAGGGTCACGTGGGCGGCACCCCGGGATGCCGCCTCGAGCCCGAGAGCGCCCGACCCCGCGTAGAGGTCGAGCACTCGAGCGCCCGGCAGCACCCCGCGGGCGTCGAGGGCCGAGAACATCGCCTCACGCACCCGGTCGCTCGTCGGCCGCGTCCCCGCCGGGGGGACGGCGAGTCGCAGCGACCCAGCGAAGCCGGCGATGATCCGTGTCACGTGGCCACGGTATCCCGTGTCTATCAGTGACTTTTCGCGCGGATGTCGTGTCGATCCGCGCGAAAAGTCACGGATGGACGTGATCGGGCAGCATCATGGGCAGGTGGCGACGCGCGAACCGGGAGTGGTGAACAACGCCGTCTACGTGGGCGGGGAGCGGATCGCGACCCCTGGCACCCTTGCTGAGACGTTCGCGCTGCTCGCGAAGGAACCCGATGCGATGGCGTGGATCGGGCTCTACCGGCCCGAGAGCGCGCTGCTTGCTGAACTCGCCGACGAGTTCGGGTTGCACGAGTTGGCGGTCGAGGATGCCGTGCACGCGCACCAGCGTCCGAAGCTCGAGCGGTATGGCGAAACCCTGTTCCTCGTGTTGCGTGCCGCCCACTACGACGACGACGTCGAGCACGTCGACTTCGGCGAGCTGCACGTCTTCGCCGGTCCGCGGTTCGTCATCACGGTGCGTCACAGCGAGGGGCCAGATCTCTCGATCGTGCGGCGGCAGATCGAGGGGACCCCCGACGCGATGCATGGCGGCACCGAGGCGGTGCTGTACGCGATCCTCGACGCTGTCGTCGACGGCTACCGGCCCGTCGTCGAGGGCCTCGCGAACGACATCGACGAGATCGAGACCCAGGTGTTCAGCGGCGACCCGAAGGTGTCGAGACGCATCTACGAGCTCAACCGTGAAGTGATCGAGTTCCAGCGGGCGGTGGTGCCGCTCGGCGGCATCCTCAAACAGTTCGAAGCGGGCTTCGCCGACGGACACGTGGAGGACGACCTCAAGCCGGTTCTGCGCAATATCGACGACCACGTCACGCAGGCGACCGAGAAGGTCGAGGAGTTCCGGGTGCTGCTGCGCGACGTGCTCGCGGTCAACACCTCGCTCGTCGGCCAGCGCCAGAACGAGGAGGCGCAGCGACTGTCTGCGGCGAGCAACGCGCAAGCCGAGCAGACCCGCCGCATCTCCGGGTGGGCGGCGATCCTCTTCGCCCCGTCGCTCATCGGGTCGATCTACGGGATGAACTTCGACGTCATGCCCGAGCTTCATCAGTGGTGGGGCTACCCGGCAGCGCTGTTGGCGATGCTCGGGTCGAGCGTTGTGTTGTACATCGTGTTCAAACGCAAGGGGTGGCTGTGATGCGGGTCGCCGCCGCTGGCTAGCCTGGAGGCGTGCCCTCGCCTCTCGACACCCGCCTGCTGACGGTGCTCGGCGCGCGGGTGGCGCCGCAGTTCCAGAAGGCGTTCGGCTTCGAGACGCTCGGCGACCTGCTCGGGCACTATCCGCGGCGGTACGCGGTACGCGGCGACCTGACGCCTTTGGATGCCCTGCGCATCGGCGACTCGGTGGCCGTCGTCGCGGAGGTGCGTAGCATCCAGTCGCGTCAGATGCGGCAACGTCACGGCGAGCTGTTCGAGGTGATCATCACCGACGGAACCGGCAATCTGCAGTTGACGTTCTTCAACCGCAAGTCGGTGTTCGGGCTCAAGCCCGGCATGCGCGCGATCTTCGCCGGCAAGGTCGGCGTCTACCGCAACACGCGACAGTTGACGCACCCCGTCTATGAGGCGTTTCCGGATGACCTCGACGCCGACTCCGAGGAGGCGCGCGCCTGGGCCGAGGCGCCGATGCCGATCTACGCGGCGACGTCGGCGCTCGACGGCACGAAGATCCGCGGGGTGATCCAGCAGCAGCTGGATGCCTTGCCGGCTCTCGAAGATCCGGTGCCCGCCGAGGTGCGGGCGCAGCGGGGGTTACTCGAATTCCGTGAGGCGCTGCGCCTCATCCATCGTCCCCGCGTCGACTCCGACTGGCGGGAGGCGCAGAGCACGCTGCGCTTCCACGAGGCGCTCATTCTGCAGGCGTCGCTGTTGCGGCAGCGGGCGATCTACCGGGCTCGGGCCGCGACCCCGCGCCTGCCGGGTAAGGCGTCGGCGGAGTTCGCCGAGCGGCTGCCGTTCGAACTCACCGACGACCAGGTGTTCGTGGGCGGCGAGATCGAGCGCGACCTCGCGTCCGGCATCCCGATGAACCGGCTCGTGCAGGGCGAGGTCGGGTCAGGCAAGACGCTCGTCGCGCTCACGGCGATGCTGGCCGTCGCCGACTCGGGCGGACAGTCGGCGTTCCTGGCGCCCACCGAGGTTCTCGCCGGGCAGCACCTGCGGTCGATCGTCGCGACGCTCGGCCCCGATCTCGCAGCCCGGATGCGGCCGACCCTCATCACCGGGCAACTGCCGGTCGCCGACCGGCGGCGGGCGCTGCTTGCGGCGGCGTCGGGGGGCGCGTCGATCGTCGTCGGAACCCACGCCCTGCTCGGCGAACAGGTGCAGTTCGCCGACCTCGGTCTCGTCGTCGTCGACGAGCAACACCGGTTCGGCGTCGACCAGCGCGAGGCCCTGAGGCTCAAGGGTGAGAGCCCTCACGTACTGGTGCTGACCGCCACACCGATCCCGCGCACCGTCGCGATGACGGTCTTCGGCGACCTCGACGTGTCGACGATCACGCAACTGCCGAAGGGCCGGTCTCCGATCGCTTCGCACGTCGTCGGCCTCGCCGAGCACCCCGGCTGGATCGCGCGGGTGTGGGAACGCCTCGCGGAGGAACTCGACAAGGGCCACCAGGGCTTCGTCGTCTGCCCGGCGATCGATGCCAAGACGCTCGAGGAGGCCGACCCCGACGGTGCCGAACCGGTCGAGGAGGGCGCGCCCCCGCCCTCTGCGGTGCTGAGCGTCGTCGAGGAGCTGCGGCGGCATCCGCTGCTTCGGGAACGTCGCATCGAGGTGCTGCACGGTCGGATGAGTGCCGACGAGAAAGACGCGACCATGCGTGCGTTCGCCGCCGGTGACATCCACGTGCTCGTCGCGACGACGGTGATCGAGGTCGGGGTCGACGTTCCGAACGCGTCGACAATGGTCGTGCTCGACGCCGACCGCTTCGGCATCGCCCAGTTGCACCAGTTGCGCGGCCGCATCGGCCGGGGCAGCGCGCCGGGCCTGTGCCTGTTCGTCACGCACGCCGAGCCGGTATCGCTGGCGCGGGAGCGGGTGGATGCCGTCGCCGCGACCCTCGACGGGTTCGAGTTGGCGCAGGCCGACCTCGAGTTGCGGCGCGAGGGCGACGTGCTGGGGGAGTCCCAGTCGGGCGGCCGGTCGTCGCTGAAGCTGCTGCGGGTGTCGCGGGACGGGAAGCTCATCGAGGATGCGCGGGCGGTGGCCGAAGGCATCCTCGCTGGCGACCCGGGGTTGCGATTGCACGACGCCCTGCGGGAGGCGATCGAGCGGCGGCTCGACGAGACCGAGCGGGCGTTCCTCGGCAAGTCGTAGCCCGGGGCATTCGGGGTGACACGTAACGAAACGGTCACGTAGCCCGGAGGGCGAGCCGATACAGTGACCAGGTGAGTCGCATCGCTGTCGTGCCGGGGTCGTTCGATCCGGTGACTCTCGGGCACCTCGACGTGATCGAGCGGGCCGCGGGACTCTTCGACGAACTGCACGTTCTGGTCGTGCACAACCCGGGCAAGACGGCGCTGTTGCCGATCGCCCAGCGGGTGTCGCTCATCCAGGAGGCGGTCGTCGAGGCCGGCATGCCGGGCAACATCACCGTCACCTCATGGAGCGTCGGCCTGCTCGTCGACTACTGCACCGACGTCGGCGCGAGCGTTCTGGTGAAGGGCATCCGCTCGCAGATCGACGTCGCCTACGAGACGCCGATGGCGATCGTGAACCGCAACCTCGCGGGCGTCGAGACGATCTTCCTGCTGCCCGATCCAGCGCATGCGCACGTGTCGAGTTCGCTCGTGCGGCAGGTGGCATCCCTCGGCGGCGACGTGTCGCCCTACGTGCCGCGCGTCGTGTCGGCTTTCCTGCAGTCTGCCGACTGAGCCCTGCCGGCTGAGCGCTGCCGGCTGAGCGCTGCCGGCTGACCGCCACGACCTGCTAACCACCCACTCCCGACCGAAGCGGGCAGAGCTCTCTTTCGAGCCTCGGGTCAGGGCTTTCGCACGAGTTGCCGTTGTCGGAGGGGGTTTTTGGTGACGAGTTTCAGTGTTCGGCCGTCGGGGGAGGTCATGTTCCAGTCGGTGTGTCGGCGGCCGGGTGGTCGGTGGATTTTCCAGTGGTTGTTGTGGAGGAGCATGTGGTGGTGGCGGCAGAGGAGGATGCCGTCGGCGATGTCGGTGCGTCCGCCGTGTGCCCAGTGGTTGGCGTGGTGGGCTT
>NZ_JBASCU010000056.1:0-53098 GCF_049651805.1 Pseudolysinimonas sp.
CGCCAGGTCGTAGGGGCCGCGGCCCTCGACGAAGGTCGAGACGTCGACGATGGCCGACGCTGCCTCCGGCGAGTAGGGCACGTACTCGTCGCCCACCCGCACCGAGACGGTGCCGAGGTTTCCGGCCCGCGAAGCGTCGGCGTAGCCGATGGTTCCGGTGCCGTTGGTGACGGCATCGACGACACCCGACGTCTGCGGGGCCGCCTCGCCCGGATACTCCTCGGGCCACGAGTCCACGGCGCCGGCGGTCCACACCTCCGGAGCGTTCGCGGCGAGGTAGTCGGTGAAGTTCGCCGTCGTACCCGAGTCGTCGGCACGGTGCACGGCCGTGATCGTCAGGTCGGGGAGGTTCTCGTCGGGATTCTGCTCGGTGATCACCGAGTCGCTCCAGCTCGTGATGTCGCCCGTGAAGATACCCGCGATCGTCGCCGCGTCGAGGTCGAGCGACTCGATGCCCTCGAGATTGAAGATCACCGCGATGGGCGAGATCATGTTCGGGATCTCGACGATGCCGCTTCCCGGCACGCATCCCGCGAACTCGTCGGCTGCGACTTCGTCGTCGTTGAACGCCCGATCGGTGCCCGCGAACTGGCTGCCGCCGGCCGCGAACGTGTCTCGACCCCCGCCGGACCCGATCGGGTCGTACTCGACCGTGACGTCGGGGTTGGCGACCTGGAAGCCGAAGACCCACGCCTCCTGAGCCGACTGCTGGGCCGATGAACCGGCGCCGACGAGGGTACCGGAGAGATCGCTGTCCGTCTCCGGCAGATTCTGCTCATTGACGGCGCACGAACTCAAGCCGAGTGCTCCGATCAGGGCGATGGCGGCGATGGCGGCGATGCCGCCAGGGCGCTGGATGCTCAAGCTGGTGCCTTCCGGGAGGGGGTGCGTGTCCACCCTTCGCGATTTCGGTGAACGGGAGGTTAACGACCCGTCACACGGCGGGCCCGTGGATCTCGACCGCGACCAGTCCGCTGTCGGGCGCGTCGACCGGAACGTGGAGCACCGCGTACTCGCCCGTCGACAGCGATGCAGCCCGGTGCAGTCGGGTGCTGTCTGCGGTACCGGTAGCCCGCGCGACAGCATCGATGATCTGGGGCAGCACCGGGCCGTGGCTGCACAGCACCGTCGTCACCCGCTTCGCGAGGAGCTTCGCCACGACATCCCGCACCGCGTCGCCCCGTGAGGTGTAGGCATCCTGACTGATCTCGTCTCTCTGAGTCACCTCGAAGCCGGTCAGCCGCGACGCCGGCGCGATCGTCGTCGTGCACCGCACCGCGGTCGAGGAGATCAGCTTCGCGGGCCGGAACGCCGCGATGGCCGGCGCGACACTGAGCGCCTGCACCTCGCCTCGCGGCAGAAGCGGGCGGGTCGCGTCGGGTCCCGCCCAGTCCTGCGGAGGAGTGGCCTTGCCGTGCCGGAGCGCGATGATCGCGAAGGTGCGCGCACGGCCCTGTTCGTAGAGTTCGCCGAAGCGTTCGACGATGTCGAGATCGGCGGCGAAGCTGAGCTGTGCGCGGGCCTTCTTCAGGCTCATCCAGGTGAGTTGCTCGATCTCGTCGTTGGAGACGAAGGTCGAGTTGGCGATCGCGAGCGGGTCGACCTCGGCCGACCAGTAATAGACCTTCTTCTCGCGCCCGTTGGGCATCACGTACTCGACGATTCCCAGGGGCGCGCCGAGTCCCACGATGAGTCCGGTCTCTTCGGCGATCTCGCGCACGGCCGTCTCCGGCAGCGTCTCGCCCGGGTCGAGCTTTCCTTTCGGCAGCGAGGTGTCTGTGAGCCGCGTTCGATGCACGACGAGGACGCGCAGCTTCCCCTTGGGCGTGACTTTCCAGCACACCGCGCCGGCGGCGAGGATGGGGCCGCCGCCGCGCTGAGGCTCTCGAAGCGTCATCGCACCCCGGAGCGCTTGCGCGCCGCGATCTGCCTCATGAGCTCATTCTGGAGGTCGGGGAGCGGCTCGCCCGCGTCATTCCGGTCGTGGCGGTTCCACACCCCGTCGGAGCCGAGCCACCACGCCGACGTCTCGTCGGACATCGCGAGGTCGAACAGGCGCTGCAGCTCGTCGAGGTGTTCGGCTCGGGTGAGCCGGATGAGGGCCTCGACGCGCCGATCGAGGTTGCGGTGCATCATGTCGGCGCTGCCGATGAACACCTGCGGATCGCCGTCGTTCTCGAAGCGGAAGATGCGCGAGTGCTCCAGGTAGCGGCCGAGGATGCTGCGCACCCGGATGTTCTCGCTGAGCCCTTCGACTCCGGGGGTGAGCGAGCAGATGCCGCGCACCCAGATGTCGACCGGAACGCCGGACTGGCTGGCCCGGTAGAGTCCGTCGATGACGGCTTCGTCGACCATCGAGTTGACTTTGATGCGGATGCCGCTGGGTTTCCCGGCGCGAGCGTTCTCGGCCTCGCGGGCGATCTGCTTGAGCAGGCCCTTGCGCAGGTAGCGCGGGGCGACGAGCAACCGCTTGAACTTCTTCTCGATCGCGTAGCCGGAGAGCTCGTTGAACAGCCGGGTGAGGTCTTTGCCGACGGTGTCGTCGGCGGTCAACAGCCCGAGGTCTTCGTAGATGCGGCTCGTCTTCGGGTTGTAGTTGCCGGTGCCGATGTGGCTGTAGTGCCGCAGGCGGCCGCCCTCCTGGCGGATCACGAGAGCGAGCTTGCTGTGCGTCTTGAGCCCCACGAGACCGTAGACCACGTGCACCCCGGCCTTCTCGAGCTTGCGCGCCCAGCCGATGTTGGCTTGCTCGTCGAAGCGGGCCTTGATCTCGACGAGGGCGAGCACGGCTTTGCCGGCTTCCGCGGCGTCGATGAGCGCCTCGACGATCGGACTGTCACCCGAGGTGCGGTAGAGGGTCTGCTTGATGGCGAGCACGTCCGGGTCGAGAGCGGCCTGCTCGATGAACGTTTGCACGCTCGTTGCGAACGACTCGTAGGGGTGGTGCAACAGGATGTCGCCGCGGGAGATCGAGGCGAAGACATCCGGTCGCTCATTCGGTTCGGTCGGCAGCAGGTTGACGCTGGTCGTGGGCACGTGCCGCGGGTACTTCAGCGCGGGCTTGTCGATCCGCGTGACCTCGAAAAGCCCCGAGAGGTCAAGGGGTGCCGGCAGCCGATAGACCTCCTGCTCGGTGATCTGCAGCTCCGACATGAGCAGTCCGAGGGTGACCTCATCCATGTCGTCGGTGATCTCGAGGCGGATGGGCGGGCCGAACCGGCGGCGCTGCAGCTCTTTCTCGAGGGCGTTGATGAGGTTCTCGGCGTCGTCTTCCTCGACCTCGACGTCTTCATTGCGCGTCACCCGGAACTCGTGGTGCTCGAGCACCTCCATGCCGGGGAACAGCTCCTCCAGATGGTTGGAGATCAGGTCTTCGAGCGGGATGAAGCGCAGCACGCCGGTGCCGGCGTCGGGCAGCTTCACGAAGCGCGGCAGGTTCGTCGGCACCTTGAGCCGCGCGAACTCCTCCTTGCCGGTCTTCGGGTTGCGCACCCGGATCGAGAGGTTGAGCGACAGGCCCGAGATGTACGGGAAGGGGTGCGCCGGATCGACAGCGAGGGGCATCAGCACCGGGAAGATCTGACCAGAGAAGGTCTCGTCGAGGGTCACGCGGTCGCGCTCGTCGAGGTCACTCCAATGCTCGACGTGGATGCCGGCGTCATCGAGGAGGGGTTTCAGAGCCTGGAAGGCCTGAGCGTGGCGTTCCTGCAGCTCGTGTGCACGCCGACCGACATCGGCGAGAACGTCGAGGGGAGCCCGGCCGATGTTGGTCGGCACGGCGATGCCGGTCGCGATGCGGCGCTTGAGCCCCGCGACGCGCACCATGAAGAACTCGTCGAGGTTGCTGGCGAAGATCGCGAGGAAGTTGGCCCGTTCGAGCAACGGCAGCGTGTCATCCTCGGCGAGCTCGAGCACGCGCTGATTGAACGCCAGCCAGGAGAGTTCCCGGTCGAGGAAGCGATCGCCGGGCAGTTCGCTGTCGTCGATGAACATCGGCTCGGCCTCGTAGTCGTCGAGCAGGTCGGCGGCGATCGTGGCATCGCCGAGCGGGCTGTCCTCCATCCGCCCATCATTCCAGGGTCCGTGTGAACGGTGGATGAACGGCCCTCACGCCGCGGCGAGCCCGGGCCTGTCCGCGTGATCGACTTTCCGTTTTCAGGAAGATGTGTTGCCAGAGTCAAAGAAGTCAGCTGAAGTGGTCTCACCAGCCACTCCTGAAACATCCACACCACATGTTCCTGAAAACGGAAAGGTGCACGACGACCTGAAGGAAGTCGGCGGGCGATCAGGGGACGGGGGCGAGGCGGTCTTCGTCTTCGTAGACGTTGAAGCGATAGCCGACGTTGCGTACCGTGCCGATGAGCGACTCGAGATCGCCGAGTTTCGCGCGGAGGCGACGCACGTGCACGTCGACCGTGCGGGTGCCGCCGAAGTAGTCGTAGCCCCACACCTCGCTGAGCAGCTGCTCACGGGTGAAGACGCGCGACGGGTGGGTCGCGAAGAAGCGCAACAGCTCGAACTCCTTGAAGGTGAGGTCGAGCGGGCGACCGTGCACCTTCGCCGAGTACGACGCCTCATCGATGACGACGCCGGACGCCTGGATCTTCGACCCCGTCTTCTCTTGCGCGAGGCGCCCGATGACAAGTCGGATGCGGGCATCCACTTCGGCCGGCCCCGCTGTCTCGAGGATGACGTCGTCGACTCCCCAGTCGGCCGAGACCGCCGTCAGCCCGCCCTCGGTGAGAACCAGGACGAGCGGAACCGTGACGCCGGTGGTGGTGAGGATCTTGCACAGCGACTTCGCGCTCGCCAGGTCTTGCCGGGCGTCGATGAAGATGAGGTCGGCGGTCGGGGCATTGATCAGCGCGGCCGGTTCGGCGGGGATCGAGCGGGTGCGGTGGGAGAGCAGTCCGAGGGCGGGCAGAACGTCACCTTCGACCGCTGAGGTCAGGATCAGCAACTGGGCCACGCGGGAGTCCTCCAAAACGCCTACCCGACAGTGTACGGACACCTACGATTGACTCGTGTCCGCCCGATCCCGCAGCGTCCCGCCCGTCTGGCTCGCCGCGCTCGTCGGAGCCGTCCTTGTCGGGTCGTTCGCGGGCGACCGGTTCCTCACCTGGATTCCCGTCGTGGCGGCCGCCGCCGTGTTGCTGACGTTCGTGATCCAGCTCTCGCTGCAGCGCAAAGAGGGTCTGGTGAACCGCATCATCGCGAGCGTCGGCGGTGTGCTCGTCATCCTCGCCGTGACGACGGTGGTGCTCGTCCTGCTCTATCCCGCCTCGCTCGATAGGCTGATCGCATGATGCTCGCCCTGGAACTCTTCTTCATCGGGCTCCTCGGGCTCGCGGTGCTCGCCATCGGTTTCGTCTCGCTGGTCGTGCTCTACAACCTGTTCCGCGGCCAGCGCTGAATTCCCGGGGAGTAGCGATGTTCGACATCGACGCCTCCCTGCCGGCGGAGGTCATCCCGCTGTCGTGGCTGCTCGGGGTATGGGAGGGCACCGGCGTCCTCGCCTACCGGCACGGTGAGGATGTGCGCGAGCATGAGTTCGGCCAACGTGTCGCGTTCACCCAGGACGGCGGGCCCCACGTGCAGTACGCCTGCTCGACCTGGTTGCTCGGCGACGATGCGCACGGCATCCTCTTCTCCGAGATCGGCTACTGGCGCCTCAGTCGACCGCTCGGTACCGCCGACCCCGGCCCCGGGATGCTGCCGGGCGTCGGAGATCCGGTGTTCACCACCTCCGAGGCGGTCGAAACCCTGCGCAACGCGGCCGGATCGTTCGACGTCGAGGTGTCGATCCTCCAGCCGGGCGGGGTGAGCGAGCTCTATCTCGGTACCGTCGACGGGCCCCGCATCGACCTCGGCACCGACGCCGTCGTGCGCTCGGCGACCGCGAAGGAGTACGCGGCAGCGACCCGCCTCTACGGGCTCGTCGACGACCACTTGCTGTGGGCCTGGGACATCGCCGCTCTCGGGCAAGACCTGCGCACCCACGCCTCCGGAAGGTTGGCTCGAGTTGACTAGCTTCTTTTCCGTTCGAGAAGGCGCCGTCGGCGACCCGCCTCAGCACTACGGCTCACCGCTCGCCGAGCAGCGCGAACTGGCCGCCGGGCGCGCCGTCGTCGATCTCTCCGATCGGGATGCCGTCACCGTCACGGGCCCCGACCGGCTCAGCTGGCTCGACTCGCTGCTCTCGCAGCATCTGGCACGACTGAACCCCGGCGAGTCGGCCGAGGCGCTGCTGCTCGACCCGAGCGGTCGCATCGAGTACGCGGCTCGCGTGGTCGACGACGGCGAGACCGCGTGGCTGCTGATGGATGCCGGCACCGGCGCCGGGCTGGCCGCATTCCTCGAGCGGATGCGGTTCATGTTGCGTGTCGAGGTCGCCGATCGCTCGGCCGAGTTCGCGACCGTCGGCACTCTGGGCAAACCCGTCGGCGGCGTCGTCACCTGGCGCGACCCGTGGCGTGAGGTCGTCGCCGGGGGCCACCAGTACGCCACCGTTTCGGATCACCCCGGCGCCGCATGGACGTACTCCGAGACCCTGGTGCCGCGCGACGCGCTCGATGCGTTTGCCGACCGGCCGGCGGCCGGCATCCTCGCCCTCGAAGCGCTGCGCATCGCCGCCTGGCGGCCTCGCGCGGCGACCGAGCTCGACGGGACCGCGATCCCGCACGAGTTCGACTGGATGCGCTCCGCCGTGCACCTCGCGAAGGGCTGCTACCGCGGGCAGGAGACGGTCGCCAAGGTGCACAACCTCGGGCACCCGCCGCGGCGGCTGGTGATGCTGCACCTCGACGGGTCCGATAACGTCGCGGTCGCCGCCGGCGATGAGGTGCACGCGGGCGAGAAGGTCGTCGGTCGGGTCACCGCCGCGGCCACGCACTACGAGTTGGGTCCGATCGCGCTCGCGGTCGTGCGGCGGGCGACGGATCCGGCCGAGCCCCTCACCGTCGCCGCCGCAGACGGGATGGTCGCGGCGACGCAGGAGATCATCGTGCCGACCGACGCCGGCGCCGAAGCAGACGTGCCGCGGCTGCCTCGGCTGGGTGCGGTTCGGCGCGACGGATGACCGCACCCGACGACGGGGCGTTGCGCCGGCTCGAACGCCGCATTGCGATGCGCGCACGTCTGCGCGACTCGGGCGGTCGCGTGGTGGGGTCGCTGCCCGCGATCATCCAGATCATCGTCGCGGTGGTGATCTCCTACTCGATCGCCCACTGGATGCTCGGCCACGAGGTACCGGTGCTCGCCATCACCGTCACCATCACCTCGCTCGGCTTGACGCGGGATGCTCGGCCGCGTCGGGTCGCCGAGAGCCTGCTCGGCATCGTGCTCGGCGTCGCGGTGAGCGAATCGATCACCCTGCTGGTGGGCAGCGGCGTCTGGCAGCTCGCGGTCGTGCTGCTCGTCGTGTTCGTCATCGGCCGGTTCGTGTCACCGAATCCGCAGTTCGCCGTCGTCGCGGCGATCCCCTCCGCGATCGTCGTCGTGCTTCCCGCGGGGGGCAGCCCGTTCGAGGTCATCCTCGACGCCGTCATCGCCGGAGTCGTCGCCCTGCTGGTGACCGCGCTCATCCCCCGCAATCCGGGGCGCGCCGCGGCTCGCGACCGTCACGCGATCTTTGCGGTACTCACCGAATCTGCGGCGTCGATCGCCCGATCCCTGCGCGACGGCGACGAGGCGGCCGGCGAACTCGCGCTGTCCCGCCTGCGCCGGGCCGCCCCGCTCTTCGACGCCTGGAAGCAGTCGCTCGACACCGCCATCGCGGTGGCCCGCGTCTCGCCGTTCCTCCGCGGCCGGCTGCCCGATCTGCGCCGCAACGGCCAGGCCGTCGACGCCGTCGACTTCGCGATCCGCCACCTGCGCATGATCGCCCGCCGCTGCACCTATCTGGTACGTGACGGCATCCCCCGCCCTGGTCTCGCCGACGCGCTGACGACCGTGGCGACCGGGGTGCGGCTGCTCGGCGAAGAGCTGCAGGATCCGCAAGCTGCCGGTGCCGCCCGGTCGCTGCTCACCGGCCTCGCCCGACGTCTCGACCCGGTCACGCTGATGCCCGAGGCAGGTCTGGCCGACGCATCCGCACTGCTGTTGCTGCGCCCGCTCGTCGTCGATGTGCTGGTCGGCACCGGCATGCCGCACGACGAGGCGCGCGACCTGCTGCCTCCGATCTAGCCGGGCGCGACGGCATCCCAGTCGACGGTGAGCTCGCCGAGTCGCCAGCGCGCCCGCGTGCCGCGCACCGGCCATCCCGCCTCGCGGAGGGAGGCGACGACCGCCAGCCAGCGTTGCGTCGGCCCGTACACCCCGAGGGGCGCGTGCGTCGCCCAGAGGCGGTCGAGCGCGCCGAGCAGCTCGTGGATGCGTTCGCCCGCGACATTGCGGTGGATGAGGGCCTTCGGCAGCCGTTCGGCGACGATCGACGGGGTTTCGAGGCCGGCGAGCCGAAGCGAGATGGTCAACGTGCGCGGGCCTGCGAGCTCGAGCCCGACCCAGGATGCGATGCGGCCGATCTCGTCGCAGGTGCCCTCGACGAGCAACCCGCCCGGCTGAAGCCGTCCGCACATCGTGGCCCAGGCATCCGCCACCTCGGTTTCGTCGTACTGCCGCAGCACGTTGAGGGCACGGATGACGGCGGCCGCGCGATTCCCGGGCAGCGGCACCTCGAACCCGCCGAGGCGGAACTCGACTCCGTCGCGCGTCGCGGCGTTCGCCGCTCGCACCCGCTGCGGGTCGATCTCGATGCCGACGACCTTCACGTCGGGCCGCGCGGCAGCGAGCCGGTCGCGCAGCTCGAGCGTCGTCGTGGCACTGGCCCCGTACCCGAGGTCAACCACGAGCGGGTCGTCGGCGGTGCGGATGACTGGCTGCGCAGCGATCCACCTGTCGACGCGCCGCAGCCGGTTCACGTTGGTCGTGCCCCGCGTGATGCGCCCTCGGGGTGCTTCCGCGCGCGCCATCCCCCGATTCTCTCTGCTCGAACGTGCGCGGATCAGGATGGCCGCGCCGCGCAGGGCGACCGCCGCGCGAATTCACCCGGATCTCCTGATCCGCGCACGGTGGGAGGGGGTTGGCGTGCCTGGATAGGCTGGAGCGCATGTCGACGCTCATCTTGCTCCGCCACGGAATCTCCGACTGGAACACCAAGAATCTGTTCACGGGTTGGGTCGATGTACGGCTCACGGAACAGGGCGTCGCTGAAGCCAAGCGTGCCGGCGAACTGCTCGCCGAGTCGGGGCTCAAACCCGGCATCCTCTACACCAGCGTGCTCACTCGCGCGATCCAGACCGCCAACCTCGCCCTCGACGTCGCCGATCGCGCCTGGATCCCGGTGAAGCGGTCGTGGCGGCTCAACGAACGCCACTACGGCTCGCTCCAGGGGCTCGACAAGGCCGAGACGCTCGCAAAGTACGGCGAAGAGCAGTTCATGACCTGGCGTCGCTCGTTCGACGTGCCGCCGCCCCCGCTCGCCGACGACGCGGAATGGTCGCAGTTCGGCGACGAGCGCTACGCCGACATCCCGGATGCCGACTTCCCCCGCACCGAGAGCCTGAAACTCGTGATCGACCGGATGCTGCCCTATTGGGAGTCGGACATCACGAAGGATCTGGCCGCAGGTAAGACGGTGCTCGTCACGGCGCACGGCAACTCGCTGCGCGCGCTCGTGAAGCACCTCGACGGCATCCCCGACGATGAGATCGCGGCGCTCAACATCCCGACCGGCATCCCGCTGGTCTACGAGCTGGATGACTCCTTCCGCCCGACCGCGCCGGCGCGCTACCTCGACCCGGAGGCCGCTGCTGCGGGTGCGGCCGCCGTCGCAGCGCAGGGCAAGAAGTAGGCCGGTGACGAGCGCCTTACCTATGGGTAAGGATGCCGCGTCGAGGTAAGATCGGGCCATGCCGACCGCAACCGTCACGAGCAAGGGTCAGATCACGATTCCCGTCGAGGTGCGCGAGCGCCTGGGGATCAGGACGGGCACCCGGGTCGAGTTCGTCGTGCGAGATGACGGGATCGTCGAGTTCCTGCCGGCAACGCGGTCGATTCGCGAGCTGGCCGGACTGCTTAAGGATGACGGCCGGCCGATGACTCTCGAGGAGATGGACGAGGCCATCGCAGCCCATGTCGTCGAGGAGGACGAGCGGAGCCGCCGATGATCGGCGTCGACACGAACGTGCTCCTGCGGTACCTCCTCGACGACGATCCTCGGCAGTCGCCGCAGGCAGCGGCCTTCTTCGAGGCGCGATCGGAGAAGGATCCGGCCTTCGTTTCCCTCGTCGCCGTCGTGGAAGCCGTCTGGACCCTCCGAGCCCGAGAACGGATGTCGTCGGACCGCGTCGCGCAGGCTCTCCGCGCGCTGCTGTCCGCCCGGGAGATCGTGGTGCAGGCGCCCGAGCTCGTGCGGCGGGCCATCCGCGACTCCGAAGAACACGGCACCGATCTGGCCGACGCCGTCATCGCCGGGCTCGGCATCGACGCCGACTACACGGTCACCTTCGACAAGAAGGCGGGCGCGCTCGCCGGGATGCAGGAGCTGGCCTGACCGCTAGCTGTCGGAGGGGACCCAGTCGCCCGTCGCGAGGTACTGCACCTTCTTGGCGATCGACACGGCGTGGTCGGCGAAACGCTCGTGATAGCGCGAGGCGAGGGTCGAGTCGACGGTGTCGACCGCCTCGCCCTTCCAGCTCTCGCCGAGCACGGTGTCGAAGACCGAGAGATGGAGGGCATCCACCTTGTCGTCTTCGTTGCGGATCGCTTCGGCGATCGCGGTGTCCTGGGTGCGCAACAGCTCGGTCAACATCTGGGCGATCTCGACATCCAGCCGACCCATCTCGACGAAGGTCGGACGCAGCTTCTTGGGCACGACCTTCTCGGGGAAGCGGTAGCGCGCGAGCTGTGCGATGTGGGTCGACATGTCGCCCATGCGCTCAAGCGACGCGCTGATGCGCAGCGCGCTGACGACGATGCGCAGGTCGCGGGCGACCGGCTGCTGGCGGGCGAGGATCTGGATGGCGAGCTCGTCGAGTTCGTAAGCCGCAATGTCGATGCGGTCGTCCTCGGCGATGACGTCTTCGGCGAGCGCGACGTTCGACTCGTTGAACGCCTGGGTGGCCTTCGCGATCGATTCGGCCACGAGGGATGCGATCTCGACCAGCCGGTCCTGCACCTCGCGCAGCTCCTGCTGGAATACCTCGCGCATTCGAATCCTCATTTCTGGCAGGCAGCGTCGAGCAGCCCGGCCAACAGCCACGCTGCCCCCACCAGGTTAACGGCCGGTGTCGAACGACTGAACGTTCGGCGGCCGCAGCCCGGTCTATCGGCAAACCGTTCGGTCACGGTGTCGTGGTGCGCCCTAATCTAGTCGCATGGACCAGGCCTGGCTCGTGCCGGTCGCGATCGTGTTCGGATTCGTGCTCGGAGCGGGCGCGGTCGTCGCGGTCGTCGCCGCCCACCGCCGCGGGCAACGCGCGGTAGCCGTGGCGACCCCGACGGTTCCCGAAGGCGCCGACGAGGTCATCGACTCACTCGAGTCGGCCGGTATCGTGCTCGACGCCTCGAACAATGTGCTCAAAGCCTCCACCGGCGCGCTGGCCTTCGGCTTGGTGTGGAACCAGGCGCTCGTGCATCCGGAACTCGTCGCCCTCGTCGACCAGGTTCGGCGCAGCGGCGACCCGATCGGCCGCGAACTGCACCTGTCGCGCGGGCCGTTCGGCGAGGCATCCATCTATGTCTTCGTGCGGGTCGCTCCGCTCGGCACCCGCTTCGTGCTCGTGCTCGCCGAGGATCGCACCGAGTCGTACCGGCTCGAGGATGTGCGTCGCGATTTCGTCGCCAACGTGAGCCACGAGCTGAAGACCCCGATCGGGGCGGTGAGCTTGCTCGCCGAGGCGCTCGAATCCGCCGCGAAAGAGCCGGATGAGGTCAAGCGGTTCGCGAAGCGCCTCTCGATCGAAGCCGAGCGGCTCGCGCGCATCACCCACGAGATCATCGAGCTGAGCCGGCTCCAGGCCTCAGACGTGCTGCAGGAAGCCGCCACGGTCGACGTGGATGCCGTCATCGCGCAAGCGGTCGACCGCAACCGGGTCGCGGCGGAGAAGCACGGCATCGCTCTCGTGTCCGGGGGCGACGCGGGTTCGGAGGTCTTCGGTGACGCAGGTCTGCTGGTCACCGCTGTCCACAACCTCATCGCCAACGCGATCCAGTACTCGCCCGACAACTCCCGGGTCGGCATCGGGGTGAGCCATTCGGACGGAATCGTCGAGATCGCCGTGACCGATCAGGGCGTCGGCATCCCGGAATCGGAGCGCGATCGCGTGTTCGAGCGCTTCTTCCGCGTTGACGCTGCGCGCAGCCGCAACACCGGCGGCACCGGCCTCGGCCTCGCCATCGTCAAGCACGTCGTGCAGAACCATGGCGGCGACGTGCGGGTGTGGTCGCATCCCGGCAGCGGCTCGACGTTCACCATCCGCCTGCCCGAAGCAGCCGCGGGCCCCGCGGGCCCGCGATTCCACCCCCTCACTCTCGGAGCCACCACGTGACGCGCATCCTCATCGTCGAAGACGAGCCCTCCCTCTCGGAGCCGCTCGCGTTCCTGCTGCGGAAGGAGGGATACGACATCGAGGTCACCGAAGACGGCCGAGCCGCGCTCGCCGCGTTCGATCGCGCGGGCGCCGACCTCGTGCTGCTCGACCTGATGCTGCCGGGACTCTCGGGCACCGAGGTGTGCCGAGAGCTGCGGTCGCGCTCCACGGTGCCGATCATCATGCTCACCGCGAAAGACAGCGAAGTGGACATCGTCGTCGGCCTCGAACTCGGGGCGGATGACTACGTCACGAAGCCCTACTCGTCGCGGGAGCTGCTGGCCCGCATCCGAGCCGTGCTGCGCCGCCGCACCGAGGTCGACGACGGCGACGACCACGGCGTCGTCGAGGTCGGCACGGTGCGCATGGACACCGAGCGGCACTCGGTCGCGGTGCGTGGCGCCGAGGTGGCGATGCCGCTCAAGGAGTTCGAACTGCTCGAACTGCTGATGCGCAACGCCGGGAGGGTGCTCACCCGCGGGCAACTGATCGACCGGGTCTGGGGGTCGGACTACTTCGGCGACACCAAGACGCTCGATGTGCACATCAAGCGGATCCGATCGAAGATCGAAGACGAACCCTCCGAGCCGAAGCTGCTGCTTACCGTTCGCGGCCTGGGCTACCGCTTCGAGGGGTAGCGCCTACGGGGTCGGCGACGGCTCGGGGGTCGCGGTGACCGTCGGAGTCGGCGTGGGCGTCGGAGTCGGCAGCAGGCCCTCGTACTGCTCGAGCGCGGTGTCGAGCACCGGAACGTCGATCTGCTTGCCCGGGGTGTCGCCGTACTGGAAGTAGATCGCCAGCAGTGATCCCGCGAGCGCGTCGATGCCGGGCAGGAAGACCTGTCCCTCGGCTCCACCCAGGTACACGGTCTCGCCGGCGGGCACTTCGACGACGACGTCGACCTTCTCGCCGCCGGACTGGTATTGCAGCTTGAGGTCGACATCGCTGTCACCGGAGTTGGCGGCCGCGGCGAAGAAGTTGCCGTTCTCGCCATCGTCGGTGAAGACGATCGCGTTGAGCACGCGGATGTCGCCGACGGTCACACTCACGCCATCACTGGAGTCATACGGCTTCTGAGTCTGCGGCGTATTGAAGACGCTGCAGGCGCTCAGGCCCACCGCGAGGACGAAGGCGGCGACGATCGAAGCTCCGGTACGAACTCTCACTGCGACCCTTCCGGTCGTTGTCTTTCAGGTGCCTGCTCAGCCTAGCGGCGCGCGGGCCCGGGTCGGACTCGGCCGGGCTGACGCCCGGCTCGCCGTGGTAGACTGGCTGGTCTGCGGAAGGAACAACTCCATGCTTTTTGAGGTCGGCGAAACCGTCGTTTACCCCCACCATGGCGCCGCGACGATCATCGAGGTCAAGAACCGCGTCATTCGTGGTGAAGAGAAGCTGTACCTGAAGCTCAACGTCACCCAGGGCGATCTGACCATCGAGGTCCCCGCCGACAACGTCGATCTCGTCGGCGTCCGTGACGTCATCGGCAAGGAGGGGCTCGACCGGGTGTTCGAGGTGCTGCGTGCCCCGTTCACCGAAGAGCCCACCAACTGGAGCCGCCGCTACAAGGCCAACCTCGAGAAGCTCGCGTCGGGCGATGTCATCAAGGTCTCCGAGGTCGTGCGCGACCTGTGGCGTCGTGACCAGGACCGCGGCCTGTCAGCGGGCGAGAAGCGGATGCTCGCGAAGGCTCGCCAGATCCTGATCTCCGAGCTCGCGCTCGCCGAGAAGACCGACGAAGAGAAGGCCTCGACGGTTCTCGACGAGGTTCTCGCCTCCTAGCGGTCGCTTGCCATGACCCCGGCGCTCGGGATCGTCGTCGTCGCTGCGGGCAGCGGCAGCCGCTTGGGCGGCTCCGATCCGAAGGCGTTCGTCGCTGTGCGCGGCGTGCCGATCCTCGAGCGCGCGTTGCGCGGGGTGTTCGACTCGGTCGAGCCCGCCCACGTGGTGATCGTCGCGCCGGCGTCGCACCTCAAGGCGGCCCGGGGGATCGCGGATCGCGTCGCGGGAGCGGCATCCGATTCGGTATCCGTCGTCGCGGGTGACGCGACGCGGCAGGGTTCCGTCGCCGCGGGCCTCGCCGCCCTGCCGGCGGGCGTCGACACGGTGCTCGTGCACGACGCCGCCCGTGCGCTGACTCCTGCCGCCCTCTTCGACCGGGTCACCCGGGCGGTGCGGGCGACGGGCGGCGGCGTCATCCCGGCGTTACCCGTGACCGACACGGTGAAACGCGTGGGGGCGGATGCCGCGGTGCTCGGCACTGTCGACCGCAGCGATCTGGTGCACGTGCAGACCCCGCAGGGCTTTCCGCGGGCCGACCTCGTGGCCGCCTACGCCAGCGCGAGCGAGGAGGCAGCGCCCGTCGAATACACCGACGACGCCGCTCTGTTCGCCGCATCCGGTCGTGCCGTGACCGTCGTCGAGGGCGAGGCGCGCGCCTTCAAGATCACCACGCCATGGGATCTGCGCCGCGCCGAGAACGTCCTCGGCGCCCAGACGGCGGGGCTGCGCACCGGCATGGGAATCGACGTGCACGCCTACGACGAAGAGGCCCCGCTCTGGCTCGGCGGCCTCTACTGGACCGGCGAGCCGGGCCTGGCGGGGCACAGTGACGGGGATGCCGTGCTGCACGCCATCTGCGACGCCCTGCTCTCGGCGGCGGGGCTCGGCGACGTCGGCAGCCGCTTCGGCACGACCGACCCGCGCTTCGCCGGCGCCGCGAGCGAGGTCTTCGTGCGGGAGACGCTTGCCGTGGTGGACGGTGCCGGGTTCGCGGTCGTCAACGTCGCGGTGCAGCTCGTCGCCACGCGGCCGAAGATCGCGCCCCGCCGCAGTGAGCTTGAAGCGCACCTGTCGAGCCTCGTCGGGGCTCCCGTAACGATCGGGGCGACCACGAGCGACGGCCTGGGGTTCACCGGCCGCGGCGAAGGTGTCGCGGCGATCGCGACCGCGTTGCTGTCGGCATCCGCCTGAGGGTCTCGACACGCGCGCGTTGCGCGCTACTCGACCACCGAGAGCGTCATGAAGACGGAGAAGGGGTTCTCGGGGTAGTCGCCGAAGGGGCCGCACTCGGTGAACCCTTCGCTCGCGTAGAGGCGGAGGGCGGGCTGGAAGTCGTCGGTGCTGCCGGTCTCGAGCCACAGCGTGCGCATCCCGCGGCTGCGTGCTTCGGCGATCAGGTGCTGCAACATCGCACGGCCGGCACCGGTTCCGAGGTGGGTGTCGGCGACCCGCATCGACTTCAGCTCGCCGTTCATGTCGTCGAGCGACCTCAGGGCGCCGATCGCGACGAGGTGGTCCCCGCGCCATCCCGACCAGAACGTGACCGCAGGGTCGCGCAGCCCGTCGATGTCGAGAGCAAAAACGCTCTCGGCGGGACTCGTGGCGTGCATTCCGGTGAGATGACGCGAGACGAGTTCGCGGGTGGCGCCCCCACTCAAGTCGTCGACGCGGAAGACGAGCTGGGACACGGGTAACAGCGTAGAGGCGCGCCCTAAGCTCAACGGGTGAACATCCGGCTCTACGACTCGAAGGCGAGAGGCCTCGCCGACTTCGTTCCGCGCGAGCCGGGCAAGGTCGGGATGTACGTCTGCGGGCCGACCGTGCAGTCGAGCCCGCACATCGGACATCTGCGCAGTGCCCTCGCCTACGACCTGTGGCGGCGCTGGTTCAGCTACCGCGGCCTCGACGTCACGTTCGTGCGCAACGTCACCGACATCGACGACAAGGTGCTCGACAACGCGAGCGACAGCGACCCGTGGTGGGCCGTGGCGTACCGCGTCGAACTCGAGTTCACGCGCGGCTACAACGCCCTTGGCATCCTGCCGCCGACGTACGAGCCCCGGGCGACGGCGAGCATCCCCGGGATGCAGGAACTCATCGCCGACCTCATCGAGAAAGGCCACGCCTACGTCGCCGACGACGGCACGGGCGACGTGTTCTTCGCGGTCTCGTCGTGGCCGTCGTACGGAGCGCTCACCAACCAGAAGCCCGACGACATGGAGGCTTCCGGCGACGCCGAGACGCGCGGCAAGCGCGACCCCCGCGACTTCGCCCTCTGGAAAGGGTGGAAGGCCGGGGAACCCGCGTCGGCGTCGTGGGAGTCACCCTGGGGCGCGGGACGCCCGGGATGGCACATCGAGTGCTCCGCGATGTCGCGGCGGTACCTCGGTACGGCGTTCGACATCCACGGGGGCGGGCTCGACCTGCGCTTCCCGCATCACGAGAACGAGCTCGCGCAGAGCACGGCGGCGGGGGACGCCTTCGCGACGCACTGGGTGCACAACGGCCTCGTCGTCGTCGAGGGGCAGAAGATGTCGAAGTCGCTCGGCAACTCGATCTACGCCGCCGAGTTCCTCGCCGCGGCCCGGCCGATCGTCGTGCGGTACTACCTCGGCAGCGCTCACTACCGCTCGACGATCGACTACCACGAGGGCTCGCTCGGCGAGGCCGAGGCGGCGTTCGCCCGCATCGAGGGCTTCCTCGACCGGGCCGCGCGCGCCGTCGAGGCGACGCCCGAGGTCGAGCAGACCGGCGTGTTGCCGGTGCCCGACGCGTTCGCCACCGCGATGGATGACGACCTCGGCGTTCCGCAGGCGCTCGGCGTGCTGCACGAGACGGTGCGGCAGGGCAACGCCGCCCTCGACGCGAAAGACGTCGCCCTCGCCGCCCGCTTGCGCGCCGAGGTGGTCGGGATGCTCGGCGTCCTCGGGCTGGACCCTGCGGCTCCCGAGTGGGGCCAGCAGGAAGACAGCAAGACGGATGCCGTGCTCGGCTCGCTCGTCGAGCACCTGATCGGGCAGCGCGAAGCCGCCCGGTCGGCCAAAGACTTCGCCGCGGCCGACTCGGTTCGCGACACCCTGGCCGCTGCGGGGATCACCCTCGAAGACGGCCCCGACGGAACCAGGTGGACGACCTGATGGCCAAGCCAGGGCGCCCCGGCGCACGCAAGAACAAGAAGGGCCCGACCATCGGCACCGGCGGGCACAGCCGCAAGGCGCTCGAAGGCAAGGGTCCGACTCCGAAGGCGACCGACCGCTCCTGGCACGTCGCCGGCAAGCGGAAGGCGGCGCAGGAACGACTGGATGCCGCGCGCGCGAAGCACGGCAAGGGCACAGCCGACGGCAAGCCCGCGCTGCAACGCCGCGCCCCGAAGAAGGAGGGCGAGGCCGAGGTCGTCACCGGCCGCAACTCGGTCGTCGAGGCACTGCGGGCGAAGATCCCCGCGACGACGCTGTACATCGCCTCGCGCCTCGAGATGGATGATCGCGTGAAAGAGGCGATCTCCCTCGCCGGCAAGCGCCACATCCCGGTGCTCGAGGTGATGCGGCAGGAGATCGACCGCATGTCGGGGCCCGACTCCGTGCACCAGGGCATCGCCCTCAAGGTTCCCGCGTACGAGTACGCGCACCCGCTCGAGATGCTCGACGAGATCGAGAAGCGCGGCCGGGTGCCGCTGCTTGTCGCGCTCGACGGCATCACCGATCCGCGCAACCTCGGCGCGATCGTGCGGTCGATCGCCGCGTTCGGCGGTCAGGGCGCGATCGTGCCGCAGCGGCGCAGTGTCGGGATGACGGCATCCGCCTGGAAGACGTCCGCGGGCGCCGCCTCGCGCGTGCCGGTCGCGATGGCGTCGAACCTGACCCAGACGCTGAAAGACCTCAAGAGCCGGGGCGTCTTCGTGCTCGGCCTCGACGGCGGCGGCGACGTGTCGCTGCCCGGCCTCGCCCTCGCGAAGGAGCCGGTCGTGATCGTCGTCGGCAGTGAGGGCAAGGGCCTGTCGCGGCTCGTCACCGAGACCTGCGACGCCGTCGTCAGCATCCCGATCGACTCCGCGACCGAGTCGCTCAACGCCGGCATCGCCGTGTCGGTGACGTTGTACGAGATCTCGAAGCTGCGCGCGCTGGAGCCGTAGGGCGGCCACTTTCTGGCGTTCGCGGCAACGCCAGGCTGCCTTCCGTCGGCCTAGCGCGGGAGGTCGGGGAGGGGCGGAAGGGGCAGACGCGACACGCGGTGCGCCTCCTCGGTCGACAACCCGACCATGCGCAGAAGGTTCTCGGCATAGTGCTGGCTCGGGTCTTCGGCGCTGCGATTGTCGAGGTAGCTGTGCATCGCCGCCAGCAGGGAGCCGAAGGTCATCGCCGATGCGAGCGCGACGTCATCGACGTTGAAGCGCCCGCTGTCGACACCGATCTGGATGTCGCGCGAGGCCCGCGGGCCGAGCGCCTTGAGCAGGCCGTCTTGAGCGATACCGAGTCGCACGACGAACCAGCCCCAGACGGGATCGCTCACGGCGGTCTGCATGAGGTGCCGCAGCGAGAACGAGTAGATCTCGGCGGCGTCCGACATCCCGGCGGTGAGGGCGTCGAGTCGTTGTCCGAGGGTCTCCACGACGTCGAAGATGACGGCATCGACGATCGCGTCACGGGACGGGAAATAGTTGTAGAACGTGCCTTGGCCGATGTCGGCGCGTTCGGTGATCGCGAGGATCGTCACCGATTCCGGCCCCGCCTCGGCCATCAGCGCGCGCGCCGCATCGAGGATGCGTCGGCGCGTCAGCTCGGCTTTGCGAACTCGCCTGCCGGGCGGCTGCTCGGTCGAGCTGACTGCGACTGTCCCGTGTGCCATCGCTGTGCTTGCTCCCTTGCCACGTCTCGCCCCACGATACCGAGTCATCCAAGTCCGCCGGGGTGCGACCAGTGTCGCTTGACTTTCTGAGATTCCACTCTATAACGTGGTGCCGTTCACAGATGAACGACTCGTCACTTTTGGAGTTTTCAATGTCGCAAGTTCCTTCCGACGCCTCGCGCACCGATCTCGAAGCCGATGTCGTCATCGTCGGTCTCGGTCCGGTCGGGCTGTTCGCCGCTGTTCTTCTCGGGCAACGCGGATACTCGGTCGTCGGGATCGAGCGCTGGCCGAGCCCCTACCCGCTGCCGCGCGCCGTGACCTTCGACCACGAGATCGCGCGCATCCTGTCGCAGATCGGGATCGACTCCGACAACGACAGCTCGGTCGACTTCCATGACGATCACTACTACTGGCTGAACGCGGCCGAGGAAATCCTGATGGAGGTCGACTGGGTGTCGAAGGCGCCCGACGGCTGGCGCAATCGGTACTGGTTCAGTCAGCCCGAGCTCGAAGATCGGCTTCGCGCGATCATCACCTCGCTGCCGTCGGTGCGGCTCCTCCCGGGCAACCAGGTCGACGGCTTCGAGCAGACCGACGACGAGGTCACCGTGACCTTCCACGAAGTCGTCGCCGATGGCGCGGTCGCCGTCCGCAAGGAAGGCGGTCGCTCGGGTTCGGTTCGCGCGCGCTACGCGATCGGCTCGGATGGCGCCAACAGCTTCATCCGCACGGCGACCGGCCGGGAGTTCACCGACCTCAACTTCTTCTCGGACTGGTTGGTCGTCGACGTGACCCCCGAGGTGATGCCGACCTACCGCACGGCCCACTTTCAGATCTGCGACCCGGCACGGCCGACGACGGTCGTTCCCGGGGGCCCCGGACGCCGGCGCTGGGAGTTCATGGCGCTGCCCGACGACGACCTCACCGAACTCGCGTCGCCCGCGAAGGTGTGGAGCCTGCTCGAGCCGTGGGGGCTGACCCCCGACAACACCAAGCTCGACAGGGCTGTCGTCTGGCGGTTCCAGGCCAAGTACGTCGAGAACTGGCGAGCCGGCCGCGCCCTCCTCGCGGGAGACGCCGCACACCTCATGCCACCCTTCGCGGGTGAGGGGATGTGTGCCGGCCTTCGCGACATCGAGAACCTCATCTGGCGGCTCGACCTCGTGCTCTCCGGCGTCTCGGACACCGCCCTTCTCGACGAGTGGGCGAACGAGCGGCGTGAACAGGCGAAGTGGTACATCAACTTCTCGGCCGATCTCGGGCGCGTCATCTGCGTGGCGGATCCCGCCGAGGCGGCCGCGCGCGACGAGCGGATGAAGGCCGAGTACGCGGTGCAGTCGAAGCTCGGCCCGGTGTCGTCTCACGAGGCGCTGCTCGGCGAAGGCACCTGGGTGTCGACCGACCCCCTGGCGGGCAAGCCGTCGATCCAGGGTCGCGTCGCCCACGCGGGCCGCACCGGACGCTTCGACGACGTCGTCGGCCGGGGCTGGTTCCTGCTCTCGTCCGCGGACGCCGCGTCGCCCCTCAGTGTGGCGCAGCGTGAGCGATTCGTCGCGGCCGGCGGTCGCGAGCTCGCGGTGGGTGCCCTCGGGGTGGCGGCCGACGTCATCGACCTCGACGGAACGTACACCGAGTGGATGCGCGCGCACGGCATCCAGCACCTCCTGGTGCGCCCCGACTTCTACGTCGCGGCGACCGCCCCGGATGTCGAAACCATGCGCGCTCACTTCGACGTGGTCATGGACACCGTCGTCCCGGCTCAGGTCGGAGTATGAACGAGCCCGGCGAAATCTCCTCGCCCGACGATCAGTCGGACGAGGTGGTGATCCGAGCGTCGGGACTCACGATGGCCTTCGGTGGCGTCACCGCCGTTTCGGGGGTCGAACTCGAGGTGCGCCGCGGCGAGGTCGTCGGCATCATGGGCCCGAACGGTGCGGGCAAGAGCACACTGCTGTCGATGCTGTGCGGAGCACGGCGCCCCACCAGCGGCACGCTCGAGGTCTGTGGCCTCGACATGACGCGCGCCGCCCGGGTCGACGCGGCGCGTCGCGGCATCGGCCTCGCACATCAGATCCCCAAGCCCTTCCGCAAGCTCACGGTGCGGCAGAACCTCGAGGTAGCGGCACAGGTGGTTCCGAGATCGCGTCGCGCGCACGTCGTCCGCGACGCACTCGCGCTCAGCGGGATGTCGGCGAAGGCCGAGGTTCCGGCGGGAAATCTCGGCCTCCTCGAGTTGAAGCGCCTCGAGCTCGCGCGTGTGCTGGCGCTCGACCCCCAGCTCGTTCTGCTCGACGAAGTCGCCGCCGGACTCACCGGAAAGGACCTCGAGGACCTGATCGAGCTGATCGCCGCGATCCGCGAAAGCGGTCGCACGATCCTCATCGTCGAGCACGTACAAGATGTGCTCCACCGGCTCGCCGAGCGGGTCGTGGTCCTCGAATGGGGAGAGAAGCTCCTCGAGGGCACGCCTCAGCAGGTCTCTGCCGACCCACGAGTCATCGAGATCTACATCGGCCAGCCGCGCGAGCGTGAAGCGGAGGCCCGGGCGGCCGTCGCGACGACCGGCGCCCCGCTCCTCGAACTGGAGTCGGTCTCGGCGGGCTACGGCGCGGTCCGGGTTCTTCCCGCCGTGTCCTTCACGGTCCACCCGGGTGAAGTCGTCGCGGTGCTCGGAGCGAACGGTGCGGGGAAGTCGACCCTCGCGCGCACCATCCAGGGCACGATCGCCGCACGCTCGGGTCGCATCCGCTTCGCCGGTCGCGACGTCACCCGCGTGAGTCCGCACCGCAGGGTGCGTGCGGGGATGTCGCTCGTTCCCGAGGGTCGTCGGCTGTTCGGCACGATGTCGGTGCGTGAGAACCTCGAACTCGGGCTACGTCACTCCCGGGACACCGGGCCACTGGACCGGGTCTACGAACTCTTTCCGCGACTCGTCGACCTCGCCGGACGCCAGGCCGGGACCCTCTCCGGCGGCGAGCAGCAGATGGTCGCCATCGGGCGTGCCCTGGCCTCGGAACCCCGGCTCGTCGTCTTCGACGAGCTCTCCCTCGGCCTCGCCCCGGTGATCGTCGACCGGATGCTCACGGCGGTCGAGCAGATCGCGGCGTGGGGTACCGCCGTCGTTCTGATCGAACAGAACGTCCATCAAGCTCTGGAGCTCTCCGACCGAGCGGTTCTCCTCAAACGGGGAGAGATCGTCTTCGACGGGGCTCCCGACGACCTCGGCGACGCGGAGTTCCAGGAGGCATACCTGGGACTCGGCGGAACCGAATGAGCACGCCACCGAATACCAGAAAACCCGTGCACCAGACAAAGGAGTTGTTTGCATGAACCGCACCAGAGTTCTCGCCGTCCCGATCGCCCTCGCGGTCGCTCTCGGCGCGTCCGCCTGTACTGCCGAAGCCGAAGGATCGGCTGAGCCGATCACGATCGGCGCCACCCTGCCGTTGACCGGTCCGCTGCAGGCCTTCGGCACGTCGCTGCAGACCGGGTACCAGCTCGCCATCGACGAGGTGAACGAAGCGGGCGGCATCTCGATCGACGGGAACGCCCGCGAGATCGAGCTCGTCGTTCAGGACAACGCCTCCGCATCGGACACCGCGAGCGAACAGGCGCGCGACCTCGTTCTCGACGCCGGCGCCGTCGCGCTTCTCGGCCCGGCGACACCGCCGCTCAGCATCCCGGTCTCGGTCGTGGCCGAGCAGCTGCAGATCCCGACGGTCATCACGATCACGCCGATCCAGGCGTGGAAGGGGGGCGCTCCGGAGGGCTGGAACTGGAGTTTCGACCTGTTCTTCGACGAGGTCCAGATGACCGACACCCAGTTCCAGGCGGCCGACCTCGTCGAGACGAACAAGAAGGTGGCGCTCTTCACCGACCAGGAGGAGGACGGCATCGTCATGGGTGGCCTCTGGAGCGACAAGGCCGAGTCTTTCGGCTACGAGATCGTCGCCCATGAGCAGTTCCCGGTGGGCAACACGAACTTCTCGAGCCAGGTCGCCGAGGCGAAGGCGGCGGGAGCCGACGTCGTGATCGCCCAGGTCATCCCGCCGGACGGAATCGCGCTGCTTCGCGAGATGAAGGCGCAGGGCTACGACCCGCAGGTCGTCTTCCTCGAGAAGGCCGGCAACACGGGAGGCTACCCCGGGCTCAGCGATGGACTCGCCGACGGTGTCCTGGCCGCCAACTGGTTCGCCGCGGGCATGGGGCTCGATCGTGAGCAGGAGTTCATCGATGAGTTCTCGGCGACGACCGGTGGCGTGAACTCCGATCTGGGCACGATCGTCTACGGCTACACCGCCGCCAAGGTGCTGCTGGACGCCATCGCGGCGGCCGGAAGCATCGATCCCGAGGCCATCCGCGACGCGATCGCCGAGACGGACGCGACCTACCCCGCCGGAGAGATCGCGTTCGACGACGGGCACGCGGCAGCGCTGCCTGCCGTTCAGACGCAGTGGGTCGGCAGCGACCAGGTGCTGGTACTCGACGCCGACGGCGCCGCGGCCGAGCCGATTCAGGCGCCCGTTCCCGGGCTGCGCTGAGTCGTGAGGTTGAGGACGAATCAATGGATGTAGTGGTGCAAGGAGTCCTTCTCGGGGGGCTCTACGCGACGACCGCACTCGGGTTGTCTCTCGTGTTCGGGGTGATCCGCATGGTGAACCTCGCGCACGGTGAGTTCCTGGTCGTCGGTGCGTTTCTCACCTCGGTCCTGGTCGTGGCCATCGGCGGAGACCCGCTGCTCCTGGCGATCCCGGCCGCGCTGATCGTCGGTCTGGTCGCCTACCCGCTCCAGCGATTCGTCCTCAACCCGCTTCTGCTCCACAGCACGGAGGCACCGATCACCGCGACGTTCGGTGTCTCCGTGGTGATCCAGAGCCTCCTGCTCCTGGCATTCACCTCCAATCCGCGCACGATCAACGCCGACTACGCGAACGGCCGGATCGAGATCGCGGGAATCGGGATGCGGACGTCCCTGCTCATCGCGCTGGCGATCGCCATCGTGCTCGTCGTCGTCCTCGACCTTGTTCTGAACCGAACCCGCTTCGGTCGTCAGGTGAAGGCCGCGGCGATCGACCCGGAGGCGGCAGGGCTCGTCGGCATCGACCTCAAGCACACCTACGCGATGGTGCTCGCGATCGCGGCGGCCGTCGCGACGATCGGCGGCACCTTGATCGCGCTGTCGTTCTCGGTCGACCCGGTGTCCGGGACCTCGTGGCTGCTGAGGGCGTTCACGGTCGTCGTCATCGGCGGGCTGGGCTCGATTCGGGGGACCCTCGTCGGCGGACTCATCGTCGGCATCGTCGAGAGCGCGGGCGCCGTGATCTTCGGCGCCCAGTACCGCGATGTCGTCGTCTTCGGCATCCTCGTCGTCGTTCTGCTGCTACGGCCGAACGGCCTGTTCGCCCGGGTGCGCAGCGCATGACCGCCGCCCCGTCAGGAGTCGCCGTGAAGCCTCCCATCCGAGTGACGACGGTCGCGCAGTATGCGGTGCCGATCGTCGTCGCAGCGGCGCTGTTCGCCACCGCCGACCTGTTCCGCCTCGCGATCACCAACCAGCTCACCAGCCTGCTGCTGCTGGCGTGTCTCGCCATGGCGTGGAACCTGGTGAGCGGCTTCGGCGGCCAGTTCTCACTCGGCCACTCGATCTTCGTCGGGGTCGGTGGCTACACCGCCGCGGTCGTGCTCGACTACGCCGGCTGGCCACTCATCCCCGTTCTTCTCGGTGCCGGCCTTGCCTCCGCGGCGATCGGCGTCGTGCTCGCGTATCCGATGCTGCGGCTCCGGGGTCCGTACTTCGCGATCGGCACCCTCGGCATCGCCCTCGCCGCGCTGGGGTGGATGCTCAACTGGGACTTCACGCGAGCCTCGCGCGGCTACCCGATTCCCCCGAGCGCGATGCTCGACCTCACCACGCTTCTGCGGGTCGCGATCGTGCTGGCCGTGGTCACCTTCCTCGTCGTACTGGTGGTCAAGAACTCGCCCCTGGGGCTTCGTCTGCTTGCCTTGCGCGACAACGAGGATGGCGCGGTGAGCCTGGGGGTCCGGCGGCTCAGCACCCTCGTGCCGGTGTGGGCGATCAGCGCCTTCCTCGCCGGCTCGATGGGTGCGGTCGTCGCTCTGCAGAACGGCAACCTCACGCCGAACTCGGCGTTCAGCGTGCAATACACCCTGGATGCCGTCGTCGTGTGCGTCATCGGCGGGATGGGCACCCTGTCCGGACCGATCCTCGGTGCCGTCGTCGTCTTCCTCCTGCGCCAGTACACCGCGGACTTCGCGGGCTGGGCCACGCTCATCGAGGCCGCCGTGGTGATCCTCATCGTTCGGTTCTTCCCCGACGGCGCCGTCGGCCTGATCGTCCGGGCCGGACGTCGCATCCGGGTGCTGCGAGCCGCCGGCCGAAAGTCGGCCACGCCCCCCGTCGAAAGGCAGATCGCACCATGACCCACGACCAGACCCCGCGCCTCGCGACCGTCACCATCGAAGGAACGGGGCGCAACCTGCTCGACCCGACGTCGATGGCGAGGCTCGTCGACGGCCTGCGGGCCGCCGACGACGATCGCAGTGTGAGTGGCATCGTTCTGACGGGCGCCGGCGACGTCTTCTGCGGAGGGCTCGACGTCGGGGCCCTGCGTGCGGGAGCGGATCCGGTCGAGTTCGCCACGGCACTCGTCGCCCTGCTGAAGATCTTCCCGTTGCTGACGAAGCCCGTCGTCGCCCAGGTGAACGGCGACGCCGTCGCGTCGGGCGCCTCGATCGTCGCCGCGTGCGACTACGCCGTCGCCGTCCCCACCGCACTCATCGGCACCTACGAGGTCAGCGTCGGAATCTGGCCCATGGTGGCCCAGGTTCCGCTCATCAAGCGGCTCGGGGTGCGCGCCGCGATGGAGAACATCGGCGCGGGAGAGCCGTTCACCGCTCAGCGCGCCCAGGAGATCGGCCTGATCAACCGCGTCGTCGAACCTGGTGAGCTTGCTACGTCGGCGGAGGGTTGGCTGCAGAACGCGGCACGGGCCGGGGGTGCCGTCGCGGCCGGTCGACCGTCTGCCCACGTTCTCGAACAACTGCCGTACGCCGAGGCACTGGATCGGTCGCTCGAGATGTTCGCCGCGATGTTCGCGGAGGGCAGCCGATGACCCTCGTCGGCCTGGTGTCGCGAGAATCCGTCGCAGCAGAGGATCTGGCGATGGTGGAGTCGGGGCTCGCCCAGTACGGCACGCTGCTCGCCACGTGGCAGGCGATCCTGAACCGTCCGGGGCTGTTCTCGGCCTACCTGCCGTTCCTTCGCGCCGTCGCGAGCCCAGGCGTCGTCGACATCGCGATCAAGGAGCTGTCGGCACTGCTGGTGGGGCACCTCAACCACTGCCGCTACACGGTGAGCCATCGGTACGCGTCGGCACGGCGCAACGGAATCCCCGACGACATCATTCGAAAGGTCGTTCAGCGCGACTGGGAGGCTCTCGATGCCGACCTTCGCCTCGCTCTCGAGTTGACCGTGCGCTTGACCCAAGACCCGCCGGTCGTGTCGTTCGCGGCCGAGCCGCACGTCGTTCCGGCCGACCTCTCGGCCGAATGGACCGACAAGTTCAGCGATGAGGCGACGGTCGAACTCGTCATGTCCATCTCGGTGTGGAACGCGCTCGCGCGATTCCACCGCGTCATGGGCTTCGAGTTGGACATGCCCGCCCCGCCCGCCGACGTGGTGCCGGAATGACCGAGAGGACCAGTACGTGAAGAACACAGCATCAACGGGGACCAACGCCGTCGACTGGGAGGCGCGGATCGACTTCGACCGGTTGCGTTCGGCACGGCTGGCCCGGTTGAAAGCGCAGCTGGAGCGCAGCGAACTCGGGGCGGTGCTCGCGTTCGACTTCTCGAACATCCGGTACATGACGTCGACGCACATCGGTACCTGGGCGATGGACAAGCTCATCCGCTTCGCGCTGCTGACCCGCAACTCCGATCCGATCTCGTGGGACTTCGGGTCGGCCGCGAAGCATCACGGGCTCTACAACCCGTGGCTCGACGTGACGACCGCCGAGATGGATGCCGACCCCAACGCGCCGCACGAGGGCGCGGTGCGCCCGCGGCTCGAAAGTGGCGCACGGGCGGGCATCTCGACGCTTCGGGGAGCGTTCACGCCCGACGCCGGGATCGCGGATGCCGTCGCGGCGAAGATCAAGCGGGAGCTCGAGAAGTTCGGTCTCGCCGACCAGCCGCTCGGGGTCGACGTGATCGAGTTGCCGATCCTGTTCGCGCTTCAGAAGGCCGGCATCACGGTGCTCGACGGTCAGCAGGTCTTCATGGAGGCGCGGCGGGTCAAGACGGGCGACGAGATCCGGCTGCTCACCCAGGCCGCGTCGATGGTGGACGCCGCCTACGACGAGCTGTACCGGTTCCTGAAGCCGGGCGTGCGGGAGAACGAGGCGGTCGGGCTGGTCGCCAAGACGCTCTACGACCTCGGGTCGGAGTACGTCGAGGGGGTCAATGCGATCTCCGGAGAGCGCTGCTCGCCGCATCCTCATGTCTTCTCGGACCGGCTGATCCGGCCGGGCGACCCGGCGTTCTTCGACATCCTGCACTCCTTCAACGGCTACCGCACCTGCTACTACCGCACCTTCGCGGTCGGTTCCGCCTCGAACGCGCAGCGGGACGCATACACCCGTGCACGGGAGTACATGGACTGGGCGATCGCCCTGGTGAAGCCCGGAGCGACGACGGCCGACATCGTGAAGGTGTGGCCGACCGCGCAGGAGTTCGGGTTCGCCGACGAGGAGGCCGCCTTCGCGCTCCAGTACGGCCACGGGGTCGGCCTGTCGATCTGGGAGAAGCCGGTGTTCAGCCGCCTGGTGTCGCTCGAGCACCCCGAGGTGCTCGAGGAGGGAATGGTGTTCGCGCTGGAAACCTACTGGCCGTCCGCCGACGGCTGGGGTGCCGCACGCATCGAGGAGGAGGTCGTGGTGACCGCCGACGGGTGCGAGGTCATCACCAAGTTCCCGGCCGAAGACCTGCTCATCGCCGGTACCCGCTACTACAGCTTCGACGGGCCGATGCTCGCGGCTCGCGATGCGCAATCCCACCTCAACACTCCCGCGGGACGAGGCGAGACCCGCCACTGATTCACCTGGCGGGGTACCTTCCCTGCCGGGTGATCTCGGCCACGGCCGACCAGTCGAGGTCCTTCAGGTCTTCGGAGGCGAGGGCGGCGTCGAACACCTCACGAAGCACCGGCGCGGTCGGAATCGCGATGCCGGCGTCGGCGGCGATCGCCTCGGCGAGACCGAGGTCTTTCGAGCCGAGCGCCATCGTGAAGCCGGGCGGCGTGTAGCGGCGTTCGGCGATCATCGAGCCGTAGCCGCTGTACACCGGTCCCGGGAAGAGGGTCGAGGAAAGCAGTTCGGTGAAGAGGCCGGCATCGACGTCGTTCGCCTCGACCAACGCGACGGACTCGCCGATCGCCTGGAGCGCGTGGATGATGGTGTAGTTGACGGCGGCCTTGACGACATTCGCCGTGCGAGCCTCGGTGCCGACCGTCCAGACCCGCTTGCCCATGATCTCGAAGTAGGGGGCGGCGCGCTCGAGGTCGCTCGGGGCGCCCGCCGCGATGATGTTGAGCCCTCCGGCCGCAGCGACGGTGGAACGCCCGACGACCGGCGCGGCGAGGTAGCCGATCCCGAGATCTGCGTGGAGCGCACTGAGCCGGTCGGCAGCCGACGGGCTCAGTGACGCCATGGCGACGTGCAGCCGACCCGGGTGGTCGCCGAGGTTGGCGGGCGAGAGCACCTGCTCGGCGGCCTGGTCGTTCGCCAGGATCGAGAAAGAGATCGGAGCGGCCAGAGCGGCTGCCGGGGTGTCCGCCGCGGTCGCGCCGGCGGCGACGAGCGCCGCGACCGGTTCGGCGGAGCGATTCCACACGACGACGTCGTGCCCGGCGTCGACGAGACGCCGCGCCATCTCGCGCCCCATGGTGCCGAGGCCGAGGAACCCGACACGCGCCATCACGCCTCCCACACGGTCTTGAGGTTGCAGAACTCCCGGATGCCGGCGGCGGCGAGTTCGCGGCCGAAGCCGGAGTTCTTGATGCCGCCGAAGGGGAGTTCGGGGTAGGAGACGGTCATGCCGTTGACGAAGACGGCGCCGGCTTCGATCTCGTTCTCGAAGCGCTCGCGCTCGGCCGCATCCGTGGTCCAGACGCTCGATGAGAGCCCGAAGTCGTTGACGTTCGCCAGGGCGATGGCTTCGTCGGCATCCTTCACTCGGTAGACCGTGGCGACCGGCCCGAAGGTCTCTTCCAGGTGGACGCGCATCGCCGGGGTGACGCCGGCGATGACGGTCGGCGGGTAGAACCAGCCGGGCCCGTCGGATGCGGAGCCGCCGGTGAGGATATCGGCGCCCTTTGCCCGCGCGTCGTCGACGAGTTCGCTCAGCTCATCCCGGCCCGATGCGGTCGCGATCGGGCCGATCTGGGTCTGCTCATCGAGGGGGTCACCGACCCGGAGGCCGGCCATCGCGTCGGTGAAACCTGCGATGAAGGCGTCGTAGACCGCCTCGTGGATGATGAACCGTTTGGCCGCGATGCACGACTGCCCGTTGTTGACGGTGCGGGCGTTGACGGCGGTGGTCACGGCCGCGTCGAGGTCGGCGCTCGGCATGACGATGAAGGGGTCGGAGCCGCCGAGTTCGAGCACCGACTTCTTCACCTGAGCGGCCGCGGTCGATGCGACCGAGCGGCCTGCCGGTTCGGAGCCGGTGAGGGTCACGGCACGCACCCGCGGGTCTTCGATCACCGCCGCGACCTCCGCCGAGCCGATCAACAGGCTCGTGAAGGCCCCTTCCGGGAACCCGCCGCGAGTGAACAGGGTGTCGAGGTAGAGCGCCGACTGCGGCACGTTGGATGCGTGCTTGAGCACACCGGTGTTGCCCGCCATGAGGGCGGGTGCGGCGAAGCGCACGACCTGCCAGAGCGGGTAGTTCCAGGGCATCACGGCGAGGATGACACCGAGCGGCTGATAGCGCGCGACCGCCCGCGAGGCGCCGACCTTCGAGGGATCGTCGAGCGGCTCGTCGGCCAGGAACTCCTCCGCGTGGTCGGCATAGAACCGCATCCCCTTGGCGCACTTCAGCACCTCGGCACGCGCCCCGCCGATCGGCCGCCCCATCTCACGCGTGACGATCTCGGCGAGCGGGTCGACATCCGCTTCGAGCAGGTCGGCGGCCGAGCGCATCCATTCCCCGCGCTGCGCGAACGTCGTCCCCTTCAGGGTCGCGAACGCCGAGGCCGCCAGGGTGAGACGCCGCTCGACCTCGGCGGGGGAGTGCGGATCGAAAGTCTTCTCGATCTCGCCCGTTGCGGGATTGACGGTCGCGATGGCCATGCGGGGTCCTAACTGAAGAGATCGGGATGCCGCGCCAGCTCCAGGCGGGTGCGGCGGATGTGGGCGGCGAGGATCCGCTCGGCCTCCTCGGCGTCGCGGCGCCGAAAGGCCGCGACGAGCAGCTGGTGATCGTGATGCACACTCCGGTCGCCCTCGGAACGGAACACCCGGGTGAAGGCGCGGCGGTAATGCTGGGTGCGGTTCCACAACCCGAGCACGAGGTCGCCGAGCACCGACGTGTCGGCGCCCGCGTAGCTGCCGAGATGGAACTCGCGGTCGAGCCGCAGGAACTCCTCGACGTCGTCGGCCGCCTCCATCGCGTCGGCGAGTTCGGCGAACCGATCGATCGCCGCCGGTGTCAGGGCCGGGATGCTGTAGGCGAGCAGCAGCGGCTCGATGCGCTCGCGGATGCGGTAAAGCTCTTCGCAGTCGGCGAGCGTCAGCCGGGTCACCCAGGCGCCCGTGTTGGCGACGAGGGTCAGCAGCCCCTCGGCTTCGAGCATCCGCAACGCCTCACGGACCGGCACGCGGCTCACGCCGTACCGGTCGGCGAGATCTTCCTGGCGGATGCGCGTGCCGGGGGCGTACTCGCCGTCGAGAATCGCGTCGCGCAATTCGCTCGCGATTCTGGCCCCCGCGGCGCCATGGGCGGCGAGCTCGGTCACAGGCTTCATTCTGCAGGGTTCGCGGGATGCCACAGCCGTGTGTGCGCACCCGCTTCGTAGGCCTTCCCGGCGGGGAAGGAGACGAGTTCGAACTGCATGCCCCACGGAGCGCGGAAGTACACCCAGCGTTGACCTTCGCTGGGCCCGCGACTCGCGGTCGGCCCACCCATGATCTCGACGTGGTGTTCCCGCAGGTGCGCGATCGCGGCATCGAGGTCATCGACGTAGAGAGCCAGGTGGTGCCCGCCGAGATCGCTGTTGCGGGGCGGCGGGTTCTGACCGTCGGCGGGTTCGTACTGGAATACCTCGAGGTTGGGCCCATGTCCCAGGCGGAAGAAGCGCAATTCGCGCATGACGGTGCGCGGGTGCACGCCCAAGTGCACGCTCATCCAGTCGTCGTCGCGTTCGAACGGGCCGAGCGAATACACCTTCTCGGCGCCGAGCACCTCGACGAGGAAACGCTCCGCCTCGTCGAGATCGGGCACCGTGAAACCGAGGTGCTCGGCACCACGCAGTCCCGGCATAGTCGCCATGTTGGATACAATAACACGAACAGACCGGCCCAGATGAGGCCTTTCTGCGGCGCTTGGATTGCGATTGGATTCAATCAGGTCTACTCTGCCCCTATGCCGAAACGACGGAGTCTGCAGACCGGGACGCCCTGGGTCGAACTCTCGACCACCCCCGCCGACTGGAAGGCTGCCGACCCCGCGCTGCTTCAGACGATGCTCGGCCAGTTGCACCTCATCCGCGCCTTCGAGGAGACCGTGCTCGAGCTCGCCGCCGAGAGCCTCGTTCACGGACCCGCGCACTCCAGCATCGGGCAGGAGGGTGGTGCGGTCGGCTCGATCGTCGGGCTGCGCTCGACGGATGCCGTCAACGGCTCACACCGCGGGCACCACCAATTCCTCGCCAAGGCGATCACGCACGTCTCCGGCGGCCGGCTCGACCTGGCGAACCCGGTGACGCCCGAGATCCGCACGGTGCTGCGGCGCACCCTCGCCGAGATCCTCGGGCTCGCCGACGGGTACTGCCGCGGCCGGGGCGGCTCCATGCACCTCCAGTGGTTCGAGGCCGGCGCGCTCGGCACCAACGCGATCGTCGGCGGCGGCGCGGCGATGGCGGCCGGCAACGCCTGGGCTCAGAAGCACAGCACTCCCGCGGGCGGCACCAGCGACCTCACGATCAACTACTTCGGCGACGGCGCGAGCCAGATCGGCTCGGTTCTCGAGTCGATGAACCTCGCCGCGACCTGGAAGCTGCCCGTCGCCTTCTTCATCGAGAACAACCTGTACGGCGTCTCCACCCACGTCTCCGAGATCACCGCCGACACCCGCCTGTCCGTGCGCGGGCAGGGCTTCGGCATCCCGGGCTGGCGGGTCGACGGCATGGACCCCCTCGCCGTCCACCTCGCGATGGAGGAGGCGGCCGAGCGGATGCGCGCGGGCGACGGCCCCGCCGTGATCGAGGCCGAGGTGTACCGGTTCTTCCACCAGAACGGCCCGTACCCGGGAAGCGCCTTCGGCTACCGCACGAAGGAAGAGGAGCAAGCCTGGCGCGGTCGCGACCCGCTCGAGCGCGTCGCGACCGAGATGACCAAGCTCGGACTGCTCGACGACGCCGGCGCGCTCGCCGTGCGCGCGACGGTTCAAGCGGTGATGGCCGAGGTCGCCGGCGAACTCGTCGAAGCCGATCCAGACAACCCCGGCAAGCGCCGCATCCGGCCCGAGCTGTGGCCCGACCCGGGCTTCGTCGATGTCGGCATCCGCGGCGACGGCAGCGAGCTCGACGGGATGCGCGTGCTCGAACCGGCGACGCACACGGGCGCCTGGACCGACACGACGTTCGTGGATGCCGTGGCCGGGGTCATGGACCGCCGGATGGAGCAGGACCCGCGCATCGTGGTGATGGGCGAAGATGTGCACCGCCTGAACGGCGGCACGAACGGAGCGACCAAGGGTCTGTGGAAGAAGTATGGAGCCGACGCCCCGGGCGACGGGCGCGTGCTCGGAACCCCGATCAGCGAGAACGCCTTCACCGGCCTCGGCGGCGGACTCGCGCTCGACGGCCGCTTCCGGCCGGTGGTGGAGTTCATGTACCCGGACTTCATGTGGGTGGCCGCGGATCAGGTGTTCAACCAGATCGGCAAGGCCCGCCACATGTTCGGCGGCGACAACCCGGTACCGCTCGTACTGCGCACGAAGGTGGCTATGGGCTCGGGTTACGGCTCGCAGCACCTCATGGACCCGGCGGGCATTTTCGCGACCGCCCCCGGCTGGCGCATCGTGGCCCCGTCGACGGCGGCCGACTATGTCGGCCTGATGAACGCAGCGCTCGCGCTCCAGGACCCGGTGCTGGTGATCGAGCACGTCGATCTGTACGGCACCGCCGATCGTGTCCCCGAGGGCGACCTCGACTACATCATCCCGCCGGGCACGGCGGCGATCCGGCGGGAAGGCTCCGACGTCACCGTCATCTCCTACCTCTCGATGGTCGGGCACTCCCTCGAGGCGATCGAGCAGACCGGCATCGACGCCGAACTGATCGACCTGCGGTGGCTCGACCGCGCGTCTCTCGACTGGGCCACGATCGAGGCCAGTGTGAAGAAGACCAACGCCGTGCTCATCGTCGAGCAGGGCGCGCAGGGCACGTCGTATGGCGGCTGGCTCGCCGACGAGATCCAGCGGCGGCTGTTCGACTGGCTCGATCAGCCGGTGCAGCGGGTCACCGGAAGCGAGGCCAGCCCGAGCATCTCGAAGGTGCTGGAACGCGCCGCCATCGCCCGCACGGAAGAGGTCGTCGCCGGCCTCGAACGCGTGCGCGCGGGGATGGGCGGCCGCTGATGGTGAGCGTGGTGCGGATGCCGGCCGCTCTCGCCGGGGTCACCGAAGCCGCGATCCAGACCTGGATCGTCCAGCCCGGACAGCAGCTCGCCGTCGGCGATCTGCTCGCCGAGATCGAGACCGAGAAGGCCGTCGTCGAGTACGCCAGCGAAGTGGCGGGCACCGTCGGACGGCTGCTCGTCAGCGAAGGCGACAGCATCGAGGTCGGCGCGCCGATCGCCGTCATACTCGCGACGGGCGAAGGGGAGGATGCCATCGGGCCCGCGCTCGCCGCCGCCGGCGCCTCGGAGGTCCCGGTGCCCGAGGTGCCGGCGGCAGAGATCCCTGTGGCGGAGGCATCGGTGGCGTCGCCTCCGCCGCAGGCCGATCCCAGCAGGCGCGTCGCGAGCCCGATCGTGCGACGGCTCGCGCGCGAGCGCGGTATCGACCTCGCGACGCTAGCCGGCACCGGACCCGGGGGACGGATCGTGCGTCGAGACCTCGACGGTGTCGCCGCCGCGCCGGTTGGTGCTGCGACCCAGCCCCCGCTCCCGTCGGCGGGTGCGGCGCAGGGCATCCCCGAGAAGCTCACGGGCATGCGCAAGGCGATCGCGCGGCGGCTCACCGAGAGCAAGACGACGGTTCCGCACTTCTACATCACGGCGCATTGCCGCGTCGATCGGCTCATGGCGCTCCGTGCTCAGGTCAACGAGGCGGCCGAACGCAAAGTCTCGGTCAACGACTTCGTGCTCAAGGCCGTCGCGGGAGCCCTCATCGACGTGCCCGCGGCGAATGCCATCTGGGGCGGCGACAGCCTCCTGCGCTTCACGGGAGCCGACATCGCGGTCGCGGTCGCGGTCGACGGCGGCCTTCTGACGCCCGTGCTGCGCGGGGTCGATCGGATGTCACTCCTCGAGGTCAGTGCGACGGTTGCCGAACTCGCCGAACGTGCGCGGGCGGGGAAGCTGCAGCAGCACGAGCTCGAGGGGGGCAGCTTCTCGGTCTCGAACCTCGGGATGTATGGCGTCGACGAGTTCTCGGCGATCCTCAACCCGCCGCAGTCCGGCATCCTCGCGGTCGCCGCCGCCAAACAGCAGCCGGTTGCCGACGACGGAGTGCTCGCTGTCGGGACGGTCATGACCGTCACCCTCTCGGCCGATCACCGGGTCGTCGACGGCGCCGTCGGAGCCGAATGGATGGCCGCCTTCGTGCGCCGTATCGAGAATCCGGTCTCGGCGCTGCTCTGACGGGTCAGTCGGTCAACCCGAAGCGGGCGTGCAGGCGCTTCATCCAGCGGGGTGCCCACCACATGATGCGGCGCTGCCAGGTCATGAAGGCGGGCACGAGCAGACACCGCACCAGGGTCGCGTCGAGCAGCACGGCGACGGCGAGGGCCGTGCCGAGCTGCTTGATCACCATGAGGTCGCCCGTGGCGAAGCCGGCGAACACGACGATGATGATGAGCGCAGCCGAGGTGATGATGCGGCCCGACCGTTGCAGGCCGATCGCGATCGCCTCCGTCGCTTCGACGCCGGCATCCGCCTGCTCTTTGATGCGCGACAGGATGAACATCTCGTAGTCCATCGCGAGACCGAAGCCGAAGATGAAGGTCAACAGCAGCACGAGCACGTCGACGCCGTGCACGGTGCTCGCGTCGAAGCCCATGATGCCGGCGAAGTTGCCCATCTCGAAACCCCAGACGAGCACGCCGATCGACGCTCCGAGCGACAGGGCGCTCGCGACGAGGGCCTTGATCGGGATGACGAGCGACCCCGTCATCAGGAACATCAGCACGATCGTGCCGAGGGCGAGGATGAGCACCGCCCATGGCGCGGATGCCAACAGCGAGTTGCCGAGGTCGGTCGTGCGGGCGTCGGTGCCGGTCACCCAGGCGTCACCCAGCCCGTTGGCCCGCGCGTCGGCCTGCACGGCGGCCCGGTCCGCGCGGATCTCGCCGACGACGGCGACTCCGTTCTGGGGATCGTCGAGCCGCACATCCGTCTGCCAGGCCTCGCCGACCTCGCGGGTGTCGCCGACCGACGCGACGTGCTCGAGGTCGGCGACCGCCTGCCCCCACTCCTCGCCGTCGGCTTCAGTTTGCGTCACGAGCGCAACCCGCGGGGTGGTGGCATCCGGAAACTCGGTCTCGAGCGTGCGGATGAAGTCGTACTGCACCGAGGAGCTTGGCGTCGCGTCGACGCTCGTGTTCGCCAGCCGCAGCGTCGCGATCGGGCTGCCCACGATGATCAGCGCGAGCGCGCAGGCGATCGTCACGATCGCGGGATGCCGCTGCACACGTCGCGTGAGCTTCGAGAAGAACCCCTCCTTGGGGGCGACGTCGCCGAACCGGGAGATGAGCCGGCCGACGCCGGGGATGCGGGTCAGCAGGCCGGGGCGCAGCAGGCGGTCACCAGTGAGCGACAACAGCGCCGGGATGAGGGTCAGCGCCGAGACGATCGCGATGAGTGTGACAGCCATCGCGCCCAACCCGACGGCGCGCACCATCCGCGGTTCGAAGACGAGCAGCCCGGCGGACGCGATCAGGAAGATCACCCCCGAGAACACGACGGTGCGACCCGCCGACCCGGCGGTGCGGGCGATCGCGGCGAGCCGGGTCGCCCGCCCGATGCCGTCGACGCCGGCCCGGCCCCGATACTCCTCGCGGAAGCGCGACACCATGAGCAGCCCGTAGTCGATCGAGAGTCCGAGCCCGACGGCTGTGACCACGTTGATGACCGTCGTGTCGATATCGGTCACGAGGGTGACACCGAACAGGATGCCGAGGCCGCCGCCGATCGCAGCTCCCGCGCCGACGAGCGGGACTCCCGCGGCGATGAACCCGCCGAAGACGATGAGCATGACGACGAGGGCGATCGGCAGGGCGACGGTCTCGCCGCGCCGCAGGTCGTTCTCGGAGATCGCGAGGATCGAGTCGACGATGAGAGAGCTGCCTCCGACCTCCACCGTCGCGTCGGGGAACTCGGCGCGGAAGTCGTCCGCCGCCTCCTGGACGGTCGTCAGCACCTCGTCGACGAGCGCGGCAGGCGGCTCCTCGGTCGCCGAGCCTTCGACGGTCGCGGTGATCAGAAAGCCCTCGCCGTCCTCGGCGACGAGGCGTGCGACGCGCGGATCGGGGGAGCCGTCGGCGAGCGGTGGAACTCCGAACGGCGCCGCGAGGGTGACGGCGTCGTCGCCCGCGAGCTCGGCGGCGAGATCCGCGGTGATCGCTGCGGCACCCGGGTCGGTCCACGGCACGCCGTAGACGAGAACCGTGTACGACTCCCGCTCGGCCTCGTCGCCGGCGAGCACGTCGTCGGCGTGAGAGGCCTCCCCGTCGACACTCGGGGCGTCGCCTTCGAGTCGCTGGAAGAGCGTCTCGCCGGTGAGGCCGAACACCGCGGTGCCGACCGCCAGCGCCAGGAGCAGCACCCAGGCGACGACCGTTGCGATCGGATGCCGCGCCGTCACGCCGGCGAGTCGGCTGACCGCGCCGGGTCGAGGTCGGGGGAGCGTCTCAGCCATCCGATCAGTTCCTTTCAGTCGGTTCCGGCATGGTGCCGGAGGCTCCGACGCTGTGCTGCTTCGAGGAGGGCGCGAAGCTTGGGGTGCTCACCCTCGATGCCCTCGCTCATGCGTGCGGCAATGACAACGGTCAGCCACGACGAGAGGTCATGTGGGGATGCCGCCCCACCGCGCCGGTAGTGGTACGCGTAGGCGCGGGCGAAGATCGACCGACCGGCGACGATCAGTCTGCGCGCCAGCGGCGACGTCCCGGGCAGCGGATCGGCCCATCGAAGCAGCAGCAGCGTGCGGGCATGGTCGGCTTCGGGAGCACCGCGCGCTGCGCCGGCCCAGTCGATCACGACATCCCGGTCGCCGGTCATCAGGATGTTGCCGGGGTGAAAGTCGCCGTGCGTGAGCCGGTCGCCGCCGGGCAGAGCCGAGAGCTCGCGTAAGGCGAACGCGCGCAGCTCCGCGGACAGCGGCGCGCGACGGATTCGCGCTTCCATGACTTCGCGGAGATCGGGGAGGCTGTCGGGCGCCGTGATCCTGTTGAAGCGAAGGTGGGCGGCCGCAAGCCGTCGCGCGAGGAACGGGAGACGCCAGGGGCGGCGTTCGAGCATCGTGAGCATGTCGGACCCGCGAAGGCGCTCGAGCACCAGCCCCCGCCGGTCGTCGACGTCGACGACGTCGATCAGTCTCGGCGCGATGCCGTGAACGTCGAGCAGTCGCAGGGCGGAGCCCTCCGCCTCGTACCCGAGGAATCCGGTTCGGTAGAGCTTCACGACCGCGTCGGGCTCCCACGGGAACACCTCGGCTTCCCGGCCGGCCCCGAGGGCGGGTCCGATCATCATCGCGGCTTGCGGGCGTAGACCCGCTCGATCGTGCCCGCCTTGAGTCGCTCGACTTCGACGATCTCGAAGCCGGCCGATTGGACCAGGATCAAGGGGCGTCGGGTGAAGTGCTCTCCTGCCATGGGGATGGTGATTCGCTCCAGTAGCCACTGCGCGACGAAGATCGGGGGCCAGGTGCTTCGGATGTGGTCGACGAGCAGGAGTCGACCGCCGGGGGTGAGAACTCGTTTCATTTCGCCGATGGCGGCGGTCGGGTCGGGGATCGAGCAGAGCGAAAGCGCGCATACGACCGTATCGAAGGTGCTCGCCTCGAACGGCAGCTGCTCGGCGTCACCCTGCTCGAACGCGACGTCGCGACCGAGGTCGCCGGCCCGTCGGCGGGCCAGACTCAGCATGGCGGGGCTCAGGTCGATTCCGGTCACGGTCGCGTTCGCCGGAAAGTGGGGAAGGTTGCGACCCGTTCCGGTCGCGACGTCGAGGATCCGCCCGGTGGCGCGTTCCCCGATCCACTCCCGGCCGCCTGCGAACGGCCCCTTCTCGAACGAAGCGATCTTCCGGTCGAAGTCGGGGGCGCTCTTCTCCCACGTGCGCAGAACCCTGGCGGTCTGGAATGCGGATCCCGTCATGGTGTCCTCGTGGGCGGCAGCGAGTCGGGATGCTCGACCGTGGATCCGGCGGCGGCGATGACTTCGGCGATGAGATGGCGGATGCGGTTCGCGGTGAGATCGGGATCGGGTTGCCCGGCGTCGAGCCACGCGACGATCGATTCGATCGCCACCGTCGGGGCCAGCTCCGCCGCCCAGTCGGCCCAGGCGCGGTCGGCCACGACGCCCGCGATCTGAATGCGAGCCGTTCGCGTGATACTTGAACGGAATCGTTCGGCGATCGCGGCGAACTCGGGCTCTCGGGCCGCGTGCACGAACAGTAGCCGGAAGCCGTCCGGCTCGGTCGCCGCCGCACGAACGAGCCCGTCGATCGTCGCATCCGTGAAGCCACCGACGGGCTTCGACACGTGAGCGCGGAGCACCGCGCAGAAGCGGTCCAGGCTCGCCCGGTAGAGCTCCGTCTTGGAGTCGAAGTGCCGGTAAAGAATCACCCGCGTCACCCCGGCCTCCGACGCGATGTCGTCGAGCCCCGTGCCCGCGAACCCGGTGCGCGCGAATGCCGTTGTTGCCGCCTCGAGGATCTGTTCCCGGCGCGCCGCACGGGGAAGCCGGGAGCGTTCCGGTTCGATCCGCGTCACATCGTCTCCTATGTTTACGCGTCAGTGTACTTAGCGGCATGTCGCTTCGCAAGTAAACAAGTCGGCACCGACATCCGCGGTGCCGATCGGGTCAGACCTTGTCGCGCCAGTCGACGACCTCGTTCGGCCCGGTGACGGCGCCGATCGCCCCGGTCGGCGGCCCGACCACGGTCATCTCGTCGCGCCGGTGCCGCAACACGGTCTCGATGTACGAGGTGAGCGCCTCGGCGAGCGGCACGTTGCGCTTCTCGTCCTGCGAGCGATACCAGCGGTGCTCGAGCAACTGGTGGAACACCTCGGCCGGTTCGAGTTTGCCGCGCAGATCGCGGGGAATCGACCGGACGACCGGCTCGAACACCGTCGCGAGCCACTCGTGCGCGACGACCTCTTCGTCTTCGTTCGCCCGGGTGCCGACCATGCGGTAAGCGTCGAGGTCGTTGAGCAGGCGCCGTGCCTGGTTCTCCCCGGCATCGAGACCGGTGAGCCGCAGGAGCCGACGCGAATGGTGGCCGGCATCCACGACCTTCGGCTGGATGAGCACTTGGGCGCCGGTGTCGTCGCGGCTGATGCTCAGCTCCTCGATGTCGAACCCAAGGTCGTTGAGTCGTTCGACGCGGCGGGCGATGCGCCACCGTTCGTTCTCGGGGAACGATTCGGATGCCGTCAGCTCGGTCCACAGCTCGCGGTACGCCGCGACGATGCGGTCGGCGACGGTGACCGGGTCGACATCGTCATCGAGCCTGCCGCCCGCTTGCAGGTCCAGCAGCTCGCCGGCGATGTTGACGCGCCCGATCTCCAGATCCTGGTCACGCTGCCCGTCGCTCAGCCGGGCGTCGTAGAGCTTGCCGGTCTCGGCATCCACGAGGTATGCCGCGAAGGCACCCGCGTCGCGGCGGAACAGCGTGTTCGACAGCGATACGTCGCCCCAGAAGAACCCGGCGACGTGCAGCCGCGCGAGCAGCACGGCGAGCGCGTCGACGAGCCGGGTCGCGGTGTCGGGCCGCAGCGACTGCGAGTAGATCGCGCGGTAGGGCAGTGAGAAGCGCAGATGCCGGGTGACCAGCACCGGCGCGAGGGATTCACCGTCGGCCGCCCGGCGGTTGGTGATCACGGCGATCGGCTCGACGCAGGGCATGTCGAGACGGTTCAGGGTGCGCAGCAGGTCGTACTCGCCCTTCGCCATCTCTTCGGTGGTCTCTTTGATCGCGAGCACGTGCTCGCCGAAACGCACGAACCGCACCAGGTGGCGCGAGATGCCTTTCGGCAGCGCGGCGATCGTCTCATCAGGCCACAGTTCGAGCGGCAGGTGCCACGGCAGGTCGAGCAGGGCCGGGTCGGGAACGGCCGAGGTGATCGACAGCGGGGGTGATGGCACCCATCGAGCCTAGAGCTGCCATCCTGGGGCGATGGACGACCGCATCACGCTGCGCTTCCTGGCGACGCCCCAGGACTCGACGGTCGGGGGCGAGATCGTCGCCGCCGGCAGCGTCCTCGAGTGGATCGACAAGGCGGGCTACGCCTGCGCGGTCGGCTGGTCGGCGGGGTACTGCGTCACCGCGTACGTCGGCAACGTGCACTTCAGCCGACCCATCGCCGCCGGCAACCTCGTGCAGGCCCACGCCCGTGTCATCCACACCGGCCGCTCCAGCATGCAGGTGCTCGTCGTGATCGAAGCGGCGGATGTGCAGACGCGCGTCTACGCGAGGGCGACCCACTGCATCCTCGTCTTCGTGGCGGTCGACAGCGACGGCCGCCCCCGCGAGGTGCCGACCTGGTCGCCGCGAACGGAAGAGGATCGGCTGTTGCACGAGAACGCCGCCGGCCGGCTCGAGGCGCGCCGCGAGATCCGCGACGCGATGCTCGCGCAGCAGTACACGGATGCCGGCACGACACCGCGCACGACGTTCCGATTTCTCGCCCAACCGGCCGTCACCAACTTCGGCGGCAACGCCCACGGCGGCACGGTGATGCGTTGGATCGAGGAGACCGCGTTCGCCTGCGCGGCGAGCTGGTCGTCGGACCGCGCGGTGGCCGTCTACTCGGGCGGCATCCACTTCTTCCAGCCGATCCGCATCGGCCACCTCGTCGAACTCGACGCTCGGCTGATCCACACCGGCCCGCACAGCATGCACGTGGCCGTGCACGTGCGCTCAGGGCCGGCGACCGATCCGACGGCGATGGCAGCGACGACGCTGTGCATGACCGTCTTCGTTGATCGCGGGCCCGACGGTCGCGCGCTCCCCGTGCGGTCGCTCGACCTGGTCAGCGACGAAGACCGGCGACTGGATGCCCACGCCGTCGACCTCATCGCGGCCCGAGCCGCGCTCCCCCCGCTTCCACGCCTCTGAACGCGAAACGGCCCCGCCCCCAGTAGGGAGCGAGGCCGTAACGCGGTTGGGTCAGGAAGCGGCGGCGCTCTTCGTCGCGACCGGCTTCGAGAGGCGCTGCCCGGTCTCGAAGTCGAACGCGTGGATGTGCGCCGGCGTCGGGTTGACGATGATGTTCTCACCGGGGTTCGGGTGGTTGCGGCCGTCGACGCGCGCGACGATCTCGACGCGCGAGCCGTCGACCTCGGTGTGCCCGTACAGGTAGCCGTCGGCACCGAGCTCTTCGACGACATCGACCTCGACCGGCAGACCCTGGCCCGACGTGGAGATGACCAGGTCTTCGGGGCGAACGCCGATCGTGACCTTCTTCGCCTTCGTGTTGGCGGTCACCTCGCGGTCGACCTTCGCGGTACCCGTGCCGAACTTCAGCCCGCCGTCGACGATGTCGGCGTCGAACAGGTTCATCGCGGGGCTGCCGATGAAACCGGCGACGAAGACGTTCTCGGGGTGTTCGTACAGGTCACGCGGGGTGCCCACCTGCTGCAGCACGCCATCCTTGAGGACCGCGATGCGGTCACCCATCGTGAGCGCCTCGGTCTGGTCGTGGGTGACGTAGACCGTGGTGACGCCGAGGCGGCGCTGGAGGGATGCGATCTGGGTGCGGGTCTGAACGCGCAGCTTCGCATCGAGGTTCGACAGCGGCTCGTCCATGAGGAACACCTGGGGCTGACGCACGATGGCGCGACCCATCGCGACGCGCTGACGCTGACCACCGGAGAGCGCCTTCGGCTTGCGACCGAGGTAGGGCTCCAGGTCGAGCAGCTGTGCGGCCTGAAGCACGCGCTGCGCCCGCTCCTCCTTGTTGACGCCGGCGATCTTGAGCGCGAAGCCCATGTTCTCGGCGACCGTCATGTGCGGGTAAAGCGCGTAGTTCTGGAAGACCATCGCGATGTCGCGATCCTTCGGCGGAACATCGGTGATGTCCCGATCCCCGATGAGGATGCGGCCCGAGTTGACCTCTTCGAGGCCGGCGAGCATGCGGAGAGTCGTCGACTTGCCGCAACCCGAGGGGCCGACCAAGACGAGGAACTCGCCGTCAGCGACCTCGAGGTCGATCTGGTCGACGGCGGGGATGGTCGAGCCCGGGTAGACCCGGCTCGCCTTATCGAAAGTGACCGTAGCCATAGGAATACTGCTCCCGTTCACCGGCAGGTACGTGCCGGACGATCCGTAGTGAATGGATGAAACGTGCGCAAGCGGGAACGCTCGGCACCACCCGATTATGGCACGTCGGCGCGGCGGCGATTCAGCCGGTATCCGGCCACCTCCCAGCGAGGCCACCTACGCTCGCACCCGGGCCCGCCTTCTGACCGCGGTTGCTCCTGGCCCGGCGCGTGCAGTAGCTTGGCGCCGTTTGACCCACCCGAACGAGGACTCATGAGTGAATCGCGCGAAGCCGCGCGGGAGCGTGCGCGCCAACTGCGCGCAGAGCACCGCAAGCGCGACCGTCGGCGTCGGTTCGGAATCACCGCCGGGATCGTCGGCGGGGTGCTCGCGGCCGGGCTCATCGTGACGCTCGTGCTCATCACCTCGACGCCCCCGGCGACGCGCGGCCCGCAGAACATGCAGAGCGACGGACTCAAGATCGGGGAGGGCTTCCTAGCCGTGCGCACACCGGCTCTCAAGGTCGGCGACAGCCCGGTCGCTTCCGAGCCGAATCCGTCGGATGTCGTCGACATCCAGATCTACTACGACTACCTCTGCCCCAACTGCGGCGATTTCGAGGAACGCAACGGCGCCCAACTGCGCGACTGGATCGAGAACAACGCAGCGACCGTCGAGTACCACCCGATCGCGGTCTTCACGCCGAAGTCGATGGGCACGCAGTACTCCCTGCGGGCTGCGAACGCGGTGGCCTGCGTCGCCGAACTCTCGCCCGACCAGTTCTTCGCGTACCACGAGGCCCTGTTCGCCGACCAGCCGGAAGAGAACACGCCCGGGCTCACCGACAACGAGCTGATCGACATCGCCCGGGCGGCCGGCGTCGAGCGACTCGGCAACCTCGAGAAGTGCGTCGCTGAGCAGCGGTTCCGGGTCTGGGTGACCGAGGCCACCCAGCGGGCGCTCAGCGGCCCGATCCCCGGCACCGAGGTGGAGGCGATCGCGTCGACGCCGACGATCATCGTCAACGGCGTCGAGTTCACGTACACAACGGCGTTCGACCCCAACGAGTTCGCGCAGTTCGTCGCCCGCGCGGCGGGGCAGTCGTTCAGCGACAACCCGACGCCCACCCCCACGCCGACGACGACCGAGACACCCGCCCCGTAGCAAAGTACGATTGACCTCTCGCCTCCTTAGCTCATCGGGTAGAGCGTTTCACTTGTAATGAAAAGGCGGCCGGATCGTGACCGGCAGGAGGCTCTCTCTGGCGTCGGTCGTACCGTGCGCACATGAAGCCCTGCGCCCACTGTGGAACCGAGACCCGCAACCCCAAGTTCTGCTCGAAGAGCTGCAGTGCGTCGGTCACCAACCGTGGCGTACGCCGCCACGGCGAGGCCCCTAGCGAGTGTCGCCTGTGTCGCGCTCCAGTCGACCGGCGGAGGCGTCTCTACTGCTCACTGGCGTGCCACCGGGATGCCCTCGCTGAGCGGCACATCAAGCGATGGCTCGCGACAGGCTTGCCCGGGCCGCAGACACTCCGCCGCGCGATCCGGGAGTGGATCATGATGGAGCAGAACGGGTTCTGCCAGATCTGCGGTCTGGCCCCGACCTGGAATGGTGCCACGCTGGTGTTCGTGCTCGACCACATCGACGGCGACGGCGGCAACCACGTGCGCGACAACGTGCGGATGATCTGTCCCAACTGCGACAGCCAGTTGCCGACCTTCAAGGCGCGCAATCGCGGCAAGGGTCGCCACTACCGCCGCGAGCGGTATCGGGCCGGGCTCTCCTACTGATGTCCTCGCCCATCCCCGTTGTGTCCCCAGCCCGGCTCGCCGTCGCCCTCGCTGCCGCCTTTGGGACCGGCGTCATTGTGGCGACCCAGAGTCGCATCAACGGCGAGCTCGGGCTGCGGCTCGGCGACGGGTTCCTGGCCGCCTTCATCTCGTTCGGGTCGGGACTCGTCATCCTTGCGGTCGCGAGTGTGTTCTGGCGTCCCGGTCGACGCGGCGTCGTGCGGGTCGCCGTGGCCCTGCGGGAGCGCAGCATCCCCTGGTGGCTGGTGCTCGGGGGCGCGGGGGGCGCGTTCTTCGTGCTCGGGCAGGGGCTCACGATCGGCTTGCTCGGGGTGGCGCTCTACACGATCGCGGTGGTCTGCGGGCAGACGGTGAGTTCGCTGCTGCTCGACCACTGGGGGCTCGCGCACCGGGGATACCCCCTCATGCCGGCGACCCCGGCGACCCCGCGTCGCGTTGTCGGGGCTGCGCTCGCAGTCATCGCGGTCGGAGTCGCCGTCTCCGATCGCTTGCGCCCCGACGCTCCGTACCTGGCCCTGGTCATCCCGCTCGTGGCCGGCCTCGTCGTCGGGTGGCAGCAGGCCGTCAACGGCCAGGTGCGACAGGTGTCGGGTTCGGCGTTCACGGCGACGCTCGGCAACTTCGTGGTCGGCACGGTCGTTCTCGGTCTCGCGCTGGTGATCCACATCGCCGTCGCGGGATGGGATCCGGAGTTTCCCCCGCAGTGGTGGCTCTACCTCGGGGGTTTCGCGGGCTGCATCTTCATCGGCGCTCAAGCGATCATCGTGCGGCACACGGGCGTGCTGCTCATGGGGCTCGCCCTCCTCGCCGGGCAGGTGGCGGCATCCGTCGTCTTCGACCTGGTACTGCCGGTGTCGGATTCCGGCCTTCACCTCGTCACCGTCATCGGAGGTGTGCTCGTGATGATCGCGGTGGTCGTGGCCGCGTGGCCGACCCGCGCAGTCAGAGCGAGCTGAGCAGGTCTTTCGCCTTCACCGGCTTGCGCCGGCCGCCCTTCGTCTTCTTCGTGCCGCCGACGTAGAGCCAGCCCAGCAGATACTCGTCGGGTTTCAGCTCGTGCATGCGGTGCACGGCGCCGGAGCGGGTGTAGGGTCCGGTGCGCCAGATGACTCCCCACCCGGCCTCGTCGAGCACGAGGCTCAGCGCGTGGGCGACACCTGATGCGACCGCCTCCTGCTCCCACCCCGGAACCTTGTGGCTCGGCTTCGGAGAGACGACGATCGCCAGCAGGAGAGGTGCCCGCAGGGGTTTGGCTGCCATCTTCTCGGCGGCGCCGCCCTCGAGCCCAAGCGCTTCGACGATCGCCGCGCCGAGGCGCACGCGGGCCTCTCCGCGCAACGCGATCAGGCGCCACGGCAGGAGAGAGCCGTGGTCGGCGACGGATGCCGCTGCCTCGATGAGCGGCAGCAGCTCGCGCTTCGTCGGCGCATGGTCGGTCACCGCCGGATGCGAGCGCCGCCGCCGCATCCCGTCGGCGATCGGACCGGTCGTCACGACTCGGCGTGGAACCCGAGCGACAGCGAGTTCATGCAGTAGCGCAGGCCGGTGGGGGTGCCGAAGCCGTCGTCGAACACGTGCCCCAGGTGCGAGCCGCAGTTCGCGCACCGCACCTCGGTGCGCACGACCCCGAGCGAGCGGTCTTCCAGCAGCTCGACGGCATCCGGATTCACCGAGTCGTAGAACGACGGCCAGCCGCAGCCGGAGTCGAACTTGGTGCCGCTCTTGAACAGCTCGGCGTTGCAGGCCGCACAGGTGTACAGCCCCGAGCGGCTCTCGTCGAGCAACTCGCCCGTCCAGGCGCGTTCGGTGCCGGCTTCGCGCAGCACCTTGTACTGCTCGGGCGTGAGCTCGGCCCGCCACTGCTCGTCGGTCTTCTCGACCGCGTAGTCCTTGCCGTTGGTGTTCATCTCGTGTCCTCTTCGGGCATCCACGGCGGGCCGGATGGCCGCCTCCCTATTCAACCCGAGCCGGGGCCGTTCCGTTCCCGCCGCCGTTCAGCGGTGCCTGGCAGGATGACGGCCATGCCCTTCGACACGGCCGACTGGTACGACCGCGCCGCCACGCGTGACCTCGTGGGGCACTCCGCCCTGCACGTGGAGTGGGCGGCCGGCGTGGCCGCGGATGACGACGTGGTGGGGCTTCTCGACCGGTTGCCCCGGGAGCGGCGCCAGCCGTCGCTGATCTTCTCGGTCGCCACCTGGCTCGGCGCAGAGGCGACCGACTACCCCGCGTTTCGCGCCTGGCTCGTCGAGCACTGGCCCGCCGTCGAAGCGGTCGCACGCGAGCGTCGCACTCAGACGAACGAGGTCGGTCGGTGCGCGCCCCTCGTCGTCGCGCTCGCCCGCATCCCCGGCCCCCTCGCCCTGCTCGAGGTCGGCGCCGCCGCCGGCCTGTGCGCGATCCCGGAACGGTACGCCTACCGGTTCGGCGAACGCCCGGTCCTCGGCGCCGGCGAGCCGCTGATCGACTGTGTCGTCGAAGGGGCGGACCTGGTGCCGGATTCGCTCCCCGACATCCGCTGGCAGCTCGGCCTCGACCTGCACCCGCTTTCCGTCGCGGATGCCGCCGACACCGGGTGGCTCGAAGCCTTGGTGCCGCTCGACCGATCCGATCGCCGGGCGCGGCTCCGCGCGGCCCTCGCCACCGCCCGCGACGACCCGCCGCGGGTGATCGCCGGCGACGCGCTGCACGATCTCGCGGATGCCGCCGCCCAGGCTCCGGCCGACCTCACGCTCGTCGTCGTGTCGTTGGGCACGCTGGTGTACCTGCCGCCCGAGGCACGCGCGGCGTTCCCCGTCGCCGTCGCCGAGGCGGGTGCACGCCTGGTCACCCTCGAGCAGAGCGGGATCGCCGACCGGCCGCAGGGCCGGGTGTCCGCCGGGCGGTTCGTGTTGGCCCTCGACGGTGAGGCGATCGCCGAGGCGAGTCCCCACGGCGACCGCCTGACGGCTCTGAGCGTCCGCCGGAGCGCGGCGAGGCATCCTGGCCTGCCCGACGCCCATCCCTAAGATCGCCGCGTGACCGACCCGCGCGCCGCGGAACCCCCGCGGACAGAACTCGACGAGACCGAGCTGCGTCTGCTCGCGTTCGAGCGATCGTGGGCCGACCGGGTGGGCAATCGGGAGGCCGCCATCCGGGCCGAGTTCGGCGTCTCTTCAGCTCGGTACTATCAAATGTTGTACGCGCTCATCGATTCACCCATCGCGGTGCGCCACGATCCGCTCCTTGTACGCCGTCTCCAGCGGCTCCGCGGCTCGCGGCGTCGAGCTCGAGCCCGCCCGTTCATCTCCCGCAGCAGCATTCCTTCCGACAGCCAGGACCGTACCGACTAGATGGCCAGCACGCCCCTCGATCGCTTCGACGACATCCCTGACGACCTCCGGCGCGTCGGGGCGCATCGTGCGCCCGCCCGGCGCGGTCGCGGCTGGGTGAACTTCGCCTGGGCTGCACTCGCAACCGGTGTGCTCATCGTCGGCGGCCTGTACGGCCTGTCCCGCGTCAACCCGGCGATCTCGTTCGAGATCCCGGTGCTGGCAGGCGGCGGGGCGGAGCCGGGAGTCACGGCGACCCCGCAACCGGAAGCGACCCCGTTGACCGATCCTGCCCTGGTAGACCCCGCCCTCACGTTGACGATCTCCGTGCTCAACGGTTCGCCGACCGCCGATCAGGAGGACGCCGCCTCGACCCAGATCGCGCTCGCCGGCTGGCCGGAACCAGCCGCGGCAGTCGCCACCTCGCGCGACCAGGAGTCGACGGTCATCTACTACAACGGCGCGCAGTACGAGCCGATCGCCCTCGGCCTCGCCCAACTGCTGGGCACCGACCCCGCGAACATCGTCAACTCCGACGCCTACCTCGGCGCCTGGGTCACGATCGTGCTCGGCGCCGATTACACCCCGCCGGCCGCCTGAGTTCCGGGATTCCTGCCCCGTAGGGGTCAGGGATGTTACGGCTGTGTTTAATCTGTGTTGAATCCTCGACGATCGGCCGCGCACGGCCAGCCGGTGGCGAATTCGTTCCGCATGCCGCCGTTAGCATTTCGAGCAGAGCCGCGGTCTGGGATCGCGGGGATACGCAGCAGAGGAGTACGGATGGCTCAGGGCACCGTCAAGTGGTTCAACGCCGAGAAGGGCTTCGGCTTCATCACCCTGGACGGGGGTGGCGACGATGTCTTCGTGCACTACTCGGCGATCGACATGCCCGGGTTCAAGGTGCTCGACGAGGGCCAGGCGGTGACCTTCGATGTCGGCACCGGCCCGAAGGGCCCGCAGGCCGAGTCGGTACGGCCGGTCTGAGCTGCCTCCGCCTACCATGACGGCATGAGTCGGGGTAGGAGATCGCGAGGAGGTACCCTCGCCGCGGTCGGTGTCGTCGTGCTCCTGGGCGGGTGCGCGAATCAGGGCCCGAGCCTGACCCCCATGCCGACGCCGACCTTTTCGTCGACGTACCTCACGCCCGAGCCGACCGCTCTTGCGCCGCTGACGGGCGAGACGGTGCCGGCCGGATCCTTGACGGCACCCTCGCTCGCCGCGAAGGTCGACAATCATCCGAATGCCCGCCCGCAGTTCGGGCTCGAGCGCACCGACCTCGTCTTCGAAGAGCTCGTCGAGGGCGGGCTGACCCGCTATGTGGCAGTGTGGCATTCCGACGTGCCCGCCGAGATCGGCCCGGTGCGCAGCATCCGCCCGATGGATCCCGACATCGTGTCGCCACTGGGCGGCATCATCGCCTACTCGGGCGGCCAGTACCGGTTCGTCGTGATGATGCAGCAGACGAACGTCTACAACGCGATCCACGGACAGGCCGATACCGACGACCTGATGTTTCGCGTCGACGGACGCCCCGGCCCCCACGACGTGCTCGTGCGGGCTCCGGAGTTGATCGCCCGGCATCTCGACCTCACGGCACCTGTTCAGCAATTCGCCTTCGCTCCCGATGTCGCCTCGTCGTCGGCCGTGATCGGAGGCACCCCGACCGAGTCGATGGCCTTGCGTTTCGGTGCGGCGTCCGCGCCGTCCTGGGTGTGGGATGCCGCCCGCGGCGTGTGGGCTCGATCGCAGAACGGCACTCCCGACCTCGACACCGGCGGCGTGCCCTTCTCGGCCGTCAACATCGTCATCGTGCGCGTGCCCGTCACCGTGACGCAGAGCATCCCCAAGACCGAGCTGATCGGTTCGGGTGAGGCCTGGGTGAGCAGCGGCGGCATGACGATTCACGCGACGTGGTCAAAGGATTCGCAGACCGCCCCCATCCGGTTGGTCGACGACACGGGAACGGTCATCCAGCTCGCCCCGGGCAACAGCTGGGTCGAACTCGTGCCCAACGCGGGCAGTGTCGCCTTCACGGCACCCCCGGCGCCGGTGCCGACAGAGCCTCCCGCACCGTAGCCGGTCGGCCCGCGGCTTGCACTCTCCGTAGGCGAGTGCCAAGATAAACCCTGGCACTCGCGCGTCGCGAGTGCCAAGTTTCTACGTCCGGGAGGGACGACACACACTCATGGCAAAGATCATCGCTTTCGACGAAGAGGCCCGCCGCGGCCTCGAGCGTGGGCTCAACATCCTGGCTGACGCCGTCAAGGTCACGCTCGGGCCCCGCGGCCGCAACGTCGTACTGGAGAAGAAGTGGGGAGCCCCCACGATCACCAACGACGGCGTCTCGATCGCCAAGGAGATCGAGCTCGACGACCCCTACGAGAAGATCGGCGCCGAGCTGGTCAAGGAGGTCGCCAAGAAGACGGATGACGTCGCCGGCGACGGAACGACCACCTCGGTCGTGCTCGCCCAGGCGCTCGTTCGCGAAGGCCTGCGCAACGTCGCGGCCGGCGCCGACCCGATCAGCCTCAAGCGCGGCATCGAGAAGGCCGTCGAGGCCGTCACCGCTGAGCTCGTGAAGAACGCCAAGGAGGTCGAGACCAAGGAGGAGATCGCCGCCACCGCGTCCATCTCCGCCGGCGACGAGGAGATCGGCAAGCTCATCGCCGAGGCGATCGACAAGGTCGGCAAGGAGGGCGTCGTCACCGTCGAGGAGTCGAACACCTTCGGCACGACCCTCGAGCTCACCGAGGGCATGCGCTTCGACAAGGGCTACCTGTCGCAGTACTTCGTCACCGATCAGGAGCGTCAGGAAGCCGTCTTCGAAGACGCCTACATCCTGATCGTCAACAGCAAGGTCAGCAACATCAAGGACCTGCTGCCGATCGTCGACAAGGTGATCCAGGCGGGCAAGCAGCTGCTGATCATCGCCGAGGATGTCGACGGCGAGGCGCTCGCGACCCTGATCGTGAACAAGATCCGCGGCATCTTCAAGTCGGTGGCCGTCAAGGCCCCCGGCTTCGGTGACCGCCGCAAGGCGCAGCTCGCCGACATCGCCATCCTCACCGGTGGCGAGGTCATCAGCGAAGAGCTCGGGCTCAAGCTCGAGAACGCCACGCTCGAACAGCTCGGCCAGGCACGCAAGGTCATCGTCACGAAGGACGAGACCACGATCATCGAAGGTGCCGGCAACGCCGACCAGATCGCCGGACGGGTCAAGCAGATCCGCCAGGAGATCGAGAACACCGACAGCGACTACGACCGCGAGAAGCTGCAGGAGCGCCTCGCGAAACTCGCCGGTGGTGTCGCGGTCATCAAGGCCGGTGCCGCGACCGAGGTCGAGCTCAAGGAGCGCAAGCACCGCATCGAGGACGCCGTGCGCAACGCGAAGGCCGCCGTCGAGGAGGGCATCGTCGCCGGTGGTGGCGTCGCGCTCATCCAGGCCGGCAAGACCGCCTTCGAGGGCAAGGCCGTCACGGGCCTCAAGGGTGACGAGGCGACGGGCGCGAACATCGTGCGTGTGGCCATCGACGCTCCGCTCAAGCAGATCGCGCTCAACTCGGGTCTCGAGCCCGGCGTCGTCGTCGACAAGGTGCGCAACCTGCCGGTCGGTCACGGACTCAACGCCGCGACCGGTGAGTACGTCGACATGCTCGCCGCGGGCATCAACGACCCGGTGAAGGTCACCCGGTCGGCGCTGCTCAACGCCGCGTCGATCGCGGGTCTGTTCCTCACGACCGAGGCGGTCGTGGCCGACAAGCCCGAGAGGCACCCCGCTCCGGCCGGCGACCCGACGGGTGGAATGGACTTTTGACCGTAGGTTGAGGCTTCCGTAGGAAGGCTCAATCGCAGGTCAAGGTCGAGTAGCGCCGCGCGCAGCGCGACGCGTGTCGAGACCCCACTCCGCACTGCGACAGATCAGCGGGCGGCTCCCACAAGGAGCCGCCCGCTTTGTCGTTCGAGAGCACCGATGTGCGTCGAGGGCAATTGAGTGATTGCGGGCACTCGACGCAAACCACTGACCTGGGTGGGTCAGCGGGCGAAGAGTCGGGCGTTCTGCAGTTCGATCTCGGCGTAGTGCTGCCCCGCTTGGGCGAGGCCGGCGTTGATCATCTGCAGGCTCTCCTCGACGCGCCGCTGTGTCGCGGTCCAGTCGGCGACCACGGATTGGAACGCCGCGGCCGCCTGACCGGTCCAAGAGCTCTGGAGGTCGAGCAATTGGGCGTGCAGTCCGCTGACGTCGGCCTGAATGCGGCCGGCAGCCGCCTGAACGGACGAGGTCGCCGCGGCGACCGCTTCGGAGTCGATCTGGTATCTGGTCATAGCCGGAACGCTAGGGACGCCGGCCACGCCCCCGTGGTGGAGGAACCGGTTCGGGGGATGCAGCGGCAGGAGTGTCGCTGGGGAGGAGCGGAAGGCTGACCCGGAAGGTCGCGCCACCTCCCGGTGTCTCGACGACTTCGACGTAACCCTCGTGGTTGGCGATGATTCCTGCCACGATCGCGAGGCCGAGGCCCGATCCCCCGGTGTCGCGGGTGCGCGAGCTGTCGGCGCGGAAGAAGCGCTGGAAGATCTTCTCGCGCAACTGCGGCGGGATGCCCTCACCGTGATCGACGATCGCGATGACGCCGTAGCGCCCCGCGCGGTCGACATCCACGACGATCTCGATCGGGGAGTCGTCCTTGGTGAACCGGAGCGCGTTGCCGATGAGGTTCGTGACCACCTGGCGCACCTTGTTCTCTTCCGCGAAGACGATCGGGCCGACCGGCGGCAGCGGCGCGGGCGCCGGCGCCGGGGCGGCAGCACCC
>NZ_JBASCU010000057.1:0-15833 GCF_049651805.1 Pseudolysinimonas sp.
CGCCCGCGACACCGACGCCGCCGGCGTGTACCCGGTGGTTCTGATCAGTTACCTCGTCGGCTGCGTCGAATACGTCGACCCGACCCGGGTGGAACTGGTCAAGGGCTACTTCTCGTACATCGTCAGCGAAGAGGGCCAGGCGGCCGCCGCCGAGGCCGCGGGGTCGGCTCCGATGTCCGACACGCTGCGTGAGAAGGCCGTCGCCGCGATCGACGCGATCCACTGAAGCCGTCCGTCGCCCTACCCTCTACCTAGACCCCGCGCACTACTTCGACCCTGACATCCTCGAGAGGCCCGTAGGCACATGACCGCCCCCACGACGACGGCTCGCCCGGTGCAGAGACCCGGCGACCGGATCTTCTCGGGCGGCGCCTTTTTCGCCGGGTCGCTGATCCTCGCGGCCCTGGCGCTTGTCGCGGGCTTCCTGGTGCTGCAGAGCATCCCGGCGTTCACGACTCCGGCCGATGAGGTCTCCATCCTCGACGGCACGTCGATTTGGGCGTATGCCGGGCCCCTGATCTTCGGCACCGCGTGGGCCGCTGCGCTCGCGTTGCTTCTCGCGGTTCCCGTCGCCATCGGGATCGCCTTGTTCATCTCCCACTACGCGCCGCGCCGCCTCGCTCAGGGGCTCGGCTACATCGTCGATCTGCTCGCCGCGGTGCCGTCCGTCGTGTTCGGCCTGTGGGGCGGCGCCGTGCTCGCCCCTGCCATCCAGCCCGTGTACACCTGGCTGTGGCAGAACTTCTCCTGGATTCCGCTGTTCGCCGGTCCCCCGTCGGGAACGGGACGCACGATCCTCACCGCCGGGATCGTGCTCGCCGTGATGGTGTTGCCGATCATCACCGCGATCTGCCGCGAGGTGTTCCTGCAGACCCCGGTTCTGCACGAAGAAGCCGCGCTGGCGCTGGGGGCGACCCGCTGGGAGATGATCCGCATGACGGTCTTCCCGTTCGCGCGCGCCGGAATCATCTCGGCGGCGATGTTGGGGCTGGGCCGCGCCCTCGGCGAGACCATGGCCGTCGCGATGGTGCTGTCGGCATCCGGGGCCGTCACCCTCAACCTGATCAGTTCGACGAACCCGTCGACGATCGCGGCGAACATCGCGCTGAGCTTCCCCGAGGCCTACGGCACGAACGTCAATGTGCTGATCGCCACGGGCCTGATGCTGTTCGCGATCACGCTCGTCGTGAACGCCCTCGCCCGCGTCGTCGTCGATCGCCGCAAGGCCTTCTCGGGAGCGAACTGATGACCACGACATCCCGGGCGAAGCCGCTCGTCAACGCCTACACGACCGGTCGACTGCCGGCGTACCTGCCGTGGCTGTTGCTCGTCGGATCGCTGCTGCTCTCGGCGACGATGTTCGTGTTGATCTGGCTCTCCGACACGACGGCCGACTACCCGATCGCGGGCGCGGTGTTCGTCGGAGTCGTCGCCTACGGCATCAGCCTCTATGCCCTGTCCCGGCTGGTCGAAGGGCGACGGCCGGCGACGAACCGGCTGGTCACGACCCTCGTCGTGCTCGCGTTCGTCATCGCGCTGCTGCCGCTGATCTCGCTGCTCTTCACGGTCGTCACCAACGGCCTCGGCCGCTTCGACCTGATGTTCTTCACCTACTCGATGCGCAACATCGTCGGCGACGGCGGCGGCGCGCTCCACGCCATCCTCGGCACGCTGTTGATGACCGGCGCGGCCGCCATCATCTCGATCCCGATCGGGTTGATGACCGCCGTGTACCTCGCCGAGTACGGGCGGGGGGCGATCGCCCGCACCATCACCTTCTTCGTCGACGTGATGACCGGCATCCCATCGATCGTCGCCGGATTGTTCGCCTTCGCGCTGTTCACCCTCTTCTTCGGCCCGGGGGTGCGCGTCGGTGTGGCCGGCGCGATCGCGCTCGCTGTGCTCATGATCCCGGTCGTCGTGCGCACGAGCGAAGAGATGCTGCGGCTCGTGCCCAACGAGTTGCGTGAGGCGTCGTACGCGCTCGGCGTGCCCAAGTGGCGCACGATCGTGAAGATCGTGATCCCCACCTCCATCGCCGGCATCACGACCGGCGTCATGCTCGCCATCGCCCGCGTCATCGGCGAGACCGCACCCCTCCTCGTCGCCGCCGGCTTCACCACGAGCATGAACTACGACCTCTTCGACGGCCGGATGCAGAGCCTGCCCGTCTTCGTCTACAGCTCCTACGTGTCGCAGGGCACCAACGCGATCGCGTCGCTCGACCGGGCGTGGGCCGGGGCGCTCACCCTCATCCTCATCGTCATGCTGCTCAACCTCGTGGCCCGGATCGTGGCGCGCGTCTACGCGCCGAAGACCCGGCGCTGACCCGGAAGAAGGAAACTTGTCCAAGCGCATCGAAGTCCGCGATCTCGACGTCTACTACGGCGACTTCCTCGCCGTCGAAGGCGTGTCGCTCACGATCGAGCCCCGCACGGTCACGGCACTGATCGGACCGTCCGGCTGCGGCAAGTCGACGTTCATCCGCACGCTCAACCGCATGCACGAGGTCATCCCCGGCGCCCGGGTCGACGGCGAGGTGCTCATCGACGGCAATGACCTGTACGGCCCCGGCGTCGACCCGGTGCTCGTGCGTCGCCAGGTCGGGATGGTGTTCCAGCGGCCGAACCCGTTCCCGACGATGTCGATCCGCGACAACGTTCTCGCCGGCGTGAAGCTCAACGATCGTCGCATCAGCAAGCATGACGCCGATGCCCTTGTCGAAGATTCGCTCAAGGGCGCGAACCTCTGGAACGAGGTGAAGGATCGCCTCGACAAGCCCGGCTCGAGCCTCTCGGGTGGGCAGCAGCAGCGACTCTGCATCGCCCGCGCGATCGCGGTGAAGCCCGACGTCATCCTGATGGACGAGCCGTGCTCGGCCCTCGACCCGATCTCGACCCTCGCGATCGAGGACCTCATCGAAGACCTCAAGCGCGAGTACACGATCGTCATCGTCACCCACAACATGCAGCAGGCGTCGCGGGTCAGCGATCGCACCGGATTCTTCAACATCGCCGGTGCCGGCAAGCCGGGCAAACTCATCGAGTACGACGACACGACGAAGATCTTCAGCAAGCCGAGCGTGCAGGCGACCGAAGACTACGTCTCGGGCAAGTTCGGCTGATCCCGACGGAGAAAGCCCTCCTGAGGGAGGATGCCGGGCCGCAGAAACGCCTCTCGGCGCGAGGCCGCTCGAAGCGGCGAATATTGGAGCCCGGGGTTTACTGCGGCCCGGCCCCGACAGCTTAGCTCGGGCTACTCGAGGGCGCTGTCGCGGGCCAGACGCGCGCACGCCGTGAGCTCGTCGGCGGTAGTCGTGAGCCGCAGGGCGCGCGTGGTTAGCTCGGATGCGCGAGCCGGGCTGGCGGCATCCTGATCGTCGGCGACACTTGACGCCCCCGCAGCGGTGACCCGGCAGAAGGCTGCCGCGCGGTCGAGGGCGAGCGCGAAGTCGCCCTCGAACACGCCACGCAAGATGCGGTCGGCCAGATCGGTGACCTCGTCCGGCCCAGCAGGCACCGGCGCCCCCGCGACAAGCGCGTCGATCGTCGACAACACTTCGGTGCCGCGCTGGAAGAGCAGACTCACGCCGTCGGGATCCTGGTGGATGAGCAGTCGCACGAGGTAGAGCCGCCACAACGCGCCGGGGAGGGTGCGCGGCCCGGAGCGTGCCCAGAGTTCGGCGAGCGCATCCAACCCGTGCTCGTCGGTGTACCGCACGAGCCGGTCGACGACGTCGGGGTCGCCCGCGTTGCGTGCTCGCGACAGCAACGCGCGCGCGGTCTCGTGGGCAACGCGGATCACCCGGGCGGGGTCGTCGCCGCCTTCGAGGGAGTCGAACTTCGACCCGCTGAACAGCGTCGGCTTGTGGAACTCGTCGGACACCCCACCACGCTACGCGGCGTCGTCGGGTGTCGGACATGCCGTTTAGCCTGCGAACCCCCGAGGAGAGCGAGAACCGATGACCCAGTGCCCGCTGTGGTGTGTCACCGACCACGACGTCGAGGGCGGAGCGGTCGTGCACCGGGGCGCGACGTACGAGGTCTCCGCGGTTCTCGAGGGGCGCGGTCGTGGCGGGCCGCACACCGCCGACCTGCTCGTCGAGGTTTCACGCGTGCACGATGAAGCCGCGGTGTGGGTCTACCTCGGCGACGGCTGGACCGGGTTCTCGCTGTCACTCGAGTCGGCGACCCGGCTCTCGGCCGCAGTGGTCTCGGCCCTCCGCGCCGCCGGTACGATTGAACCCACGGGCCTGTAGCTCAGTTGGTAGAGCATCGGACTTTTAATCCGCGGGTCGCGAGTTCGAGCCTCGCCGGGCCCACTCTTGTTGTCAGCGGGGCGGCCCCACAGAATGAGGGCCGCCGCACGTGAAGCCCGAAGTGCGACGGCCCTGCGTTTCCTCTGCTGAGCCCCCGACTCAGAAACGGATGTCAGTGTGTCTCTCAGCCCCCCGGAGAGTGACTCTGATCCGCCTGTGATGCATTCCCAACACGTGCAGTGTCGCAATTCCGATGGCGGCTCGCATAGGCACAAGGTCCCGTCGCGATCCTCGGCTACAGAACGGTTCCGAACAGCAGCCCCAGCAGATAGGTGACGGCCGCGGCGCCGAGGCCGATCGCCAGCTGACGCACCGCGCGGCGCAGGAGCGATCCGCCGGAGAGCAGCCCGACGATCGCTCCCGTGGCGAGCAAGGCCACCCCGACGGCGGCGGACGCGATCGCCACGGCGACGAAGCCGTCCGCCCCGACGAGATACGGGATGACGGGGATGATCGCCCCGGAGGCGAAGAACAGGAAGCTCGACAGCGCCGCCGACCACGCCGACCCGATTCCGTCGTGGTCGTCGACCGGTGCCGCCTCGTGGCTCCCCGCGTCGTCGAGGTGGAACGTGGCGAGCACCTGTTGGGCGTTTCGGGCAGCCTCGTCGGCATCCATCCCACGTGCACGGTAGACGAGCGCGAGTTCGTTGGCGTCGACGTCGAGGTGCGGCAGCGCGTGTTGCGAGTCGGGGTCGGGCCGGGATGCCTCCAGCAGCTCCCGCTGGGACCGCACCGAGATGTACTCCCCCGCTCCCATCGACAGCGACCCGGCAAGCAGACCGGCGACCCCGGTCACGAGCACCGTCTGCGGCGGCAGCCCGGTCGCGCCGACCCCGAGCACGAGGGCGAGATTCGAGACGAGACCGTCGTTGATGCCGAAGACGGCGGCCCGTAGGCTGCCGGCGAGCCGCCGACGGCCCCGCGCCGCGAGCCCGCGCAACACCTCGCCGTGGATGCGCTCGTCGGCCGCCATGGCATCCGTCGCATCCAGGTCGTCGTCGTACGGCGAGCGGCCCTCGGCGCGCTGGGCGAGCACCAGCACGAAGAGCGACCCGAATCGGCGGGCGAACTGGATGAGCAGCCGGCTGCCGACGCTGGGGCGACCCGGGTCGCGCGCCTCCCCGCCGAGCAGGCCGACCCAGTGGGCTTCGTGGCGTTGCTCCGCGTCAGCGAGGCCCAGCAGGATGTCGCGCTCCTCACCCGTGTAGCGGTCCGCCAACTCGCGGTACAGCGCGGCCTCCGCCCGCTCGTCGGCGAGGTAACGCCGCCAGCGGCGCGTGCGGGCGCGCTCCGGGCCGGTGGCCATCAGACCGTCCCGACGGATCCCACCGCGCCGGGCGTGTACCGCAGGCCCCACGAGCCTTCCGACGACTCCCCCGGCTCGAGCCAGACGAGGCTCTGCCCGGAGTTGAGGGCGTCGGGCGGTGCCGTCATCGGCTCGACGGCGATCGCCAGCCCGGGCACCCCGCCACGCGGGAACCTCGGCGTCGTGAAGACCTGCACGTATCCCCAGTCGACGTCTTGCACGAGTTCGACCGTCGACCCGTCGGGCGCGGTCAGCCAGGCGCTCGCGCCGTCGCGGTGGGTGACACCGCCGAAGGCCGTGTCGTAGTCGAGGTCACCGACCCGGAGGCCGCCGCGGGCGTCGAAGCGGGTGCCGTCGACCGGACGCTCGGCGATCGGGTTGAGGCGGTCGTCGACGTCGAAGTAGGTCGCGGCGGCGATCGTGATGACGAGGTTCTCGACCGGGTGGTCGCCGACACGCAGGAACGGATGCGTTCCGACGGCGTAGGGCGCGCGGCGATCGCTCAGGTTGGTGACGCCGTGCGTGACGGTGAGCCCGTCGACGCGCACCTGATAGCGCACCCAGGTGTCGAGCAGGAACGGCCAGCCGTGTTGCGGCGCGACGAGAGCGCCGAGGGTGACCGCGTCGGGCGCCTCGTCGCGCACCTCGTAGTCGGTGAACCGCAGCAGCCCGTGCAGGGCGTTGCCGCGATCCCGCTCGGTGAGGTCGAGTTGTTGCTCCTCACCGTCGAGGCGCCACACCCCGTCGCGCACGCGATTCGGCCACGGCGCCAGCACGATTCCGTTGCCGAATGGCGGGGAGCCGGTGCCATCCGTCGTCTCGGTGATCGCCACACCGCCGACGGTGAGCGACCGTAAGACCGCTGCGACGGTGCCGATCTCGGCGCGGGCGCCGTCCGATTCGATGACGAGGTGGCGGCCGGCGGCGTCGACGTGATTCACGTCGCACAGCCTAGGCGGCGATGACGAGCCGTGTCGCGAACGGGACGGTCACGGCATCCGCTTCCGGACCCGCCGTGACGACCGTGCCGAACGCGGCGAGGGGTGCGACGGCGCTCAGGTCGCGCCGCCCGAACTTTGAGCTGTCGGCGACGAGCACCCTCGATGAGGATGCCGCGATCATCGCTCGCTTGACCGCCGCTTCGGGCAGGTTCACGTTGGTGACGCGATCGTCGGCGATTCCCGTGCAGCCGAGGATCGCGAGGTCGGCGTGCAATCCCCGCAGCGTATCGAGCGCGATCGAGTCGACGAGAGAGTGTTGCAGCGGTCGCAGGCTGCCGCCCGTGACGATGACCGTGAACCGCGGAATGGCGGCTTCGAGCGTCTGCGCGATCTGCAGTCCGTTGGTGATGACCACGACGTCACCCAGGTCGGTGCGCGCCACCAGCGCGGCGGCGACCGCGTGGGTGGTCGATCCGACGTCGAGCATGACGCTCGAGCCGTTCCTGACGAGTCGCGCTGCCGCACCACCGATCGCCCGCTTGAGTTCGGCATCCCGTTCGGCGGTCGCCTCGACAGGGGCTTCGCGCACTGAGCCGGCGGCGACCGCGCCCCCGTGCACCCGCCGCACGACGCCTCGCGCGGCGAGCACGGTGAGGTCGGCGCGCACCGTGACCTCGCTGACGCCGAGGCGCGCACTCGCGTCGGCGACCGCGACGAACCCCTGCGCGGCGAGCACCTCGGTGAGGGCGGTACGGCGAGCTTCGGCGTCGAGCGACTCCATTGCGAACCCTTTCGGATGCGAAAGTACGTCTTTTCGCTATCGTAATCGCATGCCCGAAGTCGTGAAACGCACCGCGCAACTCGCCGACGGCCGTGAGCTGTTCTACTTCGACGATGCCGACACCACCCTGGGACCCGAGCGTCGCATCGACGCCCGGGTGCTCGACCCGCGGCCGACGACCGCCACCATGCGCCAGGACGTGCTCACCGGCGACTGGGTGTCGATCGCCGCGGCGCGCCAGAACCGCGTCTTCCTGCCACCCGCCGATCAGGATCCCCTCGCGCCGCAGACCGCCGCGAACCCGTCGGAGATCCCGGATCTTTACGACGTCGCCGTATTCGAGAACCGCTCGCCGTCGTTCGGCCCGGCCCTGACGCCCGACGCCGAAAATCCCCCGCTGGGCCTCGACGACCTCGCCAACCTCGGACTCGGCCGCGCGCGCACCTCCGTCGGCCGCTGCGAGGTCGTCTGCTTCAGCCCCGAGCCCGAAGGGTCGTTCGGCACCCAGACCGAGAGCCGCGCCCGCACCGTGATCGAAGCCTGGGCCGACCGCACCGCCGCCCTCTCGGCGCTGCCGGGCGTCGAGCAGGTGTTCCCCTTCGAGAACCGTGGCGAAGAGATCGGGGTGACCCTGCCGCATCCGCACGGTCAGATCTACGCCTACCCGTACGTGACACCGCGCACCGCCCTCATGCTCGACGCCGCCGACCGGCTCGGGCCGGGGATGTTCGATCGGCTGCTCGAGTTCGAGCGCGCCTCGGAGCGCGTCGTGTTGGCCGGCGAGCACTGGACCGCGTACGTGCCGTTCGCGGCGCGCTGGCCGATCGAGGTGCACCTCGTGCCGCACCGCCACGTGCCCGACTTCGCCGAGACCGACGAGGAGCAGCGCGCCGAACTCGCCCCGCTCTACCTGCGGCTGCTGCGCGGCATCGACGCGCTCTACGACTCCCCGACCCCGTACATCGCGGCGTGGCACCAGGCCCCGGTGAACGTGGGGCGCCAGGCGCTGCGCCTGCACCTGCAGCTCACGTCCCCGCGTCGGGCCGTCGACCGACTCAAGTACCTGGCCGGCTCCGAGGCGGCCATGGGAGCCTGGATCGGCGACGTCACTCCCGAGGCGGCGGCGGCGAACATCCGGAAGGCGATCGAATCGGTATGAGCGACCTGCGCGACGACGTGCGCACCCTGTTCACCCAGATCACCGGACGCGCGCCCGACGGTCTCTGGTCGGCGCCGGGCCGCGTGAACCTGATCGGCGAGCACACCGACTACAACGAGGGCTTCGTGCTGCCGTTCGCGATCGACCGGCGCACGATCGTCGCGGCGGGGGCGCGTGAGGATGCCGTCATCCGGGTCGCGAGCACGTTCTCCGACGAGGTGGTCGAGATCCCACTGGCCGACCTCGACGGCGCTCGGGGCAGCGCCGGCTGGGCCGACTACCCGCTCGGCGTCGCCTGGGCTCTCGGGCGCTCCGGCGCCGACCTCGCCGCGGTGCCGGGCGTCGACCTCGTGATCGACTCCAACGTTCCGGTCGGCGCGGGCCTGTCGTCATCCGCCGCGATCGAGTGCGCCGTCGCGCTCGCGCTCGACGACCTGTGGCGGCTCGGGTTGGCGCGTCCCGCGCTCGCGCGCGTCGGGCAGCTCGCCGAGAACGACTTCGTCGGCGCCCCGACCGGCATCATGGATCAGTCGGCGTCGCTGCTGGGCGAAGCGGATGCCGCGGTCTTCCTCGACTGCCGCACCCTGGCATCCGAGGTCGTGCCGTTGGGCTTCGCCGCCGCCGGCCTCACGCTGCTCGTGATGGACACCGGGGTGTCGCACTCGCACGCGACCGGTGGGTACGGCGAGCGCCGGGCATCCTGCGAGGCGGGGGCCGCGGCCCTGGGCGTCGCATCGCTGCGCGACCTCGCCGTCGACGACCTCCCGCGGGCGAAGGCCGAGCTCGACGACGTGACCTTCCGCCGCGTGCGGCACGTGGTCACCGAGAACCAACGGGTTCTGGATGTCGTGGCGACGCTGCGCTCGGAGGGCGCCGCCGGCATCGGGGCACTCCTGGATGCCTCGCACACCTCGATGCGCGACGACTTCGAGATCTCGGTGCCCGAACTCGACCTCGCCGTCGAGACCGCCCGCGAGCACGGGGCCCTCGGCTCCCGCATGACCGGCGGCGGTTTCGGCGGGGCCGCGATCGCCCTCGCTCCCCTCGATGCCGTGTCGCGCATCCAGGTCGCCGTCGACGGCGCCTTCGCCGAGCACGGCTTCGCCGCTCCCGAGGTCTACCCCGTGCGCCCCTCCGCCGGAGCCGCCCGCGACGCCTGACCCTGGTCGCTTCCCGTTTTCAGGAATCTGAGTGGGCGGAGTCGCGAGAGTTGTCTGAACAGGACGTACGACACGTCAGAATCCACTCCTGCACCACAGATTCCTGAAAACGGAAAGCACCCGAGCGGGTCAGGCGGAGTCCCGCTCCGCGGCGTCGACGACGTTGGAGAGCAGCAGGGCGCGGGTCATCGGGCCGACGCCACCGGGGTTGGGCGACAGCCACCCGGCGACCGCCGCGACGCCCGGGTCGACGTCGCCGTGCAGCCGCACCTTGCCGGAGTCGGTCATGCCGACGCGGGTGACCCCGACATCCAACACGGCCGCGCCGGGCTTCACCCAGTCGGGCTTGATGAAGTGCGGCACGCCGATCGCGGCCACGACGATGTCGGCACGGCGCACCTCCGTCGGCAGGTCGACGGTGCGGGAGTGCGTGAGGGTCACGGTCGCGTCGATGCCCTTGCGGGTGAAGACGAGTCCGAGCGGGCGACCGACGGTGAGGCCGCGACCGACGATGACGACGTGCTTGCCGGCGATCGGAACGTCATGGCGGCGCAGCAGTTCGACGACCCCCGCAGGGGTGCACGGCAGCGGCGAGTTCAGGTCGCCCTCGACGCCGAGCACGAGCCGCCCGAGGTTGGTCGGGTGCAGGCCGTCGGCGTCCTTGTCGGGGTCGATGAGTTCGAGAACCGCGTTCTCATCGATGCCCTTCGGCAGCGGAAGTTGCACGATGTAGCCGGTGACCGACGGGTCGGCGTTGAGTCCGGCCACCGCGGAACGCACTTCGGCTTCGGATGCCGTGGCGGGCAGCCCGACGGGGATCGAGCGGATGCCGACCTCGGCACAGTCGCGGTGCTTGCTCGACACGTAGGAGATCGAGCCGGGGTCTTCGCCGACGAGGAGTGTTCCGAGACCCGGCACAATGCCGCGGGCGGCGAGCGCCTCGATGCGCTCGCGCAGTTCGTTCTTGATGGCGGTCGCGGTGGCGACGCCGTCGAGTGTGATGGCGGTCATTGCCAGCTCCCGGGGCTCGTCAGGCCGGGGTAGAGCGGGAAGCGCGAGGCGAGAGCCTCGACGCGGGCGCGCAGACCCGGCAGGTCAGGGTCGGCCTTCAGGGTAGCCGCGATGATCTGAGCGACCTCCTCGAATTCCGTGTCGTGGAAGCCACGCGTGGCGAGGGCGGGGGTGCCGATGCGGATGCCGGAGGTCACCATGGGCGGGCGGGGGTCGTTCGGCACCGAGTTCTTGTTGACGGTGATGCCGACCTCGTGCAGCAGGTTCTCGGCGTCCTGACCGGTGATCTTCGAGTTGCGCAGGTCGACGAGCACGAGGTGCACGTCGGTGCCGCCCGACAACACCGTGATGCCTTCCGCCGTGACGTCGGGCTGCGTCAGGCGTTCGGCGATGATGTGCGCGCCGCTCAGCGTCGCCTTCTGCCGCTCGGTGAACTCCGGCTCCATCGCGAGCTTGAACGCCGTCGCCTTCGCGGCGATGACGTGCATGAGCGGCCCGCCCTGCTGCCCGGGGAAGACGTTGGTGTTCATCTTCTTGGCGATGTCGGGGTCGTTGGTCAGGATGAAGCCCGACCGCGGGCCGCCGATCGTCTTGTGCACGGTCGACGACACGATGTGCGCGTGCGGCACGGGGTTCGGGTGCAGGCCCGCGGCGACGAGTCCGGCGAAGTGCGCCATGTCGACCCAGAGTTTCGCGCCGACCTCGTCGGCGATGGCGCGGAACGCCGCGAAGTCGAGCTGCCGCGGGTACGCCGACCACCCGGCGATGATGACCTTCGGCATCACCTCGAGCGCCCGCTCGCGCACGACATCCATATCGATGCGCATCGTGGCCAGATCGAGGCCGTAGGCGTGCGCCTCGTACAACTTGCCCGAGAAGTTGAGCCGCATCCCGTGCGTGAGGTGGCCGCCCTGGGCGAGCTCGAGCCCGAGGATGCGGTCGCCGGGCTCGGCGATCGTCGACAACACCGCGACGTTGGCCGAGGCGCCCGAGTGCGGCTGCACGTTCGCGAACTCGGCGCCGAACAGCTTCTTCGCCCGCTCGATCGCGAGAGTCTCGACGACGTCGACGAACTCGCAGCCTCCGTAGTAGCGCTTGCCGGGGTAGCCCTCCGCGTACTTGTTGGTGAGCACCGACCCCTGAGCTTCGAGCACCGCGCGCGGCACGAAGTTCTCGCTCGCGATCATCTCGAGGGTGGAACGTTGACGGTTCAGTTCCTGTTCGAGCGCGTGAGCGACCTCAGGATCGACCTCGGCCAGGGGGGAGTTGAAGATCGATGACATCTCGGAGTCCTTCCGACGCAGTGAGAGTTCTCGCGGCCCAGGCGTACGGCCGCGTTCATCTGCTGCGTCGCTTCCCGATGGTGATCCATCCGAACGCCAGTCGCGACCGCCTCAGTGTATCCCGTCGGTCTCGTGCGCCGCGAGCCGCGCCCGGTCGGTGACGAGCACCCAGACCGCGCCCGCCGCGACGATCGCCGCAGCGACATAGGGGACGACCGCCATCCCGAGCTCGTCGAGCACGACGCCGCCCAGCAGCGCACCGAGGCCGATGGCGATGTTGAAGGCGGTCGTGACGATCGCGCCCGTGAGGTCGCGGATGCGGGCCGATGCCGCGTGCAGGGCCCGCGTCTGGAAGAGCGCGGGAAGCCCTCCGAAGGCGGCGCTCCACAGCATCATGATGAGAATCGCCGGCACGAGCCCCCGCGCGAACAGCGCAGTGAGGATGACGGCGATCGCGAGGGAGCCGAGCATGAGATTGAGCGTGAAGCGGGGGAAGCGGTCGCCGAACACCCCTGCGGCGAGAAGCCCGAGCGCCCCGCCCAGCCCGAAGAACAGCAAGAGCAGGCTGACGTAGTCATCGGCGACCCCCGCGATCGAGATCGACCACGGCGCGATGTAGGTGTAGAAGAGGTTGTGTCCGGTGGCGACGAGCAAGACCGTGACGGCGACGATGGCGACCGCGACGATCGACCGGTCGCGCTTCACAGCGATGATCGAGCCGGTGTCGGTCGTCTGCACCTCGCGTTTCGGAACGCGGTGGTCGACAGCCGGCAGCGACACCACGGTCAGCACCGCGAACACGACGACGAGCGCCGCCATCGTCACGAACGCCCAGCGCCAGCCGATGGCGTGGCCGATCGCGGCGGTGAACGGCACCCCGAGGATGAACGCGAGCGTTCCGCCGGCGGTCGTCACCGACACGGCGCGGGCGAGCTGCCGCGGTGCGACGAGCAGCGACACGTACGGACCGGCGACCGCCCAGAAGAGGCCGTGCGCAAGGCCGCCGAGAACTCGCGTTGCGGCGAGCATCTCGTAGTTCGGGGCGATTGCGGCCAGCACATTGGAGACCGCGAACACGGCGAGAAGCGCGACGAGGAGACCCTTGCGGGAATAGCGGCGGGTGAGCAGCGTGAGCGGGGCCGCACTCAGCACCACCGTGAATGCGAACACCGTGATGAGCAGTCCGACGCGCGACTCCGACACGTCGAGGTCGGCGGCGATGTCGGGCAGCAACCCGGTGGGCAGGAACTCGCTCGAGACGGAGACGAAGATGGCGCCCGCGAGGACGAGCAGCCGGAACAAGGGGAACCGGTCGGCGGAAGGCGCAGACATGGAGGCGTGGCTTTCGACGGGGTGGGCTCGTGGCGCCGGCCGCGGGAGAACGAAGGATGCCGCCCTCGCCTCTCACGATACCCGCCCGCCCGGAAGGGGCGCCGGTAGCCTGGGGAGGTGACGACGCTGCTGCACTCGGCGACCGCCGTGGATGCCCGCGGCGAGACGCCCGACGCCTGGATCCTGCTCGACGGTGACACGATCGCGGTGACCGGCTCGGGTGCCGAACGCCCGGTCGCCGACGAGACACTCGACCTCTCCGGCCGGTGGATCGCGCCGGGGTTCCTCGACCTGCACGCACACGGCGGCGGCGGCGAGGACTACGCGACCGGCGACCTTGCCACAGGCCTTGCGGCGCACCGCCGACACGGCACGACCCGCACCGTCGTGAGCCTCGTGTCGGAACCCATCGAGGTGCTCGGCCAACAGCTCGCGCGCATCGCCGACCTCGCCGCCGACGACCCGCGGGTGCTCGGCAGCCACCTCGAGGGGCCGTTCCTCGCCGAATCGCGCCGCGGGGCTCACGCCGCGGAGATGCTCCGCGCGCCCGACGACGCGACGATCGACCGGTTGATCGCGGCCGCCCGAGGAACGCTGCGCCAGGTGACGATCGCCCCCGAACTGCCGGGCGGCCTCGACGCCGTGCGCCGGTTCGCCGACGCGGGAGTCGTCGTCGCGATCGGTCACACCGAGGCCGACGCCGCGACCGCCCGTGCGGCCTTCGACGCGGGAGCGACGCTGCTGACCCACGCCTTCAACGCAATGCCCGGCATCCATCACCGCGCCGGCGGACCCGTCGCCGCGGCCCTCGACGACGAGCGGGTGAACCTCGAACTCGTGCTCGACGGGCTGCACGTCGAGCAGAGCGTCGCGGCCATCGCCTTCGCCGCCGCCCCCGGGCGCATCGCCCTCATCTCCGACGCGATGGCCGCCGCGGGAGCCGCCGACGGCACCTATCGCCTCGGCACCCTCGACGTCACGGTGAGGTCCGGCATCGCGATGGTCGCCGGCACCGAGACGATCGCCGGTTCGACCCTCACCCTCGACACCGCGCTCATCCTCGCGATCGACGCGCTCGGGCTGTCCCGTTCCGCGGCGGTCGCCGCGCTGACGGCGACGCCCGCCCGCATCCTCGGTCTCGCCGATCGCTTCGGGCTGCTCGCGCCCGGCTTCGCCGCCGACATCGTCGTGCTCGATGCCGACGACGCCGTGGAGTCAGTCTGGGCGAACGGCGTCATCGCACCCTCGGTCGTCGAGTAGCCGCGAAGCGGCGTGTCGAGGCGGACTCGTGGGGTCTCGACACGCGCCTTCGGCGCTACTCGACCACCGAGAAGCGATGCTCCCAGGCGGAGCGGTAGTAGTCGGCGTAGCGCAGGCGGGAGGCGGCGGCCTCGTCGATGAGCACCGTCACCTCGGGATGCAACTGGATGACGGAGGCGGGCAGCGACGCCGACACCGGGCCCTCCACCGCACCCGCGACGGCTTCGGCCTTCGCATCCCCGAACGCAAGCAGTAGGAGCTCTCGAGCCTCCAGAATCGTGCCGAGCCCCTGCGTGAGGCAATGCCGCGGCACCTCGTCGGGCGAGGCGAAGAACCGGGCGTTGTCGGCCCGGGTGGCGTCGGTGAGAGTCTTCACGCGGGTGCGGGAGGCCAGCGACGAGCCGGGTTCGTTGAAGCCGATGTGTCCGGTGCGGCCGATGCCGAGGATCTGCAGATCCACTCCTCCGGCGGCGTGGATCGCCTCCTCGTAGCGCACTCCCGCCGTCTCGACCGGCCCGCCGTCGTCGCCGGGCACCCGCACGAGCGAGGGGTCGAGGCCGAGTGGCTCGACGACCTCGCGCGCGATGACGGCCGCGTAGCTCTCGGGGTGCCCGGGCGGCAGGCCGAGGTACTCGTCGAGGGCGAACCCGCGCACGCACGTCAGGTCGACCCCCCGCTCCCGGAGGGCCGCCCACACCGGGAGCGGGGTGGATCCGGTGGCGAGCCCCAGCACGGCGTCGGGCTTGCGGGCGACCAGCCCGGCGATGTGTTCGGCGGCGATCGCGCCCGCCTGGGCCGCCGAGGTCACGATCACGACTTCAGCCATCTCAGTCTCCAGAGGCGCCGACGAGTGCCGCCCCGATCGCCGCGGCCGGGAAGTCCCGCGGCAGCACCTCGACGCGACTCGACAGGTCGAGCATGGCCAGGAGTCCGCTCTCGGCCGCCCATGTCTCGAGTACCGCGCGCACGGCGCCGAGCAACTCGTCGCCGAGGGAGCTCAGCCCCCCGCCGATGACGACGCGGTCGGGGTCGACCGTGAGCACGAGCAGCCGCACGGCGGCCGCGACATGTTCGATGAGCCCATCGCGCACGGCCACGGCCTCGGCATCGCCCCCCGCCGCGGAGGTGAAGAGGTCGCGCACCGACTCCCCGCCCGCCCAGGAGCGCGCGAGGCCCGAGCCCGATGCCGCGAGCTCGAGGCAACCGCGCTGGCCGCACGGGCAGAGCGGCCCGGCGGGGTCGACCGGGATGTGCCCGATCTCGCCGGCAACGCCGCGCGAGC
>NZ_JBASCU010000058.1:0-3995 GCF_049651805.1 Pseudolysinimonas sp.
CGACCGGGCCGTGGGGACTCCGCGACGGGTGGCGCGCCGGTGGCGCGCCCCGCCCGGCGACGTACGGCATCGAGGTGGGCGGCGAATTCCGGGAGGTCCCCGTCGACCCCGCCACCGCATCCACCGCTCTCGTCAGCGTTCTCGCCAGCGTCGAGCGGGTGCGCGGCGGACACGTCGTGTGGTTGCACCGCGACGGCCGCACCCTCGAGCTGCCGGTGCCGAACCGCGCCGAGCGGCTCGCTCGCACCCTTGCGGCGCTCGAACGCAGCACCGGCCCCGTCGCCCCCGAACTTCGCGCCGCGATGCCCGGCACCGTCGTCTCGGTGGCCGTCGACGAGGGTGCCCGTGTCGACGCCGGCGCCACGGTGCTCACGATCGAGGCGATGAAGATGGAGCACGCTCTCGTCGCCCCCCACTCCGGAGTGGTGCGCTTGCGCGTGCGCTCCGGCGACCTCGTCCGGCGCGACCACGTGGTCGCCGTCGTGGAACCAGATCTCGAGACACAGCCCAACCAGGAGAAGAGCGCATGAACTACGAACTCACGCCCGAACAGCAGAAGCTGCAGGACACCGTCCGCGCCTTCGCCGACGAGGTCGTCGCCCCGGCTGCGTACCAGTACGACACCGAGCGCAAGCTGCCGCTCGACATCATCGCCCAGATGGGCGACATGGGACTCTTCGGCCTGCCCTTCCCGACGGAGATCGGCGGGCAGGGCAAGGACTACTTCTCGCTCTGCCTCGCCGTCGAAGCGCTCGCCCGGGCCGACCAGAGCATCGCCGTCACCCTCGAAGCCGGTGTCGGCCTCGGCATCCAGCCCATCTACCGGCACGGCACCGACGAGCAGAAGCAGCGCTGGCTGCCCGACCTCGTGCGCGGCCGGGCACTCGCCGGGTTCGGGCTCACCGAGGCCGAAGCGGGGTCGGATGCCGGCGCCACCCAGACGACGGCGGTGCTCGAAGACGATGAGTGGGTCATCAACGGCAGCAAGCAGTTCATCACCAACTCCGGAACCGACATCACGAGTGTCGTCACGGTGATCGCGGTGACCGGCGAAACCCGCAACGCCGACGGCACCACCAGTCCCGAGCTCTCGTCGATCATCGTGCCGACCGACACCCCCGGGTTCACCGCCGAGGCGAGCTACGACAAGGTCGGCTGGCACACCTCCGACACCCATCCGCTCACCCTGGTCGACGTGCGCGTGCCGCAGTCGAACCTGCTCGGCGAGCTCGGGCGCGGCTACGCGAACTTCCTGCGCGTGCTCGACGAGGGTCGCATCGCGTTCGCCGCCCTTGCTACGGGCGCGGCCCAGGGATGTCTGGAAGAGGCACTGCGCTACGCGAAGGAGCGCAACGTCTTCGGGCGCAGCATCGGCTCGAACCAGCACATCGCCTTCAAGCTCGCGAAGATGCAGGCCCGCGTGCATCAGGCCCGCCTCTGCTACTACGACGCCGCGCTGAAGCTCGTGCACGCCAAGCCGTTCAAGACCGAGGCGTCGATCGCGAAGATGGTGTGCGGCGAGGCCGCGATGGAGAACGCCCGCGAGGCGACCCAGATCTTCGGCGGCTACGGCTTCCTCAACGAGAACGCTGTCGCCCGGCACTACCGCGACTCGAAGATCCTCGAGATCGGCGAGGGCACGACCGAGGTGCAGCTCATGGTGATCTCGCGCGGGCTGGGCCTCACCGCCTAAGTTGGCCCTCATGCGCGAGATCGAGCAGCGGGGGCTCTACTTCGAGGAGTTCGAGGAGGGCGTGCGCTACCTGCACCGCCCGGGCCGCACGGTCACCGAGGCCGACAACGTGCTGTTCACGACCCTCACGATGAACACGCAGGGTCTGCACCTCGACGCGCACTGGGCGCAGCAGCAGGAGTTCGGCGAGCGGCTCGTGAACTCGATGTTCACCCTCTCGACGATCGTCGGCGCCTCGGTCACCCAGCTCACCCTCGGCACGATCGTCGCCAACCTCGGCTTCAGCGAGGTGCAGTTCCCGGCGCCGCTCCGCCACGGTGACACCCTGTACTCCGAGACGACGGTGCTGGGCAAGCGGCTGTCGGAGTCGCGACCGGGCCAGGGCATCGTGACGCTCGAGCACATCGGGCGGCGGCAGGACGACGAGATCGTCGCCCGCGCCGTGCGCTCCACCCTGGTCTGGACGCTCGGGGGGCGGGCTTCACTGTGACCTTCGACCCTGCGCCGTTCGACCTCGGGCCCGCCCTGCTGTTCTGCCCCGCCGACCGGCCCGATCGGTTCGCGAAGGCGCTCGACCGGGCGGATGCCGTCATCCTCGATCTCGAAGACGCCGTCGCCGCGGCCGACAAGCCCGCGGCTCGCGCGGCTCTCGCTGAGCATCCGCTCGACCCGACACGCGTCGTCGTGCGGGTGAACCCGCCGTCGACTCCGGAGTTCGCGGCCGACCTCGCGGCGCTCGACGCGACGCCCTACCGCCGCATCATGGTCGCGAAGGCCGACGCGGCGCTCCCTGCCCTGGCGGGGTTCGAGGTGATCGCGCTGTGCGAGACGGCGGCCGGCATCCTCGACGCCCGCGACCTCGCGCGCCGGCGCGACGTGGTCGGGCTCATGTGGGGCGCCGAGGATCTCGTGGCGTCGCTCGGGGGCACCGCGAGCCGTGATCACCGCGGCCGCTACCGCAAGGTCGTGCGGCACGCCCGGGCGGCGGTGCTGCTCGCCGCCGGGGCGGAAGGGATCGCGGCGATCGACGCGGTGCATCTCGCGATCGACGACCTCGACGGGCTTCGGGCGGAGGCCGAGGATGCCGCCGCCAGCGGGTTCGCGGCAACCGCGTGCATCCACCCCTCCCACGTCGCCGTCATCCGCGACGCCTACCGGCCGACGCCGACCGAGGTGACGGCCGCGCGCCGCCTTCTGGATGCTGCGGTCAGCGGGGGCGCTGTCTTCCAGTTCGAGGGCCGCATGGTCGACGGCCCCGTCCTCCGCCACGCCGAAGCCGTCCTCCGACGAGCCTCGGTGGTCGAGTAGCCGCGAAGCGGCGTGTCGAGACCCGTCAGTCGCCCGACTCGACGTCACCCGATCCCGACATGTCGGACTCCACGGTCGCTCCGCCACGGTGATTCACGGTTCCGCTGCCGGAGATGTCGACCACAAGGGTGTCGGTGACGTGCAGATCGACCTCGCCGGATCCGCTGATCGACACGACGGCGTCGCGCACTTCGAGGGAGCCGGTATCGACGTCGCCCGATCCGTCGATGTCCACGGCAATCCAGTTCGCGACGCCAGCGAGCTCGATGTCGCCGGCCCCTTCGATGCGCAGGTCGACGTCATCGGCGTCGACGCCGGTCACGGTGACGTCACGGGGTGGACGACGACATGGGCCCGATCGGCACGCACCCGGTGAGGGCGACGGCCACGAGGGCGGCAACGGCGGCGAGGGCAGGGAGGCGGGTCTACATGCCTCCCCCGGTGCCAGCCGGCGGCTCGTTGCGCCGTGGGGGGGGAACCCCCCGAAAGGTCCTCGGGTCGACCTCGCCACGGGACTGGCTGATTGTCTAACAATCCGCTACATTGTCTAGCAATGTCACTTCATCCCGCGACGATGCCGGAGGCGATCTTCGAGACCCTCCGAGCCCGTATCATCGATCAATCCGAGCCCCCCGGCTCGACCCTGACCGAGTCCGCCGTCGCCCTGCGGTTCGGCGTGGCCCGCCCCACCGCGAAGCTCGCCCTCGAACGGCTGGTCGCCGAGGGGTTGCTGCGCCGCGAAGCGCATCGTGCGGCGCGCGTGCCGGAACTCGACCGTGACGACATCGCTGACCTCTTCGCGACCCGTCGACTCATCGAATCCGCGGCCGTCGCATCCCTGGCTGCGAGCGGCACCCTCCCGGCCGACGCGCTCGGCGCGCACCGCGAGCTGCTCGCTGTCGCCCCCCGGGGCGGTGCGTTCGCCGGTGCCGACGCCGCCTTCCACCGCGCGCTCGTCGCCGGGTCGCCGAGCCCGCGACTCGCCCGCATGCAC
>NZ_JBASCU010000059.1:0-61029 GCF_049651805.1 Pseudolysinimonas sp.
CGCGCACGCTCTGTCCGCCAGTCAGCGAGCGTCCTGATCGGGATGCCCGTGTACTCGGCAAGCTCCTGCGGAGTCCAGAGGCGGGGGCGGTCGTCGCTCATACCAATGAGGTAGGCGGCACCACCCGTCGACCTCCAGCGAACCCCGTAGGACGGCCAAGAATCGAGTAAACGGACAGGTTCTCGGACAGCCGCGGTAACGACCATGCTCGTGCGTGACATCGCACTTCCCTAGTATCTCTAGGGAAGTACCGTCCCGAGGATCGCTCTCCGGTTCTCAGATCCTCAAGCCGAGCTGTACTTCGGGGTGTGATCCTCGGTTTCACGCATCGGGCCGCGTTCCTTCGGGAGCGCGGCCCTTCGCGTTGTGGCTCCGTCGGCCGCCGACTGCCTCGATTTGCGTCGAGTGCACGCAATGACCCAATAGCGCTCGACGCAAATCAGTGCTCTGGGCGATCAGCCGTCGCCGTAGAACCGCTTCTCGAACACCTGACGAGCAAGCCGCGTGGTGCGCAGGTAATCCTCTTCGAGCCGCGACGCACCCCCGGGCGGGTACTCCAGCAGCCGCGCGACGCCCTCGAGCTGCTGGCGATCGGTCGGCAGCACGTCGGCGGTCTTCGCGGTCCACAGGGTCATCGCCGAGCGGGCCCGCGACGCGATGAGCCAGGCGGCGCGCAACTTCTCGGCATCCTCGGCGGGCACCAAACCCGCCCCCGAGGCCGCCGCGAGAGCCGACAACGTGGATGTCGTGCGCAGCCCCGGTACCGCAGCCCCGTGCTGCAGCTGCAGCAGTTGCACGAACCACTCGACATCCGACAGCGACCCGCGACCGAGTTTGAGGTGCCGCGCCGGGTCGGCGCCCTGCGGCAACCGCTCGGATTCGACGCGCGCCTTGATTCGGCGCACCTCCCGCACATCGGCGGGAGCGATCTCGACGGGGTACCGGATCTCGTCGGCGAGCTCCTCGAACGCCGCGAGAACGCCGGGGTCGCCGACCACCCCGCGCGCGCGAAGCAGCGCCTGCGCCTCCCAGGTGAGCGACCAGCGCGCGTAATACGCCCGGTACGAGTCGAGCGAGCGGACGATCGCGCCGTTCTTGCCCTCCGGCCGCAGCCCGAGGTCGAGATCGAGCGGAAGCCGCAGGTCTTCGGTGAGCCGCGCCAGCTCGTGCACGATGTGCTCCGCGCGGCGTTGAGCCTCCTCGCCGTCGACGCCGGCCGGCCGGTAGACGTACATGACGTCGGCGTCGCTGCCGAAGCCGAGTTCCGCTCCCCCGTACCGGCCCATCGCGATGACGCCGAACTCGATGCCATCGCCGTAGCGATGCACGAGTGCCAGCACCCCGGTGAGCAGCGCGGTGGTGATGTCGCTGAGACCCTTGCCGAGCTCCTCGACGCTGATCTCGCCCAGAATGGCGCCCAGTGCGAGGCGCAGCACCTCACGCCGGCGAGCGGTGCGCAGGGCAGCGGCTGCGGCATCCTGATCGTCCCAGTGGCGGGCGACGGTCGCTGCGGTCTCCTCCAACAGCAGGGCCGCAGGCCGGGGCGAGAGCTCGCCGTCGGTCTCAAGCCAGACGACCGACTCGGGGATGCGCTCCAGCAGCACTCCCACGAACTTCGACCCCGACAGAACCGCGGTCAGGCGCTGCGCCGCTCCCGATGAGTCGCGCAGCATCCGCAGGAACCAGTACGCCTCGCCCAGGTCGTCGGAAAGACGCCGGAATGCCAACAGCCCCGCGTCGGGGTCGGCCCCCTCCGAGAACCACTGCAGCATGACCGGCAGCAGGTTGCGCTGGATCTGCGCGCGCCGCGACACTCCGGAGGTAAGCGCCGCGATGTGATGCAGGGCGCCCCGCGGGTCGCGGAAGCCGATCGCCGCCAGCCGGGCTTCGGCCTGCTCGCTGGTGAGCGCATACCCGTCATCGGGAAGCGCCGCCACCGCCGAGAGCAGGGGACGGTAGAACAGCCGCTCGTGCAGGGTGCGCACGTCGTGCTTGACCTTCTGCCAGGCCTCGACCACGCCGTCGGCGGTCGTGGCGAGTCCCGACGCTCGCGCGAGCACGCGCAGCTGCGCCTCCTCGCGCGGCATGAGGTGGGTGCGCCGCATCCGGGAGAGCTGGATGCGGTGCTCCAGCAGGCGCAAGAACCGGTAGTCGTGCGCGAAACCGGCGGCCTCGACGCGGCCGATGTAGCCCTGGTCCGCGAGGGCGAGCAGCGCATCGAGCGTGGAACGCTCGCGCACCGCGGGGTCTGCCTGCCCGTGCACGAGCTGCAGCAACTGGATGGTGAACTCGACATCGCGCAGGCCGCCCGGCCCGAGTTTGATCTGAATGTCGACCTCATCGGCCGGGATGTGCGCGGTGACCCGTTCGCGCATCCCCTGCACCGACTCGACGAAGTTCTCGCGTGACGCACTCGACCACACGAGCGGCGCGACCCCGGCGACGTAACGTTCGCCGAGCTCGCGGTCGCCGGCGAGCGGGCGGGCCTTGAGCAGCGCCTGGAACTCCCACGACTTGGCCCAGCGCTCGTAGTACGCGAGGTGGGAGTCGAGGGTGCGCACGAGCGCGCCGTCTTTGCCTTCCGGGCGGAGGTTGGCATCCACCTCCCACAGCGGCGGCTCGATGGCGAGTTCGGCGATGCCACGCATCGTCTCGCGGGCCAAGGCCGTCGCGATCTCGACCTCGCGGTCTCCCCCGTCGGTGACGAAGATCACGTCGACGTCGCTCAGGTAGTTGAGTTCGCGCGCGCCCGACTTGCCCATCCCGATGATCGCGAGTGGCGTCGCAGCGGCCTCCTCGGCGGGGAACCGGGTCGATCTGCGAGCGAGCGCCAACGAGGCGTCGAGTGCGGCGCCGGCGAGGTCCGCGAGACCGGCCGCCACGCGGTCGACGACAAGAGCTCCGTCGGGCTGCTCGAGGTCCCAGGCCGCGAGGCGCACCAGCTCGGCCCGGTACGCGGTGCGAAGCGCGTTCCAGGCCGCTTCGCCCTCCACGCCGTCGATCGAGGCGAGCAGCACCGCGCCCACCGCTTCGGCGTCGGAGGGCTCGGTGAGAGGGGCGCGAAAGACGGCGAGACGCTCCGGATGCCGCTCAAGAAAGGACGCCAACCCGGATGAAGCTCCGAGCACGCGGATGAGTCGCTCCGTAGCCGCAGAATCCTTCAGCACCGCATCCACTGCCTTGGTCGCCGTCGCGCGGAATCCGCCCAACAGCCGCAACGCCTGGTCGGGATCGGCGGCCAGCGCGAAGATCGGCGCGAGCGCACCCGGCATCGTGTCCAGCGCATCCCGCGCCGCACCGAGGTCGGCGAAGCCGAGCCTCGCCAGCTCGGTCAGCGTCGTCGTCGTCCGCGTCATGTGGTGCTCTCCCCGCAAAGCGGGTGGATTACAGGATCTCGAGGTTGCTCTCGAGCTCGAACGGCGTGACCTGGGCCCGGTAGCCGGCCCACTCGCGGCGCTTGTTGGCGAGCACATACTCGAAGACCTGCTCGCCGAGCGTCTCGGCGACCAGCTCGCTCTCCTCCATCAGGCCGAGGGCGTGATCGAGGGATGCCGGCAGGCTGCCATACCCGAGCGCCTTGCGTTCCGCAGGCGACATGCTCCAGACGTCGCCTTCCGCCTCGGGAGGCAGCTCGTACCCGTTCTCGATGCCCTTGAGCCCGGCCGCGAGCAGCAGCGCGAACGACAGGTACGGGTTCGCCGCCGAGTCGATCGCACGGTATTCGATGCGCGCGCTCTGGCCCTTGCCCGGCTTGTACAGCGGCACGCGCACGAGCGCCGAGCGGTTGTTGTGGCCCCAGGTGAGGTAGCTCGGGGCTTCGTCGCCGCCCCAGAGGCGCTTGTACGAGTTGACGAACTGGTTGGTGACCGCGGTGATCTCGGGCGCGTGGCGCAGCAACCCGGCGACGAACTGCTTGCCGATCGTGGAGAGCTGGTACTGCCCCGACGGGTCGAAAAAGGCGTTCGCGTCGCCCTCGAAGAGCGACATGTGGGTGTGCATGCCCGATCCGGGGTGCGCTGTCATCGGCTTCGGCATGAACGTCGCGTACACGCCCTGCTCGATCGCGACCTCTTTCACGACCGTGCGGAAGGTCATGATGTTGTCGGCCGTTGTCAGCGCGTCGGCGTAGCGCAGGTCGATCTCGTTCTGCCCGGGGCCGGCCTCGTGGTGGCTGAACTCGACCGAGATGCCGAGGTCTTCGAGCATCCGCACCGAGCGGCGACGGAAGTCGTTGGCGGTGCCACCGGGCACGTTGTCGAAGAAGCCCGCCGAGTCGACCGGCACGGGGAGTCCGTTTTCGAGCTTGCTCGACTTCAGCAGGTAGAACTCGATCTCGGGATGCGTGTAGAAGGTGAAACCGCGGTCAGCGGCCGACGCGAGGGCACGCTTGAGCACGTTGCGCGGGTCGGAGATCGCCGGCTGGCCGTCGGGGGTCGTGATGTCGCAGAACATGCGCGCCGTCGGATCGATCTCGCCGCGCCACGGCAGGATCTGGAACGTCGACGGGTCGGGCAACGCGAGCATGTCGGCCTCGTAGGCCCGGGACAGCCCTTCGATCGCGGAACCGTCGAACCCGACGCCCTCGTTGAACGCGCCCTCGACCTCGGCGGGCGCCAGCGCGACCGACTTGAGGGTGCCGACGACATCCGTGAACCACAGGCGCACGAACTTGACGCTGCGCTCCTCGATGGTGCGAAGAACGAAGTCGCGCTGCTTATCCACTCTGCTCCTTATCTGCGCCGCCGCTGCTGCGGCGCAGGCCGCTCCGCCGACCGCACGCGAGCGCTCGGCTCCGCTGGGTCCTCTCGGTACTTCGTCCCGGGTCACTGCGACCGTCATTAGGCTAGCAACATGCCTCGTCTGCGATTGGCGCTTGCTCAGTCCAATCCCATCGTCGGGGACTTCGCCGGCAACACCGACAAGCTGCTGGCCGCGGCGCACGAGGCCTGGGATGCCGGCGCCGACCTGTTGCTGACCGGCGAGATGACGATCAGCGGCTACCCGATCGAAGACCTCGCAGCACAACCCAGCTTCCTGCGGGCCGCCCGGGCCGCGATCGACGCGCTGCCCGCCCGACTCGTCGCGGAAGGGCTGGGCGACCTCGTCGTCGTGGTCGGCCACCCCGACGGCCCCTTCGAGCCGCGTCTGCTCGACACCTCGAATGCGCCCACGGCGATTGCGCAGAACTGCGCCACCGTCATCCAGGGCGGCAGCATCCGAGCCCGCTACGCGAAGCACCATCTGCCCAATTACTCCGTGTTCGACGAGTACCGCGTGTTCATCCCGGGCGACGAGCTGCTGGTCTTGCGAATGAAGGGCGTGGATGTCGCGGTCATCATCTGCGAGGACCTCTGGCGCGACGGTGGCCCGGTCGGTCGGGTGCTCGACGCGGATGCCGGGCTGCTGCTCGTGCTCAACGCGTCGCCGTACGAGCGCGACAAAGACGAGGTGCGCCTGCCGCTGGTGACCCGCCGGGCGGTGGAGACCGACACGATCGTCGCCTACGTGAACCTCGTCGGCGGGCAGGACGACCTGGTGTTCGACGGCGACTCGGTCGTCGTCGATGGCCAGGGCGTGATCCTGGCGCGGGCGCCGCAGTTCCGCGAGCACCTGCTGCTCGTCGACGTCGACCCGGCTTCCGCCGGTGCGCAGGACGTTCCCGACAACGTGCTGCGGGTTGAGGTGGATGCCCGCGGCGACGAAGCCGGCGTCTTGGAGCCCGACATCGCCGAGCTTCCCGACGACCGCGAGCAACTCTGGAACGCCCTCGTGCTCGGCCTGCGCGACTACGTCGAGAAGAACGGTTTCCCGTCCGTCGTGTTGGGCGTCTCGGGCGGCATCGACTCGAGCGTCTGTGCGGCCATCGCCGCCGACGCGATCGGCGCCGACCGGGTCTACGGCATCTCGATGCCGTCGCGATACTCGTCGGAAGGCTCGGTCGATGACGCCGCCGACCTGGCGCAGCGCATCGGCTTCCACTACTGGGTCGAACCGATCGGCGACATCGTCGCGGTGATCGAGAAGCAGTTCGGCCTGACCGGCGTGCCTGCCGAGAACGTGCAGGCGCGCGTGCGCGGGATGCTCTGGATGGCCGAGTCGAACCGCAACGGGCACCTCGCTCTCACCAACGGCAACAAGACCGAGGTCTCCGTCGGATACTCCACGATCTACGGCGACACCGCGGGCGGCTTCGCCCCGATCAAGGATGTACCGAAGACCCTCGTCTGGGAGCTCGCGAAGTGGCGTAACGAGCATGCCGCCGCCCGCGGCGAGACCCCGCCGATCCCCGAGGCCTCGATCACCAAGCCCCCCAGCGCCGAGCTGCGACCCGACCAGACCGACCAGGACACGCTGCCGCCCTACCCGCTGCTCGACGCCATCTTGGAGCTCTACGTGACCCAGCGCCTCGGCCGCGAAGACATCATCGACGCCGGCTACGACCGCACCACGGTCGAGTTCGTCGCGAAGCTCGTCGACCGCGCCGAGTGGAAGCGCCGCCAGGGTGCCATCGGCCCGAAGGTCTCGGGAATGGCGTTCGGCCGCGACCGCCGCCTGCCGATCACCTCACGCCCGGCGGGCTAGCCCGAAGCCCGACTAGCCTGGACCAATGGCAGACGAGGTCGTCAAACGCGTCCGTACCCGGCACTTCCACAACGCGAAGCAGCAGGGCATCAAGATCACCGGCCTCACGTCGTACGACATGCTGACCGCGGCCATCTTCGATAAGGCGGGCATCGACTTCCTGCTGGTCGGCGACTCGGCAGGCAACAACGTGCTCGGTTACGACACGACGGTGCCGGTGACCCTGGATGACCTCATCCCCCTCACCCGCGGCGTCGCGAGCGCCGTCAAGCGCGCGTTCGTCGTCGCCGACATGCCGTTCGGGTCGTACGAGACCTCCGCCGACGAGGCGCTGCATACGGCGTTCCGGTTCATGAAAGAGACCGGCGCCCACGCCGTGAAGCTCGAGGGTGGGGTGCGCAGCGCCGAGCAGATCCGGCGCATCGTGTCGGCCGGCATCCCGGTGATGGCGCACATCGGATTCACGCCGCAGAGCGAGCATCAGCTCGGCGGCCACGTCATCCAGGGTCGCGGCGAGACCGGCGTCGAGGCGCTGCTCGCCGACGCGAAGGCCGTCGAAGCCGCCGGCGCCTTCGCCGTGGTGCTTGAGATGGTGCCGAACGCCGCGGCGAAGCGCGTGACCGAGGCGGTCTCGATTCCCACGATCAGCGTCGGAGCCGGCCCCCACTGCGACGGCCAGTTGCTCGTCTGGACCGACTGGGCCGGCCTGACGACCGGTCGCATCCCGAAGTTCGTCAAGCAATACGCCAACATCGCCCAGGTGCTCGGGGATGCCGCCACGACCTGGGCCGCCGACGTCGCGTCGGGCGCCTACCCGGCCCCGGAGCACTCCTACGACGACGACTGACGACATGTCCCGCGCGTTCATCGGCATCTCCGGATGGCGGTACGCCGGTTGGCGGGGCGACTTCTACCCGCGCGGCTTGAGGCCGGCCGACGAACTCGCCTACGCCGCCGAACGCCTCGACTCGGTCGAGATCAACGGGTCGTTCTACTCACTTCAGCGACCCACCTCCTGGATGCGCTGGCGCGACGCGGCTGCCGACGACTTCGTCTTCGCCGTCAAGGGCCCCCGCTTCGTCACACACATGAAGCGACTCCGCGATGTCGAGGAGGCGCTCGCGAACTTCTTCGCCTCCGGCGTGCTGGCGCTCGCCGACAAGCTCGGCCCGATCGTGTGGCAGACCCCCGCCGACCTTCCGTACGACCCCGACCTGGTCGACGGCTTCCTCGATCTATTGCCGCGCACGACGGCAGGCGCCCGCGATCTGGCCCGTCGCAGGCACGAACGGATGCACGGCCGCGAGTATCTCGAGATCGACGCCGACCGGCCGCTGCGCCACGCGTTCGAGCCCCGGCATCCATCGTTCGACTCGGTCGAGTTCGCCACCGCAGCCGCCGCCCGCGAGGTCGCGATCGTCGTCGCCGACAGCGCAGGTACCTGGCCCGCGATCGATCGCGTCACGGAAGGATTCGTCTACGCGCGTCTGCACGGCGACACCGAGCTCTACGCGAGCGGCTACACGCCCGAGGCTGTGGATCACTGGGCGGAGTGGGTGCGAACGCATCTCGACGCTGGCCGCGACGCCTACGTGTACTTCGACAACGACGCCCGCGGTCACGCACCACACGATGCCGTGGCGCTGCGTTCGCGCCTCCAGGCGTGAGAATCGGTCCGTGAGCCAGGCGTCCGTCGGGATGGCGGCGCGGGTCTACCCGCCGTGGCGGAGTACGTTCTACCCGCTCGGTCTGCGCCAAGCCGACGAACGATTCCGCGCGCAGGCCGAGGATGCCGGGGGCGGGGTTGTGCTCGGCGACACCGCGAGACGCGCAGGCCCACTCGCGGCTCAGCAGTTAGCCGTCTGACTCGTCCTCGGCCGCCCAGGCGCGGGCCCGCTCCCGCGCGATCTCCGGCGCGCGTTCGGCGTCTGCGCGGCTTGCGTAGGGCCCGTCACGGTCGGATCCGAGGGACTGCGGCCCCTCCTCGACCTCACCGGTCTTGTGGTTGTACCACCACTCGCTCATGCCGAAAGCCTACGCTCGGTAGTCTCGAATCATGCCTCGTGACGACTCCGGACACCTGATCCCGGGTCGCATCGGAGCCTCCCGACAGGTGCCCGGCCGCATCCCGCGCCCCGAGTACGTCGGCCGGCCGGGGCCACGCCCGTACGACGGCGACGACCGCTACGACGCCGAACAGGTCGCTCGCATCCGCGCCGCCGGGCGCATCGCCGCGCAAGCCGTCGAAGCGGTGGCTGCCGCGATCCGCCCCGGCGTGACCACCGACGAGCTGGATGCCGTCGGGCACGACTTCCTCGTCGCGCACGATGCCTACCCCTCCGCGCTCGGCTACCGCGGATTCCCGAAGTCGATCTGCACCTCGGTCAACGAGGCCATCTGCCACGGGATCCCCGACGACACGGTGCTGCTCGATGGTGACATCGTGAAGGTCGATATCACCGCGTTCAAAGATGGGATGCACGGCGACCTCTGTGCCGCTTTCGGCGTCGGCGACGTCGCGCCCGACGCCGCCGACCTATTGGAGCGCACCAGGGAGGCGCTGAACCGCGGCATCCGCTCCGTCGCGCCGGGTCGCGAGATCAACGTCATCGGTCGAGCCATCGAGAGTTACGCGCGACGCTTCGGCTACGGAGTCGTGCGCGACTACACCGGTCATGGCGTCGGCGAGGCGTTCCACTCCGGCCTCGTCGTGCCCCATTACGATTCCGCACCCGACCACGCGACCGTGATGCAGCCCGGCATGGTGTTTACGGTCGAGCCGATGCTGACCCTCGGGACGCCCGAACAGCCGGGCACCGTCGAGTGGGACGAGTGGGACGACGGCTGGACCATCGTGACGCGCGACGGCACCCTGACCGTCCAGTTCGAGCACACGATCGTGGTGACGGAGCGCGGCGCCGAGATCCTGACGCGGCCATGAGGCAAGATGCAGGCATGGCCACGACGAGCCTCGCCATCGGAATCGATATCGGCGGTACCGGAATCAAAGGTGCCCTCGTCGATGTGACGACCGGCGAGCTGGCCAGCGAGCGGCTGAAGGTGGCCACCCCCCAGGGGGGCGAACCGGCCGACATCGTCGCCGAAGTGGCCGCGATGGTGGAACGGTTCGGCGACAGCACCGGGAAGGTGCCGGTCGGAGTCTGCTTCCCCGCCGTGGTGATCGGTGGCCGCACGATGTCGGCCGCAAACATCTCGAAGCGCTGGATCGGGCTGCCCGCCGAGTCGCTGTTCGAACAGACCCTGGGTCGCGACATCGTCTTCGTCAACGATGCGGATGCCGCTGGCGTAGCCGAACTGCACTTCGGAGCCGCCCGGAACCGCCGCGGGCTCGTGATCATGACGACCCTCGGCACCGGAATCGGCAGCTCCTTCCTCTACGACGGCGTGCTCATCCCCAACACCGAACTCGGTCACCTCGAGATCGACGGCAAGGATGCCGAACGTCGGGCCTCGTTCGCCGCGAAGGAACGCGGTCGGTACACCTGGGCACGGTGGGCGAAGTACCTGCAGCGGTATTACGAGACCGTCGAGATGCTCTTCTCCCCCACCCTGTTCGTCGTCGGCGGAGGCGTCTCGAAGGAAGCCGACCAGTTCCTGCCGTTGCTCAAGCTGCGCACCCCGATCGTGCCGGCCGAGCTGCGCAACAACGCCGGCATCCTCGGTGCTGCCTGGCTTGCCGCCCGATTGCTCTGACCCGACCCCCATCTCGGGCCTTCCGGCCCGCTTCGCGGCACCTTCGCGCACGGTTTCGCCATATTTCAGTTGTATGAAGTTCTGGCTACGGGGGGAGACAAACATTCACTTCGTCCGCTACCGTCAATGCACAGTTGCTCCGATCGACGGAGTCTTGCGCCAGAAAGCAGTACGTAATGCCCAGTGGAACCGTGAAGTGGTTCAATGCCGAAAAGGGTTTCGGCTTTATCGTCCCGGACGACGGATCGCAGGATCTGTTCGCCCACTACTCCGCGATCGAGGCGTCGGGTTACCGGTCCCTCGAAGAGGGACAGAAGGTCACGTTCGAGGTCGCGCAGGGCCCCAAGGGCCCGCAGGCCGCGAGCATCAAGATCGCCTGATCCCACAAACTGCGAACGCGTCGTCCCTTCGGGGGTGGCGCGTTCGTGCGTCTGCGGCGCCGTGAGGGCTTCGGGGTGCAAACGGGTCGGCCGATACGCCGGGTTCTGTCCCCAACCTTTCGGCTGAGTGACGGCCATCTCTCTCGGGACTACGTTGCCGCAGCCCTCTAGCGGTCTACCCGGGAACTCGGGGGGCCCCCTCAAGCGTTCCCTGTCTGACCTTGCACCAGGCGAGGTTTACCCAGCGAGCCCGATCACTCGGGCCCCTGGTGGTCTCTTACACCACCGTTTCACCCTTACCGCCGACCCGAAGGCCGGAGGCGGTCTGCTCTCTGTTGCACTTTCTCGCGGATCACTCCGGGTGGGTGTTACCCACCGCCCTGCCCTGTGGTGCCCGGACGTTCCTCGGCACCGCTCCGAAGAGCGACGACGCGACCGTCTGGCCGGCCCGTTTGCCTTCTTAGGGTACCTCGGGGCGGGCGAACGACATCTTCTTGTCCATCGACTCATTCGCCAGTCGGTCGGCTCGCGAGTTCTCTAGGCGCGGGATCCATTCGAAGGCCACCGGGGTGCCGATGAGGAGATCGCGGGCCTCGGCGGCGAGGTTGGCCATGTCGGGATGTTTGATCTTCCAGCGTCCACTCATCTGCTCGACCACGAGTTTCGAGTCGAGCCGGATGCGGAGTTCGGCGTTCGGGTCGATCGCGAGGGCGCGCCTGACGCCGGCGATCATCCCGGAGTACTCGGCGACGTTGTTGGTGGCGACCCCGACGTACACGCCGAGTTCGGCGAGCACCTCCCCCGTGGCTTCGTCAATGACGACCGAACCACCGGCCGCGATTCCCGGGTTGCCCCGCGATCCGCCGTCCGCTTCGACGATGAGCCGGCGCGCCCGCGCTGACGTCACAGTCCCGATTCCGCGGTGCGCACCAGGATCGCGCTCGAGTCGGGACACAGGATGACGTCGTCGGGATCCGCCGCGCGGATCTTCGTCATGTCGGTCGCGGCGAGGGCCACACCGCTCGCGCTCGACACCCCGCCACGCAGGTGCGAGGCACCCGTTCCGTACCGCTCGCGTTGCTTCTCGTAGAGGGCGAGCAGATCGGCCGGCACCTTGGCCGCGACCGTCTGCCGACCGGCCGCCGCCTGAGCCCGCGCCGCCTCGATCTCGGCGAGAGCTGCATCGCGCGCTGAGGTCGCCTCGGCGATCGCGCTGGAGAGCGTGGCGAGCTCCCCCTCGGTCGCGGCAAGGTCGGCCTCGCGCTGTTCGAGGGTCTCCATGACGGCGAGCTCGATGTCTTCCAGGTCGCTCTTGCGACGCCCGAGGGCCTCGAGTTCCTGTTCCAACGCGGCCACGTCTTTCACCGAGGCGCTCGTGTTCAGCCGCTCCGTGTCGCGGACGATGCGCGCCTGAACCACCTCGACATCCGCTTCGGTGCGCTTCAGCTCGAGCCGCACATCCTCGGCCGCGCCGGACTGCTCGGCACGGGTGCGCTCGAGGGCGGTACGCGTCGAGTCCAGCCGGTCGACGATCTCGCGCTCGGGCAGCTTCTCGGCCCGCCGTGCGAGTTGCCGCAGGGTGGTGTCGAGTGTTTGCAGCTCCAGCAGCAGCGCCTGGTCTTCGGGGGCGGCCTTCAGACCCATTCGTTCCTCTTCCTCATACGATCGCGAATTCCCAGGGGTCGGTGCGCAGGTCGCTCACCGTGACCTCGACGCCCGGCAGGGCCTCGCGCAGCTGCGCGGCGGCGACGTCGAGCCACAACCATTCGCTCGCCCAGTGCGACACGTCGATGAGCGCCGGGCCGCGTGACACCCGGGCGTTCTCGCGCGCTTCGGACGCCGGGTGGTGGCGCAGGTCGCTCGTGATGTAGACGTCGGCGGCGAGAACCTCGGGCAGCGCGAGGTAGGCATCACCCGCGCCGGCGCACAGCGCGACCCGGGTCACCGGGCGGTCGTACTCCCCTGCGACCCTGATGCCTTGCGCGGTGGCCGGAAGGATGTCGGAGAGCCCGCGGGCCAGCCGCCCGAGTGTCGTCGGCTCGGCCAGGTCGCCGACGCGCCCGATGCCATGCGTCGGGTTCGCCGGCGACGGGACGAGCGGGCGGGCGTCGAGAAGCCCCAGGCGCTCGGCCAGTACGGCCGAGGTGCCGGCGGTGACGACATCTGCATTGGTGTGCGCCGCGAGCAGCGCGCAGCCCGCGCGGATGAGGCGGGCGACCACGGCACCCTTGTATCGGGTCTCGGCGACCGTCGTCACCCCCCGCAGCAGCAGCGGGTGGTGCACGAGCAACAGGTCGGCGTGCGCCTCGATCGCCTCGTCGACGGTGTCGAGCACCGCATCGACGGCGAGGTGGATGCGGCGCACGTCGGCTCCCGGATCTCCCGACAGCAGACCCACGGCATCCCACGGTTCCGCTCCCGCGACCGGCCAGAGCGCCTCGACGCACGTCTCGACGTCGGCGAGGGTGGACCCCGTAATGGTCATCCGTTCAGTCTACGAGCGTGCGTTCCTGTCGGCGGATCGCCGGCACCGCGGTGGCCAGGGGCAGCAGGATGCCGAGAATGAGCGCGACGAGCACTCCGAAGTCGCTGGTGAGCAGCTGGTCGCCCTCCCCGAGACCGAGGAACGGAAGGAGGTACCCTTGCCAGCCCAGTCCCGTGAGTGTGGCCGAAGTCAGCCCGAAGCCGATGCCGCTGATCACCACGAGCCCGATCAGGTTGGGCCAACGCACCGCCGGGTACACACCGCCCCGACGCAGCAGCGACTCGCCGTCGAATCGGCGGCGGCGGAGCATGACCTCGGCGCCGAGGATGCCCGCCCAGGCGGCGACCGGAACGGCGATCGTCGTCGCGACGTCGACGATGAGGCCGCGAGCATCCCCGACCAGGAAGATCAGTACGGCACCGACGCCGAGCACCAGCACCCCGGCGATCGCCGTCGTCGCCGATCGTCGGGCCGGGACGCCGAGCGACTGCAGCGCGAACCCTCCGGAGTAGATGGTCAGCACGACGCCTGAGATCAGGCCCAGCCCGAGCGCGGCGAGGAGTGGCGCCGGGTACCACAGCGGCAGGAGCGCGGCGATCGTGTAGAGCGGGTTGGTGGCGAGACCGTCGGCGATGAGGGGGTCGGATGCCGCGAGGAGCGCGCCCCAGGCGACGAGGATGAGGGCCGGCAGGGTCGCGCCGAAGGCCGCCCAGAGAGCCGTTGCGCCCCCATCGCTCCCGGGGCGCTGGTAGCGCGCGACGTCGGCACTGGAGTGCACCCAGGCGAGCCCCACGAAACTGAACACCACCACGACCCCGGTGACCAACAGCATCCACGGCCCGTCGGCGACGCTCTGCGCCGCGGCGAGGTCGACACGCGGGAAGGTGAGCAACACCACACCGACGACGAGCACCCCGGTCAGGATGCTCAGCACCAGTTGCACGCGGGCGATCAGCCCGTAGCCGAAGATCGCCACGACGAAGGCCAGCGCGAATCCGGCGCCGAGCCCGACGAGGGTCCACAGCTGTGCCCCGAGGCCGGCGTCGAGGCCGGCGTCCACGAGTACGGCGGCGACTCCGGTCGCGAGTACCCAGAGCAGGGCGGCGCCCCAGAAGACCCGCGAAATCAGCGCGAGAACTGCGGGCAGACCGTTGCCCGCGATGCCGAAGGTCGCGCGCGAGACGATCATCGTCGGCTGCCCGCTCCACTTGCCGGCGAGGGTGACGAGGCCGAGCGGGAGGCAGGAGAGGGCGACGCCGAGGAAGATCGCGACGAGCGCCTGACGCAGGCTCATGCCCATCCCGAACAGCACGGCACCGGCGGTCAGCGACACGACAGACGAATTCGCGGCGAACCACAGCCAGAACAGGCGAGCGGCGCGACCGGCGCGCAGGTCGAGCGCGGTCGGCTCCGGCCCGGCCGACTCGATGAGAAGGGCAGGATGCGACTGCGGCTGTTCGTCGACGAGGGCGGGCTCGTCGTCGGCGAGACGCACCGTCGGGATGGGCTCCGACGGCGGAGCGACGACATGCACCGAACCGGTCGAGTCGACGACGATCGCTCCGGCCCTGTAGGCGCGATCGACGTCGTCGACGACGTCGTCGTCCTCCTCCAGCGGCGCGTCGGCGACGTCATCGGCCGGCGCGGCGGGAGGAGTCTCGGTGAAGCGCTCGTCGTCGGGGTGCGGCAGCGGGGGTCCGAACTCCTGGAGAGCCTGCGCAGTCGGGTCATACGGCGGAATCGCTGCCGGCTCGATCCCGACGGGCGGCGGAAGGTGGGCGAAGTCGTTCATCACCGGCGGTGGCAGGTCGACAGCGGCGGTGACCGGTGGTGCGCCGAACACCGAAGGGGGTGGCAGCGGCGGGGCTGCGGGTGGAGGCGCCAGCGAGGGGATCTCGACCGCACCGGTGGTCGGGGCGGGAGGTTCGACCAGCGGCGGAGGTGCCAGGAAGGGCGGCTCCACGAGGTGGGGCGGCTCCGGGGGCGGCGCTTCCCGGAAACCAGCAGGCGCCCAGGTCGGCGGCTCGGCAGCTTGTGCGGGTTCCGGGGTGGCGACAGGTTCTTCCGGTGGTGCCGGTTCTGTCGGGGGCTCAGGCGGCGCGAAACCCTCCGGCGGCGCGAAACCCTCGGGAGGCCCGAAGCCCTCGGGCGGCCGGAAACCCTCGGGAGGCGTCGGGCGTAGGAACGTCGGCGGTGCCGGGAACAGCGGCCCGTCGGGATGCGGCGGGGCAGTCGCTTCGGTGGCGGGTGGCGCGACGGGCACGGGCTCGGGCTCGGGCTCGGAAACTGGAGCCTCGGCCGCACCGGCTTCGTCGGCGCGGCGTCGCAGTTCGTTCTCGAGCCGTTCGATCGCCTCGAGGGTCGGGCTCGTCGAGGTCTCGGGCGTCGGATCGACTACTTCTCCCTGCACGATCGCCTCTGCCGGTTCCAACGCTTCTGCCGGCGCAACGGCTTTTGCCGGCTCAACGACCTCTGCCGGCGCAACGGCTTCTGCCGGCTCAACGGCCTCTGCCGGCTCTGCGTCGGGGGCATCCGCTGGCGGCGCCATCAGCGGTTCGACGGGCGGGATGATGGAGACCGGCGATGTGTACGACGCGACCTCGGCGGCCATCGCCTCGGCGAGGGCGTCGTCGTCGAAATCAGGACCGGCATCCGATCCCGGCGGGGTGTAGGTAGACCGGCGGGCACCCGTGGGCACGTAGGGGTCGGCGTCGGCCCCCGGTGTGCCTGTGCCCGATGGTTCGTCGGTCATGCTCGGATTCTAGGTGCGAGGGATGCTCCGCGCGGCGCGACGAGCCGAAACCAGCACGGCGAGTCCGACGAGCACGAGCCCGAAGCCGACCCAGCCGATGGGGGTCAGCCGCTCCCCCACGACGAGTACCGCGAGCACGGTGGCGACCACCGGCTCGAGCAAGGTGATCGTCGTCGCGGCCGAGCTGCGCACTGATCGCAGTCCGATCCCGAACAGCAGGTAGGCCAGGAACATCGGCCCGAGTACGAGATAGGCGCTCAACCCGACCGATGTCGAGGACTGCGTCAGCGGCCCGCCGATGGCCGCCAAGACGACCAGCAGCGGCACCGCGCCGAGCCCGAACATCCCGCCCATGACGCCTCGGGAGGGATGCCCGGCGCGGATCGCCCGCGACGATGCGTAGGTGTACAGCGCGTAGGCCAGGCCGGCAAGCAGCCCGACCGCGATGCCGAGCGCCGCCAGCCCCGGCGATGCGGCCGCCCCACCTTCCTGACGACCGAACGCCAGAAGCGTGATGCCGAGCACGGCAAGAGCGGTCGAGACCAGCCAGCGCGCCGACAACCGTTCCCGTTCGACCACCCATTCGATGAGTGCCGCGAACACCGGGCCGGAACCGAGGGCCACGACGTTGCCCACCGCCACCCCGACGATGTCCATCCCGGTATAGAACGCCAACGGGTAGACGACGACGCCGATCGCCCCGATGGCGGCCCAGCGGCGACCGACGGCATCCCGGAGCACCGCACCCGAGAGCCGCGGCGCAGTGACGAGCAGCAACAGCCCGCCGATTCCCATGGTCGCGGCGCCGACCGCGAGGGGGCTGACATCGTCGGGCAGGAAGGTCGCCGTCGTGCCGGTCGTGCCCCAGAGCAGACACGCGAGCACGAGGGCGACGATTCCCGAGATCCGCGCGCCCGCCACTCCATGACGATAGCGACGAATCGGCGGTGGGCCCTGAGGGACTCGAACCCCCGGCATCCTCGGTGTAAACGAGGCGCTCTACCAACTGAGCTAAGAGCCCGCGACGCGCTCGATGTTACCGGGTCGCCCTAAAGTGTCGGCATGAGAGCCGCTCGCGATCGCGTCCGCATCCTGGTCGAGTCGAAGCCGTTCCAGCGTTTCATCATCGTGCTGATCGTGCTCAACGCGATCATCCTCGGCCTCGAGACCTACCCGGTGATCGTGGATGCGGTCGGGGGCGCGCTAGGGATCCTCAACGCGATCATCATCGGCGTCTTCGTCGTCGAGATCACGTTGCGCATCTTCGCGCACGGCCTGAAATTCTTCCGAAACGGCTGGAACCTCTTCGACCTCTTCGTGGTCATCGTCGCGCTCATTCCCGCGGGCAGTGAGGCCGGCGTCCTGCGGGTGTTGCGGCTGTTGCGCGTTCTGCGCCTGCTGTCGGCCGTGCGGTCGATGCGTCTCGTGGTGACCGCACTCGGCGCCTCGATGCCGGGCATCGCTTCGATCGGCGCACTGCTGTTCATGCTGATCTACGTATTCGCAGTCGCGGCGACCACGCTGTTCGGGGCTCAGAACCCCGCCCACTTCGGCGACCTCTGGGTGTCGGGCGCGTCGCTCTTCCGCATCATGTTCGGCGACGGCTGGCCCGACTTCGTGGCGCCGATGGCGTTCGACGCGCCGTGGATCTGGGGCTTCTTCATCGTGTTCACGATCGCTGCCACCCTCATCGTGCTCAACCTGCTGATCGCGGTCGTCGTCGAAGCGATGGATCGCATGAAGATCGCCGATCTCGACGAGGCGATCGAAGAAGACAAGGCGATCGACGAGCGCATCCTCGACGAGCTGAAGGCGCTGCGGGAACAGGTGGCCCGGTTGGAGGCCGCGACATCGACCGGCGGCCCCGAGCGACCAGTATCCTGAGCGAGCATCACCCCCAGTCGAACGAAAGAGGCAGACGGATGTCGCGCTCACGGTTGAGGAGAGTCCTCTCTGCTTTCGGGGCGAGCGTGCTAGCCGCGGCCGGATTGACGGCGTGCGTCGGCACCCCGGGGGGCATCCAGGCCCCCGATAGTTGGACGATTCTGAGCTACCAGATCGCCGACACCAACCTCGAGCCCTTCATGATGGACGACGTCGAAGAAATGGGTCTGGTCGGGTCGCGACCCGGCTTCAATCTGGTCGCCCTCGTCGACCGCGCCGAGGGCTACACCGACACGTCGGTGCTCGGCATCCCCGACTGGACCGGCGCGAAGCTGCTCGAGATCGAGAAGGGCGGCGCAACGGAGCTCTACGACTACGGCCCGATCAACACGGGCGACCCCGAGACGCTCGCCCTCTTCATCAGCGAGACCATCAAGGCCTACCCGGCGGCGAATTACGGGCTGATCATCTCCGACCACGGAGCATCGTGGCCGGGGGTCGGTGGCGACGAGTCCCACGACCAGGACTCGCTTACGCTCGCCGAACTCGACCAGGCGATCGGCCAAGGCCTGGAGGATGCCGGAGTCGACAAACTTGAGATGCTCGGCTTCGACGCGTGCCTGATGGCGACGCTCGAGGTGGCCTCGACGATGGCACCGCACGCCGACCGGCTGCTCGCATCCCAGGAGCTCGAACCCGGTCACGGCTGGGACTACAGCGCCCTCGAGGCGGCGTACCGCGGCGCAAACGTCGACGAGCTCGGTTCGGCTTTGATCGAAGGCTTCCGCAACCAGGCTCTGGCTTCCGGCACGGAGAACGAGATCACGCTCTCCCTCATCGATCTCGAGAACTTCGCCGCCGTCGATGAAGCGGTCACGACCTTCGCGAAAGCGCTTACCGAACGGGTCGCCGACGTCGCGCCGACCGTGGGGCGCACGCTCGCGCAGACTCTCGGGTTCGGTAGCAACCCCGACCCGCGCTTCGACACCCACATGAAAGACCTCGGCATCCTCGCCGGCGAGATCAGCGTCGACGCGCTCGACGTGGCAGACGAAGCGGATGCCGTGGTGCGCGCCGTCAACGACGTCGTCATCGACAAGGTCGACGGGCAGGCGACGCGCGGCGCGACCGGTCTCTCGATCTACTTCCCGCCGAACGACGGGGTCTACAACCCGGAGTACGCCGCCGTCGCCGAACGCACCGGCTGGGCCGACTTCCTCACCACGTACTACGCCGAGGGCGGTCAGATCGGCGATCCGCCCGACTTCATCTCGAACGACGCGATTGTGGAGTTCGCCGACGGCGGCCTTTACGTGTCGGGTCAGTTCGGGGCGGATGCCGAAGACAACATCTCGGAAGCCTTCCTGTACTACGGCATCCTGAACGGCGACGGCACGATCAGCTACATCGGTGAGCGTCCCGCGCAAGTCTCCAGCGACGGCTCGGGCGTCGCGAGCGCGTTCTACAACCTCGGCTATCTCTCGCTCGACGACGGCACGGAGACATCGCTCGGCTACCTCGCGTACTCGCAGGACGAGAATGCCGGCACAGCCAGCGTGAGCGTGCCGCTCGATTACTACGACTCGAACGGCAGCGCGGCGATCAACGGGCTGCTCGAGCTCGGACTCGACGCCGCGACCGGCTCGATCATCTCGGAGACCTACTACGCGTACAACACCTCGACCGGAAGCTACGGCGAGCTGTCGGTGCAGCCCGACGGGCTGATCGTGCCGCTGGTGCAGAAGTACGACCCGACGACCGGCCAGTACGAATGGGTGTCGCCGAACGGCGTCGAACTGTCGGCCGAGCTCGCCAACCTTCAGTACTACGTCGACCCGCTGTCGTCGGGAACGCAGCTCGTCGTCGAACTCTGGGTCGTCGACTTCGGCGGCAACGCCGCCTCCGTCAGTGCCCTGGTCACCGTTCCCTAGCGAGTCGGTCCTGATCAGACGTGGAGCGGGCGGACCTCGTCGAGAGCTGCCCGGTACTCCTCGATCGAGCGCGGCTCGCCGGGGGCCGTGATGAACGACGCCCGGATGACGCCCTTGACGTCGATCACGAAGGTCGCCCGATTCGCAAAGCCCTTCTCGTCAAGGAACACGCCGTACTCCTTGGCGACTGCTCCGTGCGGCCAGAAGTCGGCGAGTAACGGGAAGTCGTAGCCCTCCTGTTCGGCGAAGGCGCGCAGCGTCGCCTTCGAGTCGACCGAGACACCGAGCAACTCGACGTCGTGATCGGTGAACAGGTCGAGATTGTCGCGCAGAGCGCACAGTTCGCCGGTGCACACGCCCGAGAAGGCGAGTGGGAAGAAGACCAGCGCAACCGCCTTCACACCGCGAAAGTCGCTGAGCCGCACTCGTTCGCCGAACTGGTTGGCGAGGTCGAAATCAGGTGCCTGCGTGTCGTTCTCAAGAGCCACAGCGCACGATACTACGCCTCGAAATCTCGAACGGCCGGGACAACTAGAGTGGAACGGCGCTTTCGCGCGGCGATCCACAAGATCGCAACTCAAGCCACCAGCACGCTCTACCAGCGTCGAACACTTGTGAGGTCACCGGTGCCCATCAACGACCAGGACCCGTATTCGGTCGATCACACCGATCAGGACCCTGACGAGACCGCCGAGTGGCAGGAGTCGCTCGACTCCCTCGTCGCGGCGAAGGGCCGAGGCCGCGGTCGCGACGTCATGCTGAGCCTGCTCAAGCGCTCGAAAGACCTGCAGCTCGGCGTGCCGATGGTGCCGACGACCGACTACATCAACACGATCGCACCCGAGAACGAGCCCGCCTTCCCGGGTGACGAAGAGGTGGAGCGCCGCTACCGAGCGTGGATCCGCTGGAACGCCGCGATCACCGTGCACCGCGCTCAGCGTCCCGGCATCGCGGTCGGCGGCCACATCTCCACCTACGCCTCCTCGGCCGCCCTCTACGAGGTCGGTCACAACTGGTTCTTCCGTGGCAAGGATCACGCGGGCGGCGGAGACCAGATCTTCTACCAGGGCCACGCCTCCCCCGGCATGTACGCCCGCGCCTACCTCGAGGGCCGGATGAGCGAGCAGCAGCTCTCCGCCTTCCGTCAGGAGAAGTCGCAGGCGCCGCACGGCATCTCCTCGTACCCGCACCCGCGGCTCATGCCGGAGTTCTGGGAATTCCCGACGGTGTCGATGGGCCTCGGCCCGATCAACGCCATCCACCAGGCGCAGGCGAATCGCTACCTCACCAACCGCGGCATCAAGGATGCCTCCGACCAGCACGTCTGGGCCTTCCTCGGCGACGGCGAGATGGATGAGGTCGAGAGCCGCGGCGCCTTGCAGTGGGCCGCGAACGACAAGCTCGACAACCTCACCTTCGTCATCAACTGCAACCTGCAGCGGCTCGACGGCCCGGTACGCGGCAACGGCAAGATCATCCAGGAACTGGAGTCGTTCTTCCGCGGCGCCGGCTGGAACGTCATCAAGGTCGTCTGGGGCCGCGAGTGGGATGCCCTGCTCGCGAAGGACACGACGGGCGCTCTCGTCAACCTGATGAATGTCACGCCCGATGGCGACTACCAGACCTACAAGGCGGAGTCGGGCGCATACGTGCGCGAGAACTTCTTCGGCCGCGACCCGGTCACCGTCGAACTGGTGAAAGACCTCACCGACGACCAGCTCTGGAACCTCAAGCGCGGCGGCCACGACTACCGCAAGGTGTACGCCGCCTTCAAAGCGGCGACGGAACACAAGGGGCAGCCGACCGTCATCCTCGCCAAGACGGTCAAGGGCTACGGCTTGGGCCCGTCGTTCGAGGGCCGCAACGCGACCCACCAGATGAAGAAGCTGACGCTCGACAACCTCAAACAGTTCCGTGACGAGATGCGCATCCCGATCACCGATGCCCAGCTCGAGGCCGACCCGTACCAGCCGCCCTTCTACCACCCGGGAGCCGGTGACCCGGCGATCGAGTACCTGCAGGAGCGCCGGCGCGAGCTCGGGGGCTACCTGCCGGAGCGGCGGTCGAAGTACACGCAGATCACGCTTCCCGGCGACGCCGCCTACGAAGACATGAAGAAGGGGTCCGGCAAGCAGCCTGTCGCCACGACGATGGCGTTCGCGCGGCTGCTGAAAGATCTGCTGCGTGACAAGGGTCTCGGCAATCGCATCGTGCCGATCATCCCCGACGAGGCGCGCACGTTCGGGATGGACGCGTACTTCCCGACGGCGAAGATCTACAACCCCAACGGCCAGCACTACACCTCGGTCGACCGCGAGCTGTTGCTCGCCTACAAGGAGAGCCCGCAGGGGCAGATCCTCCACGTCGGGATCAACGAGGCCGGTGCCTTCGCGGCGTTCACCGCGGCTGGCACGTCGTATGCAACGCAGGGCGAGCCACTCATCCCGGTCTACGTCTTCTACTCGATGTTCGGATTCCAGCGCACCGGCGACGCGATGTGGGCGGCGGGCGACCAGATGGCGCGCGGCTTCATCATGGGCGCGACGGCCGGTCGCACGACGCTCACCGGCGAAGGCCTTCAGCACGCCGACGGCCACTCGCACCTGCTGTCGTCGACGAACCCGGCCGTCGTCTCGTACGACCCGGCCTACGGCTACGAACTCGGCCACATCGTGCGCGACGGTCTCGAGCGGATGTATGGCCGGGACGCGAACGGCCAGCCGCATCCCGACCCGAACGTCATGTACTACATCACGATCTACAACGAGCCGATGCCGCAGCCGGCGGAACCCGAGAACGTCGACGTCGAGGGCATCGTGAAGGGCATCTACAAGTTGAAGGCCGCGGAAGGTTTCGGGCCGAAGGCCCAGATCCTCGCGTCGGGCGTCGGCATCCCGTGGGCGCTCGAAGCGCAGGAGATTCTCGCACGCGACTGGAACGTCGCCGCGGATGTCTGGAGCGTCACGTCGTGGACCGAGTTGCGGCGCGACGGCCTCGCCGCCGACGAACACAACTTCCTGCACCCGCAGGAGCCGCCGCAGATCCCGTACGTGTGGCAGAAGCTGCAGGGCGCTGAGGGACCGTTCGTCGGTGTCAGCGACTTCATGCACGCCGTGCAGGACCAGATCCGGCCGTTCGTGCCCGGTGAGTACCTCACGCTCGGAGCCGACGGTTTCGGCTTCAGCGACACTCGTGCGGCCGCGCGGCGGTTCTTCAAGATCGACGGCCCGTCGATCGTGGTACGCGTGCTGCAGTCGCTCGCGCGCCGCGGTGAGGTGGCGGCCGACGCGCCGGCCCAGGCGATCGAGCGCTACCGCCTGCACGACGTGACCGCGGGCACCTCCGGATCCGCCGGCGGCGAGAGCTAGGGCGCGACACCGAGAATGGCGCCGCCGCGAACAAAGCAGCAGACCCTCGCCTGGCTGCGGACGCTGTCGGGTGAGCTCTCGACGGCCACCCTGAAACGCCTCGAGGACACGCTGCCCTGGTATCGCGACATGCCGCCCGGGCGCCGCAGCGCCGTCGGGCTCGTCGCCCAAGCGGGCATCACGAGTTTCATCTCCTGGTACGACGACCCGAAGTCGATTCCGTGGATCGCGGCGGATGTCTTCGGCGCCGCGCCGCGAGAACTGCTTCGTTCGGTGAGCCTGCAGCAGACGCTCCAGCTGATCCGCGTGACGGTCGAGGTGGTCGAGCAGCGGGTGAAGGACAGCGAGGAGAGCCTGCGCGAGGCCATCCTGCTGTACTCGCGTGAGATCGCCTTCGCCGCCGCCGATGTCTACGCCCGCGCTGCGGAAGCCCGCGGCCTGTGGGACGCCCGGCTCGAGGCGCTCGTGGTCGACTCGATCCTGACCGGCGAGTACGACTCGGAGTTGCCGAGTCGCATCGCCGCGCTCGGCTGGAACGGGCACGGCGAGGTGAGCGTGCTGGTCGGCACGGCGCCCCGGATGCTCGACGTCGACATGCTGCGCCGCACCGCGCGTCACCTCGAGTCCGACGTGCTCATCGGAGTGCAGGGCAGCCGGCTGGTCATCGTCATCGGCCGGGTCGACGCCCTGGAAGACGACACCGCCGCCGAACCGCGGCCGTTCCTCGACATCGCAGCCGAACTCGAACCCGGGTTCGGCCCGGGGCACCTGGTACTCGGCCACGCCGTGCCGTCGCTGCTCGAAGCAGCGCGCAGCGCCAAAGCGGCGCTGGCCGGCTTCGCGGTCGCCCGCGCCTGGCGCAAAGCCCCGCGACCCGCGCTCGCCGACGATCTGCTGCCCGAGCGCGCCTTCGCCGGCGACCCGCTCGCCCGGTCGACCCTCATCAACCGCATCTACCGGCCGCTGCACGACCACTCCACCGAACTGCTGACGACGCTGTGGTGCTACCTCGACAACGGACGCTCGCTCGAGGCGACCGCGCGAGAGTTGTTCGTGCACCCGAATACGGTGCGCTACCGCCTCAAGCGCATCTCGGAGGTCATCGGCTACGACGCGACCGGCTCGCGCGAGGCCCTCATCCTGCAGGCCGCCCTCGTCGTCGGCGCCATTGCCGGGTCGCCGAAGGCGAACACCGACCGCTGAGCCGTCGTAGGAATCGCCCAACGATTCCGCCAACTCTTGATCGAATCGCGCAAGTCGGCGCCCGTCGAGCCTGGCAGGATGGTCTCTCGTGAGTGTCGTCGTCGTTGCCCCCGGCCAGGGATCGCAAACCCCCGGATTCCTCGAACCCTGGCTCGCCGAGCCGCGATTCGCCGAGCACCTCGGGGCCCTCTCGGATGCCGCCGGGCTCGACCTGGTCGCGCACGGCACGGTGTCGGATGCCGACACCATCCGTGACACGGCGGTCGCTCAGCCGCTCATCGTGGCCGCGTCACTGCTCGCATTCGGCGCGCTCGCCGGGCAGCGCGACCGCCTCGCCGGTGTCGCGGGACACTCGGTGGGCGAGTTCGCCGCCGCGGCGGCGGCCGGCATCCTCACCGAAGCCGACGCGCTCGCCCTCGTGCGACAACGCGGAACCGCGATGGCCGAGGCCGCCGCGCTCGAGCCGACGGGCATGAGCGCCGTCATCGGCGGCGACGAAGCCGAGCTGCTCGCGAAACTGGATGACCTCGGCCTCTCCCCCGCCAACTACAACGGCGGCGGCCAGCTCGTCGTTGCGGGCGACCTCGCCGCACTCGCGGCGCTCGCCGAGAACCCGCCCGCCGGCGCCCGGGTCATCCCGTTGCAGGTCGCCGGCGCCTTCCACACCCGCTACATGCAGCCCGCCGTCGAGCGCCTGCGGGACGCCGCGGCGGGCGTGACCATCCACGACCCCGCGGTCACCATCTGGACCAACAAAGACGGCTCCACTGTGTCGTCGGGTGCGACCTACGTCGACCTGCTCGTCGGGCAGGTCGCCAACCCGGTGCGCTGGGACCTCTGCATGGCGGCGTTCGAGAAGGCCGGCGTCACCGGTCTCGTCGAACTCGCCCCGGCCGGCGCGCTCGTCGGTCTCGCGAAACGCGGCCTGAAGGGCCTGCCCACCGTCGCGGTGAAGACCCCCGACGACATCCCTGCCGCTCTTGCCCTGATCGAATCACAGAGTATCGAAGGCTCATGACCACGCTGAAGCAGGCCGAAGGGCCCAAGTACACCCGCATCCTCTCGTTCGGCGCGGCGCGCGGTGACCTGACGGTGCCGAACGACGACCTGGTCGGCCCGATCGACTCCAGCGACGAGTGGATCCGCCAGCGCACCGGCATCATCACCCGCAAGCGGGCGAGCAAGGGCGTGGATGCCATCGACCTCGCCGAGACGGCGTCGAAGGAGGCGATCGCGGAGGCCGGCATCCGGCCCGACCAGATCGGTGCCGTCATCGTCTCGACCATCAGCAACGTCGCGGTGACCCCGTCGATGGCGGCGCTGCTCGCCGAGCGGGTGGGCGCCAACCCGGCACCTGCTTACGACGTCAGCGCCGCGTGCGCCGGCTACACCTACGCGATCGCGCAGGCCGACGCCCTCGTGCGCAGCGGGGCCGCCGAGTACGTGCTCGTCGTCGGCGCCGAGAAGCTCTCGCAGTACGTCCACCCCGAAGACCGCTCGATCTCGTTCCTGCTCGGCGACGGCGCCGGTGCGGCGATCGTCGGCCCGGCCGACGAACCCGGAATCTCGGCGTCGGTCTGGGGATCGGACGGCTCCAAGTGGGATGCCGTCGGCATGAACGCGACCTTCGAGGAGTACCTCGACAAGGTGAAGCCGTGGCCGACGATGCGGCAGGACGGGCAGACGGTGTTCCGCTGGGCGGTCTGGGAGATGGCGAAGGTCGCCAAGCAGGCGCTGGATGCCGCCGGCATCACCGTCGAGGATCTCGCCGCCTTCGTGCCGCACCAGGCGAACATGCGCATCATCGACGAACTCGCGAAGCAGCTGAAACTGCCGGAGTCGGTCGTCATCGGGCGCGACATCGAGACGACCGGCAACACGTCTGCCGCATCCATTCCGCTTGCCACCCACCGGCTGCTTCAGGAGCACCCGGAGCTGAGCGGCGGCCTCTCGCTGCAGATCGGTTTCGGCGCTGGATTGGTCTACGGCGCCCAGGTCGTCCGGCTCCCCTGACTCCCCTAGATAGACTCGTTCTCGGTCATTCGAACGTCCGACTCCACTGCGCATCCCGCACATCCAACAAGGAGAAACACCATGGCACTGTCCACCGAAGAGGTCCTCGCGGGCCTCGCCGAGCTCATCAACGACGAGACCGGCATCGCGACCGACAGCGTGGAGCTCGACAAGTCGTTCACCGACGACCTCGACATCGACTCCATCTCGATGATGACGATCGTCGTCAACGCCGAAGAGAAGTTCGACGTCAAGATCCCCGACGAAGAGGTCAAGAACCTCGTCACCGTCGGCGACGCCGTCAGCTTCATCGTCAAGGCCCAGGGTTAACCATCAGGGTGGGGGCGTGAGCCCCCGCCCGCCTTCGGAGTGCACATTCACATGACCAAGCGAATCGTCGTCACCGGCATCGGCGCATCCACGCCCCTCGGTGGCACCGCCCAGGACACCTGGACCGCCCTTCTCGCGGGCGAGTCGGGTGCGAACTCACTCGATTACGAGTGGGCGAGCATGTACGACCTGCCGGTCACTTTCGCCATGGAGGCGAAGGTGCGCCCCTCGGAGGTGCTCGAGCGCGTCGAGACCAAGCGTCTCGACCCGAGCTCGCAGTTCGCCCTCATCTCGGCTCGTGAAGCCTGGGCGGATGCCGGCGCACCCGACATCGACAAGACCCGCATCGGCGTCGAGTACTCGACGGGCATCGGCGGACTCTGGACGCTGCTCGACGCCTGGGACACCCTGCGCGAGAAGGGCTCGCGTCGCGTTCTGCCGATGACGGTGCCGATGCTCATGCCGAATGCGGCATCCGCTGCCGTCTCGATGGATCTCGACGCCCGCGCCTTCGCCCGCACCGATGTCTCGGCGTGCGCGTCGAGCACCGAGGCGATCGCGAACGCCTACGACCACCTGCAGCAGGGCTACGCCGACATCATCCTGGCCGGCGGCACCGAGTCGTGCGTGCACCCCATCACCCTCGCCTCGTTCTCGTCGATGCAGGCGCTTTCGCGGCGCAATGACGAGCCGACGAAGGCCTCACGCCCGTACGACCGCGACCGCGACGGCTTCGTCATGGGCGAGGGCGCGGCGACCCTCGTGCTCGAGACGCTCGAGCACGCCCAGGCTCGCGGCGCGAAGATCTACGCCGAGATCGCCGGCGGCGGCGTGACGAGCGACTCGTATCACATCACCGCTCCCGACCCGGAGGGCCGTGGCGCCGCGCGTGCGGTCTACGCGGCGCTCGCCCAGGCGGGCGCGACCGTGGATGACGTCACCCACATCAACGCGCACGCCACCAGCACCCCGGTCGGCGACATCGCTGAATACAAGGCACTGCTCGCCGTGTTCGGCGACCGCGTGCGCGAGATTCCGGTCTCGGCGACGAAGGGCGCCCACGGGCACCTCCTCGGCGGCACGGGCGCGCTCGAAGCGATGATCACGGTGCTCGCGGTGCAGAGCCGCACGGCCCCGCCGACGATCAACCTCGACAACCAGGACCCCGACATCCCGCTGTTCGTGCCCACGGCACCGCACGCCCTCGGCGATGCCCCGCAGCTTGCGATCACCAACTCGTTCGGCTTCGGCGGTCACAACGCTGTCGTCGCCATCCGCTCCTACGACGCGTAGCCCGGTTTGACGGCTATTTGCCCGAGAACGCCCTTTGCGGGGGGCGGGTTGGGGCGTTCTCGGGCAAATAGCCCATTGGGGGGTCTGGAAGGGGTCAGCGGATGGGGATGCAGCCGTCGTGGATGGCGCACTCCCCTTCGCCGTCGGCGCCGAGCGGGGCGAGGGCTGAGGTGTCGAGAATGGCGTCGGCCGTCAGGATCGCGGCGACCTCGTCGTGAAGGATGTGGATGGTCACCTGTTCACCCGACCTTGTGCAGCCAGATGACGGGCGACTCTTCGGAGGCGAGGCGGAACGACTCGAGTTCGTCGTCCCAGGCCTGCCCGAGCACGAGCCGCAGTTCGCGGTGCAGCTCGAAGGCATCCGACCCGGCTTCTTCCATCGCCGAGCGGATGCGATCTTCGGGCACGACCATGTTGCCGACGGTGTCGGTCTGCGCGTAGAAGATGCCCAGGTCTGGGGTGTGCATCCAGCGACCGCCGTCGGTGCCGAGCCCGGCATCCTCGGTGACTTCGTAGCGCAGGTGCTCCCAGCCGCGCAGGGCGGATGCCAGAGCGGCCCCGGTGCCCCGGTCGCCTTCCCAGAAGTACTCGGTGCGGAACGCGCCCTTCAGAACGGGCTGGTCGCGCCAGTCGAAGTTGACGGCACGACCGAGGGCGCGGCCCGCCGCCCACTCGACGTGGGGGCGCAACGCGCTGGGCGCGGAGTGGATGTAGACCACTCCGCGTGCGATCTTCGATTGCACAGCAGCCACTTCTCTCTCCATTCGTCAGGATGCGACTTCCCCATCGACCTGTGAATGTTGAGATATGTAGCTCAAGGGCGATTATGCCCGAGAGAAGCCCGAAATCACAAGGATGTCATTCGGCGCGCCCTATTTGGCGTCGCCCTATTTGGCGTCGCCCTATTTGGCGTCACTGTAGCGATCCACCACGGAAACCGACACGGCGAACTCGACGGGCACTCCCCCGAACAGCAGCCGTCCGGCTTCGGCAGCCGATTCCCGCATCGCGACCACGACATCCTCGGCCATCGCCTCAGGTGTGTGCACGATGAGCTCGTCGTGCAGGAAGAACACCAGATGCGGCTTCTCGACGAGCGACCCGGCCCCCATCGACCACAACCGCCGCCGCAGCGACCCCATCCAGCACAACGCCCACTCTGCGGCGGTGCCCTGCACGACGAAGTTGCGGGTGAAGCGCCCCCACGCGGCGGCGCGCTGCTGGGTGCGGCGCTTCTGCGCCTCCGTCGCGGTCTCGTCGTACCCGAGCTCGACCCCCGGAGGCGACGACCGCCCTAGCCACGTCGACACCACATCTCCGTGCTCCCCCGCCCGGGCGGCCGCTTCGACGAACGCCATCGCCGCGGGGAACGCCTTCTCGATGCGGGGCCGCATCCGCCCGCTCTCACCGGTCGTGCCGCCGTAGATCGCGCCGAGCATCCCGTACTTGGCCTGTTCTCGGGTCTCGACCGCGCCCGTATCGACCATGCCCTGATACATGTCGCTCGCCTGCCCGGCGCGGGCCATCGCGCGGTCGCCCGACATCGCGGCGAGTACCCGCGGTTCGAGTTGCGAGGCGTCGGCGACGACGAATCTCCAGCCCGGGTCGGGCACGACGGCCGAACGCACCTGCTTGGGCAACTGCAGCGCTCCCCCGCCGTCCGAGGCCCACCGCCCCGTCACGACCCCGCCGGGCACGTACACCGGGCGGAATCTGCCGTCACGCACCCACTCCTCGAGCCAGTGCCACCCGTTGGCCGAGAGCAGCCGCGACAGCGACTTGTACTCCAGCAGCGGCTCCACCGCGGGGTGGTCGATCTCACGGATCTCCCACTTGCTCGTCGACTCGACCCGGAATCCGGCGTTCTGCAACGCCTTGAGCAGGTCTTGCTGCGAGTCGGGATTGAGCCCGGGCGCATCCAGCAACTCGCGTAACCGGTAGACGAGGGCCTCCAGCCGCGCCGGCCGGGCGTTCGGGATGCGTGGCCCGAGCATCTCGGTGAGCACCCGGTCGTGCTCCTCGACACTCCACGGCAGCCCGGCGAAGCGCATCTCGGCGGCGACGAGCGCCCCGACGCTCTCGGCGGCGAGCAGCAGCGCGAGCCGCCCCTCGTCGCCTGCGCCGGCTGTCGTCTCCCGCTGCCGCTGCCACTCGACGACCGGATCGTCGTCGTCTTCGGGCGCATCGAGGTCGAACAAGGCATCGGATGCCGCAACGGCTCGAGCGCGCGGCGGTGCGTCCCAGGCATCCCGAGCAGCGGTCGTGAGCGCCGAGGATGCCGCCGCAGCCGAGTTGCGCAGGATCGTGTGGCACAACCGCAGGTCGACACACCGCTCAACCCGCACGCCGGCGGCGAGCAGCGGCGGATACCACCGGGAGGTGTCGTTCCACACCCACCGCGGCCGCTCTGGTTCCCGCTCCGTGACCCAGGCGGGCAGCGCGGCTTCGGCAACGACCGCGCCCTCGCCAGGCACCCCGTCGTCGCTCAGCTCGGTCGCCACCACTCCCCGCGAGGTCGACTGGAGCGCGATGAACACGCCCCCAGTCTGCACGGCGCGACGGAAGACGACGGGGCCGTAGCCGCCGCGCCTACCTCGCGTCGGTCGACGTCACCCCGGTCGACTACTCGAGCGCCCTCCGCGATCCCGCCGACTTCGGGCCCGTCGTGGCTGCCGATCCTCGTCACGAGCTGGACACACTGCGATCCGGCGACGGGCTGAGGCTAGCCGTGAAGCAGTGACCCGTCTTTCGCCAGCACGTTCTTCTCGCCGGCCTCGATCGGGATGCCGAAGCGGTTCTGCTTGGGCGGCAGCGGGCAGTTGAACGCGTACGAGAACGCGCACGGCGGCAGGATGGCACGGTTGAAGTCGAGCGTGATCGTGCCGTCGGGGTTGGGCGCGACGAACAGGAACCGCCCGACGCTGTAGGTGCTCTCGCCGCTCGTGGCGTCGGCGAAGACGATCTGCAGCGCCCGACCGGCTTTGAAGGCGACGAGGTCGTAGTCGACGCCGTCGCGGGTGAAGCGGATGCTGCCGGGGATCACTTCCTCGCGTGGCGAGTGCTTCGCGTCTTCGTCGTCTTTGAGGTGCTGGAAGCCCATGGTCGTGCCCACGGGATTCTCTTCCCACGCGGCGGTCACGATCCACGCCGGGTCATACGGGAAGGTGTCGATCCCGCCGAAGTTCTGGATGCCCTCGGAGTTGGCGTCCCACACCCGGAGCGCATATCCACCACCCGACTGCGTGATCACCGCGCCGCGCACGGTGTCGCTGAACACGACGTCGCTCGGGTTCGGGTCGTCTTTGCCGCGCACGATGGCTTCGCCGTCGACGACTTCGCCATCGACCCGGATGCCGTCCGTTGCGGTCGCGTGCACCTTGAGCCCCGACTCCCCCGGAGGCAGCGGCGCCCATCGACCCGGAACACCCCAGATCGTCTGCTCGGAGTCGACGAGTTGGGTGTTGGTGAGGGCGAGACTGCCCTGCGGCTGGGTCACGGCGAGTTCGCGACGCTCATGAAAGTACGCGAGCTGCTCCTCGGGAGACTTGGTCGACAGTTCCGTCGGGCTCAGCGTCATGCCATCCATCCTCACTCAGGTCACTGACGTCAACCTGGGGCGACACGGACGAATTCCCCAGAACGACAGGATGAGGGCCGCGGCACACGCGAGTATCCCTAGACTTCGGGCATGGCGTGGAGCGATGCAGCGGCCAAATACCTTCGCGGGTCGACCTCGTGTCCCCGGTGCGAGCGCGGCCCTGTCGGGCCGGATCACTGCCCGCACTGCGGGGCGATCCTGGTCGGCGAGGTCGCCGACGAGTTGCGCGCGGTCTCCGCGGAAGCGGCCGAGCTGTTGACTCGACGGCAAGAGATCATCGGGCGCCTGACGACCAAGGCCGCGTTCGCGCCGCCTCCCGTCGGACAGCCCGCGGACGCACCGCCGACCACTGTCGCGGCAGCACCCGCCGCGTCGATGCCCGCCGCGGCATCCAGTTCGCAGGTGAGTCTGCAGTCGGTGCTCGCGATCGCCGGCGCGGTGCTCGTCGCCGTGGCGATCGTCGTGTTCCGCTTCTTCAACGTCGACGTCGACATCTCGGTGCGGCGGTTCGTGATCGCCGCCGTCACGATCGTGTTCCTCGGCTTCGCCTGGCTGCTAGCTCGGGTGAAGCTGACCTTCTCGGCCGAAGCCGTCGGGGCACTCGCGATGGTGTTCGTCGCCCTCGACATCTGGGCCATCTCAGAGCTCGTCCCCGACGGGATCAGCGCCTGGACGTTCGCTGCCGTCTCCACCCTCATCGCGTCACTGCTCACCCTGTTGATCGGGGTGCTCGTGCGCCTGCGGGTATGGCTGTGGCTGGCGCTCGTCGGACTGATCTTCGTGCCGGCGTTCTTCGGGTACGCCGTCGACGGTCCCTGGTCGGCGACCGTCGGGCACCTCGGTTCGGTCGCTGTCGCGCTGCTCGGCTTCGAGATCGCGCGACGGTTCGCCCCGCGCTTCGAGAGCCCGTTGCGGGCTGACCGGGTCACCGTGACGCTCGCCGCGGCCCTCTTCGGTGTGGTCGCGCTGCTGGGCCTTCCTGCCGTCGGCTTCGAGGTGGAACGCGCCGAATGGGTAGTCGGGTCGGCGCTGACGATCGCAGCAGTCGCGGCGCTCAGCGGAATGTCGACTCGCACACTCGCCCCTGCGGCATGGAGCGCCGTGCTCGGCGGTCTGGGAACGCTCGCCGTCGCGGTGCTGCCGTTCGCCCTCGACCTGTCGATCGACGACATGCCCGGGTGGCTCGCCCTCGCACCCGCCGCCGCGGCCATCGGGCTGGCCGCCATGGCTCTCGTGCCTTGGCCGACGCTGGTGGGCCACCAGCCGGTGCGGGGCGGCGCCCTCGTCGTGGCGATGCTCGCTGCCCTGCCGGCAGCACTCGTCGCAATCGTGCAGCTCTTCTCGCCGCTCGCGAGCCGGATCCGCGACGGGTCGATCTTTTCGTCCACCCCGAGCCTGGCTGCGATCCTCGGCCTGGCCGCCGCCGCCCTCGGCGTACTCGGGCTCGCGTTTGCGGTGCGTCGCGACGGTCGCTCGTGGCAGCCGTGGCTCGTGCTCAGCGCCTGGCTCGCCGCGGCGACCCTCACGACGGCCCCCGCGTGGTCGGGGCTCGCCGCGTCGGGCCAGGCCCTCGTCGGCGTCGTCGTCAGCGCAGGGATTGGCCTGGTTGTGCTGTTCGTTCCGCGTGCCCGCGACGCCGCCCTCTCGCTGCGCGCGCCGTTCCTGGTGGCGGCGCACGTCATCCTGGTCTTCCTCGGGCTCCTGTCGTGGACCGACGATGCTCTCACGGTGCCGCTCGGCGCCGCGATCGTCGCGACGCTGGTAGTGCTGGCGTCGACGGTCACTCCGGTGCTGCGCGCGCTCTACGTCGTCGTCGGCTACGGCTACGCGCTCGTGCTGGTCGCCCGCGGCCTCGACCTGCTCGGGCTCGACGCGATCCCGGTGATCTCGTACACCGCAACGGTCGCCTCGGTCTTCGCGCTCGTGATCACCCTGGTGCGGCGGGTTCGCGCGCCCCTCTGGTATGCGGTGCTCGCGGTCACGGCCGTGCCGTTCGTGATCGGAGTGGCCACCGTCATCGCCGAACGCACCTGGGAGACCGCGCTGGCGAACGCCGCCATCTTCGCGCTCGCGCTCACGCTGACGCTCACCCGCCGCCCCGGCCTGACCCGGGTGGTGCGCAGCGGCGCCGCGGCACTCCTGCTGCCGTCTCTCGCGGTCGTCGTGGTCAACGTCATCCCCCGCATCATCGAAACCGGCATCGTGCCGGCGTGGAGCGGCGGGGGTGGTGCCCCCGTCACCCTGCCGGTGATCGCCACGATCGTCGCCCTCGTGCTGCCGACGACACCGCTCATCGCCGGGTCGCTGCGCCGTGGCGAGGTGTCGGCAGAAGACGCCGCATCAGTGCGCGCGTGGATCGAGATCTCGGCCTTCGTCACGGGCGGCATCGCGGCGCTGCTGTCGCTCGTGCTCGAAACTCCCGACCTCAGCACCTCGCTGCTCGTGTTCCTCATCATCGGCATCGGCGCCGCCGGCGCGAGCGTCTTCGCGAAGCGCCGCTACGGCTGGTGGCTGGCGGCCGCATCCTGGACCGCGGCGCTGTGGTGCGTCTGGGGCCTCGTCGGCATCCGCGATGTCGAGCCGTACGTCTACCCGCCCGCGATCGCCGCGGTCATCATCGGCGTTGTGCTCACCATGCGAGGGCGTAGCGGGGCGTCGCTTGTCGCGCCGGGCCTGGCGATCGGCATCGCCACGTCGCTCGTCGTGCTCGCGGTGAGCGGATCGGGTGCGGATGCCGCGCTCCCCTGGCGAACGCTCGCCCTGTTGGCGGCGTCCACCGTGCTCGTCGTCATCGGCGCGGTGCTCGGCCGCGGCGGCGACGGTTGGCGCCTCGCGGTGTTGCGCGTACCCGTGCTCGTCGCCGCGATGGGCGCTGCGTCAGCCGGAGCCATCCAGGCCGTGCGGTACGGCGTCGAAGCCGACGACCTCGGTCTCGGTCATCCCGACCTCGTCGTCTGGCCGGTGCTGGTGTTCAGCGTCGTGGCCGCCCTGTTGGCTGCCGAGGCGGGTCGCGCGCTTCGCCCGACGCACCGCTGGCTGCTCGTGCCGGCGCTCGTGTTCTTCGTCGTCGGACCGATCGCGGCGGTTGCGCCGGGCGTGGCTCCGATGTGGATGCTGTGGTCGCTCACCCTCGTGTTGCTCGCGTTCCTGCTCGTCACGGTGTTGCGCGGGCTGGCCGCCGCGGCCGGGTCGCAGCCGACGATCCTGCCGCCCACCTGGGTGGTGTTCCTCGCCGCCTGGTGCGTCGCCGTCGCCGGGTGGAGCGTGCGCGACCTCAACGTCGAGTGGTTCGCGTTGCCCCTCGGGCTCGCCCTCGTCGGCGCCGGCGTGCTCGTGCTGCGCCGCGGCTCGCCGGATCAACGCGGCACCCTCACGTCGTGGCCGGTCGGGTTCACGCGGTCGTGGGTCGTTCTCGCGCCCGGCATCGTCGTCACCGTGCTGCCGTCGGTGCTCGCGACGGGGACCAACCCGGCGACCTGGCGCGCCATCCTCGTGCTGGGGCTCGCCCTGGCCGCGCTGTTGCTGGGGGCGCTGCTGCGCTATGCGGCGCCGTTCGTGCTCAGCCTCGTCACCTTCGGGGTCGAGATCTTGGTGATCCTGGTGGTGCTCGTCGCCGGGCGCGACATCGACCCCGTGATCTTCTACGTCGCGGCGGGGGCTGCAGGATTCATCCTGATCACCGTCGCGATCTGGTTCGAGCGACGATCGCGCGGTGACAAAGAGAACAGCGCTCGGATGCGCGACCTACGCTGAGCCGACGAAACTGCGGAACCGCTCAAGCGCCTCGCGCGGGGTCGCGGCTGCGGCCACGAAGCCGTCGGGACGCACCAGGTAGAGCAGCCTCGTGTCGAGCCGACGATGACGGTCGGGCCCGAATGCGTGGGCGTCGAATCCGAGTGCTGACGCGGTCGCGATGACCGTTCCGGCCGCGACGCCATAGCCATGCACCTGCCATGACAGCGCGCGCAGGGCCTCGTAGTTGTCGCCGCTCCAGGCGAGCCTCCGCCCGACAACGCGGTCGCGACGCCGTGTTCGCGCCTCGGGCGACATCCAGTAGTGGATGCGCAGCTGCGCCAGATAGCCGTACAGGCGCTCGGTGTCCACCAGGCCGGGCACGAGGCGCACCGCGAGCGGGCCGAGAAACGGGATGACGCGATCACGGGCGAACCGGGCCGCGCGGGTACGGGAGGTGATGCGCGCGAAGATCGTATCCGTGCTGCGCACCAGGCGCCGGGCAACCGGGCGGCGCTCGGCTTCATAGCGCTCCAGAGTCGCGGCGGCGCGGCGCCCGGCAATGACATCCATGAGTTTGCAGGCGAGGTTGTGGGCGTCCTGCAGACCGGTGTTCATACCCTGCGCCCCGACCGGCGAGTGCACGTGGGCGGCATCGCCGACCAGGAAGACCGGCCCGCGTCGGAACCGCTCCGCGACGCGGTGGTGCACCCGGTAGTTCGAGAACCATGTGGATTCGTTGTACCGGATCGCGAACTGCGCCTCGAGCCGGGCTCGCACGCCGGCCTCGAGCCCGTGCTCGGCTTCGTGCTCGTCGACGGTGCCGAGGATGCGGTGGTGCCCGGCGGCGCCCATGGGGAACCCCAGCACGAAGTCGTCTCGGCTGACTCGCATATTCACGCTCTTCTCGACGAGGCCTGTGACGCCCAGGGCGTCGGCCACGTAGAAGCGCAACGGGTTGGTGGAACCTTCGAAGTCGATGCCGAGCCGGTCGCGCACCGTCGAGGACGCACCATCGGCACCGATGCACCAGCGAGCCCGAATCGTGACCGTCGCGGCAGGCGTCGTGAGAACCGCCTCGACGGGGTGGTCGGCCTCCTCGTCGCCCCCGTCGATATGCAGGTCACGCAGTTCGTGACGCCAGAGCACGTCACGGCCGGTGTCGCTGTCGCGGTAGGCCTCGTGCAGGATGCGCTCGGTAGTGCTCTGTTCGAGCATGTGGATGCCGGGATACGGCGTCAGTGTTCTGCCGAACCCGGCGAAACTCACCGGCCGGAAGGCGCGGGCGCGGTAGCCGGGCACGATCTGCGGGGCGCGGCCGCACTCTGCCAACACCCGGTCGACGAGACCGATCTGGTCGAAGATCTCCATGGAGCGGGCCTGGATGGCCAGCGCCCGGGACTCTCGGGTGGGTTCGCCCTTGCCGTCGACGACCGTCACGTCGACGCCGAGGCGGGCGAGGCACAACGCAGCCATCAGACCGCTCGGACCAGCCCCGACGACGAGCACGTCGGTGAATGCGGAAGGGGTCGCCACGCCGCCAGCATCCCACCGCAGTGCGAGGTGTGAAAACCCTCCGAGTCGGCGGGGTGCCCTGGCATCTCTTCACGATTCTCGGAATCGTGGCTGACTCCTGTGCAAGCAACGGAAGGACACCACACGTGCTCACCATCACCGAAAACGCCGGACTCGTCGTCAGCGACATCGTTTCGCGCGCCGTGACGACCGACACCGGGGGTTTACGCATCGTCGAAGCTCCCGACGACCAGTTCGCCGTGACTGTGGCCGACGCCCCGACGGAAACGGAGGTCGTCACCGAACAGGCGGGTGCTCGGGTGTTCATGGATGCGCCGGTCGCCGCCGTTCTGGACGACAAGGTGCTCGACGCCCGCGTGGATGACGACGGCGCGGTGCAGTTCCTCATCGCCGTTCAGCCGAGCTGACCGGGCGCGCGGCGGGAGCGGGGACCTTCGGCCCTGCCTTCCGCCGCGCGGAGGGGCCAATCTGAGCGCATGACGGAACAACGTTTTGCCCGCCTCGGCCTTCTCGTCACGACGCTGGTTGTCGCGCTGACCGCGTTTGCCGGCGGGGCCGCCCTGATCGTCGGGTCGCTCGACGCCTCGCTCGCGACGGTGCTGAGCCCCGCGGCGGCGTACCTTGAGGGTTCGCCGTTCGACTCCTACCTGGTTCCGGGCATCATCCTGGCGGTGGTGCTCGGGGGTGTGCATCTCGCGACGTTCGTGCTCGTGTTTCGCCGACACGACCGTTGGATTCTCGCGGGCGCGGTCGCCGCCTTTGACGCCCTCATCTGGATCTTCGTGCAGATGGTATTCATCCCGTTCAGCTTTCTTCAGGCGTTCTACTTCGCTCTCGGGCTCGCTGAAGTCGGACTCGTGATGCTGGCGCTGGGCGTTCTGATTCCGGTCAAGCATCACCCGCTGCACCGGGTCTAGACGAGCTGCACTAAAAGGGTGGCGGGTCGGTGGTGCGGATGGCTCCGGTGGGGCTGGTCCAGGTGAGGATGCCGCCGGGGCCTTGTTCCACTTTCCAGAGCGATTCGGTCTTCACGGTGTGATGTCGCTCGGAAAGGTGAGCCAGGTTGGTTGCTGAGGTGGGGCCGCCTTGCGCCCACCCCTTCGTATGGTCGACGTCGCAGTAGCGGGCGGAGCGGCCGCAGCCGAAGAACCGGCAGGTGCCATCGCGTAGCGCGAGCCACCGTTTCAGATCAGCGGGCGGCCGATAGCTGGTGCGGTCGACGTCGAGGATCGTCGATGAGACCGGGTGGGTGAGGATGCGGTGAAACGACGGTGCGTGCTTGGTCAGCTTCCGGGCGGTGTCGGCATCGATCGGCCCGTACCCGTCCAGGGTCGCCGGCTCCTCGGAGAGACTGAGGAGGGTCATCATCGGAATCAGTACCCCGACGGTTGCGTGCGGTGCCGTGGCGGGGTCGAGGCGTCCGGTGAGGATGTCGGCGACGACATCCGCCCGCAGCTGATCCAGGGTGCGCGTCTCGCCGGGTTGTTCGGCCAGGTGCCGGGCCATGCTGTCGGCGCGTTGCCACGCCATCTCGGCATCCGGGGCGGTGACCTGCACGCCCAGCCACGCCATCCCATCCCGGTCGTTCTCGCGCCACATTCGACGACCCTTCGCCGCCTCCTGATGCCGCTCGGTGAGAGAGATCGGGTGCAGCCGCTCCCGCAGGGTGTGCATGCGGCCCTTGAACCGGGCCGGCGGCAGCACCGCCCACTCGATCGCTTTCGCGTCAAGAGCGGTGTCGGTGGCGGCGTTCTCGGGGAGAGAGTCGAGGGTCGCCGCGACACAGCGGGCGTTCGCTGCCGAGATCTCGCCCTCCCGGAAAGCGCCCCACACCTGCGGCGCCCGCTGCCGCAGCAGGTCAGCCTGGTGGGCCTGGGCGACGACAGTGCCCTCCGCCATCGACAGCCGCATCGCAATATCGGCGATCGCGGCATCCATCGCGATGCCCAGCTGCCGCTTCGTCGGCTCATCATCGAGCGCGACGTAGATCTCCGGATGCCGGCGAGCCTCATCCAAAACCCGAGCGATCGCCCCCATCTGCTCCGCCGCCGCCCGCGCCAACTGCGATCCAGCGAACTCCGCACGACCCAGATCGAAGTGGATCCGCGCGTCGGGAAGCGACTCATCCCACGGCCGCTCAGACACGTCGAAGACGTCGAAATCCTCGACATCCGGCGGGTAGCTGCTCATGGCTTCAGGCAATCGAGGACCACCGACATTGGCCGCCGGAAACGCCCCCGACAGCCGCGATCCGACCCAACCGTTACCGATTCGTTATCACGTGTCTCCCAGCGTGGCTCCAGGCGCGTCTGCCTATGGTCGTGCGGTGCCCGACACCCCCCGCCATGGCAGCCTCGCGACTCCCGGACCGATCCGTACGGTGCTCGTCGCCGTCGCAACCGCCCTCGCCGTCCTGCTCGTCAGCACCGTGTCGGTCGCCGCGATCGCCGCGTGGCAACTGTCGTCGAGTTTCCAGCCGGGTGTCGACATCCAAGGTGGCGAGGCGCCCCCTCAAGTCGGACCGATCGACGAGCCCGTCAACATCCTCATCGTCGGCAGCGACAGCGGCGAAGGCAACCCCGCCTACGGCGAGCGCGGCGAGAACCTCAACGACGTCACGATCCTGTTGCACCTCTCCCCCGTCAGCAACAGCGCGATCGCCGTGAGCTTCCAGCGCGACATGTTCGTGCCGATCAGCGGATGCGAGAACGGCAACCCGGGAACCCGCAAGATCAACGAGGCGCTCTACTACGGCGGGCTCGCCTGCGCAGTGACAACCGTCGAAGGTCTCACCGGGCTCGAGATCGGGTACGCCGCCAAAGTCGAATTCGACGGCGTCATCGCCCTCTCGAACGCTGTCGGCGGAGTCGAGGTTTGTGTCGCCGAGGCGATCCGTGACAGCCAGCTGAGCTTCGATCTGGAAGCCGGAATGCACACGCTCGAAGGCTGGGACGCCCTGCAGTTCCTGCGCAGCCGTTACGGCGTCGGCGACGGCTCCGACACGACCCGCGTCAGCAACCAGCAGCTCTTTCTGTCGTCGCTCATCCGCAAGGTCAAGTCGGGCGACACCCTCAGCAACCCGCTGACGGTGTACGCGATGGCGAAGGCGGTGGCGAGCAACATGCAGCTCAGTACTTCGCTCAGCTCACTGGACTCGATGGCCGCCATGGCGTTCGCGTTGAAAGACATCCCGCTCGCCAACATCGCGTTCGTGAGCTACCCCACCGGCGCGACGACAATGGGCGGCGTCGACGGCGTCGCCCCGCGGAAGGCCGAGGCGAAGATCCTGATGGACGCCATCGCGGCCGACGCGCAGATCGTCGTCACCGGCGACCCCGGAGGTGGTGCACAAGCGGGTGAGGATGTCGCGGAGACTCCGACGCCGGCGCCCAGTGGGTCGGCGTCACCATCGGAGACACCCGACGAGACGGCGGTCGTGGAACTGCCGCCATCGATCAACGGGCAGCCGGCGTCGGAGCAGACCTGCACGATCGGGAACAACTACTGAGCGTGACCTCAGCTCCGCGGTGCGCAGTCGGCGGTGTCGAGCCATCCTCCCGGGCCATGCAGACGCCTGAAATCAGTCGGCAGAGCACTCGCGTTCGGCGGCCTCCTCGTAGTCGGGAACGGGCCGCGCCCCGGCTTCCTCGGATGTTTCGGCAACCCCGTTGCGTTCGATGTCCTCGATAAGCCAGTTCATTTCGAAGATCTCCCGTCGCTGCGCCTCGCTGATTTCAACGGCCAGTTCGCACACGCGGACGTCCTCGATTTGGGCGCGCTCGGATCTGGTGATGGCGAGGGAGTGGTGAGGGATCATGGCGCGCATGAATGCGGTGTCGCCCACCGTGGCCTGACTGCGATCCAGGACGATTCCCCCTCCGATGAGCAAGAGGCTCCCCACGATGACCGCGATGTTCGCCTTGACGTTCTTGTACATGGTGAGCATCCATGCCAGCATGACGACGCCCATGGTGCCGCCCATCGTGATCGCCATGAACACGCGGCTCTGACTGAACCGCACATGGCCCCATTCCCATGAACCGACGAACATCACCCAGTACATGACGAACATCGCCGTCAGGATCATCGCCGCGAAGCGAAGGTACATCTTCTTCGGGCTATGGGACTGATCGTGGCCCTCCGCGGGCTTCCGATCGTCTTCCCTGGTATCCGGTCTCATCGCCATCCGACATTTTCCTTTCTTCTACCGGCGCTCGAGCGGGCACGGCGCGTTTACAGGCTCCCGAGAAGTTCGGCGCAGGCCTGCTCGCAACGCCGGCAGGATTCGGCGCAGACCCGGCAGTGCTCATGCATACCGGCGTGCCGCTCGCATTCGTCCGCGCAAGCGGCGCATGCCGTACGACAGGCTTCGAGAGTCGCGCGGGTGAGATTCGCGTCGTAGCCCGTGTGGCGTGAGAGAACCGTCGCCGTCGTCGTGCACAGATCTGAGCAGTCAAGGTTCGTGCGGATGCACTTGGTGAGTTCCGCCACCATGTCTTCGCTCAGACATGCGTCTGCGCACGCCGTACAAGCCTGGGCGCATTCGAGACACGCCGCGATGCATGCAGCCAGCTTCGCCTGGTCGATCCCGCCGAGATCTTTGGGGTAGGTCTTCAACATCTCTTCGACGACGCTCATCGCGTTCTCCTTCTCGGTCGCGTTCTCTTGACTCTTGAAAGCCACGGTAGGAAGCGCGAGACGGGAACCCCAGGGGTTGACAGGCTGTCGTCACCACAGCTAAGCCGCGGACAGCTGGACGGGCTTTGGACGGGACGTCGTCAGCGCAGCAGCCCGACCCGAGGGGCCGCGGCTCGGCCGGAGTCGCCTCTGTTGGGCCAGGTGTCCCTGCCGCGGATGCCGTCGCGGCGCATGTCCTGCGGGCGTCGGCGGTTGTCGCCGCCTTTGCCGCCAGGAGTACACGTGGGACATCGCGTAACTCGCCGGCCCGCTCAAGGAATCGACCGCGACCGCGACGCCACACTCGACACGCCCCGCGCCGCACACCCGAACGATTGGCCCGAGGCAAACGCGAACCATGCGCCGAGTCGCTACCTCAGACCAACGAAGTGCGACCTGACGCGCGTTCAGAATGCTTCGTGGAGTGTTCGCTCTTCTGGACCTTCCAGACTGACACCCAGAATCGCGCGGAATCATTGGTAGGGCGGACGGGACTTGAACCCGTGACCGACGGATTATGAGTCCGCTGCTCTAACCAGCTGAGCTACCGCCCCGCGCCGGCTTCGACCGCTTCGCGACCGGATCCGACTCGGTGACCGGGTCGGTCACCGCCTCACCACGGTACAGCGCCTCGAAGGTGTCGACGGTGGCTTGCAGGTCGTGTTTCGCGACGATGCGCTGCGACGCCTTCTTCATCGACGTGTACTCGTCGGGCGACGCGGTGAGCACCGAGGTGATGTGAGCCGCGAATTCGGCGATGTCACCGGGCTCGTAGAGGTAGCCGTTCTCGCCCGGGTGCACGAGGTGGGGCAGCGCCATCGCGTTCGCGGCGACGACGGGCAGCGCGGATGCCATCGCCTCCATCGCGGCGATGCACTGCAGTTCGGCACGGGACGGCATCGCGAAGACGGCGCCGTGAGTCAGGATGTCGCGCAGTTGCTCGTCGGGGATCTTGCCGTGGAAGATCATGCGGTCGGTGATCTTCAGGTCGCGGGCGAGACGTTCCAGGCGGTGCAGGTCTTCGCCGTGCCCGACGATGTCGAGCTTCGCGTCGAGCGAGGGGTCGAGCAGCGCGAACGCCTGCAGCAACTCGTGGATGCTCTTCTCTTCGTCGAGGCGGCCCACGAAGACGACGCGGTTTTCGCTGCGCGGCTCGAAGCTGGGCACGTAGTTGGACGTGTCGATGCCGTTCGAGATCGAGTGCACGTCACGCAGCCCGGTCATCTTCTCGAAGTACTCGCTCGATCGCTTCGTCGGCGTCGTGACGACATCGGCGAGAGCGTAGACATCCGCTGCCGCCTTCCACTGCGACGTGATCAGCCAGCGCAACGCCGGCCCGGGCAGGATGGTGACGTGCTGGGCGATGTTCTCGGCCATCGTGTGGTTGGTGCCGATGAGACGGATGCCGGCCGCCTTCGCGGCGTGGGCGAGACCGGTGCCGATGATGATGTGCGACTGAAAGTGCACGACATCCGGCCGGTACTGGGCGATGAGGCGACGGCCGTTCGCTTTGATGCGCCACGGCAGCGCGAATCGTACCCAGGGATGCGGCAGCCAGCGCCAGCTGGTGAGGCGATGCACCATGAACTCGACGCCGTCGTGGGTTTCGAGTCCCGACCGCCCCGGCCCGTCAGGCGACGGCGCCACCATGTGCACCTCGTGGCCGCGCTTCTGCAACTCGACCGCGAGCCGTTTGGCGAAGGAGGCGGAGCCGTTGATATCGGGGGCGAAGGTGTCCCCGCCGAGCATTATCCGCACTCGCACGAGGCTACCGCAGGGCTGCGGCTATCGACGCATTGCCGCTAGCGATGCGTCTGCGGATGGTGCTTCGCGAGTTGGTACACGCCGTAGACGGCGACGGATGCCGCGAGCGCCCACACGGGGATCACCCAAAGCGGTGCGCCCGCGGCCTCACCGAGCACCGCGATGCCGATCGCCACGGCGAGAAGCGGATCGACGACGGTCAGCCCCGCGATCACCAGGTCGGGCGAGCCGAGCGAGTACGCGGTCTGCACGAAGTACGCGCCGAGCGCCGCAGCGATGACCAGCGCCACGACGCAGGCGATGGTAAGCCATTCGAACTCGCCGCCGACGATTCCGGCCATCAGGTTTCCGACGCGGTTGATGACGACCTTGGCGAGGGTGGCGACGAAGCCGTAGAGCACCCCGGCGGCGACGATGTAGAAGAGGGCCCCGATCTTCTTTCGGGCGAACCCGAAGGTGAGAGCGAGCAGCAGGATGACCCCGCCGAGGATGCTCAACACGATCACGAGTTGGGTTTCGCCGATGACCTGCTCTTCGGCGACGAACGTCGCGACCGTGACGAAGAGGGCGATGCCGCCGACGCACAGGGCGACGGCGCGCAACACCGGACCGGCGAGTTTGGTCTTGGTGACCCGGGCGTTGACGATCGTCGTGATCACGAGAGCGACGGCGCCGATCGGCTGCACGACGATGAGCGGCGCGAACGTGAGACTCGCCAACTGAAACAGGATCGCCAGCCCCAACAGCACCGTGCCGATGACCCACGACGGCCGGGCCAGAAGGCGCATCAGCTGCCGGACACTCAATCCGGCTTTGTTGCCCGACCCGTGGCGTTCTTCGACAACCTCAACCCCGCGGTGCTGGAACAACGCCCCGAGCGACAGGAAGACCGCACCGACCAGAGCGATGAGGATGCCGACGACGGGGATGTTGCCGATGATGCTCTGGGCATCAACGTCGCCGATCTCAATCACCCCAGAAATCTAGCGGTCCTCGGCTGGATATCCTGGCCGAATGGCCGTTCGACCCATTCGCATCACGGGCGATCCCGCGCTGCATTCACCCGCGTCCCCCGTACCGTCCATCGACGATTCGATCCGCGAACTCGTTCGCGACATGGAGGAGACGATGGCGGCGGCGCCGGGGGTCGGCCTCGCGGCACCGCAGGTGGGGGTCGCGCTGCGAGTCTTCGTCTGGTCGTGGGTCGATGACGAGGGCGTACGCCACCAGGGCACGGCGATCAACCCCGAACTGCTGATGGCACCGCTGCCGCTCGGTGAACTCGACGAGGATGAGGAGTCGGAGGGCTGCCTCTCGATTCCCGGTGAGCGATTCCCGCTGCGCCGCTCCCCCGAGGCCCTCCTCGCCGCGACCGACCTCGACGGCAAACCCTTCGAGGTGCGTGCGGCCGGGTGGCTCGCCCGCATCTTCCAACACGAGTACGACCACCTCGACGGCGTGCTCTACGCCGACCGGCTGGCGCATCCGCACGACAAAGGCGTCGCCAAGGCGATCCGCAAGAAGAGCTGGGGAACGCCCGGGCAGTCGTGGATGCCGGGTGTCGACCATCCGGAAGGGTGAGCATGCCGTTTCCTCCGGTCGAACCGCACACTACAGGGCGCCTGACGACGGGTGACGGCGCCGAGCTGTACTGGGAGGAGTCCGGCTCCCGCGATGCACCCGCGCTCGTTTGGCTGCACGGCGGGCCGGGGACGGGCCTCGGTCGCGGTGGGTATCGCCGCCAGCCCGATCCGGCGAAGTGGCGCATCATCGGCCTCGACCAACGCGGATGCGGCCGCAGCACCCCGCTCGTCGACGCGCCGGGCCCGGCCCTCGACGCCCTGACCACCCCGAGGATGATCGCCGACTTGGAGGAGCTGCGCGCGCACCTCGGCGTCTCGGCCTGGCTGGTGGCGGGCGGCTCGTGGGGCTCGACGCTCGCGCTGGCCTACGCCGAAGCACATCCCGAGCGGGTCACTGCTCTCGTATTGGCGGCCGTCACCACCACCAGCCGAACCGAGGTCGAGTGGATCACCGAATCGGTCGGCCGCGTCTTCCCGCGCGAGTGGGAGCGGTTCGCCGAGGCGTCGACGCGCCGACCGGGCGAACGGGTTATCGACGCCTACGACCGGCTGTTGCGCGACTCCGACCCCGCCGTGCGCGCGGAGGCGGCTCGCGCCTGGTGCGAGTGGGAAGACGTGCACGTCTCGCTGACTCCCGGCTGGGCGCCCAACCCCGACTTCGCCGATCCCGGCTTCCGGGCTCGATTCGCTACCCAGGTGGTTAACGTCTGGTCGCGATCCGCCTTCTTGGGCGACCACGGCATCCTCGACCGGCTCGATCGCATCGCCCACCTGCCAGCCGTGCTCATCCACGGGCGACTCGACGTGAGCGGACCACTGGCGCCCGCGTGGGAGCTGCACGGTCGGTTGCCGCTCAGCCGGCTGGTCGTCGTCGAAGACGAAGGTCACGGCGGCCCGACGATGGGCGACGAGATCGGTCGCGCCTACGCGTCGTTCGGGTCCTAAGTCAGTTGGTCGCGCGCGTGCGCGGCCTCGCGGATGACGTCGAACAGCGCCTCCGGCTCGGCATCCTTGTAGAGCACCGCGTACGCGCCCGCCTGCGCCGCCGCCGCCACGTGCTGGTCGAGATCGACGCCGGTGACGAGGATGATGCGGGGAGCCGGGCCGAGAGCGAGCACCTGGTCGTCACCCAGGATGCGTGCGGTGGCGACCAGCCCGTTCACGCGTGGCATCTGGATGTCCATCAGCACGACATCCGCCCGCTCTTTGCGCAACTGGGCGAGCGCCTGAGCGCCGTCGCCGGCCTGCCCGACGATCTGAAGATCCGGTTGCGAGCCGAACAGCAGCGCCCAGCCTTCCCGCTGCCACGGCGAGTCGTCGACGAGCAGCAGCCGCACCGCCGCGCCAGTGCTCATTCGGTGCCTAGCTTGACGCCCTCGATGCCGTTGTGGGCCCGCAGGGCGGGGAATACCGCGGTGACCGTGAAGCCGACCCCCGGAGTGACAATCGTGTTCAACACGCCGCCGTAGAGTTCGGCGCGCTCGCGCATCTCGGTCATGCCGCGGCCGGTCGGCGACTGGGTGAGCGCGGCGAGGTCGTCGTCTTGCGTCATCACGCGATCGCGCGCCACCTCGTCGGGGTCGAGCCCCTCCCTCCGCGCGGCGGCCCGCGCCCCGTCATCGGAGACCATGATCTCGAGGGTGTCGCTCCAGGTGAACGAGACGAGCACCGCGGTGCCCTCCCCGCCGTGGGCGAGGACATTCTCGAGCGCCTCCTGCAGAATGCGATAGATCGCCAGTTCGGCGCCCTGCTTCAGGCGAATCGGGTCTCCCGTCTCGCGGAACTCGACCTCGAGGCCGGCATCCCGCATGACCTTGAACAGGTCGCGCAGTGTCGCGAGCCGCGGCTGGGGGCCGGCTGCGGCCTCCCCCTCGCGGGCGAGCGCCATGACCCGGCGCAGGTCGGCGAGGGTGGCACGGGCGGTGTCGGCGATGACGGCGGCGCTACGGGCGGCGACCGCAGGATCTTGGGATGCCGCATACCGGGCGCCGTCAGCGTGGCTGATGAGCACCGAGATCGAGTGCACGACCAGCTCGTGAAGCTCGCGCACGATGCGCAGCCGGCTGGTCTGCTCGGCGAGGGTCAGCTCGAGGTCGAGTCGCTCGCGGTCGGCCGTCGCCCGGTCGAACTCGTTGCGGATCGCGGCACGGCGGGCGCGGCGCCAGAGCACGAACAGCGCGACACAGGCGACGACCAGCCCGCCCGCGATCGCGGCGAGTGCGACGGTGATCGCGTCCACTGATGCCTCCTGATCCGCCGACGAGGTCTGGGCCACGGTGCCCCCGACCGGTCAGCTTATCCCGGTCGGGGGCACCGCTTGCGCTACTTCCCCGGCGGAACGGGGCCGCTGGAGCGCAGAACCTCCAGGCGGGCGCGGTATTCCTTCTCGTCGATGTCGCCGTTCGCGTAACGCTGGGCGAGCACCGACTCCGCGCTTCCGGCGGCCTGCGCGGCGTGCCAGGCGTGCGGGCCGTAGCCGTACGCGCCGTAGCCGTGGGGGCCGTGGTGGCGCCAGCGGCGGCGGCCGAAGATCGCGAACAGGGCGACGATCAACAGGATCCAGAACAACGGGATCAGGAAGAACCAGAATCCGCCGCCATGCCACGGGTGGAAGGCGACTGCGCTCGATGCGAGAGCGGTGAACACGAGTGACTCCGTTTCTGTCGGCCCCGGGGTGGGATCCGACATTCCGACTCTGCTCGCACGGCGCTTCTGGCGAATCTGCCGGCGGGAGTCTCTCGACTACTCCCTCAGGATGAAACGAGGCCTCAGGACGAACCCGCCCTGACCAGACCCGTCTCGTAAGCGATGACGACGAGCTGCACGCGGTCGCGGGCGAGCAGCTTCGACATGATCCGCGACACGTGGGTCTTCGCCGTGAGCGGGCTGAGGAACAGGCGCCCGCCGATCTCCTCGTTGGTGAGCCCGAGGCCGACGAGGCCGAGCACCTCGCGTTCGCGGTCGGTGAGGGGCTCGAGCGGCCGGGTGTCGGGGGCATCGTTGAGGGTGCCGGCGACCCGCTCGAGCAGCCGCTTCGTGACACTCGGGCTGAGCAGCGCATCCCCGCCGGCGACGACCCGCACCGCGCGGATCAGCTCGACCGGCTCGGTGTCTTTCACGAGAAACCCGCTCGCGCCCGCCCGGATCGCCTGCGCGACGTACTCGTCGAGTTCGAACGTCGTCACGACGACGACGTGGGTTCCGGCGAGAGCCGGGTCGGCGACGATCTGCTCGGTCGCCCACAGTCCGTCGCCGTCGGGCATCCGGATATCCATCAGCACGACATCCGGCTTCGCACGCTTCACGAGCGCCACTGCCTCGCGGCCCGTCGCGGCCTCCCCCACCACCTCGAGGTCGGGTTCGGCCGCCAACAGGCTGCTGAAGCCCGCCCGGATGAGTTGCTGGTCGTCGGCGAGAGCGACGCGGATGCTGCGGCCGGTCACGTGGCGCTCCCTTCCATGGGGATCGTGGCAGAGACCCGGAAGCCGGCGCCGTCTGCGGGGCCTGCCGTCAGGTGGCCCCCGAGCAGCTCGGCCCGTTCCCGCATCCCGAGCAGCCCTCTACCGCCCGTCTCGCTTGCCGCGGGGGCGCCGGTGCCGTCGTCGACGACCTCGATGCGGTACCCGCCGTCCTCGGCCCAGAGCCGCACCGTCGCGTGGCGGGCGGCGGAGTGGCGGGTGACGTTGGTGAGTGACTCCTGCGCGATGCGGAAGAGGGCCAGTTGCACCGACTTCGGGGCGTCGACGATCGTGTTGTCGAGGGTGACGTCGACCCCGCGGATCGCGTCGACGAGGGCCGGAAGGCGGTCGAGCGTCGGTTCGGGCACGAGCGGGGCATCCGTAGTTCCCTCCGACCGCAGCGCGCCGAGCACCGAGCGCACCTCGTCGAGAGCCGCCTTGCTGGTCTCCTTGATGCTCGCCAGCGCCTCCGCCGCCTTGTCGGGTTGGCGGTCCATCAGGTGGAGCCCGACCCCGGCTTGCACGTTGATCTGACTCAGCGAATGGGCGAGCACGTCGTGCAACTCGCGGGCGATGCGCACGCGCTCCGCCTGCACCTCGCTCTGCTCGCGCTCCCCCGCCAGCCGCCAGTACTCCGCAGCCCGTTCGCGACGACCCCTGATGCCTTCGCCGATGCCGAACACGATGAGGATGCCGAGCGTCGTCGCCGCGATCCGCCCGGGGGTCCACTCCTCGCGGCCCAGGGCGATGGCGGCTCCGACGGTGGCGATCCAGGCGGCGCCGACCGATACCCAAGCCCACACCCGGGCGCCGCGCACGATCGCGGAGATGATCGCGAAAGCGAGGGCGACGTAGGGCGGGCCGCCGTGCGGGTTGACGAACAGGTCGAGCGCTGCGGCGAGCGACACCACCGCGACGACCGGGCCCGGGAAGCGTCGGGCGGCGATGAGGGCGAGCGGCCCGACTGCGGCCAGGGCGAGGAGGCCGACGGCTTCACGGGGCGGGAAGTCACCGACGCGGAGCGTCCAGACGGCGGCGAGGATCTGCGGGACGAAGGATGCGATGACCGGCACCCACAGGGTGACCCACTTCGGGGCGTGCCAGTCCGGCGGCGGCGGACCGTGCCATCCGTGCGCGCCGTGCCACCCGGGATGCCGCATGCCCCGATGGTACGGGTGGGGATGCCTGCGCCGCGTCCTCCCGCGGGAGTAGTTGCGAGCCCTACCATCGGGTCATGCACGAAGGAGTCTGCCCGTCCTGCGCGGGCACCGAGATCTACGCGGCACGCAACGGGGTCGACTTCGGCGAGTACGGCGCCGTCGGGCTGCGACCCCATCTCGAGCTCGGGTTCCGGGGCGCCGCAGCCCTGCACCAGAGTCACCAGGTCTGGTCGTACGTCTGTGCGGCGTGCGGCCTCTTCGAGTTCCGGCTGCACGAGCCCGCGGGGATGGAGTTCGTCAAACAGAACTGGGTGCGGGTCCCCGGCGGAAGTTCGGTCGAGTGACCGTGTTCGGCCGACGGGCACAGCGCGTCCCGCGTTCGGTGGATGCCGACCTCGACGCGCTCATCCGCGAGCACGGGTGGGCCGTGCGTCACGTGTCCGGGTCGACTCACGAGGGACCCTTCTCGTACACCGTCGGGCTCACTGCCTTCGGCCTGCCCGAGATCGTCACGACTGGGATGCCCTTTGAGTCTTCGCATCAGTTCCTCAACCTTGTCGCCCAGGAGATGCGGGACGGCTACGCCCTCAGTCATGGCACGCGCTCGACTCGGTTTACCGACTCCGGCGATGTCTCGTTCATACGTGTGGAGGACGCTCGCGGTTTGACTGCTGTGCGCGGGCGTTATGGCGAGGTCGTAGCTCTGCAGATGCTCTGGCCCGACTCGACCGGTGCGTACCCCTGGGATGTCGGGTACCGCAATCCACCGGACGCGCAGCCTTTGCTCGGCCAACTTCCCGACACGTTCACCCTGGTGTGAACCCCGACACGACGAAGGCCCGGGACCATGCGGTCTCCGGGCCGAACTGGCTCCCCGGCTTGGACTCGAACCAAGAACCTATCGGTTAACAGCCGATTGCTCTGCCAATTGAGCTACCGAGGATTAGCTGCGTGAACAGCCGGTCCAGCGTAGCAAACCTGAACCCGTGCTCTTGCCCACCGCATCCCCTAGTCAGCCCGAGGCTGTCGCTCCGCGATGACCACTCGCGGCAGTCCCGGCGTGTCGGCGGCGTGTCGTGCGGATGGTCATCCGAGAACGACACGTGCGGGCCCGCCGCGGTCACCGGACGGTGGCTGCGAGGGCCTCCACGTAGGGGTGCAGAGGGTTGTCGAGCACATGGTCGACCTGGCCGAAGCCGACGAACATGCCCTCGTGCATGACGGCGATCTGCTCGGTCATGGTGCGCAGTTCGCGCAGGTCGTGCCCGATGACCAGGGCCGAGAAGGCGCGCTCGCGCTGCAGGTCGGAGATGACGGTGAGGATGCGCCCACGCACCAGCACATCGACGCCCATCGTCGGGTCGTCGGCGACGAGGAGGTTGGGTTCCAGGATGAGGGCGCGGGCGAGGGCGATGCGCTGCCGCTGGCCGCGCGAGAGTTCGTGCGGCATCTTCGCCATCACGGCGAGGGGCAGACGCACGGCATCCACCAGTTGCGCCACCAGCGCACCCGCCAGTTTGCGGTCGTACTTCTCATCGCGCTGGTAGATCGGGGCGGCGACGTTCTCGCCGACCGTCAGGTGAGGCTCGAGCGTGTTGCCACCGTCTTGCGGCAGGTAGCCGACCTTGCCGACGAGTTTGTCGCGACGGCGGGGCGACAGGTCGCGGATCTCACGACCGAGCACCTGGAGGTGACCGCCGACGATGTGGGGGGCGGCGCGCTCTCCCGGAACCGACTGTGCGGCGACCGCGCGCGCCAGCGTGCTCTTGCCCGACCCGGCCTCGCCGACGACCCCGAGGATGCCGTCCAACGGGATCTCGAACGAGACACCGCTCACCGCAGGTCGATCGTCGCCATACCCCAGGGTCAGGTCGTCTGCCCGAACCGCGACCTCACTCACGCTGCCACGCTACCGGGCCGCGACGCGTCATCGCCGCAGGCGGCTGAGGTCGAGCGCGAGAGCGTCGTCGAGACCGAACCCGGAGATGGTTCCCCGCACGAAGACCACCCGCACGCCCTGGGTGATCGGAATCGCCGGGAGCGCCTCCGCGATCGCCGCCTGCGTCTCGAGCCACGTCGCGGCACGCACCGCGGGGTCGGCCTCTGTCGTGCTGCGGTCGAGAAGCGCGTCGACGCCGGAGGAGCTGAAGCCCGGCGCCAGCAGACCAGCCGAGCGGAACGGTTCGAGATACTCGCGCGGATCGCCGGTCCCCGGCAGCAGACTCGTGAACATCGACTGCACCTCTCCCGCGACCAGAGCGGCGCCGAGCTCGTCGGAGTCGGTCTCGATGACCGTGACGCTGAACAGACCGCTGTCGTCGAGCTGCTCGGCCAGGCCGGCGACCTCGGCGCTGCCCGGTTCGCCCACCTGGTCGAGGGCCACGTGGATGCTGAGCTCGACCGGAGTGGCAATCTGTTGCGCGGCGAGAACTGCGGCGGCCTGCTCGAGGTCCGGCCCGCCTTCGCCGTCGCCATGCACAGCTGTGAAGACGTCGGCCGACCCGGGAACACCGTCGGGGATGTAGCCGAACGCCGGGTTCACCCAGTTGGCGCCGATCGAGTCGGCGAGTGCCTGGCGGTCGACGATCTCGCTGATCGCAACGCGCACCGCTGCCGCCTGGTCGGCGTTGGGCGTCTCGGTACGCGACCCGAACGGCATGTAGCCGAGATCGAAGGCGAGCATCCGCACCCGCCCCGATGCCGCCCGCGCCATGTCGACTTCGTCGTCATCGGCGAGCGCTTCGACGGTGTCGACGGCGAGGCGCCCGGTGAGCACGTCGATCGACGCTTCGCTGAGCTGACGCGTGAGGTCGGTGCTGCCGCCGACGCGCAGCTCGAGGGCTGTGGCTGCCAGCGGCGCCCCTCCGAATCCGGCGAACGGGATCAGGTCGACCCGGTCGCCACTTCGGGCCTCCAACGCGTACGGCCCGGCGAAGGGCTGAGCCTCGACGATGTCGTCGTCGGAGGTGAGCTCATCGGCGAAGAACGTCTCTTCGTCGAGCACCAGGCCCGCGGGTCCGGCGAGCACGAACGGGAAACCGGTGTCGAGCGGCACCCCGAGGCGGAACTTGATCGTCGTGTCGTCGACGATCTCGATGCTGTCGAGGTTGGCGAGGCGCCGCCACGCTCCGTCTTCCGACCGCAGCGCGAGCTGCCGCTCGAGACTGAACTTCACATCGGACGCCGTGAGGGCGTTGCCGTTCGCGAACTCGAGCCCGGGCTTGAGCACCACGGTGTACAAGCCCTCTTCGGTCCACTCGGCCCACTCGGCGATCTCGGGCACCGGATCCGGCTGCTCCGCCTCGACGACGAGCAACGACGGATAAATCTGCGTGAGGAACGCGAACGAGCCGAAGGAGTCGCTCGCGGCCGGATCGAGCGGCGGGAACTCACCGCTCCAACCGACCCGGATCGGGCTGGATGCCGCTCCGCCGGTCGCGCAAGCACTCAGGACCGCGACGACGGCGAGGGCGGTCGCGACGGCGACGACGCGTCGCGGCAGGCTCCGGCTCATCGGTGCTGACTCCTCGGGTGGGTGTCCGCACACTGGAGTCGTGCGGACCTACCAGTCATAACACAGTCATCCTGCGCGCAACTTGCGTCGCTCGGTCTCGAGGGCCGCGATCTCGACCTGGATGCGACGGGCGCGGTCGGCGTCTCCTTCGGCGGCGGCGCGTTGCGACGCCCCCTGGAGGTCGGCCTTGCGGCGGGAGAGATCGACGGCGACCAGATCGGCGACCTGCGCCCGCGCGTAGTTGTCGAGGTTCGCCTCACGCGTCTCCGGGATGGGGGCGACCCCGAGCTGCGCGATCAGCCCGGCGAACCGCGCGGGAACCGCCTCGGCCACCTTCGCGATCCAGTCGGGCCGATCCCACGCCTCGATCGCCGTCGCCACCCCGTCGCGCACGACGTCGAGGATGGAATTGCGCATCCGCACCGCCACGGCACGTTCGATCAGGTCGCGGCCGATCGCCTGCGGGCGCTGGAGGATGACGAGAAGGGCGTCGCGCTCCATGCGCGTCTCGACGTCCGTGGGCAGATCGAGTAGACGCACGTCGGGCGGGGCGCGCTCGGCGTCGGGTTCGGCCACCGGAGCGGATGTCGTGGGGCGAGCCGCCTTCGCGGAGCGCACCATGCGACCTACCTCGGCAGGGTCCATGCCGAGCCACCCCGCCAGGTTGCGCACGTAGCCATCGCTCAGCGAGCGATCGCGGATACCGGCGACCACCGGCGCGGCGGCACGCAGCGCGCCGACCCGGCCTTCGACGGTCTCGAGGTCGTAGCGGGCGAGCACGCGCCGGATCATGAACTCGAACATCGGCTTGCGGTCGGCGATGAGTCTGCGCACCGCCTCGTCGCCACGCTGCGTGCGCAAGTCGCTCGGGTCGAGGTTGTCGGGCGCGACCGCGACGAAGGTCTGTGCGGCGAAGCGCTGCTCCTCTTGAAACGCGCGGCTCGCGGCCTTCTGCCCGGCCTCGTCGGGGTCGAACGTGAACACCACCTCGCCCGTTCCGGCGGTGTCGGAGTTGTCGACATCGCCGAGGACCCGGCGGATCACCTTGATGTGGTCGACCCCGAAACTCGTGCCGCAGGTCGCGACGGCGGTGGTGACGCCCGCGAGGTGGCAGGCCATGACATCCGTGTAGCCCTCGACGACGACGACCTGCTTGCCCTTCGCGATGTCTCGGCGGGCGAGGTCGAGCCCGTAGAGCACCTGACTCTTGTGATACACCGCCGTCTCGGGAGTGTTGAGGTACTTCGGGCCCTTGTCTTCGTCGTCGCCGAGCACTTTCCGGGCGCCGAACCCGACGGTCTGCCCGGTGACGTCGCGGATGGGCCAGATCAGCCGCCCGCGGAAGCGGTCGTACGCGTTGCCGCGATCGCCAGTGCTCAACAGTCCGGAGGCGGTGAGCTCCTCGGGCGTGAACCCCTGTTTCTTGAGCGCGTCTCCGAGCGCGTTGAACGACTTCGGAGCGAACCCGATGCCGAAGTGCTGCGCCGCGGCCGCATCGAAGCCGCGAGCTCCGAGGAAGTCACGGCCGATCTGCGCCGCCGGGGTGGCCAGTTGCGTCTGGAAGAACTTCTCGGCGGCGGCGTTGGCGGCGAGCAACCGGGCGCGGTTGCCATGATCACTGGCCTGCCCGCCGTCTTCGTAGTGCAGTTCGTAGCCCAGGCGACCCGCGAGCCGCTCGACCGCTTCGGCGAACGTGACGTGATCCATCTTCTGCAGGAACGAGAAGACGTCGCCGCCTTCGTTGCAGCCGAAGCAGTGGTAGAGCCCCACCTGCGGTCGCACGTGGAAGCTCGGGCTGCGCTCCTCGTGGAACGGGCACAGGCCCTTCAACGAACCGACGCCCGCGCTCTTCAACGTGACGAAGTCACCGACGATGTCGGCGATGTTGGTGCGCGACCTGACTTCGTCGATGTCGCTTCGACGAATCAGCCCGGGCATGCAGCGATCCTATGTTTCGGCGGCAAGGAGCGCCCGGATGCGGCCGACATCTGCGGAGATCGCTGCGGCGAGGGAGTCGAGCCCGTCGAACTTGACCATGGGGCGGATGTACTCGACGAAGTCGAGTTCGATCGCCTTGCCGTAGGCGTCGACCGACGCGTCGAGCAGGTGCGCTTCGGTGCGCCGGGCCGGGATGCCGTCGAACGTGGGGTTGTTGCCGATCGAGACGGCGGCTCCGTAGCGGACGCCGTCGATCCAGGCCCAAGCGGCGTAGACCCCGTCGGCGGGCAGGAACCCCTCGATCGCGGGATCGAGGTTGGCGGTGGGAAAGCCGATCTCCCGGCCGATCGCATCCCCGGGGATGACGGTCGAGCGCACGCGCGGGTAGCGACCGAGAAGGGTCGCGGCCGACCGGACATCACCCGCCGAGAGGTGCTGGCGGATCTGCGTCGACGACACCCGGGTGCCGCCGATGCGCACGTCGTCGAGGAGCGCCACTTCGAAGCCGAACATCTGCCCGTGTTCGCGCAGGGCCTCGATTCGACCTTCGCCGCGGTAGCCGTAGCGGAAGTCGGAGCCCACCAGCACCAGTCGGGTGTCGAGCGCGTCGTGAAGGATCCGCTCGGCGAAGGCGAGGGGCGGCAGCTCGCTCAACTCGCGGTTGAACTCCAGCACCAGGGCGGCCACCACCTCGGAATCGGCGAGCAGCTCGGCCCGTTGGGCATTGGAGACGAGGGCGTCGGGGCAGTCGTCGGGCCGGAGCAGCGCGAACGGGTGCCGGTCGAACGTGACCACCACGGGTTGCAGTCCACTGTCGGTGGCGAGCGATCGGAGCTGCGCGAGCACGCTGCGGTGGCCCAGGTGCACGCCGTCGAACTTGCCGATCGTGACGGCGCTCGGCCCGAAATCCGCCGGCACCTCGTCGATGCCGCCCCAGAGTTGCATCAGGAGGCGCTCTCAGCGGCGACGCGGGGTGCTCGCCGGAGGTAGAGGAGGCCGATGATCGGCAGCGCCAACGGCACGCCCAGGTATCCGGCACCGAAGACGCTCCACACGGTCGCCGCCCGGCCGAACGGGTCGATGCTCTCCAGGCCCAGCACGCCGGGCGCGACGACGCTCAGGGTGCCGACCACGAGCACGCCGAGGAGTTCGAACGCGATCGTCGCCCAGGCGATCGCCGTCCACCGCCGCGCAAGCGCCAACGTGGCGAGGATGTAGACGACGGCGGCGACAGCAGACAGCGTGAACGCGATCGGGGCCTCATCGAAGCGGTCGATGATCTGGAAGACGCTGCGCCCCGTCGCCGCGATCGCGAGCACGGCGTAGACGGCGACGAGGATGCGACCCGGGCCGGCCAGCTTTGAGGATTCGAGACGACGGGTGGACATCCTTTTCAGGATAGGGCCCGCGGGTCGGGCCAGCTGGACGCTCAGGCGAGCTGCACGGTCCAGATCTGGTTCATGCGATAGACCATCACGGCGATCGCGAGCGCCGCGACCCCGAGCACGACAGTGCTCCACCGCGTGCGGTCGGTCAGCGCCCAGGCGATCGCGGCGGGTGGCATCAGGCAGGCGGCGACGAGATACACCCAGAACTCGGCGAGGTTGCCGGTCGGCTGGTTACCGGTCGCCGGGGCGATGAGCGCGATCACGACCTGTGCGAGCAACAGCGCCTCGACCACCACGACGGCGAGGATGCTGACGTCAGACGGCTTGCGGCCGACCAGTCCGAGCACGACGCAGAGCACGCCTGCGAGTGTCGAGCCGGCGATGAGGACGATCGTGAATGCGTCGATCATGCGGGTTCCTCCGAGTTCGGGAAATTGGTGAGCACGCGAGAGACGCCGTCGCGCACGGAGATGAGGCCGATGAGGCGGCCGTCGGGACCGATCGCGGCAACAGTGGGAGCGTCGGTGACCGCGACCGGGATGCGTTTGCCCTGGGCGAGCGCGAGCGCCGCCTCGGCATCCATCGTCGCCGTCGGGAACAATCCCCCCGCGATCTCGGCGGGCGGGATGAGAGCCGTTGCGAGGTCGCCCTCGGGGTCGGCGGCGTCGGAGATGTCGAACGGGCCGATGCGCGTGCGGCGCAGGGCGGTGAGGTGGCCTGCGACGCCGAGTGCGGCGCCGAGGTCGCGCGCGAGGGCCCGCACGTACGTCCCCGACGAGACGGCGACCCGCACGTCGAGGTCGAGCAGCGTGCCCGAGGACCGTGAAGCGATCACCTCGAACGCCGACACCGTCACGGTGCGGGGCTTCAATTCGACGACTTCACCGGCTCGGGCCCGGTCGTAGGCGCGCCGCCCGTCGACCTTGATGGCACTGAAAGTGCTCGGCACCTGGGCGATCTCTCCGGTCAGCGTCGCGACCTCGGCGGCGATGGCGGCATCCGTCACGCCGCTCGCGTCGTGTTCGGTCACGACCTCGCCTTCCGCGTCGTCGGTCGTCGTCGACTGTCCGAGTCGGATCGTGGCGGTGTACTCCTTGTCGAGTCCGACGAGGTAGGTGAGCAGGCGCGTGGAACTGCCGACGCCGAGGATCATGAGGCCGGTCGCCATCGGGTCGAGGGTACCCGCGTGGCCGACCTTGCGGGTGGCGAGCGTGCGCCGGGTGCGCCCCACCAGGTCGTGGCTGGTGGGTCCCTGCGGCTTGTCGAGCAGCAGGATGCCGGTGGGGCCGCTCAAATGCGCTCCGCCCGGGACATCCGCACGAGCACCTCAGCCTTGGTCGGCGCGACGCACTCGATCAGATCGCGAACGTCGGGGTCGTCGAAGTCGTCGGCCATGCGCAGACCGATGAGGGTGTTGAGCAGCATCCCGGATGCCAGGAATGTGTTGGCATCGGTCGCGCTGAAGCCGGCTTCGTGGCGCAAAAGGCGGTACACCTCGAGGAAGCCCCGACGGGCGGCGCGACCGATCTCGGGATCCGAGCCGAGCACGAACGCGTGCATGAGGCTCAACAACAGGCCCCGGTCGGTGAGCAGTTCGCTGTAGGCGGCTCCCAAGCGCTGGTACATCTCCTGCGGCGGCGAATCGGGGTTCTCGGCGACGGCTCCCCTGAAGGCGCCGACCAGTCGTCGCAGGGCACGCTCCAGCACCGCGAGAAAGAGCGCCTCTTTCGTGCCGAACATGCGCACCACATACGGCTGGCTGACCTTCGCGGCCCGCGCCACGGCATCCGTCGTCGTACCGACGTACCCGCGTTCGCCGAACACCGTCGTCGCCGCGGTCAGAACGAGTTCACGCCGATCCTCGGCACGCATCCGCGGCGCCGGGTCGGTTCGGCGGTCTGTCGGTTCGGGCTCGGGCGTCACGCTTGACAGGGTATCAACTGATTACTAGCGTGCTGGTAATCATTCGATTACTTGTGAAAGGTCCCCGAATGTCCGCCACCTCCCCCGCCCGCCGCGTCCCGTTCGGGCTCGCCCTCGCCGCAACCGGCATCCCGATGTTCATGGCGATGCTCGACAACCTCGTCATGACCAACGCGCTGCCCGTGATCCACGACGAGCTCGGCGCCACCGTCGAAGAGCTGCAGTGGTTCGTCAACGCGTACACCCTCGTCTTCGCGAGCTTCATCCTGTTCGCCGTCGCCCTCGGCGACCGAATCGGGCGGCGCACGATCTTCCTCGCCGGCATCGTCGTGTTCACCACGGCCTCGGTGCTGGCCGCGCTCAGCACCGACCCGACGCAGCTCATCCTGGCCCGCGCCCTGCAGGGCCTCGGCGGCGCGGGCATCATGCCGCTCTCACTCACGCTGTTGGCCAGCTCGGTGCAGAAGCGGCTGCGCCCGCTCGCCATCGGCGTCTGGGGCGGCATCGCCGGCCTCGGCGTCGCGACCGGACCGCTGATCGGCGGCGCCGTCGTCGAAGGGTGGAACTGGCAGGCCATCTTCTGGATCAACGTGCCCGTCGGCATCCTCGTTCTGCCGCTCGTGCTCTTCGCCCTGCCCAACGCCCTCGGTGCGCGGCTGCGCCTCGACGTTCCGGGCGTGCTGCTCGCCGGACTCGGTGTGCTGGGGCTCGTCTACGGAATCGTGCGTGGCAACGATGCGGGCTGGGACTCGTTCGAAGTCATCGGCGCGCTCGCCGCCGGGGCTCTCCTGCTCGCCGCATTCATCGTCTGGGAGAGCCGTACCCCTGCGCCACTGCTGCCCCTGCGGCTCTTCCGCGACCGCAGCTTCAGCATCGCCAACATCGTCGGGTTCGGCTTCTCGTTCGGCATGTTCGGCGCGATCTTCCTCCTCATCCAGTTCCTGCAGGTCGTGCAGGGCTCGACGCCGCTCGAGGCGGCCATCCAGACGACGCCGTGGACGATGGCCCCGATGGTCGTCGCCCCCCTCGCCGGCTTCATCGCGCCACGGGTCGGCACCCGGGCGCTCATCGTCGTCGGCCTGCTCTTCCAGGGCGTCGCGCTCACCTGGCTCACCCTGACGATGGCGGTCGACGTGACCTATCAGACGTTGCTGCCCGCGTTCATCGCGGCGGGCATCGGCATGGGCCTGGTGTTTGCGCCCGTTTCGACCGCCGTGCTCGCCCACACCCACGAGGACGACTCCGCGAAGGCCAGCGGCACGAACTCGACCGTGCGCGAGATCGGCGTCGCCCTGGGCATCGCGGTGCTCACGGCCGTCTTCACCGGCGCCGGCGGGGCGCTCACCCCCGTCGACTACGTGGATGCCGCTGTGCCCGCGGTCGGCGTCGGTGCGGCGGTGGTTCTCGCGACCGCGATCGTCGCGCTCTTCCTGCCCGCCGGGCGGTCGAACCGGCACGCCGAGGCGGATGCCAGCGAGCCCGAGCAGGAGTTCGTTCTCTCCTAGGCTCGACGCATGCACGTCGCCGTGATCGGGGCGGGGGCGGTGGGCGGTCTGCTCGCCGCCCTCCTCGATCGCGCCGGGCACGACGTCGCGGTGACCGCGCGGGGTGAGCACCTCGCCGCGATCCGCCGCGGCGGCATCGTGCTCGACGGGGGCTACGGCTCGCATGTGGCGCGGGTCTCCGCTTCTGAAACCCTCGCCGCCGAGACCCTCGCCACACGACCTAATCTCGCGATCCTCGCAACGAAGGGGCAGGATGCCGGCACCGCCCTGCGCGCGAACGCTGCGCTTCTCGACGGGGTGCCGCTGCTGGTGGTGCAGAACGGGCTCGGCGGCATCCGGGTCGCCGCTGAGGTGCTGCCCGGCTCTGCGTTGGTCGGCGGGCTCGCGCTCTTCGCGACCTCGTACCTCTCCCCCGGTCACATCACGGTGACGGCCGCCCTTCCGATCGTTCTCGGGGGCGCTGCCGGAACCGACGCTTCGGTCGTCGAGCGCTTCGCGGAGCTGTTGCGCGGCGTGATGCCGGTCGAAACCGTCGAGAATCTCGAGGGCGCCCAGTGGACGAAACTGCTCATCAACCACGTCAACGCGCTCCCCGCGATCACCGGGCTCTCGGTGCAACAGACGGTCGCGGATGCGCGGCTGCTGCGGGTGCTCGCCGCGTCGCTGCGGGAGACGGTGCGCATCGCCAACCGGCTCGGCATCCGCTTCGCCGGGCTGCAGGGCATCCCGGGCTGGGTGCTGCCGTGGCTCGGTCGTGGGCCTATCGCGCTTGCCGCACTGCTCCCCCGACTGCTCGCGAGAAGGATGGGCAAGGTGCCGAATCCGGCGTCCACGCTGCAGAGCATTCGACGCGGGCAGCTCACCGAGATCGACTTCCTCAACGGCGCCGTCGTGCGCGTCGCGCGCGAGCACGGATTCGACGCGCCGATCAACGCCGCACTCGTGCGGCTCGTGCACGAGGTGGAACGAACGGGCACGTTCTTGATGCCCGAAGAGGTCGCGGCCCGCGTCCCCGTGCGCTGACGCGATCAGCCGTCGGTGGCGGGACGACGCTCGGGGTGCAGGGCGACGAACAGCGAGACCGGCCGCGCACCCTCGCCCGGGTCGCGCTTGCGGAACCGTTCGATCACGGCGGTGATCTCGGCGCCGAGCTCGGCCTCCGTCTGTTCGTCGAGCAGAAACCCCATGCGCCAGGTGTCGATGTCCTCGACCGGCACGCCCTCGATGTCATCGAGGAACGCGCGCGTGAGCACGGCCGCGATGCCGGGCACCTCGGCGCGCCACGAGAGCCCGGTGGCGCGGTACGGCACCTCGCGTG
>NZ_JBASCU010000060.1:0-19106 GCF_049651805.1 Pseudolysinimonas sp.
CCCCGAAATAGGGTGAGACACGTCGGGGTCTTTCTCGAAGGAGGAGTAGGAACTTCCATCCTGGAAGACCCCGGCCCCTCACCCCGCAACGACCCGCTCACCCCGCTTCATGATGAAGAGCCGGTTATGCGCATCCTCTTCGTCCGCCACGGCCAGACACCCGCCAACGTGCGCGGCATTCTCGACACCGCCGCCCCCGGGCCGGGCCTGACCGACCTCGGCGCGAAGCAGGCGGATGCCGTGGTCGACGCCCTCGGGCACGAAACGATCGCCGCCATCTACGTGTCGAAACTCGTTCGCACCCACCAGACGGCCGCCCCGCTCGCGGCGGCGCTCGGCCTCACCCCGACCGAACTGGCGGGAACGCACGAGATCGAGGCGGGCGACATCGAGGGTCGCAGCGATCACGAGGCCGTGCGCATCTACCTCACGACGGTGTTCGCCTGGGGTTCGGGCGACCCCGACCCGGCGATGCCCGGAGGATCCGACGGCCACGCGTTCTTCTCGCGGTTCGACGGGGCGATCGACGAGATCGCTGCTGCGCACCCCGACGATGCCACAGTCGTCGTCGTCAGCCACGGCGCCGCCATCCGAGTCTGGACGGGCGCCCGAGTGCGCAACCTCGGCGACGGGTTCACCGCCGACAACCACCTCGACAACACCGGCGTCGTCGTCGTCGAAGGCTCGCCAGGCGCCGGCTGGACGGCGCTGTCGTGGGGCGGCATGCCGGTCGGCGGTGAACGGCTCGCCGACATCAGTGCCGACGACCCGACCGGCGACCCGCTCGACGACGCCCTCGACCGCTGACCCCCCTCTTCTTGTCGAGTCGCAGACTTTCGACATGTCTTGACCAGTAGCCGTGCGGAACGTCCGCGACTCGACCTGGGTGGGGCGCGCGTCCCACGCCGGGTCGGGGGTCGGCCGTAACCTTGCGATCGTGACCCGGCGCATCCTCTCCGCGCGTGTCGAACTGGTGCGCGAAGGCATCGACCGCCTTGGCATCGAGGCCGTCTGGCAGTCCCTCGTCGCCACCCACGCCATCCGGGTCGGCGGGGCCGCAACCGAGGCGATCCTGGCCGACCTGCCGCGCCGCGATCCGTCGTGGGACCTCGATCTGCTCGACGGGCTGCAGATGGATGAGCGCTCGGTGCTCTACGAGTACTCCCTCGCCTACGTCGACCGGGTCGACCGCAAGGCATCGGGCCAGTTCTTCACCCCCGATGATGTGGCCCGGTTCCTCGCCTCCCGCGCCGCCCGCTTCACCCCGGGCATCTGGATCGATCCCTGCTGCGGGGTCGGCAACCTGTCGTACTGGCTCGCCGCCGCCCAGCCCGATCCCCGCCGGTTCGTGGCCGAGCACCTCGTTCTCGTCGACCGCGACCCGCGCGCCCTGCTCGTGGCCCGCGCCCTGATCGCCACCGAGTTCGGGCTCGACGGCGTGCAGTACGCGGCGCTGGTCGGCCGCTCGCGGGTGGCCGACGCGCTCACCGACGACCTGCCCGGCTTCGACTACGCCCTGATGAACCCGCCGTACGTCGTCGTGCCCCGCGACGACCGGTTCGCGGCGGCCGAGTCGCGCGACCTGTACGCCTACTTTCTCGAGCGGATGCTGACCCTCGGCCGGCGCGGCATCGTCGCCATCACCCCGCAGAGTTTCACCTCGGGCCGCAAGTTCGCGGGGCTGCGGCGGTTGCTCGTGCGGCGGCTCGAAGTGATGGATGTCTACTGCTTCGACAACGTGCCCGACAACGTGTTTCGCGGCGTCAAGTTCGGGTCGCAGAACAGCAACCGGGTGAACTCGACCCGCGCGGCGGTGCTGGTGGGGTCGATGGGTGAGGTCGACGCGCCGCGCCGACACCGCATCACCCCCCTGCTGCGCTGGCGGGCGCACGAGCGCGCCGACCTGTTCGCGGCCGCGGACGACTTTCTCGCCGACCTCCAAGCGGACGAGGACCGGGCGTTCCCGAAGGTCGGCGCCGCGCTGGTACCGCTGCATCGCGCGATGCTCGAATGCGACACCACGGTCCGCGACCTGGTCGCGTCGGAGCCCACCGGGTATCCGCTCGACGTGCCGGTCACGCCGCGCTACTTCCTCTCGGCGGTCAAACGGGTGCTCGACCGCGGGCACGTGCACCGGCTGTACTTTCGCGACGCCGCAGCTCGTGATCGTGCGGCCGTCGTCTTGAACTCGTCGCTCGCCTACTGGTGGTGGCGGGCCTACGAAGGCGGAATCACCGTCTCGCGCGCCATCCTGCTGTCGGTGCCAGTGCCGATCGCCGCCGCCGACCCCGTTCTCGTGGCGGCGCTCGAAGCGTCGGAAGTCGACAACGTCGTCGTGAAACGCAACGCGGGCCGCCCCAACGAGAACGTCAAGCATCCGTGGCGGCTGCTGCGCATGCTCAACGAAGCCGTCGCCCCCGACGACGTCGACGCCCTGCTCGCCACTCACGCCAACTCCCACCTGGGCACCCCCAGCGAGTCGATTGCCGCGCGCCACCCCACCCGCGGGTCGAGTGCCGCGCGCAGCGCTGGGCCCACGCCGCCGTCCAGGCGGTGGGGAGATCGAGACCCCACCCGCGAACACCCTCCCGCGAGAGCGTCCGGCGCATGACCCTCCCGCTCTGGCCGGCCGGATCCACGAGCGCTTCCCCCGAGTTCGACACCCTGCGCGACCGACTCGTGGCCGACGACAACCTCCGCGAAGAGCTCGAAGCGGCCCTGCGCGCCAACGTGAACCGCATCGACCCGACCGACCGTGCGAACCGGTTCGGCTCGGGGGCAGCCGTGGAGTGGATCATCGCAGCGACGGCGTACCAGTGCGGGATCCTGTCGGTTCCGGGCGGGCACAACGCCGACGGCTTCGACCTGCAGGCGCTGCGCGACCAGGTGCGCGGTCTGTGGAGCGTGAAGAACACGACGAAGGCGAGCGGGTTTCGGCTGACCAACGGGATGAGCGGTGCCGGTCGCGGGTTCACCGAAGCGGTCATCCTGCTCTCCCCTGCGCTGCCCGGGCTCACGTTCGCGCATCCGGACGCGCATCCCGACATCGCTGCGGCGGTGCAACACAAAGACGACCACACCTTGCTGCCGCTGCGGGCCGCCCTGCGCCACGCCGAGGAGCACCCGGAGTGCGTCGCCCCGATCCGGATGCCGGTGAACCCGAAGACTGGACGCGACGATCCGTGGATGGACTACGTGAAGTCGCTGCTCGAGCCGTTGGGTTTTCCCCGGCTGTCGAAGCTGTTCGTCGACGCGACACCGGCGCCTCGCTCGCTGGCGGGCGAGATCGTGGAGTTGGCGAAACTCCGGGATGACGGCATCCTCACCGAGGCGCAGTTCGACGCGGCGGTCGCCCGGGTCACGCAGCAGTGACGGTGGCTGCACCGGCGGCGACGAACAGCACGGCCCCGAGTGCGACGGCGGCCATGAGAAGCATCGCGGTCGCCTGGGCGCCCAGTCGGCGACGCCCGGGGGCCATCGCGAATTGGGCGACGAGCATGGCGACGTAGAGCAGCGCCACGACGATGGCGGCGACGACGGCGACCGTTCCGTTGGGCAGGGTCGACATCGGGATGAGCACGCCCAGCGAGATGGCGGCGAAAAGGCCGCCGACGATCAGCCAGATCGCCCCCGTCGATGTGGTGAGGGCCGGCTGTTCGCGGATCGCCGTCGGGTCGCCGTCGCGGGAACGCTCGCCTCCGGTCTCAGCGCCGTCGTCAGCTTTCATCGCCGGCGTCGATCTTCTCGAGCAGCCGTTTCGCGGCGCGGGCGATCTCGTCATGGTCGTGCTGGGCGGCGCGGGATTCCAGCGAGATGACGGCGCAGCGATGGATGCGGCGGAAGTCACCCATCGGGAACGAGAATCGGCCTTTGGTCTCGTCGGATTCTTGGCGGTCGACCCCGAGGTACCAGGTGGAGTACTCCTTCCACCCTTCGCGGTCGATGTAGCGGTTTTCGTCGTCGGCGCTCGGGGCGTGTTCGCTCCAGTCGTCGCGTTCGTCTCTCGTGACATCGCCGCGGTCGATCAGTTTCTCGGCGTGGGCGAGGGCGTCTTTGTTCACCGTGATCGTCATGAGTCAGGTCTACGCCTGTCGCTCGCGACGCCGCGACCGGGTTGACACACCGGGTTGACACACCGGGTTAACGTGCGAGCGTCTACGTTTCACCCGCGGGTGGGGTGATTGCCGGGTGACCGATTGGCGAACCTTACCTGCCGTGCGGGGGTCGTGCCAGCCCCTTTACCTCCGCCGGGACGGTGGCGTGTGCTGGGGTGAGGACTTCCCCGCCTTTGCGGCGCCGACGAGGAAGTTCGGAAAGGGAAACCCCCATGGGACGCCACAGCATGAACTACCGCCCCGAGACGAGTCAGGGGCCAGATATGCATTACCGCCCGGAAGCGTCGGTCGCCCCTCCCGGCGATCCGATCCAGCCCGGATTTCCGGGAGCTCCGGGGGCGCCGAGCCCGGATGGCCCGTCCACGGTGCCGAGCGATCCGACTCAGCCCGCTGAGCCGACTCAGCCGTCGGAGCCGAGTTGGCCGGTCGGTCCTGATGGCCCGGAGGTTCCGACTGGGCCCACTGAGCCTGAACCGAGCCACCCGGTAGAGCCGCCGCCGGTCGCTCCGGAGGAGTTCGATGACGGCGCGTCCGCCGCGGGCGGCGTGTGGCGCCCCGCCGGCGAGGAGGCGCTGCGGTGACGGCGGCGGTTCCGAACAGCACTTTCGGTGAAGGCAGCGATCCGGACGATCCGGACGGGCAGATGAACGATCAGCGGATGCCGACGACCGATGGTCAGATGGCGAGCGACATCTCGGAGGAGGTCATCCCGCCCCCGGCCGACCCGCAGGACGGCTAGCCGCGGGACGCCTGACCTCGGACGGGCTGACCCCGCCTCGAGCTGACGCCACGAGGCTGATCAGCGCGCCGAGCACCGCCCCGGCAAGGGTGCCGAGGGTGTTGGCGACGATGTCGCGCGGGTCGGATACTCGCGGCGTCGACACCTGCAGCACTTCGATCGCGACAGACACCACGCCACCGAGCACCGTGGCCCCGAACCAGGTTCCCCGCGGGATGGCGAGCCGCAGCAGCAGCCCGAGCGGAACGAACAGCAGGATGTTGGCGACGAATTCGGGCGACCCGATGCGCACCCATGTCTCGGGGTCGAGCCAGGTGGAGGGCGACAGCACGTCGTAGTCCCCGCTCGCCGGTCGGGTGCGCCACAGTGTCGGCCCGAGCGTCAGCAGCCCGACGACCAGGAGGTACACCACCGCGAGCACCCCGAAGGGCAGCGATCGTCGGGTCATCTACTGATCTTCGACGCCGGATGCTCCGTGCTCGCTGGGAGCGCGCCCTTAGGCGGCTGATGTCGGGCGACGTGTTCCCGCATGGCTCGGGACTTCGTGACCAGCAGTTGCGGGGCCCCGCCCCGGTCGGGCGGTGGGTAGAGCCAGTACCGGCCGTCTCGTCGGCTGATCTGCCACCCCTCGTTGTGCAACTTCAGGTGGTGATGTTTGCAGAGCAGCACACCCCGCTCGAGGTCGGTGCGACCCTGATCTCTGACGTAGTGATCGATGTGATGCGCCTCACACCAAGATGGTGGGCGTTCGCAACCTTTCCAGATGCATCCGCCGTCCCTGATGGCGAGGGCGACCCTCTGGTGGCGGGAGTAGAGGCGTTGTTCCCGACCCAGGTCGAGCACATCCCCCAGCGAATCGATCAGCGCGGTCTGGGTGCCCTGACTGCAGGCGAGGGCTTGCACGGTGCCGATCGAGAGCACTTCGTTGGACCCCTCGATCACCCCATGCCCGGTTCCAGCGATCAGATCGGTGGCGTGCACGAGCACCCGCACCGCCGGCATCCCTGTGCCGAGCAGCACATCCGAGGGAACACTCGCCGCTTGACGGAGCAGTTCGGTGAACGCATCGGACGCGATCTGCTCCGTCGTGCGCTCATCACGCTCGAGCGCTTCCGCCTGGGCCACCGCGTCCGAGTCGACGAACCGGGGACCGCCGCGACGCGGTGACGTCGCACGGTCGTAGATCTCATCCACCACCCCGGCGGTGAGCGGGTCGTAGTCCCAGATGAGCCGTTTCATCCCATCCCGCAGATCCAGCCGGCGCAGCGACCGGCGCCCCCGCAACACCGCTTCCCGGGATGCGATGCCGGCCTCGTCGAGCTCGTCCCGCACTTCGCGGGCACGCTTCAACAAGCGATCGGGATCCAGGCTGCCCGCCTCTTCACACAGCAGTTCGGTCGCCTGATTCAGCAACTCCGGCGGCGCCGCGGCACCATCGAGTCCGGCGCGGATCGCCTCAGCCTCCTGCACCGACACCGACCCGTCGGCGACGGCACCCCCGAGAACATCCCCGTCAGTCTGCGAAAGCCGCCCCACCCGCAAAGCGACGACGGCATCCCGACCGGTCGCTCCTGTCGCCGACTTGACCAGTTCTTGCGGAGTGCGAGCCCCTTCACGCCGCGCCAACCCCGCACCACCGAGCGACGGGTCAGACCGGCGCTGCATCTCCCCCGCCGCGAGCGCCAGATGCGCATCCGCAATCTTCCGAGCCTCACCGGCGAGCCGCAGCCACTCCATCACCGAGGCATCCGACGCCGAGCGGCACGCCGAAACCGACCGCGGCACATCCCGCAGCACCGCAACAGCGGTGGCCAGAGCAGCAGTCGAGGTCATGGTTTCAATCCTTCCGAGCTCAATTCTCCCAAGGAGAACAAACTTTCGAAAGTACAAGAACTCCCAAAAGAACACCCTGTGGAGGACTCGATCACCTCGACGAGCGAGACCGCCCCACATACCGCCGCACCAACCCGACGACGACGAGCAGCACCCCGAGGATCACCCCGAACGGCGTGACCGCCGTGAACACGAACGCGGCGGTCGAGTTCGCCGCCCCCAACTCCTCCCCCGCGACCAGCCCAGCACCCCAGACCCGCAAAGCCACCCCGGCAGCGACAAGGCCAACGACCAGCAGCATCCCGAGCACGAAGTCGCGCCAGCGCAACTCGACGAACCCGCGCACGAGCCCGAGCACGGCGAGCCCGGCGGCGAGCGGCAGACCGAATCCGAGCAGAACGCTGGATGCCGACAGCGCCACCGTCGCCAACACCCCGGCCGGCAGCCAGGCAAGCAAATCGGGCATGCATCCACCGTACGCGCGGGTGCAAGATCGGGAGGTGACCGACTACCAACGCATCGAGCTCGGCGCCATCGGTGAATGGCGCAACCACTACGGCGGCTTCAGGCCGACGACATCCCGCGACGGCCGTCGGGTAGTCGACCACGAGGTCGACATGCAGTACATCGGGCTGACGGCGAACTCGTTCGTTCCCGGCGAGGAGGCCGGCTACTGGCATTCGCACGCGCAGCTCGAGGAGTTGTACGTCTTCCTCACAGGCCGCGGCGAGATGGGCCTCGACGACGACGTCGTCCCCGTAGGCCCCGGCACGGCCATCCGCGTCGGTCAGGGCGTGATGCGCACCTGGCGGGCCGTTCCCGACAGCCCCGAGCCGCTCACCTGGATGTGCATCCGCGCGGGCGGGGTCGAGTTGGAGCACTACCCGTCGGATGCCACCCGCGACGAGAAGCGCCCGTCACCCTGGTAGGGCCTTCGGCGCGTTGCCTCGCCGCAGCGCGGGCACGAGAGCTGCACGCACGGCGAGGCCCCGAACAGACCGGACCCCCGGGCGTCACCACCCGGGGATCCGTCACACCATCACGCCGCACGCAGGGGCGGCCCGCCGGACGACTTCGGCAGCGAGGGCCGAAGCTCCGGCAGACCCGGCACGAACCGGCGTCTCATGTCGCCGCGAGGCAAGCGGATGCCGGACCGGCCGGGTGTGCGCGGTCGCCTGGGCTGCGGCGTCAGCAGGGCGCTCACGCCGTCACCTCCTTACGACCACCCGCCCGGGTCATGCTGGCCTGGGCCATGCTTGCCTGGCCGCCCGAGCCCGCCGCGATCTGGATCTTGCGCGGCTTCGCCCGTTCGGCGACCGGGATGATGACCGACAGCACACCGTGCTCGTAGTTGGCGGTGATGTTCTCGAAGTCGACACCGTCGCCGAGGGTGAACTGGCGCATGTACGACCCGTAGGGGCGTTCGTGCGAGATCCACTTCACGTTCTCGTCGACCGGGGCGTGACGCTCGGCGCGGATGGTGAGCAGCTGGCCGTCGACATCCAGATCGACCGACGCGGGGTCGATGCCCGGGAGGTCGGCGCTCAGTACGTACTGGTCACCGTCTCGGAACAGGTCGACGGGCATCAGCCGAGGAGTTCGAGCGGTGTCGAACACGCTGGACGCGAGGCGGTCGAACTGGCTCAGCACATCGAACGGATTGGACATGATCAATCTCCTTTCGTCATCGAATGAAGGTCTCATGCGGGACTCCGCGAGACCCACTTCTGTTTTAGCACTCTCCCCCATCGAGTGCCAAGTCCCCCGCCCGCGGGTCGAGTGCCGCGCGCAGCGCTGGGCCCACGCCGCCATTCAGCCGGTGGGGAGATCCAGACCCCTACTCCGTGATCCCCAGCGCACGCGCGATCTCGGTGCTCGGCACCCGGCGGCCCCGCTCGTATGCCGAGACATTGGGTTGTGGGATGCCGGCCCGCTCGACAAGCGCACGTTGCGACATCCCGCGCTCGCTTCGCTGCTTGCAGCCGCTCCCCGGCCGTCTCCACGCATCACCGGCTCAGCGGTGCGCTTACCGCTGAAGGGCACACACACGACGCTGCGCTGCGGCGCGAAGCCCACGAGAGCGGGCACCATCGCGAGAAAGTCGGGGGTGGATGCGGGACGAACGATCTCCATCCCGTGATCCTTCGCGGGCCGCACCGCGCAATGCTGCTTCCCGCGCGATCGGTGGATACTCTCATCCCTGCGCGCGCTGTGGAGGACTCGCCGTCAACCCCCTGTCCCGGCATCCGCTGATGTCGTCGGATGGAACGCATGGATGCCGCACTCACCCCAGAACGAAACGACTCGACGGTCGGCGACGAGCCATGCAGCGCTACAATGTAGCGCATGACCACGCCGCTCTCGATCCGCTTCGACCCCGAGCTGCTCGACCGACTCCGCCGTACGGCCGCTGGTCGCGACACCACGCCATCCGGTCTTGCCCAACGTCTGGTCGACGAAGGTCTTCGCGCACAGGAGTTCGCGGGGGTCGTGTTCCGCGACGGGCCTGCGGGACGCCGTGCGGCACTCGCGGCCGGCCCGGACATATGGGAGATCGCGGCAGCGCTGCGCGACTCGGGCCTTCGTGGTGACGAGGCAATTGACGTGGTCGCCGACGACCTTGACCTCTCGCCCGCTCGGGTGCGCATCGCGCTGGCCTACTACGGCGCCCACTCCGCCGAGATCGACGATGAGATCGCCGACAACGAGCGCGCTGCGGAGGCCGCACTGCGCTCCTGGGAGTCGCAACGGCGCCTCCTGGCATGACGACTCGCCTCATTCTTGACGAGCACTACTCGGCAGCGATTGCCCTTGCGCTTCATGGGCTGGGTCACGACGTTGTCGCCGCAGTGGCGAGTGACGAGCTGCGCGGCGCGAGCGACCCGGAACTGTACCGTCACGCGACACAAACCGGCCGTCGAATCGTCACTGAGAACATCAAAGACTTCCGCCCGTTGCTCCTCACAGCGACCGCGGCAGACACCCCTGCGGCGCCGTTGCTGCTCGTGCCGCCGCGGCGGTTTCCCCGGGGGCACGGCGACCGCAACGCGATCATCGTCGCTGCGATCGACGCCTGGCTGAGGCGACCGGATGCCGACCCGCGCCCCATCGAGGACTGGCTGATATGAGAAAGCGGTGGCTCAATCGTTGAGCGTGGCCTCGTACTCCGCGGCGGCGACCATCATCTCGTCTTCTGTGACGAAAGACTGATCGGGCAGCAGCGTCGGTCGGATCGTCTCGAGCCCCCGCGCGCACAACACGTCGTCGTGCCAGTCGTCGTTCATCGTCGGTTCCCAGAAGCAACTCCACGCTCCAGAGTCGTCACCCGGCTCGACGCGGTCATCGCCCGTCTCGACCTCGCCAGTGGTGAACCCCAGAAACTGGCCGACCGCACCCAGGTTGCCTGACACCCCGAGCCAGCCGACGACTGCCGCCAGCGCGACGACGACGAACGCCCCCGTCCCGACGCTGCCGCGTCTTCTGCCCATGCCCCGATGCTAGGGAGGCATCCTCGTGTTCGAGACCCCCAGTTGGAGGCTGCCTCAGCGCACCGCCGCCCTTTCGCCCGTGACATCCTCGGGCGTCGCGTCCTGCGCGACCAGCACGTCTTCGTAGAACCCGATCTTGCCATTGAGGGCTTCAAGGTGTTCGACGTCACGCGCCATCCGCTCCACCACGACTATACGCCCTGGTGCGCCGACCCGGGCGGCGCACGCTCAACGAATCGCGCGGACCAGTTGCGACTAGTAACGCGCAGCGTTACTATCGAACAGTGATCCAGGGGTTCGCCACTCGGGACACCGAACGGGTGTGGCACCGGGAGCACGTCAAGAAGTTCGGCCCCGACCTGCAACGCATCGCGAACCGCAAACTGCTCATGCTGGATGCTGCCGAGAACATCAACGACCTGAGGGTCCCGCCGGGCAACCGGCTCGAACAGCTCGCGGGCGACCGCAAGGGTCAACACAGCATCCGCATCAATGACCAGTGGAGGGTCTGCTTCACCTGGTCAAACAACGGCCCCACCGATGTCGAGATCACCGACTACCACTAGCGAGAGGACAAGCCATGAGTCGCACCGGGGCACACACGCCGATTCACCCCGGCGAGATCCTGCTCGAGGAGTTTTTGAACCCTCTCGGCATCTCGCAGTACCGCCTCGCCGCGACGATCGGGGTGCCCGCGCGTCGCATCAACGAGATCGTGCACGGCAAGCGCAGCATCTCCCCCGACACCGCCCTGCGCCTGTCGCGGGCACTCGGCACGTCCGACCGCTTCTGGCTCAACCTTCAGAACCGTTACGACTTGGATGTCGCGCTCCTCGGTCACGAAGCGGAGCTGGCCAACATCCCGTCGCTGATCTCCACCTAGGCGTCCCGCGGTGAGCTGACCCGATCCAGGGCACGCTCCGCGAGCGCCCGCAACCCGGACGCATCCATCCCCGGCCACCCGTGCAACACCTCGAGCCACTCCTGAGGGATGGCGGCGGCGCCCCACCGCGCACCGGCGAGTGCCCCGGCGATGGCGGCGACCGTGTCGGTGTCGTGACCTCCGCGTACGGCGCGCTGCACGGCATCCGCGAAGGAGTCGGAGTCGGAGACCGCCGACCACGCCCCCTGCAGGGCGTGAACGACCCACCCGTTGCGGGTGAAGTCGCGCGGGTTCTGGATGTCGGCGTCTTCGAGCAGCTGCCCCCAGCGCCCGGCGTCTACCGCGGCGAGCCCGGCCCGCACGTCGTAGGCACCGGTGTGGATGGTGTGCCAGATCGCGAGACACCAGATGACGCACGCGTCGCCGGCATCCGGGTCGTAGTGGGTGAGCGCACTCACCTCCCGCGCCGCGGCGGCGAGCCCCACGGGATCGTCGAGGTATCCGAGCACGAGCGGGGCGGTGCGCATGAGCGACCCGTTGCCCCCGGAACGCCCGCTCACTTCGTGCACCTGGCGCGCCGCAGCCCGCGCCGCCGCGGCGGTCGGTTCGGGGAGTTCGGCGAGCACCTGGCGGGTCTGGATGCCGACATCCTAGGCTGAGGGTTTCGAGGATCGGCCCCGCCATGCTGGTGTCGTCGGTCCACTCGCCGGGTTCCCAGTTGAACCGCCCGCCACCGATCATGGCCACGACGGCTTCGTCGGGTAGCGGTTCGCCGAACTCGTACCCAGCGCCGAGCGCATCCCCCACCGCCGCACCGAGGATCACACCGATCGCACGGTCGCGTTGCTCATCGGTGAGGTTCACACGCTCAGTCTCTCCTGCCGTCACCTCTCGGTGGTCGAGTAGCGGCGCAGCCGCGTGTCGAGACCCGGCCCGTCAACCCCCTGTCACGCCATCCGCCAGTGTCGTCGACTAGACGAATGGATGCCGCACTCACTCCCGAAGGACACGACTCGACGGTGGGCGACGACCCCACCGAGAGGGGCCACGGCCCCGAGGAACTCGACGACGTGACGGATGACGGCTCGACCGGCGACGGAACCCTCGCCGACGGCGAGACGACCGACGCGCTCGACGACATCCTCGACAACCACAGCACGGCGGGCTGGTCGTCCCGCTCCGAGGACGAAGGCCCGGTGGTCACCGACTCCGACGGCGAGGAAGACGGCGACGAGCACCTGCCCAACCAGCTCGACGCCGACGCGATGGGTCGCCCGCTCGACGGATCGATGAACGATGACGATCAGGGCATGCAGAACGCCGGCACGAACCTCGGCGACTGAACCCCTCGCCCATACCGGCCCGGGCGGGCGGTGCCGCGCTACAATGTAGCGCATGACCACGCCGCTCTCGATCAGGTTCGACCCAGACCTGCTCGACCGGCTTCGCCGCACCGCTGTGAGCCGCGACACCACGCCATCCGGTCTTGCCCAACGTCTGGTCGACGAAGGTCTTCGCGCGCAGGAGTTCCCGGGGATCGTGTTCCGTGACGGGCCTGCGGGACGCCGTGCGGCACTCGCGGCCGGCCCGGACGTCTGGGAGATCGCGGCAGCGCTGCGAGACTCGGGCCTTCGTGGTGACGAGGCAGTTGATGTCGTCGCCGACGACCTTGACCTCTCTTCCGCTCGAGTGCGCATCGCGCTGGCCTACTACGGCGCCCACTCCGCCGAGATCGACGATGAAATCGCCGACAACGAGCGCGCTGCCGAGGCGGCACAGCGCTCCTGGGAGTCGCAGCGGCGCCTGCTGGCATGACGACCCGCCTCATCCTCGACGAGCACTATTCGGCGGCGATTGCTCGGGCGCTTCGTGAGCTGAGTCACGACGTTGTCGCCGCTGTGGCGAGCGACGAGCTGCGCGGCGCGAGCGACCCGGAGCTCTACCGACACGCGACGCAGACCGGTCGTCGCATCGTCACCGAGAACATCAAAGACTTCCGCCCCTTGCTGTTGGCGGCGACCGCGGCAGGCACGACCGCAGCACCAGTGCTTCTCGTGCCGCCGCGTCGTTTTCCCCGCGGGCGCGGCGACCGCAACGCGGCCATCGTCGCCGCATTCGACGCCTGGCTGAGGCGACCGGATGTCGACCCGCGCCCCAAAGAGGACTGGCTGACATGAGATAGTGCGCGAGGTCAGCCCACCGCCGCTCGCTCACCGGTGACACGCTCGGGCGTCGCATCCTGCGCGACCAGCACGTCTTCGTAGAAGCCGATCTTGCGGTTGAGCGCTTCGAGGTGCTCGACATCCTGCGCCATCCGCTCCACCAGCGCGGCCCGGTATCCGGTGAGCACCTCCACCCGCTGCGGAATGGTGTGGTCGCCCGCCCAGGTGAGGGTGACGAACTCTTTCGCCTCGCGGATCGGCATCCCGGTCGCCCGCAGCAGCTGCAGGAACTTCACCCAGCCGATGTCGTCGTCGGTGTAGCGGCGGTGTCCGCTCGAGGCTTTCGCGATCGGCGGCAGCAGCCGCTCACGTTCGTAGTAGCGCAGCGTGTGCTTGCTGAGCCCCGTGCGCTCCGCCGCTTCGTCGATCGTGTAGTCGTGCATGCCGACCACCGTACGACTTCGAGTGCACTCTAGGTCTAGGGGATTTTTCGAGGTTTGACTTCGAGCGCACTCGCACTCGTAGCGTCACTGCTGTGTCCTCGTGGCGTCGCCTTGAGCGTCGTCTGGGTGGACAGGTTGTTACGAGAGACAGGGAGCGCGAAACGGCAGCCCGGGATGCCGCGGCCCGCCGCCGGCAGGAACGTCGCGCCGCGCTCCGCGCCCGCGTGGCCGGGTGGTTCAGCCGGTGAGCGCCAACACTTTGGGTCGCGGCTTCTGGCGCTCGACCCACAGGTCGTGAGCCGTCTGAAGCCCGAGCCACAGCTCGGCACTCGTGCCAAACAGTTCGCTGAACCGCACGGCCATGTCGGCAGTCACGCCGGCGTGGCCGTTGCGGATGCGCGACAGCGTCGCGCGCGTCACACCCAAGCGGCGCGCGGCCTCGGCGATCGACACCCCATCGAGGTAGTCGTCGAGTCGCCCTAGCGTCCTGTCATGACCTACGAAGGCACGGTCCCGCAACACTCGCAGACAGTACAGGTTTCTGTACAATGAGCGGAATGAAGACGATCTCGTTCACGGAGTCCCGCGCGAACTACGCGGCGACTCTGGATGCCGTGGTCAACGACCGCGAAGAGATCGTCGTCACCCGCGCTGGCCATGATCCCGTCGTGATCGTGAGCCTCGCCGACTACGAGTCGCTCAAGGAGACGGCGTACCTGCTGCGGAGCCCGCGCAACGCCGCTCGGCTGCTCGCTGCGATCGAGAACCTCGAGTCGGGTGGCGGCACCGTGCGCGACCTCGTGGAATGAAGTTCGTCTGGCACGAGTCCGCATGGGACGACTACGTGCACTGGCAGACGGCCGACCGCGCGGTTCTCAAACGCATCAACCTGCTGCTACGAGACATCGCGCGCAACGGCCACTCCGGCATCGGCAAACCGGAAGCGCTGAAGCACGGCTTTCAGAGCTACTGGTCGAGACGTATCACTGACGAACACCGACTCGTCTACAAGATCGTCGATGACGAGATCCGCATCGCCGCCTGCCGCTACCACTACTGACTCGGACGCTGAGTTCACCCCAGCGGATGCACGTGCACCGTGGAGCTGAGCGTGGTGCCGTTCACGTCGAGATACAGCTGCCCTTCGACGACCGACACCGAGAGGGTGGTGCGTCGCTCGATCTGCGCGACCACGGCATCCACGAATCCGTCGTCGAAGCTGTGCAGCGTGATCTGGTCCGCCTGATGGATGCGCTTGCCCGTCCATGCACCGAGCACCTTCAGCGGGTCACGATGCGTGTAGATGGTCGTGCGGTCAGCCAGTTTGCTGGCGAAGTGCAGGCGATCGGCATCGGGAGCGCCGACCTCGATCCACGTGGTCAGCGCGCCGGTCAGGTCGCGAACGAGCACCGCAGGCTCGTCGGTCGCCGAGATGCCGTCGCCGAACGTGATGCCCTCGACATACTCGAGGCAGTACGCGAGCACCCGCGTCACCATGTAGGCATCCGTCTCAGACGGATGCCTGGCGACCCGCAGGGCGAACTCTTCGTACACGCCGCGATCGACGTCAGCCAACTGCACCGCGAAGTTGTACATCACTGCGCCGGCTGCCACGGAGGTCGAGCCTACGCGTCGATGGTGTTCCTCACCGGCCGCGAGACCCGGGTCAGTTCCAAGAAGAGTCGGTCGGCGACCATGTTCCCGAGTGGTCGCGGGCGAGAGCCGGTTGGATGAACGCTGCGGCCGATTCGACGGCCTCCGCGAATGATGGTCTTCCGATGATCGGCTCAGCGTCTCGGGCAACCTTCGCAAACTGCCCGGCCCAAGTCGACGGAGGCGCAAACGTGATGATCGGGCCCATGCCGCGATGTAGCGCCTCACTCGCGATCGCGACCCGCAGCGCGGCGCCGTCGACCGACTCAGTTGCGGCATAGACGAGCACGTCAACAAGGTCGCGCACGCGGGTCGACGGGTTGTCGTTGTGCAGTTCATGGATGGCGCACACCTTGTCGGCGAGGTGGTCACCGAGGTCGAGGTCGATCGCACGGTGGATCGACGCAAGCGCGAGATCCATGTCACGGGTCTCGTTCCAGAGGTCGACGTCTTTCGTGTGCCGCGCGTCGGCGACCCTCGCGAGCATCGCGGTTCCGCCCTTCAGCACCCACGGCTCTTTGAGCGCGAACACCCTGCAGAGAAACCTGTCGTGCACGAATTCCCGCAAAGCCGCCCCGCGGCGCGCCTGGGGCAGCAGCTTGACTGCGGTCGTGAGGGCGGAGCGCACGGCGGCCGGCGTCTCGTATCCCTCGTCACCGGCCATGGTCGACCCGCTCGAGTTTTCGCAGGAGGTCGGTGACATGCACCAGGTCTGTCACCTCCAACCCGGAGTCCGACCGCACCATGGAATCGAGCATCCTGAGGAGCTCGTTGCGAAGCGATGCGCGGTCCATGCCGGCAAACCCGAGGAGGTCGTCGAGAAGGGCCGCGCCGTCGCCTTTCGCGTGACCCCGGCGTGCAGCGTACGTCGCGAGACGAAGCTCGACATCATGAAGCGAGACGGTTCCGCGGCGCACAGCGTCGACAATGACCGCACCTACGTGTTCACCGTCATGACCGTCGTCGACAAGGTCGGCGATCGTGCGAAGCGCGGTGGTGGTCGGAAGCCCGTCAACAATCGTCACGTCACCTGGCGTGACAGCCCCACGGTGGGTGCGTACGCCATCACGGGTCGTTTGGAGCCGGCGGTCGGCCGTGAATTCGAGGATGTCGCCGCCGAGGTCTCCGAGCTGATGGAGTGCCGCTGCGCTCGCGTGTGAGACGACGATGCCTGCGGGGTCGCCGAGGCGTTCGGCGGCGGTGCGGCGAGGCTCAAGCGCGAGCCACGCCGCACGTACGGCAGAGTTCGGGTCGTAGCCCGACCCGAGAAGCCTGTACACCCCGTGGGTGACGCGCTCGAGAAGCCCGCGAGAGGCGAGCCGACCGATTTCAACGCGCGAGACTGCGACACGCTCGGCTTGCGCCGTCGTGACATGGCCCCGCTGGTCGTCGGCGATCTCGCCGAGCGCCTCAAGCCGCTCGTTCTGCCTCATGTCTGGGATTGTATCACCTTGAGTGTTACTAAATCAGTCGCTACGACAAGACCGCAGCTCACCTGCGCAACTCGATGCTCGAAGTAGCCGACACCCGTAAGTACCGGCCCGCAGCCCACGATCTCAGCAAGATCCGAGCATCCGCCCTCGCCGTTGGGTTGGAGGCACTCGCTGAGGTCAACGAGATGCTCGCCGACTTGCGCGACCGCTACCGTCGCCGCCCGAGCCTGCTCGCGGCGCTCGATCGGGCGCAGCTGCCCTGATTGCGCGGATGCCCTTTCGGCCTTCGCGCTGTGGGAAGCCCCGGGTACCCTGGACTCATGTCGATCACCGTCGCGTCACCCGAGACTCTCGTTCTGCGCGAGCTCCTTTGACGCACGCCGCGCCGACTTCCAGTTGCTGCTGATGAAGTACGGTGCCACGAATCCGAAACTGTTCGGCTCGATCGCCCGGGGCACGGCTCGCGAGGGCAGTGACATCGACATCGTCGTCGAGATGGACCCTGCTGACGGCAACCTGCTGATGCGCGCCTCTGGCCTGATGGAAGAGACGCGAACGCTTTTCGGCCGCGACGACATCGACATTTTCCCGGCGCAGCTGCTCAAGCGTCCAGTCTCCGAGTCGGCACTCGCGGACGCGATCGCCCTGTGACGCGCGGCGCCCCCTTCGTTGGTTGAGTAGCCGCGAAGCGGCGTGTCGAAACCAGACTCCCGGGTAACTGATCTGGGCCGCAAAGTTACTCGGGGCGGCCACCGAAGCTGACCTCTGCGAGGCGTGTTCCCCGGCTGCACTCAGTTCGGATGCCTCAAATTCGAGGCGTCAGGATGCGATCGGCACGTCGAGCGCGGAAGGCGCCGGCCCAGCGCCTGTGGGCCGCACCAACTTCAACCCGAGTTCCCGAAACAGCCCGAACGGCTCCCGACACTCCACCCTGAAAGCACTGCACGCGTCGGGAATCTTGATAACGCGCCTGGAGTCGGGCGCAGAGGTCTCGTGGGTGACGATGACGTGCTTGCCGGCAGTCGCCATGGCCACCAGTCGATAGTCGGCTTTCGCCAAGAAGTCGGTGCGCGCTTGCGTGAGGAAGCGTGGCTCTCCGGTCATCGTCCAGGTCGCGAGCGCCGGATGCCGACGTCCCGATACTCGGCAGCCAGCCAGTCCCAGAAGCCGGGCGCGAAGTCGGTGCCGTAGTAGGTGTTCTTCGCGGTGATGAACACGTTGGCATCGAGCAGAAACATCAGATGCCCAAATGCGTCGCGTACTTGTTCAACTGCTCGACGTTGCGCAATCCCAGAATCCGGAACGCCTCGGTATAGGTCGTCCCGCCCTCCCGCACATCGGAGAGCACGGCACGAGAGAGGCGTTCACCGATGCGGAAGGGTTGGTTCGCATAGAACTCACCGCCGCCGCTTTGCGCGCGCTGGTACTCGAACGCCTCAACGGCTCGCGCCTCTTCCGCGCGATACACCGCATCGAATCCAGTGCTCGGCACCAGCCCCAGGTCTCTCGCCTTGAGCAAAATCACGAGCGTGCTGCACAGATACCGGCTGGAGAGGCGGTCCAGCTCCCCAACCATTGGCACGTCGAGCCGAAATTGCTCCTTCAGATCAGCAGCCGGCACCAGCACCTCCGCGGCGACTGCGTTACACCAAGCCTCGACACCGGTGGCTTTAGCCGCAGGATCCTCGTCGCTGATCCCGGTGGCACGCAGCACGACGTGCGCGTACTCATGCAGGAAGGTGAAGATCTGCCCGCTCAGGGATTCGTCGCTGGAGTTGACGAAGATGAGCGGAGAAACCTCGTCCGCAAGGGTGAAGCCTCGGAACTCACCCCGATCGAGCATCCGGTGGTTGTCGTTCCCGACCATGCTCGTGAAAATCGCGAGCCCCCCGCGTTCCTCGAAGCGCCGCCGCAGGTGGTTGCGGGCATCCCCACGGGACATCCGAGCGCGTCCGGCGACGGTGTAGTCGAGCTCTCGCGCGGCGGCGGCGGCCACCGCACTGGGCTCGTCTTCGAGCGTTGCGCGAGTCACGGACGCGGGGCCGAGCCCGAGCTTGATCGCGTGGTCCCAGAACCACGCCTGACGCTGCACACTCAGGTCGATGACGTCGAGAAGGTCTTGGCTCGGGGCAGCTTCGTCGCCTTCGCGACCGAGGCGGTAGTCGGGGATCGGGAGTTCGATCTCGGGCGGTTGATCAAGAAAGAAGATGCCGAAGGGCAAATGGGAGTAGCTAGTGTCGCGTTTCTGAAGTTGGTTGACGGTTCGCTTTCTTGAGGATGTCGTCGGCGGTTTTGGTCCAGACGAAGGCGTGTTTGCGGTCGTTCCAGCCGGTGACGAATTGGCGGATCTTCGCGTT
>NZ_JBASCU010000061.1:0-9861 GCF_049651805.1 Pseudolysinimonas sp.
TGGCATTGGGCCCTCGGCGCTGACGGAGGCCATGGGCATGCTCAACCACCATTTCGCAGCAGCCGCCTGATCGGCGCAGAGCGACAGCCTACCTCTGACTGCCGCCAATCTTTGCAACAGAGCCCCGACGACTCCGACATCGACGATGACGACACGGTGCGCTCCGGCGGGCCGCAGGCGCGCCGGATCCCGAGCTTCCTCGATCCGGATCGCCCGATGGATCCCGTGCGCATGTCCGAGACCGGCAGCCTGGCGGAGCACCTCGGGTTGCGCCGGAAGAACGACGACCAGACGGATGTGGGGCCGGTGCGATGAGGGCGGGACTGGTGCTCGGCGAGGTCTGGAACGGCCTGCGCCGCAATATGTCGGTGGTCATCTCCGTGGTGCTGGTGACCTTCGTGTCGCTCACCTTCGTGGGGGCGGCGATCCTGATGCAGCTGCAGATCCAGCAGATGAAGACGTTCTGGTACGACCGCGCGCAGGTGGCCGTCTACCTCTGCACGGACTACGACCAGAGTTCGACCTGCGCCGGCGAGGACGCGGGCGAGGACGAGATCGCGGCCGTCGAGGAGGCGCTGCAGTCGGACACGCTGCGCCCCTACGTCGACGACTTCTTCTTCGTGACGCACGAGCAGGCCTACAAGGAGTTCGTGCAGCAGTTCGAGGGCAACCCGATCGTCGACATCACGAAGCCGGAGCAGCTCAACCAGACCTTCTGGATCAAGCTCAAGGATCCCTCGCGCTCCGACATCATCACGGAGACGTTCTCGGGCATCCCCGGCGTGCAGAGCGTCTCGGACCAGCGCAGCCTGCTCGATCGGATCTTCCTGTTCCTGGGGGTGGCGAGCTACACGGCGATCGTCATCGCGGGGCTCATGCTGGTGGCGGCCATGCTGCTGATCTCGACCACGATCAGGCTCTCGGCGTTCTCGCGCCGGCGGGAGATCGGGATCATGCGCCTCGTGGGCGCGTCGAACCGGTTCATCCAGACCCCCTTCATATTGGAGGGCATCATCGCCGCGCTCTTCGGCGCCGTGCTCGCGAGCGCCGCGTCGGTGGCGATCGTGCGCTTCTTCGTGCAGGGATTCCTCGCCCGGGAGGTGCCGTTCACGAGTTACATCACGGTGGAGCAGGCGCTCGTGGTGCCGCCGATCCTCGTGCTGGTGGGAGTGGTGCTCTCGGCGATCGCGGCGAAGATCGCGATCACCAGATACCTGCGGGTGTAGCGCAGAGCGTCCCCGGGGCGGGCCGCGGATCCGGATCTCGGGGCCGGGGCTCGTCGAAACCGAGCCCATCGTGCGAGCCCGAGCCCTCCCGCGCCGATAATCCGTGCGGGTTGGAGCAATCGGCTCGGTTCGGGCGCCTCGAGGCCGGGCGGCTCGGCGTGGCGGGCGGAACGGCGGCGGTGTGCGATAAGCTGGTTCTTCGCGCGTGAGCGCGGACCCCGAACCACCCCGGCCGCAGGAAGGATGTGACATGAGCCCGAAGGAGACCGGCGAGAAGCTGATCGCCTCCAACAAGAAGGCCCGGCACGAGTACCACATCCTCGACACCTACGAGGCGGGCCTGGTGCTCACGGGCAGCGAGGTGAAGTCGCTGCGCATGGGACGCGCGTCGCTCGTCGACGGATACGTGTTCATCGAGCGCGGCGAGGCCTGGCTCGACGCCGCCTACATCCCCGAGTACCTCAACGGCTCGTGGACGAACCACGCGCCGCGCCGCAAGCGCAAGCTGCTGCTGCACCGCCAGCAGATCGACAAGCTCTACCAGAAGACCCGCGAGGGCGGCATGACGATCGTGCCGCTGCGCCTGTACTTCCTCGACGGCCGCGCGAAGGTCGAGATCGCCCTCGCGAAGGGCAAGAAGGAGTACGACAAGCGCCAGACCATGCGCGAGCGGCAGGACAAGCGCGAGGCCGAACGGGCGATGCGCACCCGCAACCGGATGGGGGAGTAGGCGCTCCCTCGGGTGTCCCCGCGTCGCGGGCGGATCCTGCGCCGCGCCTGACGCGGTGGCGCCACCGCGTCAGGCAGTCGCAGGATCCACCGGCGCGGTGCCGACGCCGGTCACGCCGCCTACACCGCGTCGAGGGCACGGCTGACGTCGAGCAGGATCCCGCTCTGCAGCCCGTGCCAGTGCCGGGTGTCGGGATCGGGCCACGACGAGAGCTTGACGATCACGGAGTCGGTGCGCGGATCGAGCCAGAGGTTCTGGCCGTGGATGCCGATGCCGCTCACGTTGCCGCGCTCGTTGCCCGTGCACCACCACTGGCGCGTGTAGCTGCCCTCGGGGAATGCGGAGGTGAAACCCTCGTCGGGCATGGCTTCGCGGGAGCCGCCGGCCAGCACGCTTTCCACCCAGCCCTGCGATACGACCCGTCCGCCGGGAGCGACGCCGCCGTCGAGCATCATGCGGCCCACGCGTGCGAGATCCCGCGCGGTGCAGGAGACGCCCCCGTTCGCGAAGCCGAAGCCGGTCTGGTCGACCGTGATGGTCGCATCCCGATCGGCGTCGAGCTTCGCCCACAGGTACGTGGAGAGCGCTTCGACGTAGCGCAGACCGGTGACCCGCTCGACGATCCAGGCGAGCACGTCGGTGTTCGCCGAGCAGTACTGGAACTCGCCGGTGCCGCCGTCGCCGCGGAGGGTGGTGAGGAACTCGTAGGTGTCGGCGGGGTCCCCGTCTCGCCGCGTGCGCCAGCCGGCGGAGCGATCGTGGGTCTGCACCTCCGAGGCCGGATCGACGTAGTCCTCGTTGTAGTCGATCGAGATCTGCATGTCGAGCACCTGCAGCACGGAGGGCCCGTCGTAGACGGAGCCCGCGAGCTCGGGTACATACTCGGTGACGGGCTGCGCGGGATCGATGCGCCCCTCGTCGATCAGCGCGCCGACGACCGTGCCGCACAGCGACTTCGAGACGCTCATCAGCAGGTGACGGTCGTCGGGTGCGAAACCCGCCCGGTAGTACTCGGCGAGGACCTCGGAGCCGCGCAGCACGAGGAATGCGTCGGTGCAGGTCTCCTCGAGCCGCTGCTCGAGATCGGGGAGCCGCGTCGCGAGCGCGTCGAGCCGCACGACGGGCTCCGCGGGCGTCGCCGGGTCGCGCCGGGAGACCGCCGCCGTGGGCAGCAGCTCGCCCAGGCGGGCGAAGGCCCAGCGGTTGTGCGGGGCCTCCTGCCAGCTGTCGAGTGTCGGCTCCCCGGCCGCGGCTCCGGGATACCTGGCGGGGTGCTGGCCGGTGGAACGTGCGTTCATCGAGTGTCTCCGAAGGTGTAGCCGCGGCGGGTGAAGAGATAGTAGAGGCCACCGCTGACGATCATCGCGACGGGGGCGGAGAGATCGATGTAGCCCATGGCCTCGGCGACCGCGCCGCTCCAGAAATCGGTGGTGAGGAAGAAGGAGGCGGCAGCGCCGCCGATGATCCCCGCGGCGAGGCCGGGAATGCTGAAGCCGCCGGTGTACCAGTACTTCGCCCCCCGGCGCTCGTCGAAGAGATCGAGGCCATCGTATCGGTTGCGGCGCAGCCAGATGTCCATGCAGTAGACGGTGATGCCCGGAGCCGAGATGAGGATCAGCACCTGCAGCATGATGTTCACCGCGTCGAGCAGGCTGGTCGACATGACCAGGTAGATGGTGAAGAAGGTGCCGAGCACGCCGATGATGATGGCCGAGGGGATGCGCCGGATCGGGATGCCGATCGACTGGAACGCCATGCTGGCGGTGTAGGTGGTCATGCCGTCGACCGCGTCGCGGATCCCCTCCCCGAAGCGGCTCCCGATCTCGGCGCCCCGGCTTCCCGGATCCGTGCCCGTCACCGTCGCGGTGATGATGTCCAATGTCTTCCTCTCCTGTTGCGGGGCCGATGCCCCTATTTCGCGGCCTCGAGGACGGCGTCCCACATCACCTCGGAGGCGATCGCGCCGAGCGCGGTCGCGTTCACCGACAGCCGCCCGCGCGACGACCCCGGGGTCGTCGGCAGATCGATCTCGTCGGTGGTGACGGCGAAGAGCGTGTCGCCGTCCATGTCGGTGTGGAACGGCTGGATGCCGCGGTGCATCGAACTGTGCACCTGCTTGGCGAACTGGTTCAGCTCGACGGGGCTCATCCGCACGTTCGTGACGATCGCGCTGATCGTGGTGTTGCCCGCCTGGGTGACGGGCGGCAGCTGCTCGGCGAACGCCTCCTGGTAGTCGAACACCGGGTGGCGCCGGACCCCGGTCTGCGCGTCGTAGTTGCCGCGCACGATCCCGCCCGCGCGGTCCATGATCACGCCGACCGGGTTCGGCACGACGACGGCGAGGATGCGCACGTCGCCGAGACGACGGAACGCCGCGCCCTGCCCGGTGATCTCGGTGCGGTCCCAGTCCACCTTGCCCGCGGACGCGCTCATGCCCGCGCCCGCCCGCCCCTGCGGGAACTCACCGGGAACGGCGAATTCGAGCGCCGCGCGGCCGAGCGCCTTGTCGGGGTAGACCGCGGTGGAGCGCGCCGAGAAGTCGTAGATGACCGCCGACGACACCAGCTGGGCCTCGGCGAAGCCGGTGCGATACTCGAGGCGTTCCAGGAGCGCGCCGCTCACCCCGGCGCCCGCCTCGAGCCCGTAGCTGGCTCCGCCGGCCAGGCAGATGGCGTGGTTGAAGTCGTACCCGCCGGACAGACCCACGGCTCCGCCGCGCGCGTCGACCGCGGTGCGGGCGCCGGCGGGGATGTGGATCACGGTCGCACCGGTGGGCCCCTCCTCGTAGTGCGCCGAACCGACGCTGACGCCCGGGAAGTCGAACCGCAGCGTCTCCCGCCCGGTGCTCCTGACCGGCACGAGGTCGAAGGCGGCGTTGCCCGGGCCGCCGAAGACGGGCGGGCCCGCCAGGCGGGGCGCGGGATCCACGACGATCCCGCCGTCGATATCCGTGAGTGCGTGGACCGGTGTCGTATTCATAGGGCCTCCAAGAGTGTCTGCGAGTAGGGGTGCTGGGGGTTGCGGAAGAACTCCTCCGTCGAAGCGGTCTCGACGAGGTCGCCGCGGAAGAGCACGGCGACACGGTCCGCGACGCGCTCCACGGCGCCGAGATCGTGCGAGATGAAGAGGGCGCCGAAGCGGTGCTCCGCCTGCAGTTCGCGGATGAGCGCGAGGATCTGCATCTGCACGGCGACGTCGAGCGCGCTCACGGCCTCGTCGAAGACGATGAAGCGCGGCTCGGTCACGAGCGCCCGGGCCACCGAGACGCGCTGGCGCTGTCCTCCGGAGAGCTCGTGGGGGTAGCGCTCGGCGAAGGCGGGGTTCAGCCCCACCTGCTCGAGCATCTCCGTCACGCGCTGCCGCTGCTCGGACCGGCTGAGGTCGCGCCGCGCGACCGTCAGCGGTTCGCGCACCGACTCCCCGACCTTGCGCCGGGGGTTGAGCGACCAGTGCGGATGCTGCAGCACCGCCTGCAGCTTGCCGGCGTTGGCCCTGCGCGATCGCGTGAAGGGTTCGCCGAGCAGCAGCACCTCGCCGGAGTCGGGCCGCTTGAGGCCCAGGGCGACCGAGGCGGTCGTGGTCTTGCCCGATCCGGACTCGCCCACCAGCCCGAGCGTCTCGCCCGGGGCGACCTCGAGCGTCACCGCGTTCATGGCGCGGACGGTCCGCCGCTTCGCTCCCGCCCCGCTCGTGAACGCGACGCTGACCTCGCGCAGCTCCAGCACCGGGGCCGTATCCGTGTCCGGATGGGACGCAGACATCATTCCGCCTCCTTCGTCGTGGGATCCTGGCGGCCCGGTATCGCGGCGACCAGCGTTCTCGTGTAGTCCGCCCGCGGCTCGTCGAGCACCTGCGCGGCCGGCCCCTCTTCGACGATACGCCCCTGGTGCATCACGACGATCCGGTCGCACCAGCGACGTACGGCGCCGAGGTCGTGGCTGATCCAGATGAGGCTCGCGCCGGAGCGCTGCACCAGGTCGACGATGAGGGTCAGGATCTCGTCGCGCACCTGTGCGTCGAGCGATGCCGTGGGCTCGTCGGCGATCAGGATCTCGGGCTCGCGCGCCATGGTCAGCGCGATCGCGATGCGCTGCGCCATTCCGCCGGACACCTCGTGCGGATAGAGTCGGAGCACCCGATCCGGCTCGAGGATCTTGACGCTCGCGAGCAGCTCGGTGAGCGACTCCAGGTCGGTCGGTCGTCCGAGCGGCCTGAGCGCGAGCTCGAGCTGGCGACGGATCCGCATCGTCGGGTTGAGCGAGGCGATGGGATCCTGCGGGATGAAACCCAGTGATTCCCGTCGCAGCGCCCGTATCGCATCGGGCGCGAGACTCGCGATGTCCCTGCCGAGCACGTGCACCGACCCGGAGGTCACGTGGCAGACGCGCGGCAGCATGCGGCCGATGGCCTGCGACACGGTGGACTTGCCCGATCCCGACTCGCCGACGATCGCGAGCAGTTCGCCGCGGGCGACATCGAGATCGATCCCGTCGAGCGCTCGGGTCACGCCGAGACGGGTGCGGTACTCGGCGCTGAATCCCGTGAGCGAGACCACCGGGGCAGCGGGGGCGTTCGCGGTCATACGAGGCTCCTTGTCTCGCGCGGATCGAGCCGATCGCGCATCGTGTCGCCGATGAGGTTGATGGAGAGGATCGCGACGACGAGCACCGCGGCCGGGGCGAACAGCAGCCAGGGCGCCTGCAGCATGTAGCTGCCGCCCTCCTGGATCAGCAGGCCGAGCGATGACCGCGGCGGCTGCACGCCGTAGCCGAGGAAGCTCAGTCCTCCCTCGACGAGGATGCCGACCGACAGCGCGTACGTGCCCTGCACCGCGATGGTGCCGCTGACGTTCGGCAGCAGGTGGCGGAAGAGGATCACCGGGGCCGACACGCCGCTGATCTTCGCGGTGGTCACGAAGTCGCGCTTGGCGACCGACATCGCCGCCGCGCTCACCATGCGGGTCATGAGCGGCACCGTGACGAGCACGATGCTGGAGAGCACCGCGGCCTGGCCGGGTCCCACCACCGCCGCGATGAGGATCGCGAGCACGATCGACGGGAAGGAGTAGAGCACGTCGCTCAGGCGCATGATGACCTCCCGCGCCCAGCCGCCCGCGTAGCCGGCGACGAGGCCGAGGATCACGCTGATGACCGCGGTGCACACGACGGCGAGGGTGGAGAGGACGAGCGTGGTGCGCGTGCCCTCCAGCAGGCGCGCCAGCACCGAGCGGCCGAGGGCGTCGGTGCCGAAGGGGTACGCCGCAGAGGGCGGGCTGAGCCTCGGGCCGACGATCCTCGCGGGATCGCCCGCGAAGGGGATGACGGCGGCCGCCACAGCGACGAGCACGATGAGGCCGAGCGCGCAGGCGGCGGCGATGAAGAGGGCGTCGCGGGGCGGGCGGGTCTTGACCGCGCGCTTCCGCTTCGAGAGCGGGAGGGAGTAGGTGGTCATGATCCTGCCTTCCCGGTGACGGCGACGCGCGGGTCGAGCGCGCTCGTGATGAGGTCGAGCACGAGGCTCAGCACGACGAAGACGGCGGCGGCGAAGAGCACGGTGGCCTGCACGACCGCGAAGTCCCGACGGCCGAGGCCGGTGACCATGAACGAGCCGAGCCCCGGCAGGTTGAACAGCGTCTCGATGATGACGGCGCCGCCGAGGAGATAGGCGGTGATGGTGCCGAGCAGCGTGAGGATCGGGATCCCGGCGTTGCGCAGGACGTGATGGCGCACGATGTGCCCGGCCGTCTCCCCGCGCGCGACGGCGGCCGTGATGTGCGGTTCGACGAGCACTCCCATGACGGCGTCGCGCGTCGTGCGCGCGGTCGCCGCGACGCAGAAGACGGAGAGCACGAGCGCTGGAAGCAGGAGCGCCTGGAACGTCGGCCAGAAGCCCGTGCCGATGCTCGCGAACCCGCCGACCTTCAGGCCGAGCGAGAACTGCGAGAAGAGGAAGATCACGATGCTGCCGAGCACGAATTCCGGCACGCTGATGCCGATGCTCGACACGACGCGGCCGACGGCACCGCCCTGCTTCGCTCCGGACCTCACGCCCGTCCAGATCCCGAGCGGAACCCCCACGAGCAGCGTCACGGCCATCGCCATGATCGTGAGCGTCGCGGTCACCGGGATGCGCTCGATCATCTCGCCGGAGACGGAGCTCTGCGTGACGTAGGAGGTGCCGAGTTCCCCCGTGAGCACCTGCCCGATCCAGGCGAAGTACTGCACGAAGATCGGCTGATCGAGCCCGTACGCCTCGGCGAGCAGCTGCCGCTCCTCGGCGGAGGCGAGCGGGCCGAGGATGATGTCCTCGTAGCTGCCGGGCATGAGACGGATCGCGACGAAGATGAGCACCGAGACGCCGAGCAGGGTGATGAGCGCGCTCATCACCCGCCCGGCGGACCAGCGAAGGATCCGCATCATTCGGGACTACTCCCCGGCGATCCGGTAGTCGGCGATGTTGCGGAGGATGTTGCCGTACCCCTCGTTGCTCTGGATCGTCGGGCTCACCGCCGCGGTGTCGAACCCGATGATCGACGGCCGGTGCACGAGCGGCACCATCTCGGCGTACTCGTCGGCGGAGGCGCACAGCTCGGTCAGCACCTCGGCGCGCGCGTCGGGATCGGTCTCGCTCGCGCCCTCGGCGATGAGCGCGTTGAGATCCTCGTGCACGCCCGTGAAGCCCACGTTGAAGAAGGCCTGCTCGGGGTTCCACCACTTGGTCACCATGGAGGGATCGGAGTACCCCGCGAACCAGCTGATCGACAGATCGAAGTCGCCCGGCTGGGCCGAGAAGACCCGCTCGATGTAGATCGCGCTGTCGACCTGCTCGATCCGGACGGTGACGCCGATCTCCGCGAGCTGCTGCTGCACGAGCTGGGCGATCTGCGCCATGACGGGGTTCGAGGTGTCCACGATGAGGTCGAGCTCGACGTCTCCGGCGCCCGTCTCCTCGATGGTCGCCCTCGCGTCCTCGATCGCGGCCTGCTCCGAGGGCAGCTCGTCGACCCGGCAGGCGCCGGGCAGGTTCGAGGGGGTGATGCCGGTGGGGGTCGTTTCGCCGGCGAAGACGATGTCGGCGATCGCCTGGCGGTCGATCGCGGTGTTGATCGCGAAGCGGACGTCCTGGTCGTTCAGCGGACTGTCGGGCTTCTGCGAGTTGACGAGGACGTAGTAGAGGTCGCTCTGCGTCTGCTTGACGATCTGGAGGCCCTCGTTGCCGCCGAGCTGCGACAGCGAGTCGATGTTGACGAACTTCGCCATGCCGGTGCTGCCCTCGCGGAGCGCGGCCTGCCTGGTCGACTCCTGATCCACGATCTGCAGTTCGAGGGTCTGCACGGCGAGGTTGTCGCCGCCGTGCCAGTCGGGGTTCGCGGTGAAGGTCCACGATTCGTCCTGCCGGTGGTCGGCGACGAGGTACGGGCCGGTGCCGAGCATGGTGGTGGTGAGGTCGACGCTGCCGTCGTTCACCTCCTCCATGGGGAGGATGGCGGCCGGCGTGTTCGCGAGCGCGGCGAGGAACGGCGCGTACGGGCTGCCGAGCTTCACGGTGACCTGATCGTCGCCGGTGGCCTCGATGGACTCGACGGGGCCCATCTGGCCGGACCACACGCTCATGCTCGCGACCTGGCGCTCGAGGCTGCCGACGACGTCGTCGACGGTGAGCGCGCGGCCGTTCGAGAAGGTCGCGGTGGTGTCGATCGTGAAGACGTAGGTCGTGTCGTCCGGCTGCTCCCAGGAGGTGGCGAGCTTCGGCTGGATCTCGAAGTTCTCGTCCGTGGTCACGAGCGTCTCGTAGACGAGCCCCATGATCATCCACGAGGTGTCGGTCTGCGCGGTCTGGGGGTCGAGCCCGTCGGCCTCGCTCGTGTCGTAGTCCAGCTGCACGGTGAGGGCGCCCGTGCCCGTG
>NZ_JBASCU010000062.1:0-23356 GCF_049651805.1 Pseudolysinimonas sp.
TGACCGGTACCCCGACGGGTGAGGTGTGCGATGGTGAATCTGGAGTTCTGACTCTCGGTTCGATCCTTGTCGCGATCACTCCCAGTGGTGGAGCCACGGTCGAGTACCGCAAGTTGGGCGACACCACATGGATTCCGGTCGGTTCGAACCCGATCACCGGGCTTGCCGGTGGGACGTATGAGTTCAAGGTGGCCACCGACTCCGGGTATACGTTGACGACCCCGAGTGAGTTCACGGTCGTGGTCCCGTCTGACACCTCCATCGGCTGCGACACGCTGCCTCTGGTCGTCCCGCAGGCGTTCCAGGACCCGGGCTGCGAGTTGCCGTCGTTCTTCACGATCAGTAACGACCTGTCCGACCCGGCCGCCCTGAGCTGGACGGCGAACGGCGATCCGATTGCCGAGGGCAAGCACGTGGTGAACGGACCGATTGAGATCAAGCTCGTCGCGACAGCGAACGGCCCGGATTACGGAATCTCGGCCGGCGTGCAGAAGGAGTGGACGTTCACCTTCCCCTCGAACGCCACATGTGGCGACCTGGAAACGCTGGCGCTGACGGGTAGCTCCGACACAACGCCGGCGCTCGCCCTGATGGCCTTCCTCGGCCTGCTGGGTCTGGCGATGGTGCGCTCGGGCATCCGGGCCAACCGCATCCGCCAGGCGCTCTAACGAAACATCGGGCGGACTCGCCCGGCTGTCCCGTCGCAACCTCGGCGGAGCCTCCCCTCACGGGCGGCTCCGCCGAGTCGGTCATGGCACCGTTTCGCCCGCAGATAGCCTGGCCTACGTCGAGCCCGGCCGAGGATCTCGGTCGGAACGAGCAACGGGATCTCGGTCGGAACGAGCAACGCTCACTCCGTGAGAGAAGTCTCACAGTGAGGCCCTTGTCCCCCATTCGGAGGACGGCGATACTGAGCATCTCCCGCTAACCCCCCGCGGGAGCCACCCGACCCCCGAATCGAAGGCCCCCCACCTTCGTGTGCTTCCCGTCTCGCTACCGGCATCGCCGTCCGCAATGGCACGCTCGGGTCCTCACCGAAAGAGTCCCCCGATGAAGAAGATCCTCGCCACGGTTTCCGCCGTGGTGCTATCGCTCGCGATGGTGGCACTGCCCGCCGTCGCCGCTTCGGCCGAAGACACGGAGTCGACCGAAACCGTCTCGACGGAGCCTCAGTCGACCACGACGGCGCCTGAGTCGACGGAGCCTGAGTCGACGGAGCCTGAGTCGACGGAGCCTGAGTCGACGGAGCCTGAGTCGACGGAGCCTGAGTCGACGGAGCCTGAGTCGACGGAGCCTGAGTCGACGGAGACCATGTCTACCCTGCGAGCGGAGTCCAACGTTCTCACCGAATCGCCTGTCGTGAAGGTCGATGTCTGTCACTGGGATCAAAGCGGCAAGTGGACCCCTATTGAGGTGAGCTCGGCCGCCCTCGGCGGCAGCGGGCACATCGATCCGTCCGAGAACGACGATCACGCCTTCGATATCGTCGAGCCCTTCCTCGACAACACCGGGAAGAACTACAGCGACACGAGCTACAACGTTCCGGAGTACAAGGACCAGTACCCGTTCAACGGCCTGTCCGGTGCCGAGATCATGGAGTCAGGCTGCGGCGAGCCCGAGGAGGAGGACATCGTCGTGGCGGTCAGCGGCGACCCGGTCGCCGAGATCTGTTCGGAGCTCGAAGAGGGCGAGGTGCTGCCCGGCTCCATCACGGTCACCGTGACGATCGCCGGACAGAGCGTCACGCTGCCGAGCGGCTACGTGACCGTAGCGGTCAAGGGTCCCGGTGACCCCGGATTCACCGATCTCACGGGCAACTCCCTCACGGGCCTCGGCGACGGCACATATCAGTTCAAGGTGACGGTCGACGAGGGTTATGTGCTGTCGACGCAGAAGAATTTCAGCGAGATCGTCGGCGACCAGGATCCCGAGGGCTGCACGCTCGTTACCAAGGGACCGGTGTTCCCCGAGTTGTCCTTCACCCCGGCCACCTGCAACGGCGACGGCAGCTACACGCTGACATCGCCGGCGGAGACTGAGGATGTTCCTGCGGGAACGGTCACGTGGTTCGTGAACGATGTCGAAACCGCGCCGGGCACCTACCCGGCCGAGGTCGGCGACATCGTCACGGTCAAGGTCGTGGCCAACTTCCCCGCGGACTATCCGGTGGATATTGACGGCAACGTTTTGCCCGAATACACCTACCCGGCGTACGAGTTCACCGCCCCAGTCGGGTGTGACCTGACGACGCTGGCGCTCACCGGTTCCTCGGACACCACTCCGATGCTCGCCCTGACGGCGTTCCTCGGCCTGCTCGGCCTCGCGATGGTGCGCTCGGGCATCCGGGTCAGCCGCATCCGCCAGGAGGCATAAGAACACATAAGAACACCGGGCGGATTCCCCCGACCGTCCCGTTGATCTGGTCGGTGTCGCCTTCGGGGGCGGCACCGACCGCGGGGATCACGGGATGGTTCGCCCGGAAGTGGCGCGGTTCGGCGCGCCACGGCCCCGTCACAGGAATGTGACGGGGCCCCCTCCATACGCCGAACTCAGCTCCATCGCTGCATGCTGTCAACCCCCGGGCCGCTGCTCCGGCGCCTCAGCTAAGGTGAGGTTCTGACCTATCCGAAGAATGGAGCTGCACATGCGAGGCAAGATCCTGTTCGTGGCGGGGCTGGGCCTGGGGTATCTCCTCGGAACCCGCGCCGGGCGCGAGAAGTACGACGAGCTGAAGACCGCCGCACTCAAGGTTTGGAACGACCCGCGCGTGCAGAAGCAGGTCGACGCCGTTGAAGACTTCGTGAAGGACAAGGCCCCGGAAGTCGCGGAGTTCGTCTCCGACGGCGCGAAGAACATCGTCGACAAGGTCTCCGGCAAGGTCGCGCCCGCGAAGAAGCCCCCGGTGCGACGCACCACCGCAACGAAGCCGACGAGCAGTTCATCCGGCTCATCGTCGTCGGGCTCGTCGTCGTCCGGCTCCTGAGTCATGTCGAGCGAAGCCCCGGGCGGCTCCGCGCCGCGTAGAAAGTCAGTGTTCGCGCTGATCGCCGAGATTCCGACTCTCGTCACCGATCTCGTTCAGCGCGAGATCGAGCTGGTCAAGACCGAGGTGATCGCCAAGGTCAAGGCGCTCGGTGTTGGAGCCGGCATGATCGCGGTGGCGCTGCTCGTGCTGCTCGCGATGCTCGGAGTGCTGCTGACCGCGGCGATCCTCGCCCTCACCCTGACCGGACTTCCCGGGTGGGCGGCTGCGCTGATCGTTGCGGGTGTGCTGCTGATCGTCGCCGTGATTCTCGGCCTGATCGGCTACAGCATCCTCAAGCGTGGCGTTCCGCCCATGCCGACGGAATCGATCGACAGCATCAAGCGCGACATCCGCGCGATCAAGGGAATCGGAAAGCGAGGAGAAACATGAGTACCAGCGACGCGAAGAACCAGGCGGCAAAGGCGCGAGCCGATCTGGCCGCGACCCTCGATGCGCTCGAGGATCGCCTGAACGTGCCGAAGCGCGTCGGCGAACTGAAAGACAGCGCGGTCGCCGCCTATGAGAAGAACCCGTTGCCGTGGATCATCGGTGGCGTCGCCGTCGCCGTCGTCGCCGTGGGCCTGGTGGCCTGGGCGATCTTCGGTGACGACGACGACTGACCTCCCCGGCACGCGCGCGCGCCGCAGCGGGTGAGAATGGTGGCATGACCACCGCTCGCCCGCTCGCGTCGTGGCGCGTCCTCGTGCCGCGCGGCGGAAGCTGGGGCGATCGCGTCGCGGCGCGCGTGCGCGACTTCGGTGGCATCCCGGTGATCGCGCCGATGCTCAACTTCGCGAGCGCCGAAGACCCCGCCGCGCTCGCCAACGCCCTGCACGAGCTGCAGGACGGGCAATACGACTGGATCGTGCTGACCAGTGCCACGACCGTGGATGTGCTGGTCAGTCAGGGCACGCGCATCCCCGACGGCACGCGCGTCGCCGCCGTGGGAGAGACCACCGCCGCCGCCCTGACCCTCGCCGGATACCGGGTCGACTTCGTGCCGACCTCCGACAACTCCGCGCGCGGGCTCGTGAAGGAGTGGCCGGTGAGCGACATCCACGGGCGGGTGCTGGTGCCGCAGTCGGACATCGCCGAACCCACGCTGGTGGCGGGGTTGGCGAAGCTCGGGTTCACCGCCGAGTACGTCACCGCGTACCGCACGGTCGGGGTGCCGGTATCGCCCGACGTCGCCGCCGATGTCGCGAGCGGCCGGATCGGCGCGCTGCTGATCACGTCGGGTAGCGTCGCCCGCCAGGTCGCCACCCAGCTGGTACCGCTGCCGGAGGGCACCGTCATCGTCTGCATCGGCCCCCGCACGGCCTTCGACACTCGAGCGGCCGGCCTCCCGGTGCATGCGATCGCCGAGGAGCGCACATCCGATGCGCTCATCGAAGCGCTCGTCGACTACGTCACCGGCTGAGCGCGACGCCCCGGCCTTTGACGCCTCACGGGAGGACGAGCGACAGCGTCAGGAAGACGAGGCCCAGCAGAGGAGCAACACCCTGGATGAGGGCGGCGCGCAACAGTTTCGGGTTCGACGTGATGAGCACTACCGCCGCGAGCACCATGCTGCCGAGGGCGAACATCGCGATCGCGGTTCCGCCCTCCGGAGAGAAGCCGGTGCCGAGCAAAACGAGGCCGAGACCCGCGCCGAGCGCGAGGAACACGTTGTAGAAGCCCTGGTTGTACGCCATCGGGCGCAGCACCTCGGCGTCGCGCTCATCGCGCACGCCGAACAGTTTCCACGTCGACGGTCGGCTCCAGAGCACGCTCTCCAGCGCGAAGATGAACAGATGGATCACGGCGGCGACGAAGACGAAAACCGATCCGACGACCGCGAACGTAGCGCTCATCCTCGGAGTATCCCACCGATCTTCCCGCGGCGGGCTCAGCCGAAAGGGCTGCGTCAGCCGAAAAGTACCCGCGCTTCGTCGTAGCGGTCTTGAGGCACCGTTTTCAGCTGCCCCAGGGCGTCGGCGAACGGCACCTCGATCATGTCGGTGCCGCGCAACGCGACCATCTTGCCCCAGCGCTTGCGCAGGATCATGTCGATCGCCGTCATGCCGAAACGGGTGGCCAGCACGCGGTCGTAGGCGCTCGGCGTACCGCCGCGTTGGATGTGGCCGAGGGTGGTAGCCCGGGTCTCGATGCCGGTGGCGTCTTCGATGAGCGGGGCGAGCATTTCGCCGATGCCACCGAGCCGCGGGCGCCCGAACGCGTCGAGACCGCGCTCAGAGTGTGCGTCGTCCATCGAGTCCAGCTTGAAACCCTCGGCGACCGCGACGAGCGGGGCGCGACCGCGGTCGCGAGCGCCTTCCACCCACTCGATGATCTGCTCGATGCTGGTCTTCTGCTCGGGGATCAGGATGGCGTGGGCGCCCGCCGCCATGCCGGAGTGCAGGGCGATCCAGCCGACGTGCCGCCCCATCACCTCGGCAACCATGCAGCGACCGTGCGAGTCTCCGGTCGTGCGGAGCCGGTCCATCGCATCGGTTGCGATCTGCACGGCCGTGTCGAAGCCGAACGTGTAGTCGGTCGCCGAGAGGTCGTTGTCGATCGTCTTGGGAACGCCCACGATGCGGATGCCGGCATCCGCCAGTCGGTTCGCGGCCGCGAGCGTCCCCTCGCCGCCGATCGCGATGAGCGAGTCGACGCCGCCTTCGGCCATCACCTCGGCGACCCGCTCCGCCCCGCCGAAGTCGAACGGGTTGGTGCGCGACGAGCCGAGGATCGTGCCGCCCTGCTTCGAAATGCCCATCACCTGGGGGCGACCGAGAGGAACGACGTCGTTCTCGACGAGGCCCTTCCAGCCCCAGCGATAGCCGACGAACTCGAGGTCATGCAGTTTGCTGCCGGTGAACACGGCGGCACGGATCACGGCGTTCAGTCCGGGGCAATCGCCGCCGCTGGTCAAGATTCCGACACTCACCCCGCCATTCTGCCGCTATTACGTCGCGCGGCTCGCCGTAGAGAAGTTCTCGCGTACCGCCCCCGGAACTCGCTAGAGTCGGCGGCGGTACGACGCACGTCGTTCCCTATAGATCTCAAGGAGATTCATCCATGACCACCCCTGCTCCCGCTCCGGCCCCCGGTGCCGCGCCCGTTGCCGACGGCAAGACCCTCGGCATCGTCGGACTCATCCTGGCGTTCGTGATCCCGCTCGCCGGGCTCATCGTCAGCATCATCGCCAAGAACCAGTCGAAGGCGGCCGGCGTCGAGAACACGCCCGCCAAGGTGGGCCTGATCCTCAGTATCGTCTTCCTGATCCTGGGCATCATCATCGGCATCATCTACTTCGCGGTCATCGCTGCGGCGATCGGCTCCGGGGTCGTCACCACCTACTGATTCCTTCGGGAGTCGGCGAAGAGCCGGGGTAGCCGTAACGCCGCCCCGGCTCTTCCAGCTCGGTGTCGACGTTCGCTAGAGTCGGCGGCGACCCGGGCTTCCGGACGATTCGATCGAGGAGACACCGCCATGACCACTCCCGCACCGGCCCCCGTTCCCGGCCCGCCCTCTACCTCCGACGGCAAGACCCTCGGCATCGTCGGTCTCATCCTGGCGTTCCTCTTCTCGCTGGCGGGCCTGATCGTCAGCATCATCGCGCGCAACCAGTCGAAGGCGGCCGGCGTTCCTAACGGCCCCGCGACCGCAGGGATCATCATCAGCATCATCGGCATCGTGATCACCCTCATCTGGGTCATCGTCGCGATCGCCGGGTTCTCGGCGCTGATGGGAGCGTGTGCGCAGTACGGTCCGGGCGTTCACGTCGTCGACGGCGTCACCCTGACCTGCGGCTAATCGTTGGTGAGCGACGCATAGAAGCTGCGGGGCAGCCCGACCTCGGCGAAGAACGCCACGGCCGTCGCGGGGTCCCGCCGCTCGTAGGGCGAGTCGAGGCGCCCCTCGTACCAGCGGGCGGCCAGCCGCCAGAGCGTCGCCAGGTCGAACACCGCGCCCACCGGAACGCCGGTCGCGGCGCTCCACCGGTCGACGCAGTCCCGGCTGCAGAAGATGCGCTGCATGCTGCAGGTGCGCACCACGTCGTCCCACACCCGCGCGGCTTCGGTCGGAAAGTGCACCACCTGGTCACCCGCCGGCGGCCCCGAGCGGTCGACGACCCACGCGTGCGGCGTGCCGCAGCCCGGGCACTGCGTCGCGACGAGCGCCGACGGCTCGGCATGCACGAGGTGCGGGATCGCGAAGGCATCCCATGCACAGCCTCCCCAGTACAGCGTGCGCCCGCCCATCACCGAGAAGCCGAAGCTGGTCGACGCGAACGGATGGGCCAGCACGATCTGGCCGTCGCGCAGAACGAGGTGGTGCGCCTCGGCGAGCGCCTCGAGCCCGTGGGCGACCTCGGCGTTCGAGCGCCCGACGGTGGTGGCGAGCGCGTCGACGGACGGGGGCCGGCCGGTCGCGGCGAACTCCCGGTACACCGCGAGCCGCAGCCGCTCCAGGTTCTCATCGAGGTCGGCCATGCGCGCTAGCATTCCCCAAATGCTCAGCGTGCGCTATGCCCCGAGCGAACCGGTGTCGCTCGGTCTCGTGCTGGCGCCCCTGCGGCAGGGCCCCGGTGATCCCACCTGCCGCCACGACGCATCCGGCTGGTGGCTCGCGCTGAGCACTCCCGAGGGAAGCGCCACGCTACGCCTGCGCGAAGTGGCGGGTGGGGTGGAAGCGACCGCGTGGGGTGCGGGCGCCGAGCACGCGATCGCCGGCGTTCCCGATCTGCTCGGGGCGCGTGACGATTCCCAGGGCTTCGACCCGGCTCGGCATCCGCTCGTCGCCGAGCTGCACCGCCGGTTCCCCGGGCTGCGGCTCACCCGTGCCGGTCGGGTGATGCCGTTCCTCGTGCCGACGGTGCTCGGGCAGAAGGTCACCGGGTTCGAGCAGAAGCGGGCCTGGCGGCAGCTCGTGACGCGGCACGGTGAGCCGGCTCCCGGCCCGGCACCCGCGGGAATGCGCGTCGCCCCGTCGTCCGCCGCGTGGAAGCGGGTGCCGTCGTGGCAGTGGCACACCGCGGGGGTCGGCCCGCAGCGCTCCGACACGGTCATGCGCGCGGTGGCGGTGGGCGAGTCGCTGGAACGCACCGCGACGATGGATGCGGCCGAGGCATCCCGACGCCTGCGCACCATCCCGGGGATCGGGGTGTGGACCGCCGCCGAAACCGTGCAGCGCTCACACGGTGACCCCGACGCGGTGAGCGTCGGCGACTTTCACATCAGCAAGGTCGTCGGTTGGGCGCTCACCGGCGCGCGCGTCGATGACGACGGGATGCTCGAACTGCTCGAGCCGTGGCGCGGTCACCGCCAGCGCGTCGTGCGGCTCATCGAAGCGGCGGGTATCGGCTACGAGCGGCACGGGCCGCGCATGACGATCGTCGACAACCGACGCCGCTGAACGCCCCGGGTGGCTGTGCTCGGTCGACATCCGGTTTCACGGTTCCCGCCACACCGGCTTAGCTGCGCGCATGGATCCGATTCGGCGCTTCACCCGCATGTTTCGCATCACGTTCGGCGCCCGCCGCCGCCCGCAGCTCGGCATCCACGACGTTTCAGTCGTGCACGACCGAGTCTGGCTGACCGACCTCGACGAGTTGCGGCACATGAACAACGGCGTCTACCTGGCGCTGCTCGACCACGCGCGGCTCGACCTGATGCTGCGATCCGGCGCCTGGCAGAAGATGCGCGACGCGAAGGTGTATCCGGTGGTGACCGCGCAGTCGATCGCCTACCGCAAGTCGCTGGAGCTCGGGCAGCGGTTCCAGATCGAGTCGCGCATCGTCGGCTACGACGACCGGGCGGTCTACATCGAGCAACGCGTGGTCTCGAAGGGCGAGATGTACGCCCGCGCTTTCGTGCAGGGGCGATTCCTGCGGGATACCGGCGGCGTCGCACCGATCGACGAGGTCGGTGCGACGGTCGGCGTGGTCACCGCCGATCACCCGGCTCCTGAGTGGCTGCGCGAGTGGTCGGGGAACGTGTCACTCCCGTCGACCCGGCAGCCCGCACCCTCCGACTGGTGACCGGCGTGGTCTCGACACGCGCCTTCGGCGCTACTCGACCACCGAGTTAGCTGCTCTCCAGCACGGCCATGGCGGCGTTGTGGCCGCCGATGCCGCTGACCGCACCGCCGCGCTGAGCGCCTGACCCGCACAGCAGGATGCGGTCGTGTTGAGTCGCGACGCCCCAGCGCTCGGCGGGGGTGCTCAGGGGCGCGTCGTCGTCGGCGAAGGGCCAGTCGAGCGGACCGTGGAAGATGTTGCCTCCCGGCATCCGCAGCGCGTTCTCGAGGTCGAGCGTCGTCTTCGTCTCGATGCACGGCCGGCCGTCGCCGTCGGTGAGCACGAGGTCGGCGAGGGGCTCCCCGAGCACGGCGTCGAGCGAACGCAACACCGCCGTCTCGAACTCGGCGCGGCGCTCATCGTTGGTGTTTGCGTCGACCAGACGGTCGGGGGTCTGCAACGCGAACACGGTGAGGGTCTGCGCCCCCGAAGCCCGAAGTTCGGGCGAGAGGATGCTGGGGTCGGTGAGCGAGTGGCAGTAGATCTCGCACGGCATCGGGTCGGGCACGCGGCCGCCGGCTGCTTCGGCGTACGACGCCCCGAGCCGGTCCCAGCCCTCGTTCGCGTGGAAGGTGCCGCCGAACGCGGCCACCGGATCGACGGCGGCGTCACGGAGCCGCGGCAGCCGCTTCAGCAGCAGGTTGACCTTGACCTGCGCCCCCTCGGGGCGGGGTGCGGTCTCGCCGAGCAGTCGCGCGAGCTCGTACGGCGCCACCCCCGACAGCACGGTGCCTGCGGCGATCCGGTGCTCGTCGTCGCCGCGACGGTAGGCGATCTCCCCGTCCGGCGTGATCGACGTGACCTCGGCATCCGAGACCAGCTCGGCACCCGCCTCGACCGCCGCGCGCCAGAGTTCGCCGCTGACCGCCCCCATGCCGCCGACGGGCACGTCCCAGTCACCGGTGCCGCCGCCGATCACGTGGTACAGGAAGCAGCGGTTGCCGTGCAGTTCCGGGTCGACGGGCGGCGCGAATGTGCCGATGAGGGCATCCGTCGCGACCACGCCCCGCACGAGGTCGTGTGCGAATGTCGTCGCGATGGTGTCGCCGACGGGTCGTTCGATGAAGGCGTCCCAGGTGGCGTCGTCGCCGAGCATCCGGCGCGCCTCCGACCGGGTCGGCAGCGGCTCGGTGACCGTCGGGAAGAGGGCTCGCGCGAGCCGGGACGTGGCCCCGTAGAACGACTCCCAGGCGGCGGCATCCGGGTTCGCGCCGATCGCGGCGAACGACGCGGCTGTGCCGGCGGGGTCGCCGGTGTCGACCAGCAGCCCGGTGGCGGTGCCGGGTTGCGGGGTGTACGACGAGTAACGCCGACGGGCGAGCCGGATGTCGAGCCCGAGGTCACGGACGATGCGCGGCGGCAGCAGACTCACCAGATAGGAGTACCGGGAGAGCCGCGCGGAGACGCCGGGGAAGGCCTCCGCCGACACGGCGGCCCCGCCGAACGATCCGAGCCGCTCGAGCAGCACGACGCGCGTGCCGGCCGACGCGAGGTAGGCGGCGGCGGTGAGGGCGTTGTGGCCGCCGCCGACGATGGCGACGTCGACCCTGATCGTGGGGTGGCGCTGCGTCACGCCACGCCGGATGCCTGCGCGGCCGCCTCGGATTCGCAGGCCGCGGTGAGCTTGTCGAGCACCCGCGTCATCGCCCGCAGCATGACCTGCTTCTCGTCGTCGTCGAGTTCGTCGAAGAACAGCTCGCGAATGGCGCCGGCGTGTTCGCGCATGGCGCCGAGCAGGGCGCGCTTGCCGTCGGTCGCGAGCGTCACCCAAGTGCCGCGGCCATCGCTCTCGCAGACGACCCGCTTGACGAGCCCGCGAGCCTCCATGCGGGCGACCTGGTGCGAGACGCGGCTCTTCTCCCAGGCGAGCAATTCGCCGAGTTCGCCGGTGCGCATGCGGCGATCGGGTGCGTCGAAGAGGGTGATGAGGATGCTGTGGTCGGCTTGGGAGATGCCGGCGTCGCGCTGGAGCTGCCGGTCGAGTTCCCGACCGAGGTGCTCGTTCATGCCGCGCATCGTGCGCCAGAGCGCCCAGTCGGCCTGCGGGATCTCGGAGACGGACGACATGGCTCGATGCTACTCGGATCAGATGGTTGACACATCTACTAACCGAGGTATCGTTGATGAGTCAACCAACGGCGGGACGCCCGTTGTGGGTGTCCCCGAAGAAGGGAACCCACTCCGTGTCTCAGGTCCGCATCGCGATCATCCTCGGCAGTACCCGACCCGGCCGACGGGGAGAACCCGTCGCCCGCTGGGTGCTCGACCAGGCGACGGCGAGGGGCGATGCCGCTTACGAGCTGGTCGACCTCGCCGACTTCCCGCTGCCGCACCTCGACGAGCCGATGCCGCCGTCGATGGGCCGTTACGAGTTCGAGCACACCAAGAGGTGGTCGGACGTGATCGACGACTTCGACGGCTACGTCTTCGTGACGCCCGAATACAACCGAGCGCCGTCCGGTGTGCTGAAGAACGCCCTCGACTACCTCTACGCCGAGTGGAACGACAAGGCCGCCGGCATCGTGAGCTACGGCGCCGCCGCCTCCGGGCTGCGGGCAGCCGAGGCACTACGGCTCATCCTCGGGGAGCTGCAGATCGCCGATGTGCGACAGAGCGTCGGCTTCTCGCTCATCCACGATTTCGAGAACTTCACCACCTTCGCGCCCGGCCCGCAGCACGCGCAGCACCTCGGGATTCAGCTCGATCAGGTCGTCGCGTGGGCCGGTGCACTTCGTGACGTCCGGGCGACCAAGGCGGCGCTCGCCGCGGCCTGACCGGCGATCGGATGTCGCCCCTGCGATGCCGGGGGCGGCATCCATCGGCTTATCCTCAGTGTCATGCCGGATCACCGCCCGAGCGATCTCCCGAGCTTCGAAGCAGTCGAGCAGCAGGTGCTGCGCTGGCTGGACGCGACAGTCGGAGCCCCCGTCGACCCCGGCGCCGAGCGGCTCGCCGGGTTGCTGAAAGACCCCCGGGGCCTCGAGTTCACGCTCGGGTTCGTCGACCGCGTGATCCGCCCCGAAGACCCGCGCGTCGCCGCGCGCAACCTCGAGCGCCTCTCGCGGCGGGTCCCGCAGTTCCTTCCCTGGTACCTCCGGGCGGCCGTGGTCGCCGGCGGCGGTTTCGGCATCCTGCTGCCCTGGGTGGTCATCCCGGTGGCCCGATGGGTGTTCCGCCAGCTCGTGCGGCACCTCATCGTCGACGCCACCCCGAAGCGCCTGACCCGCACGCTCGGAAAGCTGCGAAAGCCCGGGGTGCGGCTCAACGTCAACCTGCTCGGCGAAGCGGTGCTCGGAGAGCGTGAGGCGGCACGACGGCTCGCGGGCATCGCCGAGTTGCTCGCCCGGCCCGACGTCGACTACGTGTCGGTCAAGGTCTCGGCGATCGCCAGCCAGCTTCCCCCGTGGGGATTCGACGAGGCCGTCGAGCGGGTCGTCGACAAGCTGATCCCGATCTACGAGCAGGCCGCCCGCGCGCGCGGGCAGAAGTTCATCAACCTCGACATGGAGGAGTACCGCGACCTCGACCTGACGATCGCGGTGTTCACGCGGTTGCTCGCCCGGCCGGCGCTGATCGGACTCGAAGCCGGCATCGTGTTGCAGTCGTACCTGCCCGACGCCCTTCCGGCCCTGGAACGGCTGACCGCCTGGGCGCGCGAACGTGTGGCCGGCGGGGGCGCGGGCATCAAGGTGCGGGTCGTCAAGGGCGCCAACCTCGCGATGGAACGGGTCGACGCCACCGTGCACGGCTGGCCGCTCGCGACGTGGGGCGAGAAGGTGCAGACGGATGCGCACTACAAGCGCATGCTCGACTTCGCCCTGGAACCAGCGAACACCGACGCCGTGCGAATCGGTGTCGCCGGGCACAACCTGTTCGACCTCGCCTTCGCGCACTTGCTCGCGAAGAGCCGCGGGGTGTCGAGTCGCGTCGAGTTCGAGATGCTGCTCGGCATGGCGCCCGCGCTCGCCGATGCGGTGCGGGCAGACGCGGGTGGGGTGCTGCTCTACACGCCGGTCGTCACGCCCGACGAGTTCGACGCCGCGATCAGCTACCTCGTGCGCAGGCTCGAAGAGAACGCGAGCTCCGCGAACTTCCTCCCTGCGCTCGTCGACATCGACGATCCCGAGGTCTTCGCCCGCGAAGCCGGCCGGTTCGCGGCATCCCTCGAACTGCTGGGCGCGCCGGTACCCACGGCACATCGCGTGCAGGACCGTTCGCACCCGGCGGTGCCGAGGGCGCCCGAGTCGTTCGCGAACGAACCCGACAGCGACCCGGCCGCCGCCGGCAACCGCCCGTGGGCGCGCGGCGTGCTCGACCGGGCAGCGACATCCACCCTCGGCCGGGACACCCTCGCCGCCGCCCGGTTGGGCACGGTAGAGGCGGTGCGCGACCGGGTGCGGTCGGCCGCTGCGGCCGGCGTCGACTGGGGCCGAACGCCGGGAAGCACTCGCGCCGAGTACCTCGACCGCGCGGGGGAGGTGCTCGCTGCGTTCCGCAGTCGGTTCATCGAGGTGATGATCTCCGAGACCGGCAAAACCCTCGCCGAAGCGGACGTCGAGGTCAGCGAAGCGGTCGACTTCGCCCACTACTACGCCGAACGGGCGCGTGAGCTGGCCGGCATCCGCGGGGCCGTCTTCCGCCCGGTGCCGCTCACGGTCGTCACCCCGCCCTGGAACTTCCCGGTGTCGATCCCGGCGGGCGGCGTGCTCTCGGCGCTGGCGGCAGGCAGCGCCGTGCTGCTCAAGCCGGCGCCGCCGGCGGGGCGCTGCGGTGCCGTGCTCGCCGAAGCGCTCTGGGAGGCCGGGGTGCCGCGCGAGGTGTTCGGCCTCGTCGACGTCGCCGAAGACGAGACGGGCCGCAGCCTGATCACCGCGCCGGAAGTCGGTCGGGTGCTGCTCACCGGCTCGATCGAGACCGCGGCGCTCTTCTCGTCGTGGCGGCCCGACCTGCCGCTGCTCGCGGAGACCAGTGGCAAGAACGCGATCATCGTCACCCCGAGCGCCGACCTCGACCTGGCCGTCGCCGACATCGTCAAGAGCGCGTTCGGCAACGCCGGGCAGAAGTGCTCGGCCGCGTCGCTCGCCATCCTGGTCGGGTCCGTCGGCACGTCAGAGCGGTTCCGGCGCCAGCTCGCGGATGCCGTCACGAGTCTCGCGGTCGGCCCGCCGAGCGACCCGGCGACCTACGTCGGCCCGCTCGTCGAACCGGCGACCGGAAAACTCGCGCGCGGGCTGACGAAGCTCGGTGAGGGTGAGAGCTGGCTCGTCAAGCCGCGGCAGCTCGACGACACCGACCGGCTGTGGTCGCCCGGTGTGCGCGACGGAGTACAGCCGGGCAGCGACTTCCATCGCACCGAATTCTTCGGCCCCGTGCTCGGCCTCATGACGGCCGCGACCCTCGACGAGGCCCTCGCGCTGCAGAACGCGACCGACTACGGGCTCACCGCCGGCATCCACTCGCTCGACGTGCGCGAGGTCGCGATCTGGCTGGAGGAGGTGCAGGCGGGCAACCTCTACGTCAACCGACCCATCACCGGCGCCATCGTTCGGCGGCAGCCGTTCGGCGGGTGGAAGCGCTCGTCGGTCGGTGCGGGCGCGAAAGCCGGAGGGCCGAACACCCTCTTCGTGCTCGGTGACTGGGTTCCGGAACCGGTCGAGCCGAGCGACGAGCTCACCCTCGACGGGCTCGACGAGCGGGTGCGCACCGTGATCGAGGCCTTCCAGCCGGCGCTCGACTTCGCCGCCTTCGACCGGGTGCGCCGCGCCGCGTTCGACGACCAGGAGTGTTGGACGCGCGAGTTCGGCCGCAGCCACGACCCGTCGGCGCTCGGTGTGGAACGCAACGTTTTCCGCTACCGGCCCGCCGAGGTCGTGCTGCGTCTCTGCGAAGGCGGCGACCCGGCCGATCTGGCACGAGTGCTCTGCGCCGGTGTCCGTGCCCGGGCGAAACTGCTCGTCAGCAGCGCCACCCCGCTTCCGGCGACACTGCTGCCGCTCGTCGACGACGGCACCGCCTTCGGGCGGTCGCCCCTCGGCATCCTCGGCGTGAAGGTCGAGAGCGATGCCGCCTTCCTCGTGCGCAGCGCCGAGGGGCTGCCCGCGCGCATCCGGCTCATCGACGGGGACCGTCTCGCGTTGGCGACGGCGCTCGGCGGTTCACCCGACGTCGCCGTGTGGTCGGGCCCCGTGACCGGCGCCGGGCGCATCGAGATGCTGCCCTTCCTGCGCGAGCAGGCGGTGTCGATCACCGCACACCGATTCGGCACCCCCGACCGCGACTTCGGCGCCCTCGTCGTCTAGACGCCCCTCTCGGTGGTCGAGTAGCGCCGGAGGCGCGTGTCGAGACCCGGCGGTCAGTCGTAGGAGCGATGCACCAGGCGGGAGAGCACGATGGCGCTCCGGGTGTGGTCGACGGTGGGGGCGATCCGGATGCGCTCGAGGGCGTCTTCGAGCCCCGGGATGTCGCGCGAGCGCACGTGCACGATCGCGTCGGCATCCCCGGTGACGGTGGCGGCATCCTGCACCTCGGGAACAGCGGCGAGGATGCGTCGCAACTCTTCCGGCGCGACGGTTCCCCGGCAGAACAGCTCGACATAGGCCTCGGTGTTCAGCCCGTCGACGATCGGATCGACCTGAACCGTGAAAGCCCGGATGACGCGATCGGCGACGAGTCGGTCGACGCGCCGCTTGACGGCGGAGGCCGACAGACCGATCCGCGCGCCGATGTCGCCGTAGCCGGCCCGGGCGTTCTGGCGCAGCAGGTCGATGATCCCGTAGTCCAGGTTGTCCATCAGATGAGCGTACGCTGCATCATTGCGTGACAGGGGGTGGATTCGCGTCAGACGTGCGTGCTGCGCCCAGAACTTCCGGATGTGTGCGTGTCATCCTGAATCTATGCACGCTGCCACTCCTCTGACCCATGGCCGCCCGGGGTCTGTCGAACGGGTCGCCGTGCACAAGACGGTGCTGATGTGCCGTCCCGAGCACTTCACGGTGAGCTACCGCATCAACCCGTGGATGCATCCCGAAGACCCCACCGACACTTCGCTCGCGGTGCGGCAGTGGGAGGAGCTCTACCGGATCTACCTACGTCTCGGTTTCGACGTCGAGCTGATCGACCCCATCCCCGGCCTGCCCGACATGGTCTACGCGGCGAACGGCGGGTTCACCCTCGACGGGATCGCCTACGGCGCGAAGTTCCAGTACGACGAACGCGGCCCCGAAGGCCCCGCGTACATGGACTGGTTCCGGTCGCACGGCTTCGAAGTCGCCGAGCCGGTCTCGGTGAACGAGGGCGAGGGCGACTTCCTGCTGGTCGGCGAGCGCATCCTCGCCGGCACCGGCTTCCGGTCGGATGCCGCATCCCACGACGAACTCCGCCGCATCTATGGCCGCGAGGTCGTCACACTCCAGCTGATCGACCCGTCGTTCTATCACCTGGATACGGCGATCGCGGTGCTCGACGACAGCAACATCGCGTACCTGCCCAAGGCGTTCGACGAAGCCTCGCAACAGATCATCCGTGGCCTCTACCCGGATGCCGTAACGGTGAACGACGCCGACGCGGCGGTGCTCGGGCTCAACAGTTTCAGTGACGGCAAGAACGTCGTCATCGCGTCGCGCGCGGTCGGCTTCGAGGCGTCGCTGCGGGAACGGGGCTACACCCCCATCGGGGTCGACCTCTCCGAGCTGCTGCTCGGCGGCGGTGGCGTCAAGTGCTGCACCCTGGAGTTGCGACGATGACGACCGCGACGGGCGTCTCCTCGGCGGCCGCGATCGAGCTGGTCGAACGCTTCGGAGCGCACAACTACCACCCGTTGCCCGTCGTCGCCGCCTCGGCCGAGGGTGCGTGGATCACCGACCCGGAAGGCAACCGCTACCTCGACTGCCTCGCCGCGTACTCGGCGGTGAACTTCGGCCACGGGCATCCGGTGCTCCTCGCTGCGGCGCGCGACCAGCTCGACCGCGTGACGCTTACCAGTCGTGCGTTCCATAACGACCGGCTCGGCCCGTTCCTCGAGGCGCTCGCGCGCCTGGCCAAGAAGGACATGGTGCTGCCGATGAACACCGGCGCCGAAGCCGTCGAGTCGGCGATCAAGGTGGCACGCGCCTGGGGCTACCGCGTGAAGGGCGTCGCCGACGGCCGCGCCAAGATCATCGTCGCCGACGGGAACTTCCACGGACGCACCACGACGATCGTCGGCTTCTCGTCGGACCCGGATGCCCGCAACGACTTCGGGCCGTTCACGCCGGGGTTCGTCAGCGTGCCGTACGGCGATGCCGCGGCGCTCGAAGCGGCGCTCGACGACGACACCGTCGCCGTGATGCTGGAACCCATCCAAGGTGAGGCGGGCGTCGTCGTGCCGCGCGCCGGCTACCTCGCCGAGGTGCGCCGCATGACGGCTGAGCGCAACGTGCTGTTCATCGCCGACGAGATCCAGTCGGGCCTCGGCCGCACCGGGGCGACCTTCCAGTGTGACAACGAAGGCGTCGTGCCCGACCTGTACCTGCTCGGCAAGGCGCTGGGCGGTGGCATCGTGCCGGTGAGTGCCGTCGTCGGCAACGCCGACATCCTCGGTGTTCTGCGCCCCGGCGAACACGGCTCGACCTTCGGCGGCAACCCGCTCGCCGCCGCGGTCGGCCTCGCGGTCGTCGAGCTGCTCGAGACCGGCGAGTACCAGCAGCGCGCTCGCGAACTCGGCGCGCACCTCCAGTCCCGGCTGCGCGGTCTCATCGGCCAGGGCGTCTCCGCGGTGCGCGGCGTCGGCTTGTGGGCGGGCGTCGACATCGACCCGAAACTCGGCAGCGGCCGTGAGGTGTGCGAGCAGCTGATGGCCCGCGGCATCCTCGCGAAAGACACGCACGGCTCCACCATCCGCTTCGCCCCGCCGATCGTCGTCGAGCGCGCCGACCTCGACCTCGCCGTCGATGCCCTCGCCGCCGTGCTGACCGGCCTCAAGAAGTAGCTATTTGCCCGAGATGGCCCCTTCCGCGCGTGGTGAAGGGGCCAGCTCGGGCAGATAGCCTGAGGCAGTGTCCCCGTTGACGCCCGACCTTCTCGCCAGGATCCGGGAGCGCGCGCCCGGGTACGACCGCGACAACGCGTTCTTCGCCGAGGATCTCGACGAGTTGCGCGCCGCTGGGTACCTCGCGCCGCGCTCGCTGCTCGACACCGCTCGCGACCAACGGCTGCTCGCTGCCCACGCTCCCGCGACGGCGCTCGGCATCAACATGCACCACGTGTGGGCCGGGGTCGCCCGGGTGTTGCACGATCGCGGCGACAGCAGCCTCGACTGGGTGCTACGGGATGCCGAAGCGGGCGAGCTGTTCGCGTTCGGCAACAGCGAGCCGGGCAACGACCTCGTGTTGTGGGATTCGCTGACTCGCGTCGACACCGTCGACGGGGGTTTCGCGTTCACGGGCACGAAGATCTTCACCTCCCTCGCCCCCGCGTGGACCCGGCTCGGCGTCTTCGGTAAGCAACACGACCGCCCCAACGGGCCGCGGCTGGTACACGGCTTCCTCACCCGCGACGACTCCGGCGTCACCACCCTCGACGACTGGGACACCCTCGGGATGCGTGCCACCGCGAGCAACACGACGCGCCTCGACCACGCCGTGATACCCGACGCACGCATCAGCCGCTTCCTCCCGGTCGGGCCGCACACCGACCCGTTCGTGTTCGCGATCTTCGCCAACTTCCTGTTGCTCATCGGGTCGGTGTACGCCGGCATCGCCGACCGCGCGCTCGAGCTCGGCGTGGAGGCGGCACACCGGCGCACCTCCCTCAAGACCGGCCAGACCTACGCGAGCGACCCCGACATCCGCTGGCGTCTCGCGGATGCCGCGCTCGCCCTCGACGCGCTGGGCCCCGATCTCGAGAGGCTCGCGGCGGATGTCGACGGCCTCGTCGATCACGGCGGCGACTGGTTCCGGCTGCTGACCGGCGCGAAGCACCGCGCGACCGAGACCGCGCGTCGCGTCGTCGACCAGGCGATGCGCGTCGCCGGGGGCAGCGGCTACCGGTCGTCGAGCGAACTCGCCCGGCTGCAGCGCGACGTGCTCGCCGGCATCTACCACCCGTCCGACACCGAATCGGTGCACGCCACCGTCGCCACCAATCTGTTGGGACCCCTGCGCTGATGAAAACAGATTCGTGAAACTCGCCACCCTGCGCCGCGACGGCGACACCGTCGCCATCCGACTCGACGACGATGGAGCCGTCGAGATCGCCGGGTTCGCCGACGTCGGCGCGCTGCTCGCCGACCCGGACTGGCGGGCCATCGCGACGGCGGCGGCCGGGCGCTTCCTGCCGATCGGCGACATCCCCGACGACGGTTGGGCGCCCGTCGTGCCCGCGCCGCGCAAGATCGTCTGCGTCGGCGTGAACTACCGCGAACACATCCGCGAGATGGGGCGCGAGGAGCCCGACTTCCCGACGCTCTTCACGAAGTACCCCGAGTCGCTCGTCGGAGCCGGTGACGCGATCGTGCTGCCACCCCACGCCGCCGACGCCGTCGACTGGGAGGCCGAACTCGCGGTCGTCATCGGAACCCGGGTGCGGCGAGCCGATGAGGCGACGGCCGCCGCCGCGATCGCGGGTTACACCGTGCTCAACGACGTGAGCATGCGGGACTGGCAGAACCGCACCCTGCAATGGCTGCAGGGCAAGAGTTTTGAGAACTCCACGCCCGTCGGACCGGTGCTCGCGACGGTCGACGAGGTTCCGGCATCCGCCCGCATCACGACAGAAGTCGAGGGAGAGCTGCTGCAAGACGGCCGCATCGACGATCTCGTGTTCGGGCCGGCGGCGATCGTGGCGTACATCTCGCAGATCTTCCCGCTCGACCCCGGCGACATCGTCGCGACGGGCACCCCAGGCGGCGTCGGGCACGCCCGCACCCCTCCGCGCTACCTGGCGCCCGGTCAGGTTGTGGTGACGACGATCGAAGGCATCGGGTCGCTGCGCAACACGGTGGTCGCCGGCGCCTAGCGCGGGATGGTGGAGCGCTGGGTGGCCGCGCGCGTGGTGACGGTGCGGGCGGCGGCGAGTGTCACGAGCAACAGGCCGGCGGCGAGAACCGCCCACGACCAGTCGGCGGTGGCTACGCGGGCGACTGAGAACGGCGCGGCGCGCACGTCGGTGATCTTCGCGGCCGGGTCGACCCGGGGTTGCTCAGGCTCTGCCGACTCAGGCAACGAGAAGGTCTCGAGCTCGGTCGGGGCGACTGCGGCGGCGACCGGGGCCGGCGCAGCGGGTGCCGCTACCGCGGCGACTGGGTAGTTGGCGAAGACCTGCACGCCCCACGTGGTGCCGCCGGCGACGAGGAATGCGACGCCGACCGCCATGTAGTCGCCGAGGATGTTGGCTCGGTGACCGGGGGATTCCATCCACTCGACGTGCATCTGGTTCGCATCCGCCTGGCCGCGGGCGACGTTCTCACCGGCGCGTGACCACCCCGCTGGGATCTGGGTCGAGTAGCTGGGGTTGTGGGCGAGCACGCCGCTCGCTGCGAGCTGAGCGGCCCAGGCGGTAGCGACTTGGTCGAGGGAGCCGTCGCGGGTGAGGGTGTTCTGTCCGTTGGCGGCGCGGGTCTGGTTCACCAGCGAGTAGATGTCGTCGGCGGGAGCCGCCGCGGCTGAGGTCGCCGGGATGAGCAGGGCGGATGTCGCGAGCAGCAGGGCGGCGAGCCCGCTGGTGAGACGGCGGTTCATCGTCGAACTGACGTGGCGTGCGCCTGGGGGAGGGGGGTCGGGTTGGGCATGCCTGATTGTCTCCCGCTGGGGACGCGCCTGCGGATTCCGGCCTAATTGGGGGTGCGGCGACGGATGATCGTTGAGACAGCGGCTGCGGCGACCGCGACGGCACCCGCGACCAGGGCCCACCACGCCGAGCCGCGCGCCGAGTCACTCACTGGCGTCGCAGTCGGGGTCGTCGTCGGGCGGGGGCTGGGCGCGGACGTGTCGGCCTGCGGCGGCTCGCGCGGGGCGGATGCCGGGGTGCCCGGGGCGATCGCCAGCCCGAGCGCGAGGAGCAGCACCGTCAGCACCCGGCGGATCACGGCAACCAGCCCTCTTCCTTCAGCCACGCCGCACAGAGGTCGGTCCACTGGCGGGCGTCGCCGTCGCCTGCGCCGCCCGCGAGGTTGAGCCCGTGGCGGCCGTTCGGGAACACGTGGAGGGCGTGGCGCACCTCTGCCGCGGCGAGCGCCATCCCGAGCAGGTAGCTGTGCTGCACGGGCACGACGGGGTCTTCGGCGGTGTGCCAGACGAAGAACGGCGGAGCGTCGGGGGTGACGAGCAGGTCGACGCTCGTCGCCACCCGAAGCTCCGGCGACGCGTCCCGCCCGATCAGCGTCTCGCGCGACGGTCGATGCGTGGGCAGCATCATCGACACCACGGGGTAACAGAGGATCGCGAGGTCGACCCGTTCGCGCGTCGAAGCGCCGCGGGCGAGGGCGGCGTGGCCCGCCGCGTGCCCGCCCGCCGAGAAGCCGAGCAGGGCGATGCGCTCCGCCCCGGCATCCCGTCGCGCGCGGATCTCGCCGCGCACGGCATCCAGCACCGCCGGATGCCGGGTGCCCACCGGGTACGCGAAGTAGCTCGCCGACATCCCGAGTTCTTCGAGCCACGCGACGATCGGCGCCGACTCGTTGTCGGAGATGCGGCTGTACCCGCCGCCGGGCAGCACGATCACGTGGTCACGGGTCACCCCTTCATCCTCCCTCAACGCTCGGGAAGGATCCCGCAGCGGCCACCGCCACAGGGCCGCCGCGGGACGCCGGAGGGTCAGCGCGGCCGAGGAGTGAGGCGCTCGAGCTGGGTGACGTGCTTCGGGGTGAGTTCGGAGAGGGAGGCGACGCCGAGCAACTTCATCGTGCGTACCAGCTCGCTGCTGAGGATCTCGATGGTGCGGCCGACGCCGCGGCGGCCGCCCGCCATGAGGCCGTACAGGTAGGCGCGGCCGATCATGGTGAACTTCGCCCCGAGCGCCACCGAGGCGACGATGTCGGCACCCGACATGATGCCGGTGTCGACGCCGATCTCGAGGTCCTTGCCGACTTCGCGAGCGACGGCGGGCAGCAGGTGGAACGGGATCGGCGCGCGATCGAGCTGCCGCCCGCCGTGGTTGGAGAGGATGATGCCGTCCACCCCGAGACCGGCGAGCTTCTGCGCATCCTCGACGTTCTGCACGCCCTTGATGACCAGCTTTCCCGGCCACATGCCACGGATGACCTCGAGGTCGGCGTACGAGATCGTCGGATCCATCGCGGCGTCGAGCAGCTCGCCGACGGTGCCGCCGGTCGACGACAGCGACGCGAACTCGAGCTTCGGGGTGGTCAGGAAGTCCCACCACCACCAGGGCCGCGGGATCGCGTTGAGGATCGTGCCGACGGTGAGCGCCGGCGGGATCGAGAAGCCGTTGCGCTTGTCGCGCAGCCGGGCACCGGCGACCGGGGTGTCGACGGTGAACTGCAGCGTGTCGAAGCCCGCGGCCGCCGCGCGCTCGACGAGCCCGTACGAGATCGAGCGGTCACGCATCACGTAGAGCTGGAACCAGTTGCGCCCGTCGGGGTTGGCCGCCTTCACGTTCTCGATCGAGGTCGTGCCGAGGGTCGACAGGGTGAACGGGATGCCGGCGGCCCCCGCCGCGGACGCCCCGGCGAGTTCGCCCTGCGTGTGCATGAGCCGGGTGAATCCGGTGGGCGCGATCGCGAACGGCAGCGCCGACGGCCCGCCGAGGATCGTCGACGAGGTGTCGACGTCGGCCGCCGGGCGCAGGATCGAGGGGCTGAACTCGACGTCTTCGAACGCTTGGCGGGCGCGGCTCAGCGACAGCTCCTGCTCGGCGGCGCCGTCGGTGTAGTCGAACGCGGCCGTGGGGGTGCGACGCTTCGCGATAAGCCGCAGATCGTGGATCGTCAGGGCCGACTGCAGTCGGCGTTCGGTGGCACTCCAGGTGGGCTTCTTGAACTTGAGCAGTTCGAAGATCTGGCCGGGCCGGGGAACCTGGCGGTGCTGCTTCTGCGGATTGCGAGGCATCGTGATTCCTAGTGGTTCAGGTCGTAGTGGACGAGCAGGGCGGCGCCGGCGGCGTCGATGTGGGCGGCGACGAGTTCGGCAGCAGCCGACGGGTCGCCGGCCAGAACGGCGTCGAGGATGCTTTGGTGTTGGGCGGCGACGTCGGTCACGTCGAGCAGATGGTGAGCCTGCACCTGGCCGATGCACAGCTCGATCTCGCCCATGAGCGCGTCGTGCATGCGGGCG
>NZ_JBASCU010000063.1:0-29745 GCF_049651805.1 Pseudolysinimonas sp.
GGATGCCGGCGAGCGCGTCGCCTGCGCCGGCGGTCGCCAGCCACGGGGTGGCGTTGCGCACCCGCAGCAGCTCGCCGCCGGACGATGCGACGAGGGTCTCCGCTCCCTTGAGCAGCACGATGCCGCCGGTGACCTCTGCTGCCCGCCGGGCGCTCGCCTCCCGCTCGGCCAGCACGTCGCCCCTGTCGACGTCGAGCAACCGCGCGAGTTCGCCGGCGTGCGGGGTGAGCACGCGCGGCCCAGCGACACGCGGCCACAGGTCGAGCGCTCCGGCGTCGAGCACCACGGGAACGCCCTGGCCCAGCGCGGTGTCGATCTGGAGGCGGGTCAGCTCGTCACGCTCCTTGGGGTCCTGACCCGAGCCGAGCACCCACGCCTGCACGCGGCCGTCGGTCGTCACCGCCTCCGGGCGCCGCTGGAGCACGAGGCGCGTCGCGCGCCCCGGACCGAGGTAGCGCACCATCCCGACGCCCGTGCGCAGCGCGGCCTCCACGCCGAGCACCGCCGCCCCGGGATATCGGGCCGACCCGGTGACGAAACCCACCACCCCGCGGGAGTACTTGTCGTCGTCGTCACGCGGTACCGCGATCCAGGTCGCTGCCTCATCTCGACCGAAGGTTTCGCCCATGCCCTCACGATAGGTTGGCGCGGTGTCAGCCGGAACCTCCCTCTTCGACCCGATCGACCTCCGCGGTGTGCGGGCCCGTAATCGCATCTGGGTATCGCCGATGTGCCAGTACACGGTCGAGCAGCGCGACGGCGTGCCGACCGACTGGCACCTCGTACATCTCGGCTCGTTCGCCCGCGGCGGCGCCGGCTTGGTATTCGCCGAGGCGAGCGGCGTGACGCCCGAGGGCCGCATCTCGCCACACGACACCGGCATCTGGAATGACGAGCAGGTCGCCGGGTGGCGCCGCGTCACCGACTTCGTGCACTCCCAGGGCGCCGTCGTCGGACTCCAACTCGCCCACGCCGGCCGCAAGGCCTCGGCGTATCCCGAGTGGGGCGCCGATGGGCACAAGGGCACGCTGCCGGAAGCCGAGGGCGGCTGGCAGACGGTGTCGGCATCCGACCTCGCCTTCGGCGACTACGCGGCACCCCGCGCCCTCACGGTCGACGAGATCCAGGATGTCGTGGGCGCGTTCGTCGGCGCTGCACGCCGGGCGCTGGATGCGGGCTTCGATCTCGTCGAGATCCATGCGGCGCACGGCTACCTCATCCATCAGTTCCTCTCGCCGCTGTCGAACGTGCGCGACGACTCCTACGGGGGTTCGCTCGAGAATCGGGCGCGACTGCTGCTCGAGATCGTGCGGGGCATGCGGGCAGAGGTGGGCGACGACGTGCCGGTGTTCGTGCGCTTCTCGGCGACCGACTATGTCGACGGTGGCTGGGACGAGCACCAGACCGCGACCGTCGCGGGCTGGGCCAGGGATGCCGGTGCTGATCTGTTCGACATCTCCAGCGGCGGACTCGTCACGGGGGTGCACATCCCGTCGGGGCCGGGGTATCAAGTGCCGCTGGCCGAACGCGTCGCGGCGGCAGCTCACGTGCGGGTCTCGACGGTGGGTCGCATCACCGAGCCGCGCCAGGCCGCCGAGATCGTCTCGTCGGGTCAGGCGGATGCGGTGATGCTGGGCCGTGAGATGCTGCGCGACCCGCACTTCGCCCTGCGCGCCGCGACGGAACTCGGCGTCGACCTCGACTACTGGCCGCCGCAGTACCTGCGCGCCCGCCTGTAGGGGTTTCGCTCTGTTACGTGTTCTGTTTCGTTCCGTGACGTCCCGCCTGCGGGCGGCTGGTGGGTGCGCTTAGGCTCGCGGAAACCGAAAGGACCACCCATGAGCGACAACACGACGACCCGGATCCTCGCGATTCAGCGGGTCGTCGCGTGCGCCTCGCCCACGGGTTGGCGTGACGCCTTCGTGGTGTCGGTTGCGGATGGCGTCGTCGAACTGGCGACCTTCGCCGGCGCGATCGAGCGGGTCACCACCGACGCCCCGGTCGCGGTCGGCGAGCCCGTCGCGTATCACCAGGTGGCCGAGGTCATCGCTCTCGGCCAGGAGTGGTACCCGGCCCGATAGAGCCGGTCGGTCGGCCGCTCAGGCCATCGACATCGACGACATGGCCTTCTCGCAGGCCATGACCATCGCGTCGCACGCCTTCGCGCACATGCGGCAGTGCTCATCCATGTCGGCGTGCATCATGCACTCAGCCGAGCACGACTTGCCCATCTCGACGCAGGCCATCATCATCGCGCGCATGCTCGCCATGTCGTAGCCGGCCGGGCGCATCATCATGCGCATCATGGCGGTGGCGACATCGGCCATGTTCGAGCACATCGACGAGCACTTCGCCATGTCGGCACCGGTGTCGGAGTCCGCGCACATCGTCGCGGCCATCGCTGCCGCCGAACACGTCTCGATGCACTCCTGCATCATCGACATCTCCATGCCCATCATCTTGTCGGCGGGCATGGACTTCATCATGTCCATCATCATGCTGTCCATCGGAGGGTCCTCTCGAAACTTGGCGACCGCGCTCCCGAACCGCGCGCGGTCAGGCTTCCTCCGAATGTTACGCAGTGTTACGCCCCGGGGATAGCCCGCGACGAGACTCACCTAAAGTGCTCGCGAAATGGGGTGCGTGCCTCATTTGGGATCTGCTCGCGAAACGCTGGCCACGCGTCGGGCGCTGGGGTGTGCTGGTGGGATGGGTTCGTTGTCGATGTCGGCCAAGCGTGAGATTACGAAGAAGTACGCCCGCGAGTACGCGGCCGGGTCGAAGCGGGCGCGGGGGCGGATGCTGGACGAGCTGGTCGCGACCACGGGCTGGTCGCGGGCGAACGCGCGCCGGCAGGTGACTGCTGCGGGCAAGCGCCGCGGCCCGCAGCGGGCGGTGAAGCGGGTGCCGCGACCGCGCACCTACGGGTATGACACGCTCAGGCTGCTGATCGTGGTGTGGATGCTTGCGGGGCAGCCGTCGGGGAAGTACCTGGCCGCGACGATGGGGATCTGGCTGCCCAAGCTCATCGAGCACGGCGAGTTCGGAGACGACACGCACCGGCTCAGCGAGCACACCCGGGCGCAGCTGCTGACCGTGTCGGGGGCGACGATCGACCGGCTCCTGAAGCCCACCAGGGACGGGATGAGACTGACCGGGATCTCGGGCACCAAGCCCGGGCCGTTGCTGCGAACCTCGATCACGGTCCGCAAGGCCGGTGACGAGCACGAGCAGACTCCCGGGTTCTGCGAGATCGATCTGGTGCTGCACTGCGGGCCGACGTTGAAAGGCGAGTTCTGCCGCACCCTGACCGTCACCGACGTGCACACCGGGTGGACCGAGAACATCGGCCTCAGAAACGGGGCGCACCGGTGGGTGCTCGAGGCGATGCCGGTGATCGAGGCGCGGCTGCCGTTCCGGCTGACCGGCATTGACAGCGACAACGGCGGCGAGTTCATCAACGAGGCACTCATCGGCTGGGCGGCCGAGCGGGACCTGTTCTTCACCCGGGCGCGGCCCTACCACTCCAACGACAACGCCCACGTCGAACAGAAGAACGGCGACGTGGTGCGTCGGCACGCGTTCCACTACCGCTACGACACCCCCACCGAGCTGCGGCTGCTGAACGACCTCTACGCCCTCGTCAGAGTCAGGCTGAACCTCTTCACCGCGACGGCCAAAGCGATCGGCTACCGCACCAACCGCAACGGCCACAGCGTCCGCGTCTACGACGCCCCACGCACCCCGCACCAGCGACTCGTCGACTCCGGCGCCCTCACAGCCCAGAAGACAGCCGAGCTGGCTGCGCTGTTCACGAGCACGAACCCCGCCGAGCTGACGAGGCAGATCACCGCGATCCAAACCCGCCTGATCCACCTCGCCGCCGCCAAAACCACCGCCCTCACCGCGGGCGTTTCGCGAGCAAAACCAGGTGAGGCACGCACCCCGCTTTCGCGAGCATCTTGACATGAGGCACTACGGCCCGATCCACGGAATTCCCAGGTGTCAGCGACGCCGGGTGGCGTCCTGCACCTCGCCGACGAGGGTCTCGATGATGTCTTCGAGGAAGAGCACGCCCTTCGTCGCCCCGTGCTCGTCGAACACCCGCGCCACGTGCGCGCCGGTACGGCGCATCATGGCGAGAGCGTCCTCGAGTTCGGAGTCCCGGAACACCGACACCAGTTGCCGGATGCGCTTCGGCGGCACCGGGTCGTCGAACTCGTCGGCGCGCAGGTCGATGACGTCCTTCAGATGCACGTAGCCGCTCGGCTCGCCGGCATCGTTCACCAGGATGTAGCGACTGAAGCCGTGCTGCGACACCGCGCGTTCCACGTCGGCCGGCGTCGCGTCTTCGGGCAAGGTGACGAGTTGCTCGCTGCCGAGGGCGACATCCCGCACCCTCTTCTCGGTGAACTCGAACGCGTTGCTGAGCGTGCCGGTCGGGTCGGTCAGCACCCCTTCGCGCGTCGAGGTGGCGATGATCGTCTGCACCTCGTCGGCGGTGAACGCACTCGTCGCCTCATTTTTCGGCTCGACCCGGAACAGGCGCAACACCCCGTTCGCGATCGCATTGAGCGACCAGATCACCGGCGTGAGCACGGTGGCGACCGCGACCAACGGGGTGGCGAGAATCAGCACCGACCGGTCGGGAACCGAGAACGAGATGTTCTTCGGCACCATCTCGCCGAGCACGACGTGCAGGAACGAGACGATGACGAGCGCGATGACGAACGCGAGCCCGGCGATCACGTCTTCGGACCAGCCGGTGAGTGCGAGCGGGATCTCGAGCAGACGGTGAATGGCCGGTTCGGAGACGTTGAGGATCAGGAGTGAGGACACCGTGATGCCGAGCTGGCTCGTCGCCAGCATGAGCGTCGCATGCTCCATGGCCCACAGCGCAGTCTTGGCCGCTCGGGATCCGGCTTCCGCGCGCGGCTCGATCTGGGAGCGGCGGGCAGAGATGACGGCGAACTCGGCAGCGACGAAGAACGCGTTGACGAGCAACAGGAGGCCCAGCCAGCCGATGCCCATCCAGTCGACACCGCCCGACGCGTCGGCAGCGAGCGGAATCACTTCTCCCCCTCGCTGTTCCGCGCGGACGCGTCCTTCTGCACGGCGATCTCGCCGGTCACCGGGGGCGTCGGCGTGAATCGGATCCGGTCGATGCGCCGCCCGTCCATCCGCTCGACCCGGAATACTCCGGCATCCACCTCGACGGTGTCGCCGACCTCGGCGAGGCGGCCGAGTTCGGCCATGACCCACCCCGCGACGGTCTCGTAGGGGCCGTCTTCGGGCACGACGACAGCCGCGCGGTCGGCGAGTTCGTCGGGGCGAAGCGCCCCGGGGAATGTCAGCCAGTCGCGGCTGCGCACGACATCAGCCCGGGAGCGGTCGTGTTCGTCCGACACCTCGCCGACCAGTTCTTCGACGAGATCTTCGAGCGTCGCGACTCCCGCGGTGCCCCCGTACTCATCCACGACGACGGCCATCTGGTAGCTGCGGCCGCGCAGCTCGGCGAGCAGGGTGTCGAGTTTCATCGTCTCGGGCACCCGCAGCGCTTCGGACTGCAACGCCGACACCGGCACCTCGGCGCGGCGGTCACGCGGCACGGCGACCGCCTGCTTGAGGTGCACGAGTCCGACGATGTCGTCGATGTCCTCGTCGACGACCGGAAACCGCGAATACCCGGTTGCGCGGGCGAGGTCGATGACGGCGGAGGCGGCAGCCGACTTGTTGACACTCGAGATGCGTGGGCGCGGGGTCATGACGTCGGATGCGGTGTGGCTGGAGAAGACGAGCGTGCGGGCAAGCAGGGTCGCGGTGTCCTGGTCGAGTGACCCCTCCTTCGCGGAACGCCGCACCAGGCTGCGGAGTTCATCGGCCGTACGCGCGGCCGAGATCTCCTCCCGCGGTTCGATGCCGATGGCGCGCAGGATGGCGTTGGCGGTTCCGTTGAGCAGCGAGATCGCCGGGCGGAACACGGTGGTGAACAGCGTCTGGAACGGGATGACGATCTTCGCCGTCTGGCGTGGCAGCGCGAGCGCGAAGTTCTTCGGCACCAGCTCGCCGATGATCATCGACAGCAGGGTGGCGACCGCGACCGCGACGATCGTCGCGACAACCGGTACCGCGCCGTCGGGCAGGCCGATCGCGGTGAGCGGGGGGTGCAGGAAGGAGCTGAAGGCCGGCTCGAGGGTGTACCCGGTGAGCAGCGTGGTGAGGGTGATGCCCAGTTGCGCGCTCGAGAGGTGCGTCGAGGTGATCTTCAGCGCCCGGATGGTCGGGCCGAGGCGCTTCTCGCCCCGCGCCTGACGGGCTTCGAGTTCGGGGCGGTCGAGGTTGACGAGCGCGAACTCGCTCGCCACGAACAGGCCGGTGCCGACGGTCAGCAGCAGACCGACGATGAGCAGGATGATCTCGGAGCTCATCGGGTCTCGCCGAACGTCGGCGACTGTCTATGGGCAGACGGAGGGTCGTCCATCGAGGGTGCTACTTCTCCTTCGCGGCCGCTTTCACCGCTTTCTTGAACTCCCGCACCTTCGTGAGGGAGGAAGCATCAACGATATCGGCAACCGACCGGTAGCTGCCCGTCTCCCCGTAGGAACCGGCGGCCGACTCCCAGCCGGGGGCGGTCAAGCCGTACTGCTTGCCGAGCAGTGCCAGGAAGATCTTCGCCTTCTGCTCCCCGAACCCGGGCAGCGCCTTCAGCCGCGCGAGCACGGTCGCGCCGTCGGGGTCACCGTCGGTCCAGATGCGGGCGGCATCCCCACCCCAGTCGGCGACCAGTGCCGCGCACAGGGCCTGCGTGCGCTCCGCCATCGACCCCGGGAACCGGTGCACGGCGGGCGTCTGCTTGAACACCTCGACCAACTTCTCCGGGTCGGCCCCGGCAATCGTGGCGGCGTCGAACGCCCCGAGTCGCTGCTTGATCTTCGTCGGGCCGGCGAACGCGGTCTCCATGGGCACCTGCTGATCGAGCAACATCCCCACCAGCAGCGCCAACGGCTCCTCGCTCAACAGCCGATCCGCGTCGGCATCCCCCGTGATGTGCAGCTCAGGCATGTCAGCAGCCTAGGCACCCGCCCGCGGGTTGAGTAGCGCCCGGCGAAGCCGGTCGCGTATCGATACACCGCCTTCGGCGGCACTCAACCCGTTGAGACCGCTACCAACTCACCGGCAGGGCCTTGCCCTCCTCGTAGCCGGCAGCCGACTGGATGCCGACGACGGCGCGGTCGTGGAACGAACGTAGGTTGGGGGCGCCGGCGTAGCTGAAGGACGAGCGCAGACCCGCGGTGATCATGTCGAGCAGGTCTTCGACGCTCGGACGCAGGGGGTCGAGGTAGATCTTCGACGACGAGATGCCTTCCGCGAACAGTTCCTTGCGGGCGAGCTCGTAGGGGTCGATACCGTCGAAGCGTTCGTGGACAGCCTTGGTCGACGCCATCCCCCAACTCGCCTTGTACTGTCGGCCGTCGGCATCCGTCTCGACCTCCCCCGGAGACTCCAGGGTGCCGGCGAACCAGGAGCCGATCATGACGCTCGAGGCGCCGGCCGCGAGGGCGAGAGCGACATCGCGCGGGTACCGCACGCCGCCGTCGGCCCAGACGTGCGCGCCGAGTTCGCGCGCGGCTTCGGTGGTCTCGAGCACGGCAGAGAATTGTGGCCGCCCGACGGCCGTCATCATGCGCGTCGTGCACATCGCGCCGGGGCCGACGCCGACCTTGAGGATGTGCGCGCCCGCCGAGACGAGGTCGCGCACCCCCTCGGCGGTGACGATGTTGCCCGCGACGACGGGGAGGCCGAGGTCGAGTGTGCGCACCGCTTCGAGAGCGCTCAGCATCCCCTCCTGGTGGCCGTGGGCGGTGTCGATGACGAGCACGTCGACTCCGGCATCCGCGAGCGCTTTCGCTTTGCCGGCGATGTCGCGGCTGATGCCCAGCGCCGCGGCGACCCGGAGACGACCGCTCGCGTCGACGGCGGGGCGGTAGATCGTGCCGCGCAGCGCGCCGGTGCGGGTGATCGACCCGAGGATCGACGACCCGTCGGAGACGGCCGCGCGATCGTGCCCACCCGCCGCGAGCGCATCGAAGGCGGCCCGGGGTTCGGTGGCTTCGACGACCGGCAGTCCGTCGTCGGCGGCGTCCCACACGGGTGACTGCTCTTTCACCCAGGCGGCCGCCGCCACGGCCTCGCCCACTCCGAGGTCTTGCGGTAGCACGCCGAGCCCGCCGCGACGGGCGAGGGCCGCCGCCAACCGGGGCCCGGTGACCGAGTTCATGTTGGCGGCCACGATCGGGATGGTCGCCCCCGAGCCGTCGTCGGGAGCGAGGTCGACATCGAGGCGGCTGGCGACCCCCGATCGGCTCGGAATCAAGAAAACATCCGAATAGGTCAAATCGTGTGCCGGGAGAGTGCTGGAGAACCGCATGCGGCCAAACTTATCCGGGCGAGCGCCTAAGCTGGAGCGGCTTCAAAACGCCACCACACACAACAGACCTCAACGCAATGAGAGTGGGCGGTTCACCGTGTCGAGCCCCGTAACCGGGATCACATCAGAAGACGAGTTCGGCGCCAACGAGTGGCTCGTCGACGAGATGTACGAAAGGTACCTCGTCGACAAGAACTCCGTCGATCAGAGCTGGTGGCCCGTGCTCGAGCAGCGTCGCAGCGGTGCTCCCGCGGAATCCGCACCGGCGGCTGAGGCGCCATCCACTCCTGAGGCAGCGACTCCTGAGGCAGCGACTCCTGAGGCAGCGCCCGCTGACCCGGCCCCGGCAGCCGAGACCGAGCCCGACCCGCAGAACCAGGTCGACGGCGAAGCGCAGATCCCCGCCGTGATCACCGAGAGCGCTCCGGCCCCCGCCGCGCCCGCATCGACGACCGCCAGCACGCCTGTCGCACGTACCACCAACGCCCCCGCGAAGCCGCAGCCGATCCCGGCCGACGCTCCGCAGGCCGCCCCGGCCCCCGACTCCGTCGAGGAAGACGTCGTCACCCAGCTCAAGGGCATGCAGAAGACCCTCGCGGTCAACATGGATGCCAGCCTCACCGTTCCGACTGCGACCAGCGTGCGCACCATCCCGGCGAAGCTCATGATCGACAACCGGATCGTGATCAACAACCACCTGAAGCGCGCCCGCGGCGGCAAGGTGTCGTTCACGCACCTCATCGCCTGGGCGATGGTGCAGGTGCTGAAAGAGTTTCCCAGCCAGAACGTCTTCTACGACGAGCCCGACGGCAAGCCGAGCGTCGTCGCCCCGGCGCACGTGAACCTCGGCATCGCGATCGACCTGCCCAAGCCCGACGGCACGCGCTCGCTCATGGTTCCGGGCATCAAGCGTGCCGACACCATGTCGTTCGGCGACTTCCTCGCCGCCTACGAAGACGTCGTCGCCCGCGCCCGGGCGAACAAGCTGACGGCGGATGACTTCAAGGGCATCACGATCTCGCTCACCAACCCCGGGGGCATCGGCACCGAGCACTCCGTGCCGCGGCTCATGAAGGGCCAGGGCTGCATCATCGGCGCCGGAGCCCTCGAGTACCCGGCGGCGTTCCAGGGGTCGAGCGCGAAGACGCTCGCCGAACTGGGCATCGGCAAGACGATCACACTGACGTCGACCTACGACCACCGCGTCATCCAGGGCGCCGGGTCGGGGGAATTCCTCAAGAAGGTGCACGAGCTGCTCATCGGCGAGCGCGACTTCTACGAGAACATCTTCGCGTCGCTGCGCATCCCGTACGACCCGATCCACTGGGCCGAAGACATCAACGTCGACCTCTCCGAGCGGGTGTCGAAGACGGCGCGCGTGCAGGAGCTGATCAACCACTACCGGGTGCGCGGCCACCTGATGGCCGACATCGACCCGCTCGAGTACGTGCAGCGGTCGCACCCCGACCTCGACCTCTCGAGCCACGGCCTCACCTTCTGGGACCTCGACCGCGAATACGTCGTCGGCGGCTTCGCCGGCAAGCGCAGCGCCCTGCTGCGCGAGGTGCTCGGCGTGCTGCGCGACTCGTACTGCCGCACCGTCGGCATCGAGTACATGCACATCCAGAATCCCGAGGAGCGCGCCTGGTTCCAGGAACGCCTCGAGCGGCCGTACCAGAAGCCGACGAAGGAAGAGCAGCTGCGCATCCTGTCGAAGCTCAACGAGGCCGAGGCATTCGAGACGTTCCTGCAGACGAAGTACGTCGGGCAGAAGCGCTTCAGCCTCGAAGGCGGCGAGTCGACGATCGCGCTGCTCGACGAGATCCTGCAGGGCGCCGCCGAGGCGGGTCTTGAGGAAGTCGCCATCGCCATGGCCCACCGCGGCCGGCTCAACGTGCTCACCAACATCGCCGGCAAGACCTACGGTCAGATCTTCCGGGAGTTCGAGGGCACGCAGGACCCCAAGACCGTGCAGGGCTCGGGAGACGTGAAGTATCACCTCGGCACCGAGGGAACCTTCACGTCGATGACCGGCAAAGAGGTCGCGGTGTACCTCGCCGCGAACCCGTCGCACCTGGAAGCCGTCGACGGAGTGCTCGAAGGCATCGTGCGCGCCAAGCAAGACCGCAGCGCTCCGGGCACGTTCAGCGTGCTGCCGCTGCTGGTTCACGGCGACGCCTCGATGGCGGGTCAGGGCATCGTGATGGAGCAGCTGCAGATGTCGCAGCTGCGCGCGTACCGCACCGGCGGCACCATCCACGTCGTCATCAACAACCAGGTCGGCTTCACCACGCCGCCGTCGGAGGCCCGCAGCTCGATCTACGCCTCGGATGTCGCCAAGACCATCCAGGCGCCGATCTTCCACGTGAACGGCGACGACCCTGAGGCCGTCGTGCGCGTCGCGGAGCACGCCTTCGCCTACCGGCAGAAGTTCAAGAAGGATGTCGTCGTCGACCTCATCTGCTACCGCCGTCGCGGGCACAACGAGGGCGACGACCCGTCGATGACGCAGCCGCTGATGACGACGCTCATCGAAGCCAAGCGCAGCGTTCGCAACCTCTATACGGAGGCGCTCGTCGGCCGTGGTGACATCACCCAGGAGGAGTTCGAGGCCGCCCACAAGGACTTCCAGGAGCGCCTCGAGCGCGCGTTCGCCGAAACCCACGCCGCGCAGACGGGCACGATCCCGGTGGTCAGTACCGACAGCCAGCCGGTGGCCGACCTGGAGCGTCCCGACGCGCAACAGGACGACACCGCCGGCGAACCCGAGACCACCGGCATCTCGCAGGCGCTCGTCGAGCAGATCGGCGACGCGCACGGCAACCTGCCGGAGGGCTTCACGGTTCACCCGAAGCTGCGGCAGCTGCTCAACAAGCGCACCGAGATGAGCCGCAGCGGCCTCATCGACTGGGGCTTCGGCGAACTCCTCGCGCTCGGGTCGCTGCTGACGGAGGGCACCCCGGTGCGCCTCGTCGGCCAGGATGCCCGTCGCGGCACCTTCGTCTCGCGCCATGCGGTGTTCCACGACCGCGAGAACGGCCAGGAGTGGCTGCCGCTCGCGAACCTGACCGAGAACCAGGCGAAGTTCTGGATCTACGACTCACTGCTGTCGGAGTACGCCGCGCTCGGGTTCGAGTACGGCTACTCGGTCGAACGCCCCGACGCGCTCGTGCTCTGGGAGGCCCAGTTCGGCGACTTCGTCGACGGCGCGCAGACCATCATCGACACCTTCATCTCGAGCGCCGAACAGAAGTGGGGCCAGCGCTCCTCCGTCGTACTGCTCTTGCCGCATGGGTACGAGGGCCAGGGGCCCGACCACTCGTCGGCGCGCATCGAGCGCTTCCTGCAGCTCGCGGCCGAAGACAACATGACGATCGCCCGTCCGTCGACCCCGGCGTCGTACTTCCATCTGCTGCGGCGTCAGGCCTACGCCCGGCCGCGCCGCCCGCTGATCGTCTTCACGCCGAAGTCGATGCTGCGTCTGCGCGGCGCGACGAGCGAGGTCGCCGACTTCACGAGCGGCAGGTTCGAGCCGATCATCGACGACGCGAGGATCACCGACACGGCCGCCGTGCAGCGCGTTCTGTTGCACTCCGGCAAGTTGCATTACGACCTTCTCGCCGAGCTCGAGAAGCACGAGCACGCCGAGAAGTTCGCCCTGGTTCGCTTCGAGCAGTACTACCCGCTCGCACAAGCCGCGATCACCGACGTGGTCACCCGCTACCCGCACGCCGAGATCGTCTGGGTGCAGGAGGAACCGGAGAACCAGGGCGCGTGGCCGTTCATGCTGATGGAGCTCGCCCCACGCCTGCCGCTGGGTCGCACGATCCGCGTCGTGTCGCGTGCGGCATCCGCCGCCACCGCGACCGGCTCGTCAAAGCGTTCCGCGGCGGAGCAGACCGACCTCATCACGCGGGCCTTCACGCTCTAAGGCCCGCGCGGTCAGGCCGCGATGGGCGTGAGGCGTGCGTTGCGGCGGCGCCACCACTTCTGGATGCTCGGCACGATGCCATCCGGAAGGAACAGCAGCACGACGACGAGCACGATGGCGTATCCGGCGAACTGAAGCGTCGTGCCGGCGGTTGCAGGCAGGCCCGGCATCGTGCTGAGCACGTTGAGCACCTGTAGCAGGACGGCGATCACGAGCACGCCGACGATGCCGCCCCAGAGCGAGCCGATCCCGCCGACGACGGCCATGATCACGTACTCGAAGGATTTCGAGGCGGGGAACGAGTCCTGGCTCACGAACGGGATGAAGAACGCCGAGAGCGCCCCCGCAAAGCCCGCGAAGACGGCCGATAGCGCGAACACGTTGATCTTGCTGCGGAGCACAGGCACGCCCGACGACGCAGCGGCCGTCTCGCTCCCGCGAAGCGCCCGCATGCCGCGACCGAAGCGACTGTCGACGAGATGCTGGGAAACGACGAGCGCACCGACCAGGATCCCGATCGCGAGATAGACGTAGCCCAACTGCCCGCCGGGAAGGAGCGGCGGAATCCCCATGATCCCGACCCCGCCACCGAACAGCGGCACAGTGCTCATCACGAGGTGCACGAGCAACAGCACGGCGAGCGTGCCGAACGCAAGGTAGTGGCCGCGCAACCTCAACAGGGGCGCTCCGATCACGATCGCGAAGACGCCCGCGACCACCGGGGCGGCGATCAGGCCGACGGCCGGCGGCAAGCCGAACTGGCGGCAGAGAACGCCGACAGTGAGGGCCCCGACCGCCACGAACGCCGCCTGACCGAGAGAGGCCTGGCCGGCGTAGCCCATGAAGAGCGTGAGCCCCACGACGACGATCATCGATAGCAGCGTCTGCATCACGAAGGTGAGGTCGCGCATGAACAGCGGCACGATGAGGGCCGCGACCGCGAAGGCGGCGATCGGGATGTACGGGACGAGACGTCTCATTTCGCTTCCTCCGTGGTGAGCGAGCGGTGCCGCGCGATCATGACGACGAGCATCATGACGAGGGCGAGTTGGGTCTGGAACGAACCGTTCAAGTACCCGGCGACCATTTGGCCCGACACTCCGAGCACCATGGCGCCGATGAGCGTGCGAAGGGGGCTGCTCAGCCCGCCGAAGACCGCGGCAGCGAAGCCGCTCAGTGCGAGCGGGAGGTCGGAGTAGACCGAGAGCGGCAGGGTCGGGGCGATCAGCACGCCCGCAAGGCCGCCGAGCGCCCCCGCGATCGCGAAGGCGGCGAACCCCATCCGCCGGATCTCGATACCGACGAGTCGAGCGGCTCGAGGGTTCGACGCGGCAGCCGACATCCCACGACCGAGGTCGGTGCGTTCGAAGAACAGCCACATCGCGGCGAACACCACGAGCGTCACAATGACGATGAGAACGCGTTGCGACTCGATCCCGACGCCGGCGATCTCGACCGAGCCCTCGAGCCCCGGCGGCGAGATCGGATTCTGGCCCCAGAACAGGATGATGATCGCCGTTCCGAAGAACGCCAGACCGAGCGTGACGAGGAGGGCGACGAAGGGCGGCGTTCCGGGTCGCGACAGGGTGATCAGGCCGACAACGAGTCCCGCCGCGGCAGCGATGAGCACCGCGCCGATCTCGCCCAGCCCGTGCGGAATCCCCATGCCGAGCAGTGAGTACGCGACCAGACCGCCGAGAACCGTCAGCGTGCCCTGGGTGAAGTTCACGACGTTGGTGACGCGGTGCACCACGACGAAGCCGCTGCCGATGAGGGCGAACGTCGCCCCGACGGCCAGTCCGGACACGAGGAAGGTGAGGAAGGTGCTCATGATTTCTCGCTTCGCGTCATGGCGGTGCCCAGGTAGATGGCGGCGAGCTGCGGGTCGGCCCGCAGCTCTTCGGTCGCTCCCTGGGCGACGACGCGACCGGCTTCGAGCACATAGGCCCGCGAGCACAGGTCGAACGCGAGGTCGACCTCCTGCTCGACGAGAAGGATCGTGGTGCCCTCGTCGCGGTTGACCTCGCGGAGGTGCTCGATCAGGCGCGCCGCGATGAGCGGAGCCAGTCCGAGAGAGAGCTCGTCGATGAGCAGCACATCGGGTCGGGCCATGAGCGCACGGCCGATCGCGACCATCTGTTGCTGACCACCGGAGAGCAGGCCAGCGCGCTGGCGCCGGAGCGGCACCAGGTCGGGGATCACGTCGTAGATGCGGTCGGTGTTGCGGTCGCGCCGCGGCATCCGCCACGCTCCCAGGCGCAGGTTGTCGTCGACGGAGAGATCGGCGAACATCTGTCGCCCTTCGGGCACTTGCGCGCTGCGTCCGTCGATCTCGATCGTTCCCGATGCCGTCGGAACCACACCGCTGATGGCGTTCAGAGTCGTCGTCTTGCCGGCTCCATTCGGCCCGACGAGGGCGACCATCTCGCCCGCTTCGACGTCGAGGCTGACGCCGTCCAGAGCCGTGGCAGCGCCGTACGTGACCACGAGATCACGAATGTGCAGCATGGTGGTCTCCCGTTCCCAGGTAGGCCTCGATGACGTGAGGGTCGGTGCGGATCACGTCGGGCGTGCCGTCGGCGATCACGCGGCCGAGGTCGAGCACCGTGATCTGATCGGCGAGCCGCATCACGAGGCCCACATCGTGTTCGATGAGCAGCACCGTGACGCCGTCACCGTGCAGCTCGCGAACGAGGTCTTCGAAGGCACCACGCTCGTTCGATCGCAGACCCGAGGCGGGCTCGTCGAGCAGGAGCAGACGGGGGCGTGCGACGAGAGCGCGTGCCAGTTGCACCCGTCGTTGTTGTCCGAGGGGAAGGCCACCGGCCTCCTTGTTGACCCATTCACGCAGGCCGACCCGGGTCAGGGCTTCGCGCGCATCCTCGAAGATCTCCTGCTCCTCGCGGCGATGCCGGCTCGTGCGGAGGATCGCCGAGGCGATCCCGGCGCTCGTGCGGGCATGTGCTCCGACGGCGACATTCTCGAGGACCGAGAGCCCCGGAAAGAGCCGTGAGCCTTGGAACACGATCGCGACACCGAGCTCGGCGCGACGATGAGGGGGAAGGCGGTCGATCCGCGTGCCGCCGAGACTGATCGTCCCGGCGCTCGGTGTCAGATGTCCGCTCACGAGATTGAACAGCGTCGACTTGCCGGCCCCGTTGGGTCCGATCACGCCGCGCAGTTCGCCGTCGGCAACCGTCATGTGCACGTCGTCGGTCGCCCGCACACCCCCGAAGGAGCGTGAGACGCCGTCGATCTCGAGCAGCGGACGACCGCCTTCCCCGGTGTTCATCAGTCGGTCAGGTCCGCAAAGCGCTCGAGCGTGTAGTCGATCGCGATGAAGTCCCCGCCTTGGATCTGCACGATCGCCAGGTCGGCGGTCGTCGATCCGACGTGGTCGGTCGGCGAGAACGCCTTCCGGCCGACGACGGTCAGCACGTCGAGGTTCTCGAGTGCGTCACGCACGGCGGCGTGGTCGGTCGTGCCGGCCGCTTCGATCGCGGCCTTGACGAGCTGCAGCGCGGCAGCACCCTCGAACGCGAACTGCGGCGGGTACGGGTAGTCGGCTGCCGCATCCGACGCCGCCCACAGCGCGGCGAACTCGTCGATCTGCGTCTTCAGGCTGCCCTCGGGAAGGGCGGCACCGGCGACCGCGAGGTTGCTGGAGAGCACGATGCCCTCAGCGGCCTCGCCGACCGGGATGCTGTAGAGCGTGCTCGCCTGCGCGCCGGTCATGTAGAGCTCCATGCCGCTGCCGGCGCCCATTCCGGCGAACTGACCGGTGATGATGGCCGGCGCAGGACCCGCGCCCCAGACGAGGAACGCGTCGGCACCCGAGTCGAGTGCCTTCGTGATGAGCGGCGTGAAGTCGGTCGCTGCCTGGTCGAACGGCTCGTTGAGCACGATCTCAAGGCCCGCCTCCTCGGCATACTTCAGCGTCGCCTCGCTGCCGCCGGTTCCGAACAGGTCGCCGCCGGTGTAGCCGACGGCGATCTTCTCGACGCCGATCGCGGTGAAGTACTCGACCATGGCCTCGCCGTAGATTTCAGCGGTCGCCGGAACGACATAGATCCACTCGTTGCTGCCGTCGCCGTAGGCGCTCACCGGGCCGAGCGACAGCGTCGGGATCTGAGCCGAGATGGCGCTCTCCGAGATGGCTGCCGAGGCACTCACGAAGGTCGAGGAGATGAGCACGTCATACTCGCCGGAGGCGGCGAGCTGGTTGTACTCGGTGACCGACTGGGTGACGTCGGTCGTGTCGTCCTTGAACGTGAGTTCGAGCTGACGGCCATCGATCCCGCCGTCGGCGTTGATCTGTTCGGCCATCAGTTCCATCGCCGCCGAACCCGGTCCGCCGAGGATGGCGTACGGGCCGGTCATCGGCAGAACCACGCCGACCTTGATGGGGCCTTCTTCTGTCCCGCCGTCGGCGGCTGTCGCGGTGCATCCCGCGAGCGCAGTGATCGCGAGCGCGGCACCGGCCGCGGTCGCCCAGGTCTTCCTCTTCATCGAGGACACTCCATTCTTCGTTGAAAGGTGCTTGCTGAAGGTGTGGTTTTCAGTATTCCTGATAGTCAGGTTTACTGAGTATTGTCGATCATGGAGACTTTTCGTCCGCACGTCAAGTGAGAGACTGTGGCGACCGCAGGGAAGGGGATGTCGATGAGCGAGCGCAGAGCCGCGCCGTTACTCGGCGACGACCGGCATTCGACCGTGCTGTACCTGATCAAGCAGGTGGAGTTGGCGATCCGGGCGCAGATCGATGAAGCCGTCGGCGGCTACGGCCTCACCGCGTTGCAGTACACGTCACTCACGGTGCTCGCCCGGCATCCGGGTATCACGAGCACCCAGCTCGCACGCAACTCGTTCGTGCGCATCCAGACGATGGCGCAGCACCTGGCCTCACTCGAAGAACGCAACCTCATCCGCCGCGTGCGCGACCCGCAGATGAAGCGGCAGGTGCTGGTGTTCCTCAGCGAGGCGGGCCTGAAGATCCTCAACGAACTTGCCGAACCGATCGCCGAGGTCGAGCGGCGCGCCCTCGCCGACCTCAGCGCCGCCGACGCAAAGCGCCTCCGCGAACAGCTCGGCACCATCCGGGTGGCGCTAAGCGGCACCTCCGCGCACTGACGATCGAGGCCGTCAGAGCAACTTCGCGAGGATGGCGGCGCGTAGCTCTTCGGGCGCCTTCTCCTGGCACGCCTTCTGCATCTTGAGGGTGAGGGTCACCCCGACCAGGTGCTCGTGGCTGCAGTCTTCGCAGTTCTCGAGGTGATCGGTGATGTCGCGGAAGTCTTCTGCCGACAGTTCGCGATGCAGATACTCTTCGAGTTCGGCCTTGGCCTTGTCGCATCCGCAGTCGGTCATGTGCTGCTCCTGGTGGTGGGAGCCGGAACGGCGATGCCGCGCTCGCGGGCATAGTCGGCGAGCAGGTCGCGCAGGAGTCGACGGCCACGGTGCAGGCGACTCATCACGGTTCCGGTGGGGGTCTTCATGATGTCGGCGATCTCCTGGTAGGAGAATCCTTCGACGTCGGCGAGGTAGACGGCGAGGCGGAAGTCTTCGGGGATCGACTGCAGAGCTGCCTTGACGTCACTGTCGGGCAGGTGGTCGATCGCCTCGGCTTCCGCCGACCGCGTCGAGCGACCCTGAGTGAGCGACTCGGCGCCGCCGAGCTGCCAGTCCTCAAGGTCGTCGATGGTGCCCTGGTAGGGGCCGCGCTGGTTCTTGCGATAGCTGTTGATGAAGGTGTTGGTGAGGATGCGGTACAGCCACGCCTTGAGGTTGGTGCCCTGGGTGAACGACGCGAAGGCGGCGTACGCCTTCACGTAGGTCTCCTGCACGAGGTCGCCGGCATCCGCCGGGTTGCGGGTCATGCGCAGGGCGGCCGCGTAGAGCTGGTCCATGAAGACCAGCGCCTGCTCTTCGAAGAGGCGCCGGAGTTCGGGGGCCGGCTGCACCGGAGGGGTGTCGCTCATCGCCGTCGAGTCTAGTTCCGCGTGCTGAACGGGACGTTCGAGGACGGCAGTGGGCATACCCTAGACAACCGATGGATGTCGCGACCTATTCCGAAGGCTGGCCCGCCCCCGTCGCGACCGCGCCGCTCAACGCGCACCTCGTCATCCCCGGGTCGAAGAGTCTCACCAATCGCGAGCTCGTGCTCGCTGCCCTCGCCTCGGGTCCGTCGACCCTGCACGCTCCGCTCGTCGCCCGCGACACCGAGCTGATGGCGGATGCCCTGCGCGCCCTCGGGGCCACGATCGACGTGTCGCCCGACGCTTGGCGCGTCATTCCCGGCGAACTGCGCGGCGGTGTCGAAATCCACGCCGGGCTTGCCGGAACCGTGATGCGCTTCGTGCCGCCGGTCGCGGCGCTCGCCGACGGCCTGGTGACGATCGACGGTGACGAGCACGCCCGGAAGCGTCCGATGCGCACGACGATCGAAGCACTGCGTTTCCTCGGTGTCGAGGTCGACGATGGCGGTCGCGACGCCCTGCCGTTCACGATCTGCGGCACCGGGAGCGTGGAAGGGGGCGAGGTCACCATCGACGCCTCTGCCTCGAGTCAGTTCGTCTCGGGACTGCTGCTCGCCGCACCGCGGTTCCGTGACGGCCTCGTGCTGCGTCACGCCGGGGAGCGCCTGCCGAGCCTGCCGCACATCGACATGACGATCGACGCCCTCGCGCGCCGCGGGGTCACCGTGTCCAACCCCGATCCCACGACGTGGGTCGTGTCGCCCGGCCCGATCACGGGCGCCGACGTCGCGATCGAGCCCGACCTGTCGAATGCCGGCCCGTTCCTCGCCGCAGCACTTCTAGCGGGCGGTCACGTCACGATCGCCGGCTGGCCCGAGGCGACGACCCAGGTGGGCGACCTGTTCGCAACGCTGCTCCCCCATTTCGGCGCCACCGTGACCCGGGATGCTGACGGCCTCACCGTCGACGGGGGCGACGGGTGGCGCGGCGGTCGCACCTGGCCGGGCGCCGACCTCGACTTGACGGAAGGCGGCGAGCTCGCCCCCACCTTCGCCGCCCTCGCCGCCCTCGCCACCACGGCATCCCGCATCACCGGAATCGGTCACCTCCGCGGGCACGAGACCGACCGCCTCGCCGCCCTCGTCGCGGAGATCAGCGGCCTCGGCGGCCGGGTGACGGAACTCGTCGACGGCCTCGCGTTCGAACCGGCCGCGTTGCACGGCGGATTCTGGCAGACCTACGCCGACCACCGGATGGCGACGACCGGCGCGCTGCTCGGACTCGTCGTGCCCGGCATCGTCGTCGACGACATCGCCACCACCGCCAAGACGCTGCCCGAATTCCCCGACTTGTGGGAGCAGATGCGCGCGTGAGCTGGCTGCCACCGGATGACGACGACGAGGGCTTCGACGCCTGGGACGAGTCGGATGTGCGCGTGCGCCCCAACCCCAAAGCGAACAAGCCACGCACGAAAACCCGACCCGAGCATGACGACGCGATCGACGCCCGCGTGCTCTCGGTCGACCGCGGCCGGTACACGGTGCTCGTCGACGAGAACGGGCCCGACGAACGCGTCGTGACCGCGGCGCGCGCCCGAGAGCTGCGCAAGCAGGCAATCGTCACGGGCGACCGCGTGGATGTCGTGGGCGATTCGAGCGGCGACGAGGGCTCGCTGGGGCGCATCGTGCGCATCCAGCCCCGCACCACGCTGCTGCGCCGCAGCGCCGACGACAGCGACGAGGTGGAGCGCATCATCGTCGCGAACGCCGACCAACTGCTCATCGTCGTAGCCGCGGCGAACCCCGAGCCACGGCCGCGCCTCGTCGACCGCTACCTGGTCGCCGCGTACGACGCCGGCATCGCCCCCATCATGGTGATCACGAAGACCGACCTCGCCGACCCCGGGCCGTTCCTGCGCAACTTCGAGGCCCTCGACATCCCGGTCATCAGGTCGGCGCAAGACGCCTGGCCGCTCGCCGAACTCACCCCGCTGCTCGACGGGCACACCACCGTCGCCGTCGGGCACTCGGGCGTCGGCAAGTCGACCCTCGTCAACGCCCTCGTCCCCGGCACCGATCGCGCGGTGGGCGTCGTGAACGCCGTCACCGGGCGCGGCCGCCACACCTCGTCATCGACGGTGTCGTTGCGCGTGCCGACCGGTGGCTGGATCATCGACACCCCGGGAGTGCGCTCCTTTGGCCTCGGTCACGTCAACACCGACAACATCCTGCGGTCGTTCGCCGACCTCGCCGTCGTCGCCGCCGAGTGCCCCCGCGGCTGCACCCATCTGCCCGACGCGCCCGACTGCGAACTCAACGACGCCGTCGTCGACGGGCGCCTCCCCGCGGCGCGGGTCGACTCGCTGCAACGTCTGCTGACGACGCTGACGGTTCGGCCCGGCGGCGCGGTCGTCGAGTAGGCGCATAGCGCCTGGGCCCACGCCGCTCGTTCAGAGCGGTGGGGAGCGAGACGCCGGTAGCTTGGAGGGGTGACCTTCACCCTCGCCGACGACCTTGCGGTCGCCCTCGTGCTCGCCGCCGAAGCCGACCTCGTCGCCATCGACCGCTACCGGGCGCAAGACCTCGACGTGCAACTCAAGCCCGACCGCTCCCAGGTGACGGATGCCGACACCCGCGTCGAGCGCATCATCCGCGAACACCTCGCCGACGCCCGCCCCGACGACTCGATCGTCGGCGAGGAGTTCGGTACCCACGGCACCTCGAACCGGCAGTGGATCATCGACCCCATCGACGGCACCAGCAACTTCGTGCGCGGGGTGCCGATCTGGGGCGCCCTCATCTCGCTCGTGATCGACGGGGTTCCCGAGGTCGGTGTGGTGAGCGCACCCGCTCTCGGCCGGCGCTGGTGGGCGGCGACCGGGCACGGCGCGTGGCTGCAGCACGACGGCGGTGAACCGCGCCGGCTGCACGTGAGCGGCATCGCCGATCTCGCCGAGGCGACCCTGTCGTACAACAGCATCAAGCACTGGGACCAGTACGGCCGGCTCGACCAGCTCGTCGCGCTCACCCGCGAGGTGGGTCGAGCGCGCGCTTTCGGCGACCTCTGGTCGTACATGCTGCTCGCCGAGGGCGCCATCGACATCGCGGGCGAGTTCGACGTCAAGCCGTGGGACATCGCGGCGCTCGTTCCGATCGTGCGGGAGGCCGGAGGACGCATCACCGATGCCGACGGGGCTGAGGCCCTCGACACCCTCTCGGTGCTGGCGACGAACGGGATCCTGCACGACGAAGTCCTGCGGCACGTCGCGGTCGCCTGACTCGCTATGCTGGCGCCGTGAACTCGACCCGTCGCCTTCCGCGCCGCATCCTCAGCGCGTTCGCCCTCACGGTCGCCGCCGCCGCGCTGGCCGGCTGCAGTCTCCTCGAGTCCGTCGTCAGCGGAGTGCCGGAAGGCGAGGCCGACGTCTTCACTCTCGCCGTCGGCGACTGCCTCAACGACCTCAGTTCGCCCGACGAGGTGACCTCGGTGCCGACCGTCGACTGCTCCGAACCTCACGACTCCGAGGTCTTCGCCCGCAGCGACTCCACCGCGACGGAGTTTCCGGGCGACCAGGCGCTCTTCGACGAACTCGACGCCTTCTGCCAGGGCGACGCGTTCACCCAGTTCGTCGGCATCCCGTACGCCGACTCGATCTACGGCACGAGCGGCTACGTTCCCACGCAAGCCAGTTGGGTCAGCAACAACGACCGCGAACTGCTGTGCACCATCGGCGACCCGAACGGTCAGACCACCGGGTCGCTGGCCGGCATCAACCAGTAGCGGCGGAGCCTGACAGCTCGGCGACGTCGGCGCGCTCCAGGATCGCCCAGAGGTCGGCGAGGAACCGTGACCCCTGCGCGCCGTCCACGACGCGGTGGTCGAACGACAGGCTGAGCGTCATTACCTGACGCAAGGCGATGCCGCAGCGGGAGGCACCGCATGCCGGGCGCGCCGCACCGGATGACCGGCGTGCTCGGGCCGCGACCCATAGCCGACGAGGTTGGGCTCGGGCGCGTCATCCTCGACCCACGCGGGCGCCCCGGCGTCCGGGGTCACGGCGAACCTCACGAGCGGGTCGCCGACGTTCACCGTCTGGCCGGCGTCGGCATGCACGGCGGCCACGACGCCGGAGTAGGGCGACGGCAGTTCGACCAGGGCCTTCACGGTCTCGACCTCGCCGATTGTCCGGTTGAGTTCGACGCTGTCGCCTTCCGCGATGCGCCAGGCGACGATGTCGGACTCGGTGAGCCCTTCGCCCAGATCGGGCAACCGGAACTCGCGCAGCGTCATCGGCGATCCACCGGCGTGTGGTCGTAGGCCCGCGCCCGAGAACGCGGTCGACCGCGTCGAGAATGCGGTCGAGGTCGGGCACATAGTGCTTCTCGAGCTTTGCCGGGGTAGACGATGTCGTGGCCGGTCACCCGCACCGGAGCCGCCTCAAGGTAGGTGAAGCAGCGTTCGGTGATGGTCGCGGCGACCTCGGCACCGAGCCCGGCGATCTGCGGCGTCGCCATGTTGATCGAGAACGGGTTCCACTCTGACGCGGTCACGCCACACCCGCACCAGGTCGATCAGCGCCGCGCCGCGCCGCGCGTATAGGCGACAGCGTGCTCGCGGTAACTGGAGAACACGAAGTCATCCGCTCGGAGCGCCCGACCGGATCCGATCTGCGCCGCCTCCTGCCCCTGGAGCGGCGGCCACAGCGCCAGCTCCCCCTGCCGCTGCAGGGCCGTGGCCTCGACATCCAACCGACGCACCACGACCATGTTCTGGTAGAGGCACAGCAGGTCGTCGGGCGTCAGATGCGCGACGCGGGGTCGAACTCGGGCGACGCGACGCGGTCTCCGTGCTCATCGAGCAATTGCACGAACACGTCGTCCCACCGTCCTACAACGTCCCAGTACGCAGGTCGGGAGCGTCTGCCTTGGCAAGCCGAGCTGCGACGACGGGTGTCACCTTCCGCTGCCGTGAGTTGCACGGGCGGTCGTCTTCCGCGGCGCGGGAGCAATCTCCCATCCCCAGCGGGCGACCCGCGGACAGATCCCTCGCAGCCGGGTTTCGCGGTGCTTCTCGTTGTCGACGACGTCGGCGGGTGAGCGCCCCGCCGCGAACTCCTCGCCGAGGCACTTTCGGCGATCTGGAGCACCGTCGTCGCGGGCGAAGTCACTGACACGGAATCCGGGCGCTCGTGCAACTCAGCGAAGCGGAAGCGGTCGTCAGCGCCCGGTCGGCCAGTCCCGCGCGGCGGGGCCGACGTAGAGCTGTTGCGGGCGACCGATCTTCGTGGCCGGGTCGGTCGCGGCCTCGCGCCAGTGCGCGATCCAGCCGGGCAGTCGGCCGATCGCGAACAACACGGTGAAGGTGCGGGCCGGAAAGCCCATCGCCTTGTAGATGACGCCGGTGTAGAAGTCGACGTTCGGGTACAGCTTGCGTTCGACGAAGTAGTCGTCGGCGAGCGCCGCCTCTTCGAGCTGCTTGGCGATGTCGAGGAGCGGATCGTTCACGCCGAGGTCGGCGAGCACCTCGTCGGCACTCTCCTTGACCAGCTTCGCGCGCGGGTCGAAGTTCTTGTAGACGCGGTGACCGAAGCCCATGAGCTTCACCCCGTCTTCTTTGTTCTTCACCCGCTCGACGAACTTCTGCACGCTCTCGCCCGACTCGTGGATCTGGTGCAGCATGCTGAGCACGGCCTCGTTCGCCCCGCCGTGCAGCGGGCCGTAGAGGGCGTTGATGCCGGCCGAGATGGACGCGAAGATGTTCGCCTCGGTCGATCCGACGAGCCGCACCGTCGAGGTCGACGCGTTCTGCTCGTGGTCTTCGTGCAGGATGAGCAGCCGCTCGAGCGCGTTCACCAGCACCGGGTTGATCTCGTAGGGCTCGGCCATGTTGCCGAAGTTGAGCTTCAGGAAGTTCTCGACGAACGACAGCGAGTTGTCGGGGTAGAGGAACGCCTGACCCAGCGACTTCTTGTGGGCGTAGGCGGCGATCACGGGCAGCTTCGCCAGCAGCCGCACGGTGTTCATCTCGACCATCTCGGAGTTGTGCGGGTCGAGCGAGTCTTCGTAATACGTCGACAGGGCCGACACCGCCGACGACAGGACCGACATCGGGTGGGCGGTATGCGGCAACGCCGAGAAGAACGTCTTGAGATCTTCGTGCAACAGCGTGTGCCGGCGGATGCGGTCTTCGAACTCGGCGAGTTCGCCCGGCGTCGGCAGTTCACCGTAGATGAGCAGCCACGCCGTCTCGAGGTAGGTCGAGTTGCGGGCGAGGTCTTCGATCGCATACCCGCGATAGCGCAGGATGCCGGCATCGCCGTCGATGTAGGTGATCGCGCTCTTCGTCGAGGCGGTGTTCACGAAGCCTTGATCGAGAGCCGAGAGCCCCGTCGATTTCATGAATGTCGAGACATCGACGCTGTCGCGGCCGTCGACGGCGCGGACGATCGGGAACTCAGTGGTCGTGCCGCCGTACGAGAACGTGGCCGTGTCGGGCCCATCGGTTTCGCTCACCCTTACAGCCTAGGGGCCCCGCGAGGGCATCCCGGAGACCACCAAGGATGGGTGCTATCCGTTGGAGGAAGACGCCAATCGCGCCGCTCCCGCGGCGGTGCGCTCGTCGGTCGCCGTCAGCGAGATCCGCACATGCTCGCGCCCCGCGTCGCCATAGAACGAGCCCGGCGTGACGAGGATGCCGAGGCGGGCAAGATCGGCCACGGTCGCCCAGCAGTCCTCGCCGCGAGTCGCCCAGAGGTACAGGCCCGCGCGGCTTTCGTCGATGCGGAAGCCCGCCCCCCGGAGGGCGTCGGCGAGTTGCGAGCGCCGGGCGGCGTACAACGACTTCTGCACCCGCACGTGCGAGTCGTCACCGAGCGCGACGGCCATCGCATGCTGCACGGGGGCCGGGGGGATGAGGCCGGCGTGTTTGCGCGCCTCCAGGATCTCGCCGATGAGATCGCTGCACCCCGCGACGAACCCCGCCCGGTAGCCCGCCAGGTTGGACCGCTTCGACAGCGAGTGCACCGCGAGGGTCAGCCGGCGGGAACCCTGGGTGACCTCGGGGTCGAGGATCGACGGGGTCGGCTCGTCACCCTCCCAGTTGAGCTCGGTGTAGCACTCGTCGTTCGCGACGACGGCGCCGAGCTCGCGCGCGCGCACCACCGCGCGGCGCAGGAACTCGTGACCGTGGACGCGCCCGTCGGGGTTGCCCGGACTGTTGAGCCAGGCGAGTCGCGTGTTCTGCGGCCACTCGTCGGGGTCGTCGGACCTCAGCACGTCGGCACCGGCGATCCGGGCACCGACGTCGTAGGTCGGGTAGGCGGCGGTGGGAAAGACGACGATGTCCCCCGGGCCTAGCCCAAGCAGTGTCGGGAGGGTCGCGATGAACTCCTTCGACCCGATAGTGGGGATGCAATTGGCCGCGTCGATCTCGACGCCGCGCCGGGCATACCAGCCGACGATCGCCGCGCGCACCTCGGGGCTGCCCTGCGTCTGCGGGTAGCCCGGGCTGTCGACGGCGGCCGCGAGTGCGTCACGGATCAGCGGCGGCACCGGGTCGACCGGGGAACCGATCGCGAGGTCGACGATCCCGTCGGGATGCGCGACAGCCGTCTCCCGGAAGGGAAGCAGCGAATTCCAGGGGAAGTCGGGCAGCTCGAGTGGCACGGCTTCAGTGCGCTTGGGGCGGCAGTGCGGCGACGACCGGATGATCGCCCGGGATGACGCCGACCTTCGCCGCGCCGCCCGGCGAACCGACCTCGGCGAAGAATTCGACGTTGGCCGTGTAGTAGTCGCTCCACTTGTCGGGCAGGTCGTCTTCGTAGTAGATCGCCTCGACCGGGCATACCGGCTCGCAGGCACCGCAGTCGACGCATTCGTCGGGCTGGATGTAGAGCATCCGGTCGCCCTCGTAAATGCAGTCGACGGGGCACTCGTCGATGCAGGCGCGGTCTTTGACATCCACGCACGGAAGGGCGATCACGTACGTCACTGCTTCAGTCTACGAACACTCGCCGGTGGCGGCTGGTTAGGGCACCCTTACCCGGAGGCTGGCATGCTCGCCGTGGACGTGCGGCTCCTCTTCGGCTGCGGCCAGCCGATGATGAGGATGGCGAGCGCAGTCGGGCCGACCGCCCACCCGTACCCCACGGGGTCGTCGGGAACGAAGAGCGAGCCGCTGCTACCGGGCAGCGCCAGAATCGCCGACCCGAGGATGACGCCGGCCGCCGCGGCCAGCGGTGCGATGCGCTCGCCGAAGGCGAGCCGCATGCCGGTCAGCAGTGCCGCGACGACGGCGAGGCCGCCGATGAGTCCCAGCGGCACCGGAATCCCCGCCAGATCGACGATGTACTGGCGGTGCGTGAAGGTGAGCACGAAGCCCATCCCCGCGCCGGCGGCGAACGCGAGCACGAGCGTGAATGCCCGGGCGGCCACGGCGTTCAGCCCGAAGCCCTGGCGACCGTGTAGTTCGCGGTCCACCCTGAGCCGGTCTTGCCGAGCAGCACGTTCACCACGAGGTCATCCTTCACGTAGGTGATCGTTCCGCCGCTGTCGGTGACCCCGCCCGTGCCCGCCGAGGTGAATCCCGCGCCCTCGAGCTGCGCCGCGATCGAGTCGGGCGCCGACGGATCGGAGACGTTCATCAGCACGTTCCACACCGTCTCACCACCACCCCCGGTGATCTGGGAACCGTTGACGACGTCTCCCTCGGCCAGCGGCACCTCCGACGGGAAGTCCTCGGGCACGGTGTTGCCGCCGAGGTCGACGTCGCCGCCGGTCTGTTGCTCGACGATTCCTTCGATCATCGAGCACGCCGTCACCGTCGGTAGGCCGACCAGCAGGAGGGCGCCGAGCCCGACCGCCGCGACCTTCGGCCTTCTCGTGGTCACTGCTGCACCTGCACTTGGTAGTACACGTACCATCTGCCTTGGTCGTCCTGATCAGACGCGACGATGACGACGAGGTACTCTTCGTTCTCCCAGAAGACGGCTTCGTTGACGAAACCGGCGTCTTCGAGCAGCTGGCCAGCCGATGCTGCGGTCGCCTCGTCGGCGGTGAAGACGGTGACCGTCCACGCCGTGCCTCCCGAGATCGACATGCTCGGTCCGATCTCGCCGGGCACGAGCGGGATGTCGTCGACCGGGAAGTCGGCGGGCAACGAACCCGACTCGAAGTCGACGTCGCCGTCGACACCGCCCTCGACGATGTCTTCGACGAGCTCATCGTCGACGCCGTCGGTGCCACCGTCGGAACCGTTCGGCGCGCTCGGCAGACCCGGGATGCCGAAGCAACCGGTGAGCGTGAGCGCGAGCGGGACTACCCCGACCGCGAGAAACCAGGGACGCAACGTCTTCTTCAGCATGGGAATGCTCCTCGCCTCGATACCCGGGATCGTAGCGTGACCCCGTATCACAACGACGTATCGAAGCCCGAGGAAGGTTGACGCGTTGCTAGGCCTGCTTCTTCGACCGTGACAGGCTGCGCGCACGCGCCGTGGCATCCAGCTCGACCTTGCGGATGCGCACCACCTCGGGCGTCACCTCCACGCACTCGTCTTCGCGGGCGAACTCGAGGCACTCCTCGAGGGTGAGCTTGCGGGTCGGGGTGAGCTTCTCGAAGTTGTCGGAGGTCGAGGAGCGGATGTTGGTGAGCTGCTTCTCTTTCGTGATGTTCACATCCATGTCGTCGGCGCGCGAGTTCTCGCCGATGACCATGCCCTCGTAGACCTCCTGTGTCGGCTCCACGAAGAACGACATGCGCTCCTGAAGGGCAACCATCGCGAACGGCGTGACGGTGCCCGACCGGTCGGCGACGATCGAGCCGTTCACGCGCGTCGTGATCGCACCCGCCCACGGCTCGTAGCCGTGCGAGATCGCGTTCGCGATGCCGGTTCCGCGGGTGATCGTGAGGAACTCGGTGCGGAAGCCGATGAGCCCACGCGAGGGCACGATGAACTCCATGCGCACCCACCCGGTGCCGTGGTTGGTCATCGAATCCATGCGGCCCTTGCGGGCGGCGAGCAGCTGGGTGATCGCGCCGAGGTGCTCTTCCGGGGCGTCGATCGTGAGGTGCTCGAACGGCTCGTGCAGCTTGCCGTCGACGGTCTTGGTGACCACCTGCGGCTTGCCGACGGTGAGCTCGAAGCCTTCGCGGCGCATGTTCTCGACGAGGATCGCGAGGGCCAGCTCGCCGCGGCCCTGCACCTCCCAGGCATCCGGCTGGCCGATGTCGACGACCTTGAGCGACACGTTGCCGATCAGTTCGCGGTCGAGGCGGTCTTTCACCATGCGGCTGGTGAGCTTGTGGCCCTTCACCTTGCCGACGAGCGGGCTCGTATTGGTGCCGATGGTCATCGAGATCGCCGGGTCGTCGACCGTGATCGCGGGAAGCGGTCGGATGTCGTCGGGGTCGGCGATCGTCTCGCCGATCGTGATGTCGGGGAATCCGGCGATCGCGACGATGTCGCCCGCCGTGGCGCTCTCCGCCGGGTACCGCTCGAGCGCGCGGGTCAGCAGCAGTTCGGTGATGCGCGCCGTCGTGTGGGATCCGTCGTGACGCACCCAGGCGACCGTCTGACCCTTCTTGATCGTGCCCGAGAACACGCGCAACAGCGCGATTCGGCCGAGGAAGTTGCTCGCGTCGAGGTTCGTGACCCACGCCTGCAGCGGAGCCTCGTCGTCGTACGTCGGCGCCGGAACGTGCTTGAGGATCGCGTCGAACAGCGGCTCGAGGTCGCCGTTGTCGGGCAGGGTGCCGTTCGCGGGCTTGTTCCACGACGCGGCGCCGTTACGACCCGACGCGTAGACGACGGGGAGGTCGAGCAGCGCGTCGACGTCGAGGTCGGGCATGTCGTCGTGCAGGTCGCTCGCGAGCGCCAGCAGCAGGTCGTGACTCTCCTCGACGACCTCGTCGATACGGGCATCCGGCCGGTCGGTCTTGTTCACCAGCAGGATGACGGGGAGCTTGGATTCGAGTGCCTTGCGCAGCACGAAGCGCGTCTGCGGCAGCGGCCCCTCGCTCGCGTCGACCAGCAACACCACGCCATCCACCATCGACAGTCCGCGCTCCACCTCGCCGCCGAAGTCGGCGTGGCCCGGGGTGTCGATCACGTTGATCGTCACCGGACCGTCGGTCGCGTGCACACCCTTGTAGGTGACCGCGGTGTTCTTCGCGAGGATCGTGATGCCCTTCTCACGCTCCAGGTCGTTGCTGTCCATCGCACGCTCTTCGAGGTGCTCGTGCGACCCGAATGACCCGGTCTGGCGCAGCATGGCGTCGACGAGCGTCGTCTTGCCGTGGTCGACGTGCGCGACGATGGCGACGTTCCTCAAATCGGTGCGACGTGCTTCGGACATACCTGTACCTCGAAAATCTGCTTGGGGGGATCGATCGAGTCTACCGGGTGGGGTGGGG
>NZ_JBASCU010000064.1:0-19969 GCF_049651805.1 Pseudolysinimonas sp.
AACGCGAAGATCCGCCAATTCGTCACCGGCTGGAACGACCGCAAACACGCCTTCGTCTGGACCAAAACCGCCGACGACATCCTCAAGAAAGCGAACCGTCAACCAACTTCAGAAACGCGACACTAGCCCCAACCTCGGTGGTCGAGCAGCGGCCGGAGGCCCCGTGTCGAGACCTCAGACGTCGAGCGCTTCGCCGGGCTGAAGTTCAGTGAACGTACCGCCGCCCTGCTCGGTCGCCCACGACAGCCGCGCGGCGGCCATCTGCTTGCCGGCGACCGACAGCGTCATGTCGTGCACGTAGAACGCGCGTTTCGGCTTGACCGCGAGCACATAGTCCATCGCCTCGCCGATCTTCAGCCACGGGGCGCCGATCGGGGCGGCGAGCGTGCCGACCTCGACGCCCGGCACCGTGTACGAGTCGCCGCCGTAGTACAGCTCGTCGTTGACGAGCACGCCGACATTGTCGATCACCGGGATGGACTCGTGGATGACGGCGTGCCGACCGCCGAAGAACTCCAGCTTGAACGGCCCCACGTCGACGACGTCGCCAGCCGCGACGACCTCGATCGGAATGTCTTCGGCGGCATCCGCGACTCCCTGCGGGCCGAGGATCCTCGCCTCCGGATTCTTCTCGAGGATGCGCCCGACCTGTTCAGCGGTCCAGTGGTCGCTGTGCTCGTGGGTGATGAGGATCGCGACCACTGCCGGAACGTCGGGATGCGACAGGAAGACTCCCGGGTCGATGACGAGGTTCTCGTCGCCGATGCCGAGCTGCAGGGTCGCGTGTTCGTACTTGGTGATCCGCACGCTGTGACTTTACCGACCGGCAGCCGGCGTCGACACGGTGTTGACATGACGGCGTCGGCGGGCGACGCGAGCGGCGGGCAGCTGCGATACTCCTCCCATGCCCGCGACGCCGCGCCCGAAGAAGCTCGTGGTGGCCATCAACCCGTCGGCCTCGTTCGGAGCCAGCCGGGATGTCGGCCCCGCCGTCGTGCAGACGCTGCGCGCGATGGGGCACGAGGTCACCTCGCTCACCGAACCCGATTTCGAGCAGCTACTGTCATCCGCTCGGGCCGCGGTGCGCAAGCGACCCGACGCGCTCATCGTCGTCGGCGGCGACGGCATGGTGAATCTCGGCACCAACCTCGTCGCCGGCACCAAGGTGCCGCTCGGCATCATCCCCTCGGGAACCGGCAACGACATGGCCCGGGGCCTGGGCATCCCGCACGAAGATACCGAGGCCGCCATGCGCATCCTCGACGCCGCCCTCACCACCGGCCCGCGCACGATCGACGCCGGCCACATCACGTGGACGGATGCCGAAACGGGTGTCAGAGACGAACGCTGGTTCGCGTGCGCCCTGTCGGCCGGCTTCGACGCGATCGTCAACGAACGCGCGAACGCGATGCGGCATCCGAAAGGCCCGAGCCGCTACATCCTCGCCCTGCTCGCCGAGCTCGCCCGACTGAGGCCGATCTCCTACCGGCTCGTGCTCGACGGCGAGACGACCGAGACCAACGCCGTGCTCGTCGCGCTCGGCAACAGCGTCTCGCTCGGCGGCGGCATGAAGATCACCCCCGACGCCCTGCTCGATGACGGCCTCTTCGACGTGCTGATGGTGAAGCCGCTGTCGCGCGTCGCGTTCCTGCGCATCTTCCCGCGCGTGTTCGCCGGAACCCACGTGACCGACGCGCGGGTGCGCATCGTGCGGGCCAAGAAGGTGCGCATCGAGGCCGACGTCCCCCTCGTCGCGTACGGCGACGGCGAGCGCATCGCGGCGCTGCCGCTCGACATCGAGGTCGTTCCCGGGGCGATGCGGGTGCTCGCGCCGCTGCCCTGATCGGGGTGCGGCCCAGGCGTTCGAGGGGCCGAAACCGCCATGTATACTCGAACGGTTGTCGTGACGGCCCCATCGTATAGTGGCCTAGTACGCCGCCCTCTCACGGCGGTAACGCGGGTTCGAATCCCGCTGGGGTCACCATAACAAAAGTGCTGGTCAGTCAGGGCTTTGGCCAAGTCCCTTTGAGTGGGGGTCTTTCGCTTCGTTGCGATGATCAGCTGGTTGCAGTTTAGGCGGCGGTGATCTCGGTGAGGATCGCCCCCTCGTCGACCGGGGTGACGCTGGTGGTGAGTTCGGCCATCGATGCCTCGGAGAACTAGCGGCGGTCGCCGGCTTCCCATTCGTCGTGCTGCTCGACCAGGATCGCGCCGGAGAGTCGCAGCAGCGCGGCGACGTTGGGGAAGATGCCGACGACGTCGGTGCGGCGTTTGATCTCGCGGTTGAGACGTTCGAGCGGGTTGGTTGACCAGATCTGCCGCCAGTGCCGGGTCGGGAACGCGGCGAAGGCGAGGATGTCGGCTCTGGCGTCGTGGAGCATGTCGGCGGCTTTCGGGCGGACACGTTCGATCATCCGGGCGACCTCGTCGAACTGTGCAGCAATGTGCTCGGCGTCGGGTTGGGCGAAGATCGTGCGGATGATCGAGGCGAGAGATCACCAGCTCCACCCCGTGCGGGCCGCGGGCCCTGAGCGAGCGCAGGAACGCCTTCCAGAACTCCTCGGTCTCGCTGTCACCGACATCGAAACCCAGCACGTGGCGGCGTCCGTCGGCGGCGACACCGATCGCAACGACGATCGCTGGGGACACGACCCGGTCATCGATGCGGACCTTGCAGTACGTCGCGTCGAGGAACACGTAGGGGTAGGCAGCCTCGGCATCGATGAGCTCCTGACAGAGCCGCTCCGTCATCTGCCGGACCCGGTCGGTCGTGTCGGTGAGTTTCAGCTCGGCGAGCAGCTCGATCCGTCTCACTGACCATCGCACGGTGGCCCCTCACGACGTCGTCACGACGCCCACGGCCCGAAAGTCCACCACCCCACGGGACTCAGCCCGGCGCGGGAATCTCCAGGGTGGACACCGGATACCTCGATGGTCGTGGAGATCGGTCCCTGCTGATGATGGTGTATCGCTGACTGGGCTCGGGCCGACCATGCACCTGCGGCGGATCAAGTCTCCGGGCCTAGGGATCGGGGATGGTCAGATGCTTCGTCGTCTCGCGCGCTCCGCGAACCGGTCGATCGCTTCAAGGACCTCGTCGCTGCGCCACACCGTCCCAAAGCGGTGTTCCGTCTTCGCATTGAGAACGCCCTGGTCGGTCAGGTCCCGCAGCAGCGGGTAAGCGTTCTGGGTTCGAATGCCCAGCGCCGCTGCGACCAAGGCCGCGTCCACGACCGGAGTCCGAGCGATCACTTCGAGCACCCGCCACACCCCGCTGTCCGAACGCGCCTTCACTCGAGCCCGCCACCCATCAACGATTGCGTCGATGTCGGCGACGAGTTGGCGAGCGTTCGTGACTGCTCTCAGACTCGCCTCTGCGAAACCTGCCACGATCGGTTCCAGTTCCCCGGTCCGATAAGCAGTCAGCGCGGCGTGATAGCCGTCGACGTCGGCCAAGAGACCGGCGGACACGGGCACTGCGACCACTCGTGTGACACCTCGATAGCGAAGCAGCGCCTGTGCCAAAGCGCGACCGGTGCGGCCGTTACCATCGGTGAAGGGGTGGATCGTCTCGAACTGCGCGTGTGAGATCGCAGTCAGTGTCAGCGCACCGACATCCAGCCGGCGACTGAACACCACCAGGTCCTCGATCAGATCCGGGACGCGTTCCCACCGGGGTGCCACGAAGTCCGCACCGACCGGAGATCGCGAACTAGTCCCGATCCACACTGGCTCGGTCCGCCACTCGCCCGGGGTGTGCTGGACCTGACCGACCATTAACACCTCGTGCATCTTCGCGATCGCCCCGGCGGTGATGTCATCCGCCAGCCCGATCGCTGCCGTCAGCGCGGCGGTGTTGTTCGCGATCAGGGTCGCGTTCCGAGCGGCGTGTCCGGTGAGTTCCGCGGTGAGGATTGCCCGCGCGCTGGCAGTGAGCTGCTCGATCTGGGACGACGCCGCAGCTTCGCTCCGCAGCAACACCGGCCCGAAGGACGCGACCCGGTGCCCGAGCTCCGCATCGAAGCGACTCAGCTCCCGACCGGCTTCCTCGGCCGCCGTCACCACCGCATCAGGCAGGTCGACCTGACACTGCGCGATCTCAGCGGGGACGCTCGCGTCGTACTCGCGAGGTCCGCCAAGGTAGGACGAGATGCCAGGGCCGAAGTCTTCGACGTTGTTCGGGGTCCACAGCATGTGTTCAGCGGTCACAGCCGGCCAAGTCATACTCGCCCCCGATTACCTTATGACTTACTAGGCTATCTCATAATGCGCCGGGTGTGGTGTCTGGCTTGCAACCCCCGGGGGTTTCGTCGATTCCGGGCGTCGGGTCACCTCAGCCCGACGTCTCCGCGTGGGGTGCCGCCACGGGCTTCGACTCAGCCGAGCCGCGCTGACGCAACCAGACGGCCGCGAAGACGAGCACCGCGACGACCATGAACTCGCTCTGCCAGTTCTGGAACGACTCGAACCAGAATTGCGATGTGCCGAGGTACTCGACCGGGCTCACCCCGGGCATCCCGTGCAGGCCCTGCTCCTCGCTGTAAGCGGCGGCGCCGCTGACGGCGTGACCGACGAAGGATGCCGTGAAGAGCAGCGCGAACAGGATCAGCAGCGAGTTCTCGTAGAGCACGAGCACGAACCCGCCGTGTCGCACCGGCCACGGAGCGTCGGCCTTCTTCGCGTGGCGCCGCGGGTCGTCGTCTTGGGGTGCCGGCTCGTCGAGGGGCTTGGATTCGGCCGAGCCCTTCTGGAACAGGAAGACCGTCAGCACCACGTAGGCGCCCATCTGCAGAAACTCGCTCTCCCAGTTCTCGAAGACGGCTTCGGAGAAGTCGCCACTGGCGAGGAACTGACCGAACGTCTCGGCCGGCGCTCCGTGTTCGAGCAGCTCTTCGTTGGCGACCTGCCAGCCGGTGAGCGCCATCCCGATGAGGAAGAGCAGAAAGAGGGCGAGGTTCACCAGCAGCAGCCCGTGTCCGAACAGCCAGCGTTTCATGGGCACAGTCAAACGCCGCCACAACAATCCCCGCGCGGGCTTGCATCCCGAAAGGTCCCGAGGTAGGGCGCGGAGCGCTAGTCCCACCTTCGAGGCCGGCGTGCGTCGACCGCCTTGACGACCTCCGCGGTGTCGGCGGCGTCGAGGGCCATCGTGACGATCCCCCACGCTTCGCCGAGGTCGGCGGTGAGCGGCACGTCGTAGGGGCGCACATCCACGGTGACACTCCACCGGGAGTCGCCGCCGACCGTCGCGGTGCGCACCATCTCGAGGTTGCCGATCTCGGCCCACTCCATGAGCAGCAGTTCCCGCGGGTCGGAGCCCGCGCTGCACACGGCGATTCCGCGGTCGTCGGCGAACGCGGGGTGCCACCGGTCGCCGATCTGCACCTCGATCCCCTTGGAACGCAGATAGGCGGGCAGGTCGGAGACGACCGGCGGCAGGCGCCGAGCGAGGAACACGACGGCATCCGGATGCCGTATCGCCAGCGCTCGCAGGGCGCGCGCCAGGCGCAGGGTGAGTACCCCGAAGACGGCGATCATCGTGATGATGGCGATGGTCGCGACGCCGTAGGCGGCGAGGATGCCGTTGCGCGACCCGCCCGCGAGCGCGATCACGGCGCCGCCCCCGACGACGATGACGGCTGCGGCGATCAGCGCGACGATCGTGATGATCCTGGCGCGGTTGCGGGTGCGCCTCGCGATGGTGTGTGACACGGTGCCTCGTGATCTTGTAACCCGTTTCGCACGCTAGCCGTCCCCCGGTGCAAGCGTCAACAGGCTCGCCGTATGGAGCAGGATGTCGGTCGAACGGGGGACACTGGAGGCATGTGCGCGAGTTACGGGCTGCAGGTCGAGGCCGCCGACATCCACTCCGGGTTCGCGGTGTTCGACGACCAGGTGCAGACGGCGGCGCTCGACGGGTGGCTCGAGGAGTTCCGGGACGAGCCCGCGAAACCCACCGGGGTGCACCGCCGCAACCTCAACCCCATCGTGCGCGAGCGGGAGCGTGACGGTGAACGCCGCCGAACCGTCGACCTCGCCTGGTGGAAGCTCTGGGTGCGCGGTGAACCGGCGAAGTTCCCGGCGATCAACGCCCGCGTCGAGGGTCTCGTCGGGTCGGGCGCGTGGGGCGGGCCGCTGAAGAGCCGCCGCGGGCTGGTGCCGGCGACGGAGTACTACGAGAAGGGCCACCGCTTCACGTTGCCCGACGAGCCGAAGGGCCTGTTCGCGTTCGCGGGCCTCTGGAACGTGACGAAGACACCCGACCCCGAGACCGGCCAAGAAGAGTGGATGGTGTCGTACACGATCGTGACCCAACCGGCGGCGCCGCAGGTCGCATCCATTCATGATCGGATGCCGCTGATCGTGCCGCGAGAGCTGTACGACGAGTGGCTCGACCCGACGCGCGTGGGCGATCAGGAGCTGCTCGACGAGACGGTCGCGGCCAGCCGGCCGCTCGGCGAGCGGCTCGAAGTCTCCGAACTCTAAACGGGAGGCGCCGGCTTCTTCGTCATGCGGGCGATCTCGGCGTCGACGTCCGCTTCGCTGATGTACGGCGGGTGATGCCGTTGGCGTCGAGGCCGACGAACACCGCTGCGATCGTCATTCCCAGAATGGGCCAGACCGGCCAGAAGTACGACGTGAAGCCGGTCTGCCGTCCGGTCGAGAAGAACCCGATCGCAACCAGCACCACGATGATCACCCCGAAGATCGCGAGCATGATCTTGAAGTCGTTGCGGGCCTTCAGGCGGGCCCGGGCCGCTGCGCGAATCTCATCGGCGTCGCTAATGGGCAAAACCCGAGCGCGGGCCCCCTAGACTCGTCGCAGCGAAGGGGAGTATCCCACCTCGTCGCGGCCGTCATCACGGGTTCCAGCGTTGCAGCCCCGGTCGCGACCGTGCGCAGCGCCTCGCGGCGGTGCCACGCGGGAGAGACGTTCGGGCCCTGTCCTGTACCCGAAAGGTAGTTCGTGGAATTCTCCATCCCCCTCTGGTTCGAAATCGGCACCTACGTCGTGCTCGGCCTCATCCTCGCCTTCGACATCACGCTCGCGTTCCGGCGTCCGCACATCCCGTCGACTCGGGAGTCGGCGCTGTGGATCTCGTTCTACGTCGCCCTGGCGATCGTCTTCGCCGTGTTGTTGCTCGTCTTCAGCGGAGCCGAGCACGCTGGTCAGTTCGTCGCCGGCTGGCTCACCGAGTACAGCCTGTCGATCGACAACCTCTTCGTCTTCCTCATCATCATGGCGAGGTTCTCGGTGCCCAGAAAGTATCAGCAGGAGTTGCTGATGGTGGGCATCATCCTCGCGCTCGTGTTGCGCGGCATCTTCATCCTGCTCGGCGCCGCACTCATCGAGAACTTCTCGTGGGTGTTCTACCTGTTCGGGCTGTTCCTCATCTATACGGCCGCGAACCAGGCGTTCACCAGCCACGACGACGAGGCCGAGACCGAGAACAAGCTGATCGGATTCCTGCGGCGGCGCATCGCGATCACCGAACGGTTCGAGGGCGCGAAGCTGCGCACCGTCGTCGACGGTCGCCGCGTGTTCACGCCGGTCATCATCGTGCTCATCGCGCTCGGAACGACCGACCTGGTATTCGCCCTCGACTCGATACCGGCGATCTTCGGCATCACCCAGGAGCCGTTCCTGGTATTCACGGCGAACGTGTTCGCGCTGATGGGGCTGCGGCAGCTCTACTTCCTGCTCGGCGATCTCGTCGACCAGCTCGTCTATCTCAAGTACGGCATCGCCTTCATCCTCGGCTTCATCGGCGTGAAGCTCTTCCTGGGCGCCCTGCACGAGAACGAGCTGCCGTTCATCAACGGCGGCGAGCCGGTCGAATGGGCGCCCGAGATCGGCACATTCGTCTCGCTCGGCGTCATCGTCGCGGCGATGGCCGTGGCTGTGATCGCGAGCCTCATCAAGCTGCGGTACGACCGCGCGCGCGGCATCGGCATCGACCACGACCGCATCGACGAGGAACAGGGCGCCGAGTAGGGACGACCAGCCGGCGGCGGGCGGGATGTTGGGCGCAGGCCGCCCTCGTCACTGCGATGACGAACCGCGTCACCTCGGCTGCGGGTCGCCGCCCGTTTTCGTTAGTGTTCCTCACGTGACGCCGCGCGCCGCATCGAGCCCGCCCGAGTTGCCGGGTTACCGCTTCGTGCGTCCACTCGGCACCGGCGGGTTCTCCGACGTCTACCTGTACGAACAGGTGCTGCCGCATCGCGTGGTCGCGGTGAAGGTTCTACTCGCCGACATCGGGGCGTCGGCACCCGCGTCGTTCACGAGCGAAGCGAACTTGATGGCGCGCCTCTCGACGCATCCGTTCATCGTCACGATCCACGACGCTGGACTCGCGCCCGATGGCCGCCCGTACCTCGTCATGGAGTACTGCTCACGGCCCAACCTGGCCGAGCGCTACAAGGCGGCGCCGCTGTCGGTGCCCGACACGCTGCGCATCGGCGTGCAGGTGGCGTCGGCGGTCGAGACGGCGCACCGCGCGGGCATCCTGCATCGCGACATCAAACCCGGCAACGTGCTCACCAACGACTACGGTTACCCGGCCCTCACCGACTTCGGGATCGCCGCCGGGGGCGACTCGGCGCCGACGGGTCGTGACGGCGACGACACCGACCCCGAGGCGTCGACCGGAGGAACGGTGGGGCTTTCGGTGCCCTGGTCGCCCCCCGAGATGTTCCTCGACATCCCCCAGCACGATGCGCGTTCCGACGTCTTCTCGCTCGCCGCGACCCTGCACACGGTGCTCGCCGGCCGCACGCCGTTCGAGGTTCCGGGCGGGCCGAACACTCCCGTCGACCTGATGTCGCGCATCGAACGCGGACAGGTCACGGCGCTGCGGCGCGACGACGTGCCGCGCACGCTGGCCGCCGTGTTGACCCGGGGGATGTCGACGAATCGCGACGACCGCTACTCGAGCGCGCTCGAGTTCGGCCGGGCCTTGCAACGCATCGAACTCGAGCTGGGCTTCGCGCCCACCACGCTGGAGATCGCCGACGCCGCCCAGCACGAGAACGTGGTCGTCGCTGCGCCCGACGACGACGAGACCCGGGTTCGCTCGCTGCCGACCGTCGTTCCGGATGGGCCAGCGCCGCCCGTCGGCGCGCCGGCATCCACCGAGGTGTCGAAGGGTCACTCGCGCGTGCGACTCGTCGCCGCTCTCGCGGCGGTGCTCTCGGTTCTCGTGCTCGCCGTCGTCGCGCTGGCGATCGTGCTCGGCGGGGCGGTCGAGCGCCCCGAGACGAACCCGACGCCCGCCTCCAGCGGGGGATCGGCCGTCAATCAGGATGCGGTGCCCGTTGCGACCGACGGAGTTGCCGCCCCGAGCCCGGACGGGACCGCGGTGACCTTCACGTGGGTGAATCCCGACCCGCGAGAAGGCGACCTCTACTACTGGGCTCGCGCCGAGACGCCGTCGTCGAGGGAGGCGCTGCGGGAGCCCGAGGTCACCGTCGACGGGATCGTGCCGGGGAGTCGGGTGTGCATCAACGTCGAGATCGGGCGGTCGGGCAGAACGTCCGAGCCGCTCGTCATCTGCACCGTGGAGTGACAACCGCGCCCGCGCCGTTGTAACCCGACTAAACGGTGTTGGGGGACGAAGAACTGTCATGTTAGGTTGGGCGGCACTCTCGATTCGCACCGCGGAGCAGGTTCCGCCTTGTGAAAGCAGGAACGACGCATGGGGATCGTCGGGTCTATCTCCCGGAACCGTAAGGCCGCCGCTTCGGCTCTCGTCATCGCGCTCCTCGCCGGAGTGCCGGTCGCTTTCGCGGTGCTGCACGACGGGTTCCCGGTCAGCGACGTCGACCTGCAGGCACGCGATGTCTGGGTGACGAACGGCGATGCCCTGCTCGGCGGTCGGCTCAACCGGCAGATCGAAGAACTCGACGGCTCCGTCAGCGGTCAGTCCGCCGCCCTCGACGTCGTGCAGAACCCGGCCCACGTCTTTGTCGTCGACCCCGAACTCGGCGCCGTGGCCCGAGTCGACCCCGCCTACACGACTCTCGTCGAACCCGTCGACATCCCGCCCGGTTCGAGCGTCGCGCTGGGCGGCAGCACCCTCGCGATCCTCTCCCCGCGGGGTCAGCTCTGGGCGCTCGACGTCGCCAACGCGCTCGTCTTCGACCCGACATCCATACCCGCCGCCGAGCTCGGGCGGGGCGGGCTCGCGACGGTGACCACCGAGGGGGTGGTGCTCGCCGCCAGTTTCGCCGACCAGATCGCCCTTCGCATCGAGGCCCCCGGCATCCCGGCGACCTCGACGCCCCTCGCCGTGCCCGAGAAGGCGCAGATCGCCGCGGTCGGCGACCGGATGGTGCTGTTCGACGAGACGGCGAACCGGCTGGTGCGTGCCGACGGGGAAACCGTCGAACTGCCGGATGCCGCCTACCGCCTGCAACAGACCGGTCCGGCTCGCGGTGAGGTGGTGCTCGCGACAGCCACCGCGCTGCTCTACGTGGCCGACGGGGGCGCGGTACGCACCGTATCCGCCGATCTCGACGGGCCGGTCGCCGGGCCCGACGACGTGTCGGCGCCCGTCGCGGTCGACGGCTGCGTGCACGGCGCCTGGGGCGGAGCGCAACGCTATCTGCTGGTCTGCGACGACGACGACCCGGTCGCGCACGACATCCCGCAGCGCACCCAGGGTTCGCGGCTCGAGTTCCGGGTCAACGGCTCCGTCGTCGCGCTCAACGACCTCGACAACGGCAACGTCTGGCTGCTCGACGACGAGATGCGGCTCGTCGCGAACTGGGACGAGGTGACCCCGCCCGAAGAGCAGGAGACGGAGGACGGCGACGAGAAGGCGAGTACGCAGTCGTTCGAAGACACCCTCGCCGAACGCACCGAGACCAACCGTCCGCCGATCGCCCGCGACGACGAGTACGGCGTGCGTGACGGGCGTACGACGATCCTCGCGGTGCTCGACAACGACACCGACCCGGATGGTGACGTGCTCACCATTGCCCGCCACACCGAGGTGCCCGCAGCGGTGGGCATCATCGACGTCATCGACGGCGGGCGTGCGCTGCAGTTCACTCCGGCCCTCGGCGCCACGTCGGCGTCGTTCCGCTACACGATCGACGACGGCCGGGCCGGCGGCGTTGCGGAGGCCAGTGTCACCGTGCGGGTCACCCCGCACGACAGCAACGCAGCCCCGGCTGCCCAGCGCGAGACGCTCGTGAGTGTCGAGTCGGGCGGGGCGATCACCTACAACGTGCTGGGCGACTTCCGCGATCCCGACGGCGACGACATCTACCTCGCGGATGCTTCGCCCGCTTCGAGCGACATCGTGCGCTTCACACCGGATGGCACCCTCACCTTCGAGCACCGCTCCGGCGAGCCCGGCGTCAAGGAGGTCGCGTTCACGGTTTCCGACGGCGTGCTCGCCAGCAGCGGGGTGCTCGCCGTCAGCGTGGAACCGCGCGGATCGCTCGCCCCCATCGGCACCCCCGACTTCGCCACCGCCTTCGTCGGCGAATCGGTCGCGATCGAACCGCTGAAGAACGACATCGCCCCCAACGGCGAGGCGCTCACCCTGCTCGACGTCGACGACGTGCCCACCGACGCGATCGTCGCGCCCAACCGCGAACGCGGCACCGTGACCTTCCAGGCCGCGGCCGCCGGTACCTACTACTTCCTCTACTCCCTTGCCGCCGGGCCGTCGTCGAGCATCGGCATCGTGCGGGTCGACGTGCTGCCCGACCCCCAGGCGATCCTGCCGCCGATCGCCGTGAAAGACACCGCCTTCCTGCGGGCGGGTGAGCCGACGATCGTCGAGGTTCTCGTCAACGACGGGTCGCCCGACGGCAGCGTGCTGGCCGTACAGTCGGTCGACACCGGGGGGATCGCGCCCGGCGTCACCGTCGAGGCGCTCGGCAACGCCGTCATCCGCATCAGCTCATCCGGCGCTCTGACGACGCAGACGCAGTTCCGCTACACGGTCTCCGACGGCGCGCAGTCGGCCACGGCGGGGGTGACGGTCGTGCCGGTGCCCCCGATCGTGAACCGGCAGCCGCCGATCGCCCGCGACGACCGAGTGCGGGTGCGGGCAGGGGATGTGGCCAGCGCCGACGTGCTCGCCAACGACGAACACCCCGATCAGTCGCTGCTGGTGCTCGCGGCCGAGCTCGTCGAGACTGCGGACGCGGGCGACGGGCTGGTGTTCGTCGGTGACGGAACGGTGCGATACCAAGCCGGCGAGACGCCCGGTGAGTTCAGCGTCGTCTACCGCGTCGCCGACCAGTACGGCGAATCGGCGACGGCTCGCGTGACATTCGTGGTCGTCGGCGCCGACGACGAGACCAACCAGCCACCGGTACCGCTCCCGCAGACGGCGCGCGTGTTCGCCGGCGCCACGATCCCCATCGAATTGCCGCTCGACGGGATCGACCCCGATGGTGACTCCGTCGTCATCGTCGGGCTCGAACGGACGCCCGCTCTCGGGGTCGTCGACGCCGTGAGCCCCACGAGTATCCAGTACACAGCGGATCGCGCCGCCGGCGGCACCGACACGATCGGGTACGTCGTCGAAGACTCCTTCGGCGCGCAAGCCGTCGGCATCCTCACGATCGGGGTCATCCCGCGTCCCGACAGCGCGCCGGCCCCGAACGCGGTCGACGACCAGATCGAGATGAAGCCCGGCCGCACGGCAACGGTCGCGGTGGGACTCAACGACTCAGACCCGAGCGGCTACGAGATCGAGGTGCTGCCCGACCTGCTCGAGGTCGACCCCGCGCTGACGGCGACGGTCGACGGCAGCAAGATCGTCGTCGAAGCACCCGAAGCCGAAGGCACCTACACGGTCAGGTACGCCATCACCAACAATCACGGCGGCGAAGATGACGCGTTCCTCATCGTGCGGGTGACCGAGAACGCCGCCCCCGTCTTCCCGACCGCTCTCGACTACTTCGTGCCGGTGGACGACATCGCGGGCGAAGACTCGGTCGCGGTCGACCTCGACGGTCTCATCGGCAACCCGGCGGGTCTTGACGGCGACCTGGTCGTCACCCTGGAGGGCACGAACGCCGGGATGGCGACGGTCGAGGAGGGCGCTCAGACGGTCGTCGTGCGACCCGGCGAGCGCCGTGCGGCGATCGCCTACCGCGTGACCAACCCCGATGACGGTCTCACGGCGACCGCGTTCATCGTGGTGCCCCCCGCGGTCGGAAGCGACTACGCCCCGCCGCCTCGGCTGCGTTCCGACCTCGGGCCCCAGGTCATCCAGATGAACGGCTCCCGCGAGTGGGACCTCGCCGACATCGTGGTCGTGCCCTCAGAGAAACCGCCCATCCTCGTCGACGCCGAGAGTGTGACCGCGACCCACAGCGACGGCAGCGACCTCGTCGTCGACGGCGACACCATCCGGTTCACCGCCTCGCCCGACTTCCGCGGCATCGCCTCGATCACGTTCCGGGTCACCGACGGGGCGACCGGTGACGATCCCGACGGTCGCGAGGCGCTGTTGACCATGGGGCTCATCGTCGGCGATCCCGAGTTCGCCGACGTGCCTCCCGCGTTCACCACCCAGACGGTGACCATCGAGGCCGGCGAGGCCGCTCGGGTCGTCGACCTGCGCGCCTCGACGGCGCATCCGAACCCGGCCGTGGCCGGAGACTTCCAGTACAGCGGCCTGAGCGGGCAGACCGCCGACATCGCGGCCGACATCTCCGGCGGCACCCTCTCGATCTCGGCGCCTCTCGGCGTGCAGCCCGGCGCCACCGCGACACTGGCGTTCACGGTGCGCTACCGCGACTACGTGGTGCCCGGCACGGTGCGGGTCACCGTCGTGCGATCGACGCGGCCGCTCACGCAGGCCGTCGAGGATGCCGAGAAGGGTCGGCGGGGCGTGAGCGACACGGTCGATGTGCTGGCGAACGACTACAACCCGTTCGCCGCCGACGGTCAGCCGCTGCGCGTGCTCTCGGCGGTGATCGAGAACGCCGCCGAATCCCAAGCGAGTGTCGACTTCACCGCCGACGGCGAGGTCACCGTGCAACCCGGATCCGCGTTCATCGGCGTGGTCAGCGTCGTGTACACCGTCGAAGACGCCACCCGGGATGCCGGCCGGCAGGTGCAAGGACGACTGCTCTATACGGTGCGCGACGTGCCGGGAAAGGTCGCGACGCCCACCTTCGTCGAAGGCGACCGGCAGGTGACGCTCGAGTGGGACGCCCCGGCGACCAACGGCGAGCCGATCACCCAGTACACGCTTCTCTGGTCGGGCGGCTCCCCCGTCACGGTACCCGGCAGTTCGGCGTCGTACACCTTCACCGGCCTGACCAACGGCGACCCCTATACCTTCCAGGTGCGGGCGACCAACGCGGTCGGTCAGGGCGAGATCTCCGACCCGAGCGCGACGGCGCGGCCCTTCGGCGCGCCGTCGGCGGTGACCAGTGCGACCGCGACGGGTTCCTCCAACGGGTCGGGCGACGTCATCCTGAACTGGAGTGGGGCCGGCGGTAACGGTCGCACGATCGATGGGTACCGCATCACGGTGAGCCCCGGAGGTGCGGTCGTGAGCGTCGGCAACGTCACGACGACGACGGTTCCCGGCCGGGTGGGCACAGCATCCTCGTACTCGATCGTGACCCTCGGCCCCGGTGGCGAGAGTGCGCCGTTCTCATCGACCAACGCCGGCACCCCGCGCCCCGGCCCGCCGGCCAGTGCGAGCGCCTCGTGGTCGGGCACCCGCGGCGACCGCACCGTCACCTTCTCCTGGACGGCCGCTCCGAGCACCGAGCCGATCACCCGCTACGAGATCCTCGTGAACAACTACCACTCGAGCTGGCAGAACGTCGGCTCGGCCACGAGCTATCAGATCACCGACGCGACGCTCGGGCAGAGTTACTCGATCCAGGTGCGCGCCGTCAGCGCCGGGCAGACCGGAGACGCCCGCACGTCCAACTCGGTGACCCCGCTGGCTCCGGTTCCGGCGAGCTACGCGCTGTGCTGGCACAACGATTACGCGGGCTACTACAACGTCGGCATCCGCTACGCCAACACGAGCCCTGGCATCCAGCTCAAGGTCGACTTCGCCAACTCCACGGGCACGACGACCGGGGCGAACGGCACGGTGCGGCTCCGCGCCTGGCACGCCGGAGGCCTCGGCGACGGCGCCGACACCGACAACGACGACAACGACCTCATCACGATCCTCGTCAACGGAAGCGCTTACTCCACCACCCGGTGGGGCGACGCGCCCGCCTGCTGACCGACCCTCTGCCTGCCGATACCCCGAGGAGACATCAATGCCCGTCACGCCCGAACAAGCGCAGTGGTTCGCCGACGCCTTCGACAAACTCGTCGCCAACGTCGACCAGGCGATCCTCGGCAAGCGGCACGTGCTGAAGCTCGTGCTCACCGCGATGCTCTCCGACGGGCATGTGCTGCTGGAGGACGTTCCCGGCACCGGCAAAACGGTGCTCGCGAAGGCCCTCGCCAACACGATCGAGGGCACCCACTCCCGGGTGCAGTTCACCCCCGACCTGCTGCCGTCCGACGTCACCGGGGTGACGATCTGGGATCAGGCCGAGAGCCGGTTCGTGTTCCACCCTGGCCCGATCTTCGCCTCGGTCGTGCTGGCCGACGAGATCAACCGGGCGAGCCCGAAGACGCAGTCGGCGCTGCTCGAGGTGATGGAGGAAGGCGTCGTCACGGTCGACGGCGAAGGGCACTCGGTGGGACGGCCGTTCATGGTGATCGCGACCCAGAACCCCGTGGAGCAGGCGGGCACCTACTCGCTGCCCGAGGCGCAGCTCGACAGGTTCCTCATCAAGACCTCGCTGGGCTATCCCGACCACGCGACGGCCGTCGAGCTGCTGATGGACTCGGGCAATCGCGCCCGGGCCGCGAAGATCACCCCGATCATCGCGTCCGACGTGATCGCCACGATGGCAGCACTGACGAGCGAGGTGCACGCCGACCCCTCGATCATGGACTACGTGTCGCACCTCGCGACCGCCACGAGGAACGACAAGGATGCCGCGCTCGGCGTGAGCATGCGCGGTGCGTTGGCGCTCGCCCGCGCGGTGCGTACCTGGGCCATCGCGGCGGGCCGCACGTTCGTCACCCCCGACGACGTCACCGATCTGGCCGTGCCGGTGCTCGCCCACCGCATCATGGTCGACCCCGAGGCGGAGTTCGCGGGCGTCACCGGCGAGCAGATCGTCGAACGGGCCCTCGCCACCGTCGCTCCTCCCGCGAGCCGCGCCGCCTGACCCGGCCACCGCATCCTCATGACGACGATCCGCACCCTGTTCGGTCTCGCCCGACTCGCCCTCGCGCGGGTCGGGGCCGCCGTGCGCCCGGTGGTCGGCATCGTCACCCCCCTCGGCTGGATTCTCGCGGGTTTCGCCCTCGCCGCCGGACTCGCCGGAGCTCTTCTCGGCTGGCTCGAGTTCCGGTATCTCGCCCTCACGCTCGCGGCGGGGTTGCTCGTGGCGTTCGCGTTTCTCGTCGGCCGCGCGCGGTTCCGGGTCGAGGTCGAGTTGCAGCCGCGCCGGGTCGTCGCGGGGGAGCGGGCCTTCGGCCGGCTGCTGGTGACGAACACGGCGTCGCGGCGCTCGTCGGCGACGCGTCTGGAGCTTCCGGTGGGGCGGGGAATGGCCGAGTTCGGCATCCCGGCACTTGCGCCGCAGGTCGAGCACGAGGAGCTGTTCGCGGTGCCGACGGCGAAGCGCGCGGTGATCGTCGCGGGCCCGGCGGTGTCGGTGCGCGGCGACGCGCTCGGTCTGGTGCGCCGCGCGGTGCGGTGGTGCGACGCGGTCGAGCTCTTCGTGCACCCGCCGACGGTGCGACTTCGGCCGTCGGCAGCGGGGCTGGTGCGCGACCTCGAGGGTGAGGTCACGGCGGCGATCACCAACAACGACCTGGCGTTCCACGCGCTTCGCCCGTACGAGCCGGGTGACGACCGGCGGTACGTGCATTGGCGCACGACGGCACGGGTCGGCCGTCTCATGGTGCGCCAGTTCAACGAGACCCGCCGGTCGGAACTCGTGCTGCTGCACGCGGCCGAAGCGCCGGGTTACGCCCGCGACGGCGTCTTCGCCGAGAGCGAGTTCGAGCTGGGCGTCTCGGTGCTCGCCTCGATCGCCGCTCAGGTGCTGCGCGAAGGCACCCGGGTGCGCATCGCCAGCGGGGCCGGGGAGTTGCGTACGGCGACGACGGTCACGATGCTCGACGACTCGTCGCGCATCGAACCGCTCACCACGGGCACCACGCTGCGCGACTTCGCCCGCACCGCGACCCGCAGGATGCCGCCCCCGTCAGTGCTCGTGATCGTCGTGGGCTCGGCGACCCCGATCGCCGAGCTGCGCGCCGTCGATGCGCTCTTCGGCGGCGACACCCGCACGATCGGCCTGCGCGTCGAGGCTGGCGCCGACCCGCGCATCGCGATCATCTCCGGGCTCAGCGTCGTCACCATCGGCGCCCTCTCGGATCTGCCGCAACTGATGCGGAAGCTGTCATGAGCGCGCGCACTTTCACCGGCAGGATCGGGGCGGATGTCGGCATCCATTCGCTTCTCGCGCTGATCGGCATCGTCGGGCTGGCGACCAGCTTCGACGACCTGGGCTGGCTGCTCGCCGGGGCGGGCGGCCTCGTCGTCGGCACCGCCGCCGCGCTCGCCGCCAAGCTGCTGCGCCTCGGGGCCCTCACCACGGTGGTGCTGGCCCTCGCCGCCTACGTGCTCTTCGGCAGTGCGCTCGCCGTGCCCGAGCAGGCACTGTTCGGCGTCGTCCCCACCGGCACGAGCCTGACCAGCCTGGTGTTCGGCGCCGTGTGGGGCTGGAACGACCTGCTCACCCTCGCGGCACCCGTCGACCTTCCCGACTACGTGACCGTCGTGCCGTACGTGTCGGCGTGGCTCGTCGGCCTGGTCGGCGCGACGCTCGCCGCCCGCTGGCTGCCCAGCCGTCCGCGCACCTCGTGGCGGGCGGCGCTGTTGCTCGTCGGCCCGGTGCTGCTGTACCTGGCGTCGATCCTGCTCGGCACGCGTGAGCCGTTCCAGCCGGGTCTGCGCGGGGTGGTCTTCGCCGCTGTCGCGCTGGTCTGGCTGGGCTGGCGGCAGGGAGCCGCCGACCGGGTGCACGTCGCCGGCGGCGGCATGCTACGCCGCCGCATCACCGGCACGGCGGTGCTCGTCGGCGCGGCGGTCGCCCTCGGCACATTGAGTGGGGCGGCGCTCGTCCCCCCACCGGATCGCTTCGTGCTGCGCGAACGCATCGAGCCGCCGTATGAGCCGCTCGACTTCGCGAGCCCGCTCGCGGGATTCCGGCAGTATTCGAAGCTGCTCGAAGACGAGGCCCTCTTCACCGTGGCCGGACTCGAACCGGGTCAGCGACTGCGGCTCGCGACGATGGATGCCTACGACGGCCGCATCTGGACGGTGGCGGGCGCGCAGATCTCATCGACCGGGTCGGGCAGTTTCGCCCTCGTCGGCCCCGAGATCCCGGCGCCGACCCTGGTGAACCCGGCGGGGGAGCAGTCGCTGCAGATCGAGATCCTCGACTACGCCGACGTGTGGATTCCGGGAGTCGGGTACGCGCAGACGCTGACGATCCCGGGTGCCTCCCGCGACGAGTTGCAGGGACTGCGCTACAACGCTGCGACGGGCAGCGCTGTGATCACGTCAGGTCTCGCCGAGGGCGATCTGGTGCATTCGACGGCGGTGCTGCAACAGACCGACATCTCCGACGACGATCTCGTCGAGACCCCGGTCGCGCGGGTCGAGCTGGCCCCGGTGACCGTCATCCCCGACATCGTCGCGTCGAAAGCGCTCGAGTTCGCCGGCGACGCGACGTCGCCGATCGAGCAGCTGCGGGCGATCGAGTTGACCCTTCAGTCGACCGGCTACTTCTCGCGGGGCACCGCCTCTGACACGACGCCGTCCGTCGCCGGGCACGGGGCCGACCGGCTCAGCGACCTGCTCACCAGCACCGTGATGGTCGGCGATGAGGAGCAGTACGCGTCGGCGTTCGCTCTGATGGCCCGAAGCCTCGGCTATCCGGCACGGGTCGTCATGGGGTTCGCGCCCGACGTCGACGACGACGACGAGACGGTCACCGTCACCGGGCACGACGTCACCGCGTGGGTCGAGGTGGCCTTCGAAGGGGTCGGCTGGATCGCGTTCTCGCCGACGCCCGACCAGACCGATGTGCCGCAGGACCAAGACCCGAAGCCGCAGACCGAGCCGCAGCCACAGGTGCGCCAGCCTCCCCGCTCCGCGGCCGAACAAGACGACCTGGTCACCGCGGTCGATGTCGACGACGGCGATTCCGACGATCCGGCCGGTCTCGACATCCCGGGCTGGCTGGTCGCCGTCGGGCTCGCGCTGCTCATCCCGGGGGTTCTGGTGTTCGGGCCGCTTCTCGTGGTTGCCCGGCTCAAGGCGGCCCGCGCGCGGCGTCGCCGGTTTGCTGCCGAACCGCACGAATCGGTGCGCGGCGCGTGGGACGAACTGGTCGACCGGTACTCGGAACTGGGGCTCGCCGTGCCGGTCCGGGCGACCCGGCTCCGTACCGCGCGTGTGCTCGCCGGGCAGGTCGGCGTCGTCGGCCTGGTTCCTGCCGCCGAACGCGTCGACGCCGCCGTCTTCGGCGACGCGCCGGTCGGCGACACGATGGTCGCAGTCGCGTGGAATGAGACCGACGACCTCGTGCGTGCCGCCTACGACGGCGTTCCGCCGCGGGCGCGGTTGCTCAGCCGCTATCGCCTGAGTTCGGTCCGGGCGTGGCTCAACGCGGCGTCGGCCCGCGTGGAACTCGCCCGGTCGCGGCAGGCGAGTCGAGTCCGCTAGGAAGGATGCCGTGGAGATCCGACTGGTACCCGACGCGCCCGGGGCGTGGCTCGTCTACGACCTCGGCACGCTGGTGTTCGCGATTCCGCCCGAGTTCCGCGCCGCCGCCGACGCGATCGCCGCGATTCCGCCCGGCGACGTGGGCGGGGTGCTGG
>NZ_JBASCU010000065.1:0-8804 GCF_049651805.1 Pseudolysinimonas sp.
GTGCAGGCCGTCGGCCCCGAGCAACCACGCCGCGCGGAGCCCGACGGCCTCCACGAAGCCCGCGCGTTGATGCACCGCGTCGACCCGGCCCTCGTGAAAGCGCACCCCCGCGGCGACAGCCCGCTTCCGCAGTGCGGCGTGCAGCACGGTGCGGCGCACGCCGCGGCCCGGCCCTCCGTCGAAGCGGTGCTCGACGCGACGGCGCCCATCGAGGTAGGCGATCCCGACGAAGGGCATCCCGTCGGGGTCGACGCCGAGACGGGCGAGTTCCGGCAGCGCGCCGGGCATGAGGCCCTCGCCGCACGCCTTGTCGATCGGCCCGTCGCGCGGTTCGACGACGGTGACGTCCAGCCCCGCCATCCGGGCCTCGATCGCGCTCGCGAGGCCGACCGGTCCGCCACCGGCAACGAGCACCTCGGTGTCGAGCGACATCAGGATGCCGCGGCTCGCAGCGCGCGCTCCTCGGCCGGGATGCGGAAGCGCAGCAACAGGATCGCGTTGAGCACCGTGAAGACGAGCGCCGTGATCCACGCGGAGTGCACGAGCGGCAGCGCGATGCCTTCGACCGCGACGATGACGTAGTTCGGATGCCGCAGCCACTCCCAGCGGTAGGGTCCGCGGCGCTGCAGCGGCATCCCGGGAACGACGATCACGCGGGTGTTCCACTGCCGGCCGAGCGCCCAGATCACCCCGTACCGCCCGGCTTGGCACAGCAGCGCGATCGCGAGCATCGGCCAGCCGATCCCCGGGATGAACGGGCGGTCGAGCAACCACACCTCGGCGATCGCGCCGACGAGCAGCCCGGTGTGCAGGGCAACCATCGCCGGAAAGTGGCCGCGCCCCGACTCCACGCCCCCGCGCGCGAAAGCCCAGCCCGCGTTGCGCTTCGAGATGACGAGTTCGACGAGCCGCTCCACGCCGGTGAGCAGCACGAAAGCCGTGAAAAGCGCAGCGCTTGTCAACATCATGCCGCCCATTTCAGCAGCACGTACTCGCTCGTGACACCCGGGCCGAGCGCAAACAGCACGCCATGGGTGCCTGCCGGCTGCACGAGCATGTCGGCGAGCACGTGCAACACCGACGACGACGACAGGTTGCCCACCGCATCCAGCGACCTCCAGGATGCCGCGAGGTCACCGCGCGTCAGGGCGAGCCCGCGTTCGAAGGCCTCCAGCACCCGCGGCCCACCGGGATGCGCGACCCACGCCGACACGTCGCCCCGCCCGACGGCGTGGTCGGCGAGCAGCCCGTCGACGTCGGCGGCGATGTTCGCGTCGATCGTGTCGGAGACCGCGGCGGTGAGCACGATGCGGAACCCGGTGCCGCCGATGTCCCAGCCGATCACCGACTCGCTGTCGGGGTAGAGCGCCGCGCGGGTACCGAGGATGTCGGGGCCGGGAAGTCCGAGCTCGGCCGCCCGGGTCGCGCCGGCGACGATCACCGCTGCGGCCCCGTCGCCGAACAATCCACTCGCCACGAAGTTCGCCACCGAGTCGTCGTCGCGCTGCAGGGTGAGCGAGCAGAGTTCGACCGATACGAGCACCGCGATCTCGTCGGGGTGCCCGAGCAGGTAGTCGTGCACGCGCGCCAGACCGGCGGCGCCGGCGACGCAGCCGAGGCCGAACGACGGCACCCGCTTGACGTTCGACCGCAGACCCAGAGAGGGCACGAGGCGCGCGTCGATCGACGGCGCCGCGATGCCCGTTACCGACGTGAAGAAGAGGTAGTCCACATCCTCAGGGAGAAGCCCCGCCGTCGTCAACGCAGCCGCGACGGCGCGGGTCGCGAGCGCCGTACCCTCGCGGATCCAGATGTCATTGGCGTCGCCGAAGGAGTGCAGATCGCGGTACTGCTCGAGCGGCAGCACGGTGTGCCGAGTTCCTATGCCGCTGGCGGCATGGAACCGCGCGAGCACCGCGCGCTTCGTGGCGTCGTGGGTGATGAGCTCGGCCAGCTCGGCGGTGATGTCGCTCTGTGGGTACGCATACTCAGGCAGCGCCGGCGCTACCGCCACGATTCGCGACATGTCCGGACGGTATCACCGCTGGCGTCGTGGGCGGGGGGTCTTGCGCGACGTCACCCGCGCTCGGGCACCTCGCGCTGCTCAGGCCCGACGTAGTGCGACAGCGGTCGGATGAGCGCGTTGGCTTCGAGTTGCTCCCGGATGTGCGCCGTCCACCCCGTCACCCGCGAGGCGACGAAGAGCGGAGTGAACAGCTCGGTCTCAAAACCGATGAGGTGATACGCCGGGCCCGACGGGTAGTCGAGGTTGGGCTTGATGCCCTTGCGATCATCCATCGCCTTCTCGAGGGTGTCGTACAGCGCGAGCAGGTCGGGGCGGTCGTACTCGGCGATGAGGGTGTCGAGCGATGCCTTCATCGTCGGCACGCGCGAGTCGCCGTTCTTGTAGACGCGGTGCCCGAATCCCATGATCTTGCGCCTCTCGGCGAGCGCGGTATCCAGCCAGCCCTCCGCCGCATCGGCCGACCCGATCTCGTCGAAGATGTGCATGACCGCCTCGTTGGCGCCCCCGTGCAACGGGCCCTTGAGCGCGCCGATCGCCGCGACGACCGCCGAGTAGAGGTCGGCCAGGGTCGACGTGACCACCCGGGCGGTGAAGGTCGACGCGTTGAAGGAGTGCTCGGCGTACAGGATCATCGACACGTCGAACGCCGTCACGACGACGAGGTCGGGCACCTGGCCGAAGGTCATGTGCAGGAAGTTGGCCGAGTATCCGAGGTCGTCCCGCGGCTCGACCAGGTCGAGTCCGCGGCGGCGGCGCTGGATGTAGGCAACGATCGCCGGCAGCTGCGCGAACAGCGTGATCGCCTTGTCGAGGTTCGCCTCGGGGTCGGCGTCGGCTGCGCTCGGGTCGGCGGCGCCGAGCGCGCTCACGGCGGTGCGCACGACATCCATCGGGTGGGCGTCGACCGGGAGCAGATCGATCGCGTCTTTCGCCACGGTCGGGATGTGGCGGCGCGACCGCTCCAGCCGCTCGAAGCCCTCGAGCTGGTCGGGATCGGGCAGCTCGCCCTTCCACAACAGGTAGGCGACCTCTTCGAAGGTGCACTTCTCGGCGAGCTCTTGCACCGGATAGCCGCGGTAGAGCAGCGAGTTGGTGTCGGGGTTGACCTTCGAGACCGCCGTGGTGTCGACGACGACCCCCGCGAGGCCCTTTCGGATTTCGGTCTCTGCCATGTCAGCTCCTGTTGTTTCTCAGGTCGAAGGTGAAAACATCCGCGTCGAACTCACCGTAGGCGGCATAGTCGACCAGCTCATAGAGGCGGGCGCGGGTCTGCATCTCGGGCACCTCCGCGGCGAGTGTGCCGGTCGCGGCGAGCGCGTCGAGCCCGCGCTCGATCGCCCCCATCGCGATGCGTTGCAGCGACACCGGGAAGATCACCATGTTCACGCCGACATCCTGCAGTTGTTGCACAGTGAAGAGGTCGCTCTTTCCGAATTCGGTCATGTTCGCCAGGATCGGAACGTCGATGGCCCCGCGCATCGCCTCGAACTCGCCGAGGTCGGCCATCGCCTCGGCGAAGATCGCGTCGGCGCCGGCATCCTGCAGCGCCTTCGCGCGGTCGAGCGCCGCGCTGAGCCCACCAACACCGGGCCCGTCCACCCCGCGGATGTCGGTGCGCGCCATGATCACGAAGTCGGGGTCGCGGCGTGCCTGCACGGCGGCCCGGATGCGGTTGACCGCCGTCTTCTCGTCGACGACATCCTTGCCGTCAAGGTGCCCGCAGCGTTTCGGGTTCACCTGGTCCTCCAGGTGCACGCCCGAGACGCCGGCGTCCTCGAGCACCTGCACCGTGCGGGCGACGTTCATCGGCTCGCCGAATCCGGTGTCGCCGTCGATGAGGGTCGGCAGGCGGGTGTTGCGGGAGATCTGCGCACCGCGTTGCGCCACCTCGCTGAGCGTCGTCAACCCGATGTCGGGCAGCCCCAACTCGTTCGCCATGACCGCACCCGAGATGTACACCCCCTCGAATCCCTTGTCGTCGATGAGGCGCGCGCTCAAGGGGGTGAACGCCCCGGGGAACCGCTGGATCGTGCCCGACCCCAATCCGGCCCGGAACGCCTGCCGCTTCTCGTTCGGCGTCACTGTCGTGTGCAGCATCAGAACAGGCCCTTCGGCGGAGTCGCCAGCCCGGCGGCGACGACGTTGAGGCCCGCGAGTTCGTCGGCGCGGAGCGAGGGCAGCCGTTGCGCGACGTCGAGGAAGCGCTCGATCTCGGCGTCGGCGAGAACTCCGGATGCCAGGGTGCGGAACTTCTGCACGTACTGCGGGCGGGCGAACGGGCGGGCACCGAGCGGATGCGCGTCGGCGACGGCGATCTCCTCGACGATGCGGGCCCCACCGGCGAGGTCGATCTCGACGCGGCCGCCGAACGCCTTCTCGGTGAGGTCGTTCGAGTGGTACCGGCGGGTCCACTCGGGGTCTTCGACGGTCGACACTTTGTGCCACAACTCGACCGTGTCGGGGCGCCCAGCCCGCTCCGGAAGGTACGAGTCGACGTGGTGCCAGGCGCCGTCTTGCAGGGCGACGGCGAAGATGTACGGGATCGAGTGGTCCAAAGTCTCCCGCGAGGCGGTCGGGTCGAACTTCTGCGGGTCGTTCGCGCCCGAGCCGATCACGTAATGGGTGTGGTGGCTGGTGTGCAGCACGATCCGCTCCACCCGGGCGGGGTCGCGCAGCTCGGGATGCCGCGACCCGAGGTCACGCGCGAGGTCGATCCACGCCTGTGCCTGGTACTCGGCGGAGTGCTCTTTCGTGTACGTGTCGAGAATCGCCCGCTTGGGCTCCCCGGCGGTAGGCAGCGGCACCTCGTACCGGCCCTCGGGACCGTCGAGGAGCCAGGCGATGACACCGTCTTCGCCCTCCCAGATCGGCGACGGCGAGGTCTGCCCGCGCATCGCGCGATCGACCGCCTCGATCGCCATCTTGCCCGCGAAGGCCGGCGCGTACGCCTTCCAGGTCGAGATCTCGCCCTTGCGCGACTGCCGAGTCGCCGTCGTCGTGTGCAGCGCCTGCGACACGGCCTGATAGATGACCTCGGGGGCGAGTCCGAGCAGCGTGCCGATTCCCGCGGCGGCCGACGGCCCGAGGTGGGCGACGTGGTCGATCTTGTGCTGGTGCAGCGAGATCGCCTTCACCAGGTCGACCTGGATCTCGTAGCCCGTCGCGATGCCGCGCACGAGGGCCGCGCCGTCGAGCCCGGCGTGTTGCGCGACGGCGAGGAGCGGCGGGATGTTGTCGCCGGGGTGCGAGTAGTCGGCCGCCAGGAAGGTGTCGTGGTAGTCGAGCTCGCGCACCGCGACCCCGTTGGCGAAGGCGGCCCATTCCGGGCTGTGGCGCCCCTCGACGCCGAAGACGGTCGCACCCGCACCGCCCGTCGAAACCGGGTGGGCCTCTGCCTGCCCGCGCGCCGCGACGGCCGGGGCCCGACCGATCGACGCGACCGCGACGGCGGCGTTGTCGATGACCCGGTTGACGATCATCTCGGCGACGTCGAGTTCGACGGCGACCGAGTCGACGGCGACCTGCGCCACCTTCCAGGCGAGCTGCTCCTCCCGGGGCAGGTTCTCGTCGGAGCGGTAGGTGCGCAGCGGGTGCAGCTTCATGCGGTGCCTTTCTGGGTGGCCGAATCGGGGCCGGCGAGCGTGTCGAGGATGGTGGTGAGGGATGCCTTGAGGTGCACGGTCGTCGCGGATGCGGCGAGCGCGGCATCGCCGTCGCGGATCGCGGTGCAGATCAACCGGTGCTCCTCGGCCGAGCGCACGAGTCGCTCGGGGTTGGCGGTCGCGATGCGGCGTGCCCGGGCGAGGTGCAGCCGCACCCCGTCGAGAGCTCCGCGGTAGACGGCGTTGCCGAGGGCCGCATCGAGGGCCGCGTCGAACTCGGCGACAAGGGCGTAGTAGGCGTCGGCCCCCGCGGAGTGCAGCAGCTCGGGGGCGGCGGCGAACCGCGTCGCGAGCCCGTCGAAGACGACCGGGTCACATCGGCGAGCGGCAAGCCGAGCGGCCTGGGTCTCGAGCGCTTCCCGCAACTCGAAGAGGTCGGTGATGCTCGCGGCCGAGACATCCGACACGACGCCGGTGCGACCCCGCGAGGTGTCGACGAGCCCTTCGAGGGCGAGTCGCGCGAGGGCGGCGCGCAGCGGGGTGCGCGAGACGCCGAGCCGCTCAGCGAGCTCGATCTCGGAGAGTTGCGTGCCGGGCAGCAACTGCCAGTGCAGGATCTCCTCCCGCAGCCGCGCGTACGCCTGATCGCTCGCCCTCACAGCGGGCCACATTACGCCGATTCAGCCGTTCTGTATACAAAAACACCGAATCGGATGCCACAGCGCGTCGAAACGGCGGCTGCGGTATCCAGAACGCGCTCAGCAATCGCAGCTGATCGCGCGTTCTGCGCCGCGCGGCGCGGTCAGCGTGTCGACCGCGCGGGTGATCGGGCCGGAGTCATCGACGATCTCGAGACCCTCGCGCGCCCAGTACTCGAAGCCGCCGATCATCTCTTTCACCGCATACCCGAGCTTGCTGAACTGCAAAGCCGCGCGGGTCGACCCGTTGCATCCCGGCCCCCAGCAGTACACGACGACCGGAGTCGTGATCGGGATGAGGTCGGCCGCCCGGTCGGCGATCTCGGCGTGCGGCAGGTGGATGGCGCCCGCGATGCGGCCCTGGTGCCAGGGCGCGTGACCGCGGGAGTCGACGAGCACGAAGTCGTCGCCCGCGGCGAACGCGGCCGCGACGTCGGAGGGGTCGGTCTCGAAGCGCAGTTTCGCGGCGAAGTGCCGGGCGGCCTCGGACTGGTCAATGGTGCTGAAAGTCATGGTCTCACCGTAGAAGCGCGGTTTCGCGACCGGGAGGGGGCGGACCGCCAGCGACCATCGAAGAGCCGCCAGTACGCTCGATGAAGTGACCGACGAGACCCCGCCGAAACGCCGGCGGTTCGTCGACACCACCCCGCTGCGCGTTTCGCCGGCGTTCGCCCGGCTCTGGTTCGGTGGCGCGATCTCGGGCATCGGCGCGCAACTCACCGTCGTCGCCGTCGGCCTGCAGGTCTACGACATCACGGCATCCACCTTCGCGGTCTCTCTCGTCGGCGGCATCGCCCTCGTCCCGATGATCGTCGCGGGCCTATGGGGCGGAATGATCGCCGACGCGTTCGACCGCAAGCGCGTGCTGCTGGTGAGCGCCCTCGTGGGGTGGACGTCGGTCATCGGGCTCGCCGTGCTCGCCTGGTACGACTCGGGGCTTCCCGCCGACGAGGTTCCGGTCTGGCCCCTCTACGTGCTCGCAACTCTCAGCTCGGTTTCGGCGACGGTGCAGATGACGACGCGCTCGGCCGTGACGCCGCGCCTGCTTCCCGGCGAACTCGTGCCTGCAGCGAGCGCGCTCAACGGCATCGCCTTCGGCATCCAGCTCACCTTCGGGCCGGCCCTCGCCGGCGTGCTCGTCGCGAGCGTCGGCTACGGCTGGACCTACCTCGTCGACGTGCTGCTGTTCTCGACGATGTTCCTCGGAATCGTCACGTTGCCCCGGATGGCGCCGTCGGAGGGCGTCGAGCGCCCCGGCTGGAAGTCGCTCACCCAGGGCATCGCGTTCCTTCGGCGTGCCCCCAACATCCGCATGTCGTTTCTCGTCGACATCGTCGCGATGACCTTCGGGCGGCCGCATGTGCTGTTCCCCGCACTCGGCGTGCTCGTCTTCGGCGGCGGCCCGGTGACCGTCGGCATCCTCACGGCGTCGATGGCGGTCGGCACGTTCCTCGCGAGCCTGTTCAGCGGGCCGGTCGGGCACGTGCACCGGCACGGCGTCGCGATCGGTCGGGCGATCTCGGTCTACGGCGGTTTCGTGCTGCTGCTGGGTGTCACCGTGCTCGGCATGCAGGTGGCGCTCGCGAACGGGTGGGTGGCCGAGGTCGGCAGCGACTTCGGCCAGGTCAACCCGGTCGCTCTCGGCATCGCGGCGTTCGCGTTGCTCGGCATGGGGGCGAGCGACGAGATCAGCGCCATCTTCCGCGGCACGATGCTGCTGATGGCGACTCCGGATGCGATGCGCGGCCGGTTGCAGGGCATCTTCACGGTCGTCGTGGCGGGGGGACCGCGCATCGGCGACCTCTACATCGGCGTGTTCGCGACCGCGGTGGCGTTGTGGTTCCCGCCCGTGTTGGGCGGCATCCTCATCATCGGCCTGATCGCGGTGCTCGTGCGGGTGCAGGGGTCGTTCCGCCACTACGACGCGCGCAAACCGTCACCGTAGTGTCACCGAATCTCGGGCCTGAGACACAGCCGCGCACGTAGGGTGCTGGCATGAGACGCGCCTGGGTGTTGCCCGCTCTTGCGGGCGTCGGGGCCGTCGCGTTCGGTCTCGGCGTCGCGGAGCTCGTCGCCGGCCTGCTCGCCCCACGCGCCAGCCCGGTGCTCGTCGTCGGGTCGCTGCTGATCGACCTCGCCCCGCCGTGGGCGAAGGATGCCGCTATCGCTCTGTTCGGAACCGCCGACAAGGCCGCGCTGCTCGTCGGCATCGGCCTGGTGCTGGTCGCGCTCGCCGGGGCGGCCGGGGTGCTACACGCGCGGCGGCCGCTGCTCGCCCGCTTGCTCATCGTCGCCGGCGGGGCCTTCGGCATCGTCGCCGCCGTGACGCGGGCGGGGGCATCCGTCTTCGACGCCATTCCCGCGACGGTCGCGGTCGTCGCGGCCACCCTCGTCTTGACGGCGCTGTTGAAGCAACGCCCCGCGCCCGAACCGCGGGAGGGCGACCTCAGCCGCCGGCGGTTCCTCACCTGGGCCGGT